>JBCDDK010000005.1:0-105742 GCA_039180345.1 Cyanobacteria bacterium P01_G01_bin.39 | reverse complement strand
TACTATATAATTCAGGTAGTTGGAACATACTGTTTTCAACAATTAAAGTTATTGATAACAGTTTCTCATGTTTGGAGAGGCTGTTTTCTCTATTCCCCTTCCTGATTCCTGTTCAAGCCACTTGTCGCCCCCACAGGTTTTCTTTAGACCCTACAGTTGGTAACTCTCATCATCTGTCTTTTCCTCACTTTTTCCTAATTCACATTAGACGTTAACTAGAAAAGTGTATTAAATCTTAATGTTTAATGATTACTGTTGACCGAACTTACCAATCGTCATCATAATCTTCAACATCTGGTCGCTCAATAGCAATTGTCGTTGGTGATAAGGTGGGAGATGTTTCGGCTATTTCAGATATTTCTTCAGAGATTTCCGAAGCATGATCCATTTGCACTATTTCGCCTTCAAAACTTTGAGTTAAATTATTAATCGCCTGTTGTAATTCATCAGGATCAGGGTCATAGTTTGAATCAGATTCAGTGATTGAGTCAGATGTAATATTTTGATTGGTTG
The DNA here is from genome assembly GCA_039180345.1 of Cyanobacteria bacterium P01_G01_bin.39. Taxonomy (GTDB): domain Bacteria; phylum Cyanobacteriota; class Cyanobacteriia; order Cyanobacteriales; family Xenococcaceae; genus Waterburya. The sequence goes on along the minus strand of JBCDDK010000005.1, from coordinate 105,229 downwards.
CTGAAGTGAGAGGAACAGTTGGCAACATCGAAGTTGCTTCTTGTTCTATAGTTTGAGTTTGATGTTGACTAGATTTAGCAATAGGTTGAACTGGCACTGGCGTTATTGAAGCAGAAGCTATTGTAGTGTTATGCGTGACTGGATTTTGAGCTGGTGATTGAGGTTTAATTAGTTCTGCTGGAGCGCTTTTAACTGATTGATTAGTTGAAGATAACGTTTGCTCATTGAGAGGTTGTGCTGGCAAAGTCTTGGTCAATTTCTCCGTAGGCTGCATAATCGTTGCAGCGGAATTCTTTGCCACATTGTCTTGCGCAACTTCTAGTTGAACTTTGACTTTGTGTTGGCATACCTGAGCAAAAGCTGCCTCAATGTTGGGAACTTTCCCCTGGTTAAGCTTCTGAAGTCTGGCGGAACTAATTCCCACAATCGCACTGATGCCATCAAAGCTAACTAAATGGCATTGTTGTTTAACTAAAGCCTGGGTTGTGGGGGGTTGCAAACAGCTAACTACTTTGCCCCATATTCCCTTAGTATCAGTAGACTTTTGCTCAGGCGGAGAAACAACTAAAGGTGATTCGGGAGACACAGATGTGGCTACAGTCGCTTTAGCCACATCTGAATCTTTTTGCTGGCGTCCATTTTGATCTTTATTCGCTGTCTCTATTTGTCGATGCTCTTGTTGAGTTTTAAGAGATGCTTGATTAACATTTTTTCCAATTTCCAGTGGGATATCCGCGACTTGACTAGCCTTTTGAGGAGTTGCTGTCTGTACCGCCCTCGATGTCTGAGAATTAACCACAGATTCAGATGGATTGGAAACTGCGAAATTAACTACGGCTTCAGTGTGATTAGCGATCGCGCCCTTCGCTTGAGGTAATAGCCCTAATAAAGTAACCTCAAGCCAAAGACGGGGTTGGGTAGTCTGCTTTAGTTGGGTTTCTGCCTCCTTTAAATGCTGTTGTCCACGCAAAATTGAGGAGGTGTCCCAATTATTTGCTTCAGTACATAATTGCTGCCAGCAGGTTTCAGTCACGGTGGTCATCTCAGAACGCTGGGGCGCAGTTTTAGCAATTAGCAAATTGAGATAAAAGCTAGCTAAATTCTGCAACACAACTAATGGTTCTCGACCTCGATCCATTAGGCTACGAGACTGTTCTAAAACTGCTAGAGAGTTCTTCTGGTTAATCGCCTGAAGCAAGATTAACAAATCTTGTTCAGGTACTGCCCCTATTAAATCCCAGACCTTAGCTACAGAAATAGTTTCAGGTAACAAACTTAGCTGATCTAAAAGACTTTCCGCATCCCGCAAACCACCATTGGCAATTTGAGCGATCAGGGTCAAAGCATCATCGGCGATCGCAATATTTTCTTGCTGGGCAATATATTTAAGATGTTTAGTCATGTCGGTCAAAGGAATACGCCGATAATCAAACCGCTGACAGCGAGAAATAATTGTGGAGAGAACTCTTTGGGGATCGGTAGTTGCCAGAATAAAAACTACTTGAGGCGGCGGCTCTTCTAAAGTCTTGAGCAAGGCATTAAACGCCGCCGTACTGAGCATATGACACTCGTCAATCGCATAAATTTTGTAACGACACTGCACAGGAGCAAAGCGCGAGCGCTCAATAATTTCGCGGATGTTATCAACCCCTGTGTTACTAGCCGCATCTATTTCCATCACGTCGAGAGCTGTTCCCTTGGCGATCGCCAAACACGCTTCACATTTACCGCAGGGTTCTGGGGTTGGCTGACTACTAGCAAGACAGTTTAAGGATTTTGCTAGAATTCTGGCACTGGAAGTCTTACCTGTGCCACGAGGTCCAGTAAACAGGTACGCAGGAGCAATTCTTTCCTGTTTTAAAGCATTGCTTAGGGTTAAGGCAATTGTTTCCTGCCCCACCAAATCCGCAAAAGTCTGGGGTCGATACTTGTGATGAAGAGGTTCGTAAGGCATAGTTAATGTGGATTTTAAATTTTCCACTAGTTAGTAGAAAATTATCCCTGTACAATTGAGCAATATTTGGTCAAATTCGCGCGTGCATGCGGACAAGTACATGCGGGCAAGCCCTTTGTTTGCCTTGCGCCAGCGTTGCGAAGCAACTTTGAGGCATTAGCCTCTGTGGGTCGCTCGTCAATACACCAAAGCATGACAGTTAATGAATCCAATCCTGCTTCAAGATGACAGGATTAAAGTTCACCGAATGAAATTTAGTTTAGCTTCACTCGTAAAATCAGTATATTTGATCTAAGGTAATGAGTCATACCATTGGACAAGCCAAAGAAGATAATCAAAAGTCAACATCTCAAACAGACAACGGAGATTCAGTTCCTCTAGGAGAGGAGGAGCAAACCAAGTTGCGTGATCAGTCTACACCTTCTTCTGGGTCACCGTTACACCGCCGTAAAACGACGGTGCCTGCGGTGACTTCGTCAAGCTCTCGCTACTCAGAAGGAGGTACCGATGGCGGATTATTGCACCATGGTAACCCGCAGCAAGGCTCTGAGAATACCGCCTCTGTGGGTCGCTCGTCAAACTCCAACTCATCTCCGGCTCATCAAGACTCATCACCTTCTGCAAATACTCCAGAGTCACCGTTACACCGCCGTAAAACGACGGTGCCTGCGGTGACTTCGTCAAATTCTTTGCTGTCAGATACCAATTATGAATTTTTATTTAACCAGCTCTTAGAAGGAGTTGCTCATGGTTGGCACGATCATCGAATCACCAAATTTTTTAAGCAATTGGGCGATCGCGGTCAACAAGTGCATTGGGTTGCCTGGTTGGAACGTGTTTACCCCAAACTTTTGAAATTACCCACTGAGTCCCAGCGTCAGTTAGGAACAATTATGATTCGTTTGGGGGAGCTGACACAATCTGCTACGGCAGTAAATCAGATTGGAGCCGCTGCTTATCGTATTGGCAAAAAATTAGTATCAGGTTATACACAATCAGTAATTTGGGAATATGATGGTCCAGATCTTGATGTTGGCTCTGTAACTACGGATTCTCAAACCGAGTCTGAACTCTCAGCAAGATTGCCGATGGATTTTGGGGCATTAAGTTCTGATACAGTTGTCGCTACTGATACTTCTGCCCCCTCGACAACCACAGAAGCATCACAAGAAGTTGATTCTGACGCACCAGATAAACCCCTAAATGCCGATTCTACAACTAAACCTTTATCTGAGTTAGATTCGGCGCCAATTGAGTTGAATTTACCAGATGCTGTATCAAACACTAATAATTACAGGGAAACTGACAGCGATAGCGAATTTGAATTTGAGCTAGAGGAACATCTATCCAGCGCTGTTGATTTAGAACAACTCAAAAGTTTAGATTCGGCACACACTAAATTAGAAGCAGAATCTAATTTTGATGATCAAACATCAGGATTGTCAGATACTAATGACATGAATGATATCGAACCTACCATTCAAACATCATCTATTCCTGTTCAAGAACCAAATCCCGAGGCGATTGACATGGAGCAGGTAATGCATCTTCTTCAAGAAGATGAAGAGCTAGCACAGCAAATATCCGCTAAACTCAACTTGCCCCTAGAGCCAAAGCTAGTCACAAAAGCGACAACCCATTCGCATACTGAAACGCATCCGAGTGAACAGCTGCTGCCAGGCGATGCACTAAGAAGCGATAAAACCAGTGACGAACTTTACGACTCTAATATAGAGCTAATTGAAAGTTGGTTCAACCTCGGATTAAAACACGCCAGTGCTGGAGAATTTGATAAAGCGATCGCTTCCTGGGAAAAGGCATTAAAAATCAACCCCAATTTAGCAGAAGCATGGCATAATCGCGGTAGTGCTTTAGGACGATTAGGCAGCTATGAAGCAGCAGTAGAATCCTTTAAGAGCGCCTTAGAAATCGATCCCAACAATCATCAAGCATGGAATGACCACGCCCACGCCCTCTATCAACTTCAAAATTGGACTGAAGCTTCACATAGCTGGAGTAATGCAATTAAAATTATGCCAGGCAATCATTTATTCTGGTACAACCGAGGCTGTGCCTTAGAACAACTAGAACAATGGCAAGATGCGATCGCTAGCTATGAAAAGGCTCTAGAGATTAAGCCTGATTTTGGGCCAGGACGCTCAAGATATATTAACCTAGTAGCTGATAATTCTTGCCCAAATTAGCTAAGATGACGGTAATCAAGATATCGTGTAAACTTTATTATCCTAAAGATGTAATTTCATCTTCAGAGCTATTGATCAATTATTTGAATTTTGCTATTTATGACTGAATCATCGAACAGCACAATGGAAGAGACCAGAATATCGAGTGAAGAAAGAGTAACTCAATTGAGGGATCTCATTGATACTCTGAGAATCGCTGAAGAGATAGCTGGTAAAGGTTATCTAATTAGCAGTTCCGAGCTTGCAGACCTGATGGATATTAATGCCAGTGCTGTAACTAGCAGAGGTGATCACTGGTCTTGGCGTAACTGGGTTGTGTCTAGAGTAAGACGAGAAGGCAACCAAATTTTGTGGCAATTAGAAAGGGTTGATTAAGTAAAAATCATGACTTCATCCGTACCAGACAAGGATCAGCTGATAGTTCGTCCTCTTCAACATCGCGACGTTGATGCGATTAACGCTCTAGTGAGTGAGTATGTCGCCAAAGAAACTTCTAAGCGTCTGATAACTATCGATAGAGAACTAGAACAAGTTGGTTCTTGGTACGGACTGAAAAGGTTTCTGGGTCTTCTTCCTCATTCTTACTATCATGGTTGGCGAGTGTATGTTGCTCAGCATCTAGAGTCAGTTCTCGGCTTGATTCAAGTTTCCTCCCTCAACAGTACTCATAGTACTTGGAAAGTTGAACGAGTTCTGCTCAACAGCAATTTGGCTCAGGCAGAAATACTTAAAACCCAAAAGGAAATCGGTTCTCAATTGTTGCGTTATTGCCTCCAGAATATCTGGGAGGCTAGAACCTGGATGCTGGAAGTCAATATTAATGAGAAAAATCATCTCGCTCTTTATCGAGAAAATGGCTTTCAACCACTGGCACAGTTAACTTACTGGCAGATACCCTCTGAGCTTATTTCTCAATTAGCACAACGAGACCCTGATCTACCCAACTTTCTACCAGTGAGCAATGCTGATGCACCGCTGTTATATCAACTAGATTGCGTTTCTATGCCTCCTCTGCTAAGACAGGTTTTCGACCGTCACGTTGAAGATTTCAAATCTAGTATTGTGCAAAATGCCGTTAGTCAAATTCGACTTTGGCTTAATGGCACCGATGTGGTTAGCGGATATGTTTTTGAGTCACAGCGCAAAGCAGCGATCGGTTATTTTCGCCTAGAGTCTTCTAAAGATGGCTCTCGCCCTCACCGTGCCCAGCTAACCGTCAATCCCGCATATACTTGGCTTTATCCCCAGCTAACGGCAAAAATGGCGCAAATAGTTCAGGAATCTTTAAATCGAAAACATAGTTTGGCTGATGATGATCAGTTATACTCTCAGCCTTTAGAAATAGTTTCTGCTGATTATCAACCTGAAAGAGAAGAGTATTTCAATGAAATTGGTGCTTCTTCTGTAGAGCAAACTCTCTTGATGTCCCGTTCAGTATGGCACAAAATCAAAGAAGGTAAACCACTAGAAGGCTTGCAGTTATCTGATGTACTCCAAGGCTTTAAACCTGCACGAGCACCAATTCCCTCTCGAATCTCGTGGTTAAAGTCCTTTTCTAGTTCTTATTACAACATCATCAGACAAAAAAATATTTTTCGCTCCAAGTCCAACGAATTACTAACAGTTAAAGAACCTAATTCTAATGAGTCTTTTAAGCCGCCTCGCAGTGGATTGGTTTGATGAAAAAACTGAATGATTTTTATTTTTATTCAAACAATTAAATATAGAGCATGAAAAGAGTGGCAGCGTTAGGTTTAGATGTGGGCAAAAAACGCCTGGGAGTTGCTGGTTGTGATGGAACGGGTCTTATTGCTACTGGCTTAACAACTATTAACCGCACCACTTGGCATGAAGATCTTCAGCAGTTAAAAAGCCTCGTTAAAGAAAGAGAAGTCGAAATTTTGGTTGTTGGATTGCCCTATAATCTAGACGGAACGCTAGGATTTCAAGCTCAAAAAGTACAGAAATTTGCCAACAAACTGGCTCACAATCTCCAATTACCAATCGAGTATGTAGATGAGCGTTTAACCTCTGTTGAAGCAGAATTACAACTCAAAGCTCAGAAAAAGTTTTCTAGCCACAACAAAGGAGACATTGATCGCCGTGCGGCAGCTATAATTTTGCAACAATGGCTTGATCGGCGACGAGAAGAAACTAAGAGCGAGCTATGATTGCCAAACTTTTCCTTACTAGGCTTTGCTTTATGGCTTTTTCTATAACTACGCCTTAGTTTTTATAATGCAATAAATGCATGGATTTAGCTAGATCGGCATAGCATCAGAAACACTAATTTTAGTGATTGGGTTTCCTACAAGGCAATTCCAATGACAAGTAAATAAATTAGGTCGCTGAGTTTTTAAGGTTATTAATGCAGGGGCGGCAGGAAAAGGCCATAAGCGATCAAACACAATTTCACCATTATACAAGCTAAATTGGAGCAAATAGCTTGCTGGGGGAGCATCTAGCGAATCTAACAATTCTTTGCCTAAGCCATGAAGAGATTTCTGCTGGCGTTTGGGTATAATTACAGGATGCTCATAAGAGTTAGGCATAGAACCTTCACCAATAACTTCGGCAAAAATAGGTTGTTCCCTCAAGATTATCGGCAGCCATAGATGACCTAACCAGGAATCACCAACGCTGGTTTTGAATCCTAGATTTTTCTCAACCCAGCGTCTTCTGGAGTTGATATCTTTACAAGCGGCAAAAATTTGTCTTTGGGGAAAATCAAAATAGTCGGGTAGCTGTATTGTCAAAGGGCAATAAATTATGTTACTACCCTTTTCTTTTTTGATACTTCTTGCATTTCTTGACCAGAGAGCAGCAGCAGAGACAATCTCTACAGTTCTTGAGGGGGAAGACTGGGCAATGCTTGACTGCAAAGCTTCCACCATCTTTTGAGTTACAGGCGACGCTGAAATTAACTTTCCTTGATCGCTAACGTCGGCGTTGATAATAATTACAACTTTTTCCATTCCCCTTCCATCGTTATGAGATTTTGCCATAGCTGTTGTGAATCAAACAGTATTTTCCCTGGTTTAAATGGTTCTTTACTGAACTACTAACTCTACTACTAACCATAAGTTAGAAAATAGTTCGTAACGTTTGTCAAACATAGTGGAATTATGCATTCATCGATTTTTGAAGTTGAGGACTTAATGTATTTGTTGACCGAGGCATGAAGTTTAAGTGTTACTAAAAATATAGGCGCGAAACTCTTGAATCAGAAACCGCAGCGTAATTATTATATACGCTTGTTACTTCAGGGCAACTATTCTAGCTAGAATAAGCCAGACTTATGATAGCAATTCTTATCATAGTGGCTTCACGACTGAGTTTTCAAGCTACTTGGTAAGTAGTTCAATTAATTTAAACATTAAGATTATAGGCTAGCCCAACTACAATAAATTAACTACTCTAAACACGCGGGGAAAAATAATTTTAAGATTTAAGATCGATTGTTAGTCAATACATGTTTAAAACAGCCACCATGATTGATTGTAGTTTTATTGCTCAGGAGCAAAGTGAGTTTTCCGAAGTCAACACAGCGCGGTTGCGGTTGCGGAGCAAGTCGTCAGACTCAGCAAGTCCGAAGGACTCAAGTGCGGTCTTCGGTCACAAGAGGTGCAAGCTCCGAGTGCTGCGAAGACAAGGACGTGGGGGCGGAAACAAGTTCCGCCCTTTAAATCGTCCGCTTCGTCTTGGGGGGTCACATGCGGCACAGGGGCTACCGCCCCAAGTCGCGCCGAAGCGACGCTTGCTTGCTCCGCAAGCTGTGCCTTTGTCCCATGAGGAGGCACTCACTACTCGGAGCTTGTATCCGAGTAGTGAGTGCCGTCAACTTTAGTAAGACAGCCCCGACATGCAGGACAGCCCTTCGGTTTTCAGGCGGGGTACTGTTGACCGCGGAATGCGGTGTACCGTTCGCTTTTAATTAATCATTGAGATTATTAATATTGTAGTACATGGAACTATTAGAGTATCAAGCTAAAGAATTATTCAGAACAGTAGGCATTCCTGTTTTACCCTCTCAAACTATTCAAGATTCAAGACAAATTAAACAGTTACAAATTCCTTATCCAGTAGTTCTCAAATCTCAAGTCAGTTCGGGGGGGAGAGGAAAAGCTGGAGGAGTTCGCTTTGTTGCCAATACAATTGATGCGATCGCCGCTGCTCGAAGTATTTTCAACTTATCTATCTTAGGGGAATATCCTGAAGTAATTTTGGCTGAGGCTCACTACAATACAGAAAGAGAGTTATTTTTGGCAATTGTGCTGGATTATGACCTACAATGTCCAGTTTTGTTGGGATCGGCTTATGGTGGTATGAATGTGAACTCATTACTCTCAAATCTACAACAAGTAGTAGTTGATGCAGAGTTTTCGCTATTTTATGCTAGGAAATTAGCCGCCAGTATGGGTTTATCAGGAAAATTAATCTGCTCAGTTAGTAAAATGATGGCGAAGATGTATCGTCTGTTTCAAGAAACGGATCTCGACCTGATTGAAATAAATCCCCTAGGAGTTAATAATCATGGGGAATTAATGGCTCTTGATGGCAAAATCACAATCAACGACCATGCTTTGGCAAGACAACCCATAATTGAAACTTTAAATTTTTCTCAGCAGCAAATTAAGACGATTGATCATAATTCATGGAAAAGAAATAAAGATTTTAGGAACATAAGCTGGCGTTGGTTAAACTGGTACGAACCAATCGGCAAAATTGCTATGATTTGCAGCAGTTTTGATGCAGCATTGCTAACCTGGGATTTACTAAAACAAAACGAAGTAATTCCAGCCTGTAGTGCGTTGATAGAAAATAGTCTGAGGGAGGAAAATAGTAATCTGGAGCTATATCGAGCGCAATTATGGGAGATTTTGGCTGAAATTGATTCAATGACAAATATAAAGGCTGTTGTGTTCAATATTTGGGAACCAGAAGTAATCAGCCGTGAAATTATTAATACTCTAATTGGATATTGCGATCCCACCCCAGAAAACCCAGCCCTGGTCAATGGCGCGATCGCTTTAAATTCCAGAAAATTAAGCTCGACCCAGTTTGGGGAAGAGGACTCCAAGCTATCATCCAAACCTTACTTCATTTTACGGTTATTAAATCCAGATAATCTGGAGGATTTACCTGAAACAGAGCAAATTTACCTATCTAGCAATTTGGAACAGGTCATTGAGTTGGTAAAACGCAAAATAAAAGCTTAATAATCTCTATAGTTGAGTTAGGTTAAAGAAATTTAACGGTCACCGTTATAGCTCCGTAAAACGAAGGTCACATGCGGCGAACTAAACGCCTTTGTGCGGTGACTTCGTCAAACCTGTTACAAGAGAAAGAGACGATTAAGCTAATGCTGAGTTGATGTTTTTTTATCCTGATTCAAATCATACTAATTTTTTTGATTTATCATCTTTTGTTCAGCCTCCTATTAAATCCTCAGCTGAAAATGCTCAATTTATGAATTGGTTTCCTCCTAACAAAATCATAGTCCAAGGAATTACCGCCTATCAGGCTGCCTTCTGTGCTAGACAAATGAAAGCTTATGGGACAGATATCATTGCAGGGGTAAGTGCGGGTAATGGCGGCACTGAAGTGTCGGGGATACCCATATTCGATCTGGTTCAACAGGCATGTCAAGAAGCTAGAATAGACATCAGTTTAATCTTTGTTGATTCGGATCAGGTACTTGATGCGGCTCTAGAATCTATCTCTGCTGGGATTCGCCGTATTATTATTTTTACCCCTCGGGTGCCTCCATTAGATACAATTGAACTGATTAAACGAGCCAGAGAAACCAATACTCTAGTTTTGGGTCCTGGCAGTCATGGAATTGTTATTCCGCAACAATTGTGGCTTGGTAATTTGCAGCCTCAGTTTTATCAGCCTGGTACAGTTGGTTTAGTTACTACTAGCCGCCACCTTTGCTATGAAGTTGCGGCGGAATTAAATGCAGCCAACATCGGTCAATCAATCGTTGTTAGTTTAGGCAATGATCGCATCATCGCTTCCAGTTTGCCTCACTGGCTATCTGTTCTCAACGAAGATCCTCGAACTACTGCCATTATTGCTATTGGACAAAGAATTAATGAAATCGATGAAATTGTGGCATATAGTAAGAATCGAGGATATGATAAACCCATAATTTTTTATTTAGCTGGATTGCAAGCTCCCCAAGAAAAACTTTATCGTGATGCTGTCACTATCATCACTAATCATTTATCCGCATCCATTCCAGCGGTTAATCGCGATCGCCAAACTACATTTCAACTGGAGCAAATAGGAATTAAACTGGCAAAAAAACCCAGCGAAATCCCTATTCTAATTCAACAGGCCATTGCCAACTAATATCTATGTATTAAAATTATGAGTCAGAATTTATACACATCTAAGGTTGTAATGCTTTAACAGTTTACAAATAGTAACTTTATATTTTCATTAAAATTAATTGCTCTAATGACTAATAATGGAACAAACCATTCCCCTAAATTAGCAATTATTCTTACTCTGATTCCCGTATTTGGTACTATTATTGTTGCTTTAATTGCAAACTGGGACAAAATATTTATCAACTCCTCAACTTCTAAATCAAAAATAAAAGTTACAAATCTCAAAGAAAATTTACCTTTAAATGGAAAAACAGTTGAAAGTAATTTAGATGATAAGGAAGTTTGTTTAGATATTATTTATAGTCAGAATTTGCTTTGTGAAAAGTACACATTCTTTGGTAAAAGTGGTCAAAAAGCAACTATTGAAATGAAAAGTGATGATTTTGATCCTTTCTTGATATTACGTAATCCCGATGGGGATAAGCTTGCAGTAAATGGTGACATTTCTGCTGAAAATTGGAATGCCAAGATTGTTGTTGATTTAACTGATGATGGCGATTACACTATTATTTCTCGAACTACTTCTGTTGGCGAGACAGGAAAATATAGCATAAGAGCTGTGGTAAAGTGAGGGTTTTTTCCATTTTACGCACTTTGCATTTTTTAAGATTTTTTAGGTTATTTTACAAGTACTATTTGGAAGTAGTATTAATTAAGTATTTTCCATTATTTTTTTGGGGCTAATGAGGAAATATCAGTTATCAACTTTTGTCATCATTACAAGCTTACTAACTGGATTGGTTAATATATCAAATTTCGCTTACTCTAATCCTGTGAGTACAGAAAATGTTCAATTTACTTGCAGTGAAAGTTATGATCAAACTCAAAATGAGTATTTTTTTACTACTTTTGCTTGGAATCCTGAAAGTAAAAAACCGCTAATACTTTGGAAAAGAGACTTTTGGACTTCTAAAGGACTAGATCCTCAGACACGATGCGAAGAAGTGACTCCTCGATTTCAAAAGGCTTACAACAATGGCACTCTCAAATTTTTGAGAAATGGAACTATAAATAATCAACCAGTAATTTGTACTGTACCTAAAATAGGAGACGGTTGTGATTTTGGTACATTGCTACTAACACTATTACCTGAAGATAATATAGTTTATACAACTAATTCTATTTATTTGCTTAAAAACTCTTTATAATATCAATTTAAATACTTAATGTTTTATGTATTAATCATCAATTTCGCTAATTATGGCGAGCCATAGAATTTCATTCCTAATATTTTGTTTAAGCTATATATTTGTAGTCACTACAGTCTCTTTTTGTGATTTTACTCAGTCCAAGCGAAAACAAATTCCAATAAGAGTATTAAATAAGGAAATAATTAAAAAATCTACAACTATTACAGTAAAAATAAAGCTAGAAAACACTGCTGGTAGTGGAGTTTTAATCAATAAAAAGCAACATATTTATTCTGTTATAACTAACCGTCACATTATTGATCGCGAAGAAAAATATTATATACAAACGCCAGATGCTCACTTGTACAAAGGAAAATTAGTCACATCTTCTGAAGATGAGGATTTAGCTATCTTAGAATTCGTAAGTGAGCGAAATTATGGTGTGGCAACTCTTAGTAATTCATCTCTGGAATTAAGAGAAAATCTTTTTGCTGTTGGATTTCCTTTTAATAGCAATCAATTAATAATAAGTTCTGGTAAGCTAATTATGCAACTAGACAAACCCCTTAAATATGGATATCAAATAGGTTATACTAATGAAATTCAGAAAGGAATGAGTGGAGGGGCAATCTTAAATTCCTTGGGAGAGGTTGTAGGGGTTAATGGTAGAACTGCTAATCCAATTATTCCTAATTATCAATTTTACGATGGTAGTTATCCTAATGATGCTTTACAACAGCAAATGATTTTACTTAGTTGGGGGATTCCAATTAATAACGTAAAGCTCAATAATATAAAGACAAGAAAAAACTTGAATGAAAAATAGACTAGCAAGACTTTTAAAAAATCTCACTCAAACAAACCCTAAACTCACTTTCAGAGCAAAGAACACCTCCTTATCTTGGTAAAGTCATGACACAGAACAGTAAGACATGGCTACAAAAAATGCTTCTAAAGCTTCAGTAAAAATATTAAAGAATTTTGCATTAAGTGGCTAAAAGCTAAAAGCTAAAAGCCAATAAACTCGAAAGTTGGCAATTTACATCAAGTACGAGAATCAATTAATTAAACTTGGCAATTCGAGCAAAACTGCTAGCCGACAAACTGGCTCCCCCAACTAATGCGCCGTCAATTTCTGACATTGCCATGATCTCATCAACATTACCAGGCTTTACCGAACCTCCATACTGAATAGATACGTTTTTATTATCTAGCTGTTGACGAATGACCCCAATGACACGGTTAGCTTCTTGAGATTCACAGGTATCACCAGTACCAATTGCCCAAATTGGTTCGTAAGCAATCACTAAATTATTTTGATCGATGTCTACCAGGTCAGCTTTTAATTGATTGATAATAATGTTTTCGGTTTCTCCTGCATCTCTTTGAGACTTAGTTTCTCCAACACACAGAATTGGTTTTAAGCCATTTTGTTGAGCTGCTTTTAACCTCAGGTTAACCGTTTCATCCGTTTCCCCAAAATATTGTCTTCTCTCACTATGTCCCACGATGACATAGCTTACTCCTATTTCTGTAAGCATGTCACCAGAGATTTCTCCAGTATAAGCACCTTCTGGTTCCCAGTGAATGTTTTGAGCCCCTAACATGATTTTACTGCCATGAAGAATCTTGGACATGGCGGTCAGAGAAGTATAGGGAATGCACAGCACAATTTCTCGATCTGATTCATTTTCTGCAATCTCAGATTTAAACTCTTGCACAAAAGCCAGGGACTCCGCCTGATTTTTATGCATTTTCCAATTACCCGCAATAATTATTTTTCGCACAGTCTAAATAATATTTTAAAGTTTCTGCAAATCTCAGTTTAAGGCTTTGAGGGGGGTTAAGGCTAGGTTATAAAATCTACCTGCAATTCTACGAATTTATAACCTTAGTGATTAAATTTAATTTTGATAATTATTAAAATAACTTAACTATTCTTCAAAAAATGCGCTAAATTTTAATATAGAGCAATAAAGTTTTACAAACCAGAGCGTTAAAGCTATATTCAGCGTTTTTGAAGTGGCGGTTTTGGCTGCGCAATTATCATTTTTCTCATATTTGTGAGGGGCTGACTCTGCCTTTCGAGGTCAGAGCTTGTATGCCCCGTTTAAATTCTGTAACTTTCTGCTGTTAAAAAAATAAATTTCCCATATCATGACAAACATTTCTCTATTAACCAAAGTTTTTCGTCCCAATATGACCGCCAATTTTTGGCAACAAACTTCTTGGGCAATCTTAAGAGCCGTCGTGGGCATAATGATGATCCACAATGGTATTGACAAGCTAGCAAATATCGAAAGTTTTGCTGAAGCATATGTGGCGTATATTGGTTTGCCCTTCCCCATCTTTTTTAGTTACGTTGCCGCGTTTACAGAGCTTATTGGCGCGCCTCTATTAATTTTGGGACTGTTTACTCGACCAGCAGCTTTAGGTCTTTTTGCTACTATGTGTGTTGCCATGTATCACCACATTTTGGTAGCTGGCTTAAGTATTCCTTACCTAGAACTGTCGGCTATCTATGCAGCTTGCTTCCTGTTTTTCACTGTCAACGGTGCAGGCTTATTTTCCAGTGACGCGTTAATTACCAACGCCTTGGACAAGTCCGCTTTATCAGTTCAGGCAAAAAGAATTATGCTTTTAGAAAAAAGCTACAATGCCTCTGAAGCTGACAAAGTCAGCACTAAATAGATCAATAAAGGCTTATAGGATGCTAGTAGATTAAATTTTCTTAGTTCTGAGCATCATCAAATATTTTCAGGTGATCGCTATTTTAAATATAGCGATCGCCTTTTTAGGTGATTTAGCAGAAGACTCAACATTTTTATTGTGAATTTGTTAATTGCTTGGGTAATTATTTTAAGATTAAAAACTTTAGAGGTTATTGATCTTTGTTAAAATTATGATTTGCAGTTGAGTCTGCATCAAGTAATACACTTAGCAAAGAGGCATCTCCGTTAATGCACAGAAAAAGTTCTTTTAATTCTTCCCATATCATGTATCGTTCCGAAGAACTAGTGAGCGCAGCTTCTAACCGCTATCGGATTACAGTACAGGTTGCTAATCGCGCCAAACGCCGTCGCTATGAAGAACTAGAAAATTTCGACGACCCTACCATGAAACCTGTAATTCGAGCCATCATTGAGATGTCTGATGAGTTGACTCAACCAGAGATTATTGGGGACTAACAGCTCAAAGCAAATTACATATCAAGTTAAGAATTGGAACGCATCATCAAAACTGGGGATGGCTGGCGTATTGGCTGGCATCCCCAAAATCCCAAATATCAGGGATTAGTGGGAACGGACGATTGGGCAATTGAGCTAACTAAAGCAGAGTTATTAGATTTTCATCGCTTGTTGACTCAGTTAGAAGTAACAATGGGCCAAATGAAAGCTGAATTAATGGATGAAGAGAAAATTAGCTGTGAAGCCGAAAGCGATTTACTGTGGCTTGAAGTAACAGGTTTTCCCCATAGTTATTCACTACGCTTGATTCTAAATTGCGATCGCCGTTGTGAAGGTAACTGGGCAGAAGGCATTGCTCCTAAGTTGCTCAATGCCTTTGATTCTCTAGATTTTAAGTAACGTCAGTTCGGCATAAGAGAGTTAGTCTGTGAGGATAGCTATCAGCTCTAAGCCTTAAGCTATAAGCTTTTTGACTGTTCTTTGGGCAGAATAATTAGAAAAAAAGAGTAAACACAGCACCGCTGGAAAATACTGTCAGATATAGCTTTTTGCTTAACCCGAATTCAGGTTAAGTAAATATTGAGCAAATAGGTAAGTGGGTGTAATTAAAGGTAAAGTAGTTTATTTTGGGGATTAGGGATTAGGGGCGAGTAGTACAATTTCACATTCTAGTCTTATAAATTATTTCGCTTACCTACCAATTTAATTTACTGGCAGTTGCGTGACTTTACTACATTTCTTTGAGTCACAAGACTAGAATGGCTGACCAGCATAATTTCACCGTTATCCTTCACCGCCACGCCTCTAGCAGGATAAACATATCCTTGAGCCGTTAATACACCATGATCAGGTTGTGGCTGCGGTAATTGTTCAGCACGATTATCATCACCTGCCAGAATAGTATCAGTAATAAAAGGTTCAACAGGCTGTATAGGAATTCCTCCTTTGCCTTTAATGTTTAGACTGCTATTAGCAATCTGAGTTTGCTGACTAGAACATGCCCTAGCTACGGTAGCCTGTGGTTCAATTACCCGACTATCAAGTTCAGCAACTCCTCGGGCTTGATCGACATCAGGAGTAAAGATTGAAACCTCTCCGTCTAGACCAAATTCTGAACTTGCATCAATATCATTAGTAGAGTTAGCAGGCGTAGATGCTCTTTCTTCAAGTCCTAAAACTGATTCAGCAGTGATGGTGATATTACCTCCGTTGCCTGTGGAAGCATTAGCCAAAATATCATTATTTTGATTAGGCAAAGCAACCACAAAAGTTGTATCAATGCTCAAGTTACCGCCATTAGCATTGTTTAAAGCCTGGGCTGAAATTAAATTATTATCATCTTGCATAAAAATAAGTTCGGCAATCTGAAGTTCAATGTTGCCCCCACTTCCATTACTGGTGAATGCTTCTACTACTCCTTGATTATCCAAAGTGAGTTCATCAGCTTGCAATAACAAACTACCGCCGTTACCTGTGCCTTCACTAGCGGCAGAGATAGTTCCCTGATTAAAGACATTTATTTCCTTTGGATTATTGACCTGAATGCTACCACCATCACCTGTGGCGTTGATCGTCGCGTTAGCAAATAATCCTGTTTCAGGTTCTAAATTTTGGAGGATTTCCTCAGTAAACGGTTCAGGTTGAGTAGGAGGGTTGTCACCATTAATGTCGATATTTTCTGCCACATTTAAGATAATACTGCCGCCGTTACCAGCACCATCGGTACCTGTAACAATTTTGCCCCCTGTACTTAATTCAATGGTTTGAGCATCAATCTCTACCGTGCCTCCATCAGATCCATTTTCAGTCAAAGCATTTATATTAGAACCGCCAGCAATAGTCAAAGTGTCAGTATTGACATTTACATTTCCTGGTTCACCAACAGCGTTACTTAAGGAATTGCTAGTAATCTGCGAAAAATTATTCAAGTCCACCACCGAAGAATTGACAATGACGTTTCCTGCATTACCCGTATTGCTAAAGCTAGGATCAATATCCCCTGTATTACTGATCAAAAAGCTTCTACCATCAAGTAACAACTGAGCAGAGTTAATAATAATATCTCCTGCATCACCTTCCCCTTGAGACACCTTACTAATAATAATGCTGTCATTATCAAGAGCAATATCTCCTACGGCATCGATAACTACATTTCCCGCATTACCAATACCATTAGAGTCAGCTAAGATCTGCGCGCTATCAAGAGTCAAGGAACCAGTATTGATAACCACATCGTTAGAGTTTCCTGTGGCACCTGGAGATACCTGACTCTGAAAAAAGCTATTATTGATGGCAGTAATACTATCGGCTACTTCTAAACTAAGTCCTCCTGCATCCCCATTACCCAGAGTTTGGGAAAAAATTGCCGAATTATCTAATGCCAGTGAACCCGCAGTAATTTCCAGATTCCCCGCAGTACCCACACCAGTTGCTACAACTCGTGAATTGATTTCGCTGCCCGTTAGACTCAAACTATTGCTAACATCAACCACAACTCCACCAGCATCACCCTGTCCTTGAATCGTACTACTGATCCTAGATCCCTCAAGAAATATATTGGCGGCACCAAGCTGAATATTGCCTGCACTGCCAGTACTCCCTGTAGTGACGTTATTGCGAATTACACTGTTATCTGACAGAGATATATTTCCTGTAGCTGCCAACTGAATATTACCAGGAGTTATAGCTACTGCTGTTTGTTCGGGATCGATGCCGCCGTTGATAACACTATTGTTAGCTAAAGTTATATCACTAGCCTGAATTAAAACCTCGCCACTAGCATCTCCAGAAACGCTGACAAAAGTGCGATCGCTAAATGATACTTCTGCTAAATTAATCTCATTGGCAATATTAACCCCTAGGTCGGGATCAAAATCAATCGTTCCCGACTCAGCCAATCCACTAATCAGGATTTGTCCATTTCTGGCTGTAAGATTACTTTCGGTAGCATCAATATTTCCTCCTAGCAAAGCCAAAGTTTGACCTGCGCTAACTCTCAAATTTGTCCCCTGTAGACTAATAGGAGCAGGATTATCCCGAAAACTTAAGCCAATCGGCGCATTAATAGTCAATACTGGTTCAACAGGATTACTGGCACTAAACTCGACCCCATCTGGAAACAAAATACTATCGGCGGTACTGCCATAAAATGAACCACCAATATTGAGACTCGCCCCCTCATTAAAGATAATTCCCGCAGGATTAACCAAGAACAAATTTGCTGAACCATTGGCACTGATTAAACCGTTAATATCAGAAATTCGACCTCCTGTAACGCGAGAGATGATATTTGCGATATTGCTAGCATTGTCAAAAAAAGCTTCTCCTCCATTGGGTAAGGAAAAATCAGCAAAACTATGAAATAAATTGTTACCTGCCGTTTGTCCTTCTCGAATAATATTACGGCTTCCTTCTATAGTCACCTCAGTTGCTGTACTACCATCGGGGATAACTTGTGCCGATGCCTCGGAGTAAAACAATAGGCTTGCCGACACGACTAACAATGCTGGAACATTTTTAAATTGTCGATACATAAATATACTATTGAACCTCATCTAAATTTAATTTGAGAACAATTCACAGACGTTCGGATATTAGCAACTATAGAAGGATGTAATTATTTATTTTTCTTATCTTCTCGAACCAAAAGGGAATCAGTAAAGATTAACTGCCTCCAAATGGAATTTATTGCTCCAATTCGATAATAAACGGTAATATTTCAGCTTAAGTATTATTTTTAAAACTTCTAACTCCATCTCAAAAATTCTGCTCAAATATCTAAATCAATCAATTTCAGTTAGTTTTACTAATCTTTTTGCTGTGTGACATATTGTTTTTGAGCGCACAGAACTCAGTATAATTTATGATAATATGCCCTTGAAATCATAAAACACCTATAATACATTTCTTTAAATGTCTAGTATCGTAAATCCGACAACCCCCTTAGTTATTAACTCGTTGCCCAACGGCGGTCTTGATATTCAGGGGATAGAAGATCAAGAAAATAGGTTGGAAGGGAGTGAAAGTCGAGATCTAATTACAGGGGGAGATTTAGACGATCTGCTAAACGGTCTTGGCGGTGCTGATACCATTATGGGGGGCGAGGGCAATGATGGAATTTGTGGTGATGCTGGAGACGATGAGTTATTTGGAGAAGGCGGTGATGATATTATTGAAGGTAATTTGGGAGAAGATATTCTTGATGGTGGCAGTGGAGATGACCGCTTAATTATCGAGAGCGGTGGTAGCACTTTGACTGGTGGTGCTGGTAGTGATGTTTTCCAGTTCGATTTTCGTTCTCAGACAGAGGCACAAGCAAGCTCTACAGAAGATCTCTCGATTGAAGAGTTGGGAATTGTTATTAGTGAGATCACCGATTTTCAGCCTGGTGAAGATAAGTTAACTATTCAAGGATTGGGCGGTACCGAAGCACCGATATATAACAGCGACACAGGGGTATTTTCTTTAGACGGTGTGGAAATAGCTCAATTAGCGGAGAATCTTAATATCAGTGAAGCTGATATTGAAATTGTCGGTAATAATAATCCTTTAAGTATTGTTGATAATTCAGAAGATGCCGTCTACCGATTTTTTGATCCTGTTGCTGGGGGACACTTCTACACCTCTAGTGAAGTTGAGAGAGATAACGCCATCGAAAACCTGACCAACTATGACTTTGAAGGGGCAGCATACACCACAGTAGATCCGACAACTGGGGGTCAAGAAGTTTATCGTTTCTTCAATCAATCGACGGGGGTGCATCTTTATACAATCAGCGAAGTTGAACGGGATACGATTATTGAAAATCTACCTGACTTTCAATTTGAGGGAGTCCAGTTTTATGCCTATGAAACTGAAGTTGAAGGATCGATTCCGATTTACCGTTTTTTCGAGCCAACGTTAGGAGTTCACTTTTATACTCCTAGTGAAGTAGAAAGAGATAACGTAATCGAGAATTTACCCAACTATGATTTTGAAGGTATCGCTTATTATGCCTTACCTGTAGATACAGAAGAAGTTTAATTTAAATCCAGGGCAACATCAGCAATAAATAAAAAATTAGTGCGCCCATGATTGCCGCCACAGGTAAAGTAACAACCCAAGCCAGTACCACAGATTTAATTGTCTCCCAGCGCACATCTTGCTCTCTAGATGCCAACCCAATCCCGATAACGCTACCCACCAAAGCATGAGAAGTGGAAACAGGTAAGCCGATCCGAGATGCAATTAAAATCGTGCTAGCGGTAGCTATTTCTGCACAAAAACCAGTGCTGGGTACTAAGGAAATAATGTTTTCGCCAACTGTAGCAATAACTTTTTTTCCCTGTACTGCTAAACCTGCAACAATGCCTAATCCCCCCAAAACTAAAATCCAGATCGGGATGTCTAATTCTTCAGTTGGCACAATCCCCAGATTGAGAATAAAAACAATAACTGCCAGGGGAGCGATCGCATTTCCCACATCGTTAGAACCATGAGCAAATGCGACAAAACAGGCACTCAGCACCTGATATTTGCCCATCAGTCTTTCGACAATCCGCATGGCAATTTTTTGCTGACAATAGTTTTTGAACTTATACCAGCCATAGTAGGTAATGGCACCTGTCCCTATTAATCCTATTCCCAAACTAATGATTCTTTCGGATACAGGAACATAGTTGAATACCTGAAGATGGACTACAGTTGGTAAAACTATTACGCTAAACACACTAATTAAACCTGCACTCAGCCACGGAATCCATTCCAACATCTGCTGCAAAACATTGTCTGATTCAAACAGCCAGTAACGTAATAAACTGTACAAACTAGCGGCGACAATGGCGCTTATCACTGGAGTGACAATCCAGCCTAAGCAAATTAAACCGATATTGCCCCAGGCGATCGCATCTTTGCCTAGAGCAACCCAACTAAACCCAGCGATCGCTCCTACCACAGCATGGGATGAAGCCACTGGTAAACCTTTACTAGTAGCCAACTGTAACCAAATGCCACAGGAGAGCAAGACGGCAACCATCCCTAGCAAAAATGTCTCGGGAGTATCCCTAAATAAAGTAGGATTAGCAACCTTAGTCGCCAAGGTTGCTGATACTTGCTGACCAAATATTACTGCTCCTGTAAACTCTAAAATCCCTGCCAATACAATTGCTTGAGTCAATGTAATTGCTTTGGAACCAACTGAAGTTCCCATCGAGTTTGCTACATCATTCGCCCCTAAATTCCAGGCGACATATGCTGCCAGTATAGAAACCAGGACTAAGGGGATAAGTAAATTACCTGAAAAAACTGAGTTCATTAATTGAAATTAAACTTAGAACACTAAGCATCAGGATAATCTTAAAGCAACTAATAAAAATAGAAACCTTTGGTATAGATTTGTCTTTGACTCCAGTTCATACTAAATCCTGTTCACATACACCACTTAAAGGCTAGGTTTGGGTACAAAGGGCTTCTTACGAAAGTTGCTCATGGGGGAAAGCCAAGGGGCTGATTCTGTCGTCTTACGGCAGAACTCGTACGCCCCGCCCAAGACCGCACTTTCGCGCTTGCACGCATGTAGGTAGAGGGGTTTAAGTTGATTTCACGCTTTTAATCTATAGTACCTTTTGTCAATCAGATTTAGTATCACCTATGATTTTTGACAAAATAAAAGCAATGCAGGGCGCTGCATCGCTATTTATATTTTTATGTAGTTTTTAAGTAGATTTGATCCTGGTAATTGTCAATTGGAACTTAAGGAAATAGTTGAGCTTAAGTTATTACTAGAGGTGTTGGCTGGTATTAAACTAATGCTATCTGCGTCATCTTCGACTCCTTCCCCGATTGCTTTAGCTACCTCAATGCCCGATTCTTCCAAAATAATTAGAGGAGAGGCAAAACTATCTTGCTCGATTCTTTTAACTAAGATTTGACCATTTGATAAATATTGTCCCACCTCCACATAACGACTAGTATCTTCTTCTGGTGCTTGGACAATAAGTTTGACTGTACCATTAGATTCATACAAACCTGAAATAATAACCTCTTGGGCTAAGGTTGGTTCTGGTAAGTCAGCAGACTGACTATCATCATTATTATCTGACGGGTTAGGTATTTGTGAGACACGACTAGTAGGTTCACTTCTAGATTCTTCCTCTTCAATCTCAATACGTGGATTCAAAGTAACTACCGAAAAAGGATCTTTTCTGCCGCGAACGCTATTTCGGACTCTGACATCAGGATTGGTTGCAGGAATCAAACCAGCAATTTCTTGCACAGGCTCAATCTCATCTTCAAGATCAGTAAATTCTGCTTCTGGCTCTTCATTTGGCTGAGAGGCATTAACCTGCACTGGAACGGGTTTCGCTAAATTTTCCTCTAGATCTTTTTGTGAATCGGCAAAGTTAGAAAAAAGAGAACAACCATTAGCCAACATAGCTAAGGTTCCAGTTAATATTAACAATACAGATTTGTTCATAATAATAGTTTAAGTATTGATTAAACTCAGGTCATACTCTAATTGTTCAGCCTTGATCGCCAACTTTTTAAGAACACCTAATTTAATCTGTAACCAAATAATTCAGACTCCAAGATAACAGTTGGTTTTCATATTAGCCAGAGCTAGAAAACTATTAATTTTCCTGAACCATAGATTTTTTTAATAAATTGACGCCTTTCTTTAGTTGACGAGAAACCGTTACCACACTAATACCTAGAACTTTGGCTGTTTCTTTCTGAGTTAAATCATGCAGAAAAACGAACTCTAATACATCTCTAGTTCTATCTTCTAGTTCAGATAAAGCTTGTTGTAAACGTACGCGATCCTCATACACTAATTGAAAGCTACGATATTTGGGATCGGCAACAAGATCACAAAGACTGGTTTGGGTGTCTAAGTCATTATTTACAGAAACATCTAAACTTAGAGGCTTACGATTTTGGTAAGCTAATTTTATGTCTTGCCATTCTTTAATTGAGACATCTAGATACTGAGCAATTTCTGAGTTAGTAGGTTGGCGATGATGCTCCTCTCGAAAACTATGAATAAAAGCGATTGATCTTTGCCGTAACTCTAACCATCTCCGCGGAATTCTTAAAGTTGGACTTTTATCTCTAAGATAATGTTGAATCTCGCCGCGAATGTAAGGTATAGCAAATGAACTAAAAGCATTACCTTTTTCGACATTAAAACGTTCTATGGCTCTAATCAAACCAATTGAACCAACCTGCAATAAATCTTCAAAGCTTTCATTACATTGGTTGACCCAGTGATAAGCTTCTTTCTTCACTAAACCGAAGTTTAGCTCCATTATTTGATTTCTGATTCTAGTTGTAGGCTTGCTAACGTATTGCTGAAATAGATAGAGTGTATCTAGTTTAATATCTTTATTAACGCAAGTTGTCATTAAATTTAGTCCCTAGATAGAGAGTAATTTATAATTTAAATCTTGATAATTTATTATTTACAAATAAATTCATTCAGAAACAACTACAGCTTATGTTTTCTTGTATCCAGTAAACAACAGCATTTATACTATTTTTATTTAATAAAGATATGAGATAAGACCAGAATTATACCTAGCATCATCATGATATAGCTAGTTTTATAAGTATTCTTACGATCAGCAAATTAGTATAGTTAGTAAAGATAAGTGTTAATGCACAAATTAAATTTTGTAATCACTTTTGTGAGCAAAAAAATTATCTGCAACTGAGGATTTGAGCAATAATAACTATTTAATTTAAACTACTATTTTGGTAATTTATTTAAATCTATATTGAGTCATCTTAGGCATTTTTAGGTTTTGCTGATGGTGATTAGACAACAACAGATTTTAAATAGTTTAAATACCGATGATAATGAAAAAAATATAATTGCTACCAAAAGGAGATTCTGATTTTCTTGAATAAGATAATCAAAAATTTATCAGGCGAAAAAGTCTAACATTACAGACTTAGATTAGGACTACCTATTACCTTCTACCTTCTACCTACGAACCGACAACCTATAATACGTCCTGATCTAATTTTTTGCGGCTATATAACAAGCTTTAGCGTGGAAACCATAAAAAAAGGGGCTGATGCCCCAAAAGTGATTTATTTATTTTTGATTAACAAGGTATTCGGTAAATAAGCTTGATAGTTAATTGTCTAAGCGTTGGATTCGATTCTGCCATAAAAGATGCCACGAACTTTTACTTCTTCAGGTTCTTCAGCACCTAAATCAGTAGCAGATGGTTGTTCGCTTTCAAATACACCCGCAATTTCACCAGTTTCACCATCAATCTTGGTAACGTTGAGAGACATTGTTCCTTTGCGAGCAACAAACTCTTTGACATTAGCATTAGAGAATCTAGCATCATCTGCTAGTCCAGGCAAGGCAACTGCATTGTCGTAACCACTGGCAAGACTACGTCCTTTAGGGTCTAAAAATACCTGCCCACGATAAGAAGGAACCTTGAATTCGCCTTCAAAGTCAGTAGAGGTGGTAATTGAATCTGCACTGTTAGCAGCTGTTGCTACCAGTTGTTTCATAGTGAACAAGAAAGGAACTTCCTTCCCACCTGGAAGTAAAACTGTAGCAGGTTGGAAATCAATTCCATCAATTTCGGTAAAGGTTAGAGTTCCATCAGAATTGGCATCAATAGTGCCTTGAATTTGGTCGAGGCTAGAAGTGTATCTAGTTAACAACTTGCCCTGAACATATTCAGCTTTCTGCCGTCTGCTGACAGGTTCTTCTTTAACAAAGTATTCTCTAGGTTCAAGGCATAAATCTCTAATACTATACTGTGTACCAGCTTCGATAGAGATAGTGCCACGACTACTATCGGGTAATTCTAAACAAGTATTGGCAATACCAGTATTAAGAATATCGTCGTAAGTTAGTTCATTGCGGCTTACATCACTAGAATCACTACAGGCTGTTAGGACTCCTAAGCATAATGCAAGGATGCTGGCAATAATCGTACGAAATCTCATAGTCAACTTCATTTTGTCAATTTTTAGATTTAACATCGAGCGCGAAAGATGCTGCAAATAGGCTTTATTTAATAAATTAGCCATTTTTATAGATGCTATCTACTTTACCAAATAAGGACTACCAAAAAGCCGATCGCCCAAAAATCAGCCAATTTGCCAACCGATTTAACTGGGCAACCCGTATTCTGTAATCGGTTTAATATTGGTGTAAATTTTATGTAAAGTAGACAAAGTTAATTTTCAAGTTTATTTGGCACATGACTCAAAATCAAGATGGAAACTCGATTGATTCAGTTAGCCTATTGCAAGACATCGCTAAAGATATTTGTGCCTTAGCTGAGAAAAATCAGCACGACAGTCTATATTTATTATCTTTATTACGGGATTTGGAACAAATTCATCGTCGTATACGAGTTAAATATTTTGAAACTGCTTTGCCTCAAACGAGAAATGACTTATATCAGTTTGTTAAAGATATTGAGGAAAAGGGAGGTTGGCCTTATATCGAACGAATGAAACTAAGAAGTTTATTGCAGAAGTTAGAAACGGTTTCTGCAATAGATACAGGAATGGAAGAGCGTAACATTGAATCTCAGGGTGAATCGTCAGAGGTTTAAAAATTATAAAGCCCACGTCTTCGTAGTCACTATATTATAGTTTGCAAACCACAAAGAAACAGTTAATCTGGAAGGTGTTATTCTTAAATCACTAAATTTTTGGCTTTATGTCTTTTACTGTTAATCCAATCAAATTTGGTACAGACGGCTGGCGGGGTGTAATTGCTGCTGACTTTACCTTTGAGCGAGTAGCAATGCTAGCTCCTTTGGCTGCTCAGGTTTTGGCAGATAATTATAACGACATAGCTGCCAACCGTACCGTGATTGTCGGCTATGATCGCCGTTTTATGGCGGAGGATTTCGCTAAACTAGCCGCCCAAGCAGTTCAATCAGCAGGATTTGACGTATTGTTATCAGAATGTTTTGCGCCGACTCCTGCATTTAGTTGGGCAGCTAAGGCTCATAAAGCTTTGGGGGCAATCGTAATGACAGCATCCCATAACCCAGCTTCTTATTTGGGTTTAAAAGTCAAAAGCGCTTTTGGTGGATCAGTGCCTCCAGAAATCACCGAACAGATTGAAGCAAAAATTGGTCAAACTTTACCCCCAGCAGACAAGCCAGGAAAACTAGAAAAATTCGATCCTTGGGTGAGCTATTGTCAAGGATTGCAACAAAAAGTTGATATTGCAGCAATTAAACAGGCAATTATCTCGAACAAACTAAAAGTATATGTAGACGTGATGCACGGTGCCGCAGCAACAGGCTTAGAGCGTCTTTTAGGTTGTTCTGTAAACGAGATTAATAGTGATCGCGATCCTTTATTTGGTGGTGGCGCACCTGAACCCTTACCAAAATATCTGCCAGATTTTTTCAAAGCGATTAAGGAGGGGGCAAAGCGAAATCCAGATAGTATTCGGGTGGGAATTGTCTTTGATGGCGACAGCGATCGCATTGCGGGGGCGGATGCTGAAGGTAATTTTCTTAGTTCGCAGGTATTGATTCCCATCTTGATTGAACACTTAGCTGAACGCAAAGGTTTTACAGGAGAAATTGTCAAAACTGTCAGTGGTTCGGATCTAATTCCTCGTTTAGCAGAATCTTACGGGCGATCGGTTTATGAAACACCAATTGGCTACAAGTATATTGGGGACAGAATGCTGCAAGCCGAAGTGATGATCGGCGGAGAGGAGTCAGGAGGAATTGGCTACGGTACCCATATCCCCGAACGGGATGCTCTATTATCTGCCCTATACGTTCTCGAAGCAGTTGTCCAGTCAGGAGAAGACTTAGGCACAATTTATCGCAGATTACAGCAAAAAACTAACTTCACGGCTCATTATGACCGCATTGATTTACCCTTAGCAAGTATGGATGTGCGGGCAAAACTACTAGATCGCCTCCAAAACGATACTCCTCAAGAAGTTGCAGGGATGAAAGTTGTAGATTGCCTAGACGTGGATGGCTATAAATTTAGAATGGATGATAATACCTGGT
Source organism: Cyanobacteria bacterium P01_G01_bin.39 (assembly GCA_039180345.1). Classification (GTDB taxonomy): domain Bacteria; phylum Cyanobacteriota; class Cyanobacteriia; order Cyanobacteriales; family Xenococcaceae; genus Waterburya. The sequence continues at coordinate 78,350 of JBCDDK010000005.1, read as the reverse complement.
TGTTGATTCGTTTTAGCGGTACCGAACCAGTGTTACGTCTTTACTGTCAAGCACCAACTATGCCAGAGGTGCGTAAGGTTTTGGAATGGGCGAGAGATTGGGCTAACTCTTGATTAGTCAACAGCGGTGCGACCCACAGAGGCTATCGCCTCAGAGTCAGCGTTTGCGGAGCAAGTCGAAGACTCAGCTGACGATGGCGCGTTAGCGCCGTTCGCCGTCAGGCGCAAGACAAAGGCTTGAGCCGCATGTGCGCGCACCGAAACAGTCAACAGTAATCAGTAATCAGTTAATTGTTTTTTCTTAAGTGGAGGTATTTTAATTAATATCTCCATTTATTTTATGTATCTCCGCGTCTACCGCTATAAGATTGCTTCAGCTAAAAAAGTTTTAGTTACCTAGACTACCGAATTATATTTAAAATAATAAGGCAGAAACAATAACATCTCATGATCGCCTAAGCAGCTATAAGAAAAGTTATCAAAAATTATGGATTTAATTACACTAGAAAGCCTATTAGACAACACCTCGTTTGCGGTCTTGTTGGTCACTATGCTGATTTATTGGGGAGGAGCAGCTTTTCCTAATTTGCCCTATCTGGCGAGTCTGGGGACAACTGGAATGGCAGTGGCTAATCTTTGTATGGCAACTTTACTTGGTTCGCGGTGGATCGAGGCTGGTTACTTTCCCCTCAGTAATTTGTATGAGTCCTTATTTTTTCTGGCATGGGGTGTGACCACAATTCACTTCATCGCCGAAAGAATGAGCCGTAGTCGCCTAGTGGGAGTCGTTACTAGTCCAGTAGCAATGGGTATCACTGCCTTTGCTGCTCTTAGCCTACCTGTAGAGATGCAGGAGTCTGCCCCCTTAGTTCCTGCCCTAAAATCGAACTGGTTAATGATGCACGTTAGCGTCATGATGCTCAGTTATTCTACCTTAATGGTAGGTAGTGCGATCGCTATTGGATTTTTGATTATTACCCGAGGGGAGAAAATTGAGTTAAAGGGAAGTTCGGTAGGTACTGGTAGTTTTCGCGATCGCGTCAAGCAGAAAACTACTAAAATTAAGCAGCAAGGTAGTGTTTATGCCGCAACTAGCAATACCGCAGTCTTGGATCTACCTCAAACAGACACCAAAACTTTATCCCCTGAGAGATTGAGTCTGGCAGAGACTTTGGATAATATTAGCTATCGCGTTATCGGCTTAGGTTTTCCCCTCTTAACTATTGGGATTATTGCTGGGGGAGTCTGGGCAAACGAAGCTTGGGGTTCTTATTGGAGTTGGGACCCGAAAGAAACATGGGCGTTTATTACCTGGCTGGTATTTGCCGCATATCTACACGCTAGAATTACTCGCGGTTGGCAAGGTAGAAAGCCCGCTATCTTAGCAGCAGTGGGTTTTGTGGTTGTTTGGGTTTGTTATCTAGGGGTGAATTTACTAGGTAAAGGTTTACATTCCTATGGTTGGTTTTTCTAGACTGAGTAAAACTCGTTCTTGCTGAAATTTAACTTTTAAAGCGATCGCCAATTTTGGGTTTAAATAATAGACATTTAGATTAACGGCTTCTTGGCTAGTATCTTTGAGCTAATTAATTTAAAGAGAATTTGGACTACTGGCGATCTCTAGTAGCTAGTCCAATGATGGAGGGTGACGTATAGGCTCATAATTTGCTCAAGAGCATATCAAGGTAATTGTTTGAGTGAGCAAAGATATTACTATTCAGAAGATTCCTTAGACTTAGGAAAAAGACATAGTTTTATTAATAATGATCAAAAAAGAGGGCATAGTTTGCGCCCTCTGTATTTAAATTATAATTATCTCAAACAATAGCTCTATACTAAATCCTGTTGATATAGGTCACATAAAACAGAGGGTACTGAAGATTAATTACTCCCCAAGTCGATTTGCATAAATAACCTTTGTGAATCGGATTTAGCATTGTTATCTAGTGGGAGTAGTTGTGCGATGAGGATCAAGTTCGCGACTGTCGACTACTACCTCTTTTTTGTTTTTACCGACCAACCCAAATAACCCGAGTAAGCCCAGTAAGCCTAGCCAACCCCAGTTAGATCTCTGTTCGATTGCTGCCGCAGTCTCAGCAATTTCAGTTTGCGCTGCTTCTGCTGCCTGATTGATATTTTCTTGAGCTTCTGCCGCAGTTTGCTCTACTTGTTCTTCAGCTTGATTATAATTGCGCTGAATTGCATCTCCTGCGTTTTCTAAACCTTGCTCTGCGGCATCACCTGTATTTTTAATGCTGTTACCTAAAGCTTTTCCCGCATCCTTTAAATTTTCGCCAGCATTATCGACGTTTTGTTCGGCTTGATTTAAGTTTTGATCTACAGTTCCTTCTTGATCTTGTGCGAAAGCTGCGTTGCTAGAAAGAGCTAAAGCAAGTGCGAGTATAGTAGTAGTAGATAATTTTGTTAAGTTCATAAAAACTCCTTACTAAATTCTAAAAAATTTGGATAGTGGTCTACGCCATCCTGATAGGAAGCATTAACCATCTATGATTGGCAAATTTCTCATAATAAAACGCCATATATTAGTACTAATTATTAATTTAGATGGCTAATCTATAACATATACTACTTGTAATACTAAATAATTACATCTTCCTGTAGCTATAGGTCTTTAGGTAGAGTCCTGTGTCGGCTAGTTTAGAGGCATTTATTAACTTAATAAGAATGAAATATTAGCTAGAGTAGTTAATCAAAAAAACGTATGAATTGCAATTCATACGCTATTAAGTAAAATTATTAAATCAATAGGTAATTAATGTATTAACATCCATTTGTGACAAGCTAAATAAAAATATTATCTGTCAACTATTACAGATAGTATTTTAGATCATTGGCTAACACCAAATATAGATTCAGGTGATCGTTAAGTGATCGTGCTTCTAAGATAGTTTGAGTCACTTAAAGATGCTTAAAAGCTAATAGCTGAAAACCGATTGACAAACAGCGTAGTACCTTAACTTGTCAGCAATGATTAACATCTTTCTACCATTTGCGATCGCCATCTTCATCAACTCTGGCTTGACGAATCACGTCGGAAATTTCTTCAGCATCTTTAACGTGGTGTAGTGCTTCCTCGGAACCATTCTCATCCTCAACGGGGAAATAGGCTGGTACCTTAACATGACCAGTAGAATCCCAGGTATCGACAGCTACTTGCTCTTTCTTTTCTGCTAAAGTTTTGTCATCATCGATAACGTCACCTTTGTTAGCAGTACGAAATGCATCTTCACTATTGCTCTCGCGATACACTCTTTCGTGCGATTGATTATCCATATTTATGTTTAAACTTCTAATTAATTGCTAGTTTATGTATACACTCACAACTTAACGAGATATCGAGACTGTTTTTATCCAGCTATTGATAGAAACTGCAATCTTACTTGAGATAGAGAATAAAATATTGATCATATTTTTATGAAATATACAAATACAAAATTATGACTTTAAATTCAATAATCATAATAAGTTTGCCATGTAACTAAAACTAGCTGTATGTCCAGAGACAGACATGAGATTGTCTTGATTTCTCCATATTTTACATCCTTGGTTAGATCTAAAAGCAATACTATTCCAGCTATTAATTGATTGATGAGAATAAATTTCGAGGTTAAAGCCTAATGTTATTAAGCAAATTAAATAACTGGTTACAGTCTTCTGTGCGTATAGTATTCACCGTGTTTGTTTGTGGAATGCTTTTTATTGCTACTGCTAATCCCGTTCAAGCAGCGACTAGCAGCGCTACTGAAGGCGAAGCAAGCTTGAATAAAGTTCAAGCCAAGACAGATGATGTTGCTCGTTCAAATCCTCGCGGCATCAATGAAGTAACTAAAGAAGCTCAAAAGGGTTTAAATGCCGTACAGGGTAGTGCAGATGCAGATAAAATGGTTGCTCCAGAAGATGCTAATGCCACTACTGTTAAGGAAAAGGCAGCTAACTTTCTAGACAATTTAACTAACTAGATCGAAAATGTGAAAGTTGCCGAGGTAATTTTTAGATTTGTAAATTAGAACAAGATCCACAATTTCTTAGACTAGAAAACTAGAAAATTCTAGATTTAATTGATAACATACTTCCTGGCTATCCAAAATGTATTAGATAGTATAGTCAGGAATTTTATATTTATTTACTGAATCATGTCTCAAACAAACTCGTCAGAGAACCTTTTTGCCGAGGCGATTGATACCGTAGGTAAATTAACTGAGAATCTAACTACAGAGATTCAAAAAGTTTTAGAAAAAACCACGGTTTCCACAGGGCAAACATTAGAATGGATTGCTAGCAATCCTGTTTTAACCTCCGCAGATAAGGTTGTTGGTCTAGATTGGCTAATGACCTTTTTGGGTAAAGTAGATATTAAGAAAATTCAGGCAAATGCGGAGCAAATGCGATCGCAATATCCTGATGAAACAGCTAATCAAATTGCTCAACGTTTGATTGTGCAAAAAACCTGGTCTGGTGGACGCTTAGGGCTACTAACTAATATTGTTCCGCCGATTGCAGCACTGTTTTTGGGCATCGAATTAGTTGCCACCACGAAACTGCAAACTGAAATGATCTATGAAATTGCTGCCGCTTATGGTTTGGACTTAAATGACCCTGCCAGAAGGGGTGAAGCACTAGCTATTTTTGGTTTATCTTTAGGGGCAGATGTGCTCAAAACAGGTTTAACGGTTGTCGAAATTATTCCAGGAATTGGGGCGGTAGTTGGGGCATCTACAAATGCAGCCATACTTTATGTCTTAGGTCAAACTGCCTGTCGCTTTTACGAAGGGAAGATATCACAGGCGGATCTGAGTTCTATGCAGCAAAAAACTGATGCAGATTGGCAAATTGCTTTAAATCAGTCCCAAATTATGGATCGAATCTTGGCACATATGGTACGAGTTAGTTATCCAGAGCAAAATTGGGCAGAAATTTTGCCGACAATTAAAGAAATCTCTCCGTCTTCAGTTGATTTGATCGCGTCAAATCTGGCACAGCCGCAAAATTTGCCTAGATTGCTTGAACAGCTACTTCCTGAGTTTGCTCCCTTGACTTTGAATAGATGTTACGAAATTGCTCAGTCAAATGGCAACATCACCTTAGCCGAACAAGAAATTTTGAGTCAGATTGCGATTAAATTTAATCTAGATCTGTCAACGTTAGATTAGTAAATTTTATAATTAGTAAATATTTGAATGCTAATATTGTGTTCATGTTAGTGAAGCGTTAAATGTTAAGTGAACCATTTGCTAGCCAATATACAGTTCTTATAATCGATGATTCGGCAGAAGATCGCGAACTATATCGTCGCTATTTAAGTCGAGAAACTAGATTCAAATATAAGATTATTGAAGTCGAGTCTGGGGAGGAAAGTTTAGAACAACTCGCTTTAAACCAGCCAGACTTAATTTTGCTTGATTACTTATTGCCAGACTTTGATGGCTTAGAGTTAATTGAAGAGTTAAAACAACAACTAAGCCCAATTCCACCGATAATTATGCTTACAGGTCATGGCAATGAGCTAATAGCAGTCGAAGCGATGAAAAGTGGAGCCAAAGATTATCTAGTAAAAGGCGAATTGACGGCTGAAACATTAACTATCTCCGCTAAAAACGTTTTACAGCAACATTACTTAACATCTCTGTTAACTAGCAACATTCAGCAACAACGTCTGATTGCCGAAACTGCTTTGCATATTCGCCAGTCTTTAAACTTGTCAGAAATTCTGGATATTGCCGTCAGAGAAGTTCAGTTATTGTTAGATTGCGATCGCGTGGTAATTTATAAGTTTGCCTCTGACATGAGTGGCAACATTGCCGCAGAGTCGGTTAAATCGGGCTGGAAAAAATCACTGGGGGAAATCGTAGTCGATACTTGCTTTCAGAGACAAGGAGCAGCTAGATACGAAAGAGGGGAAACTCTAGCCATTGATAATATTCATGAATCACAACTGTCTCTCTGTCATATCAAGTTGTTAGAACGGTTTCAAGTCAAAGCTAATGCCGTTGTGCCTATTCTACTGGCAACTTCTCCTTTAAAAGCAAATCAACAGCTTTGGGGTTTATTAATAGCTCATCAATGTAGCGATACGCGCAACTGGAAAACAGATGAAGTAGAACTATTAGATAAACTAGCAGTACAATTAGCGATCGCAATTCATCAGGCAGAGTTAATCGATAGTCTCAAAAAGGAATTAGATACCAGGGAACAAGCAGAAAAGTCCCTCAAGGAAAAAGCCCATGAGTTGGAATGGACAAACCAACAGTTGCTTAAAATGACTTCCTTGCTCAAACATCGCAATCAGGAATTAGATCGCTTTGCCTACGTTACTTCCCACGACCTTAAAGCACCCCTACGAGCGATCGCTAATTTGGCAGCATGGTTGGGTGAAGATTTATCAGGACAGATCTCAGAAGAAAATCAGCAGCAGCTAAATCTGATGCAGTCTCGAGTTAAGCGCATGGATGGCTTAATTCAGGGTTTACTTGAGTATTCTCGGGTGGGGCGCAAAAACACTCCAGTTAAAACGATTAATGTGGGAGATTTAGTGCAAGAAGTGATCGATTTATTATCACCACCACCAGGGTTTGAGACTGTTATTGTCCAACCCATGCCGACCTTAACCACAAAAGTTCTGTTACTCCAACAGGTTTTTTCTAACTTAATTGGCAATGCCATCAAATATCATCCCCAACAGCAAGGCACGATTGAAATCTGGGCTAAAGAGCAAGGAAAATTTTATGAGTTTGCCGTCGCTGATGATGGCTTAGGGATTGAACCTCAATATCACGACCGCATTTTTACCATCTTCCAAACTCTTCAAGCCAGAGATACCATTGAGAGTACTGGCATCGGCTTATCAATTGTCAAAAAGATTATCGAAGGTCAAGGGGGCAAAATCTGGGTTGAATCTCAACTAGGATCAGGAGCGACTTTCCATTTTACCTGGAAGAAATAGGCGCGCCATGAGAGTTTAATCCCTCTTTTATGACTTTGAGGTTAAACGTTAATTTTTCGTAGGCTCTATCAACCTATTCTCGTTCAAAATCCCCTTAGTTAAAAAAGAGGGTTAATACTAAATCCTGTTTACATACAACATTTAAAGGCTAGGTTAAGGTGCATTCCGCACCGCGCTTGCAACTCCGAATTCATTCGGAGTTGGTCGCAGTAGAAGGTAGAAAGTAGAAGGTAGAAGGTTTTAAGTCGATTCTGCGTTTTCAATTTAAAACCTTATAGTATTTTTTGGCAATCAGACTTAGTTTAAAAAATGAGTTGATAACTGAGAAAAAGTTTTTCTGACTTAAGTTTGATCAATTTATGGGGAAATATAGTCGTTTTAATTAATTTTTGAGTGCATGAGTTATTCTTTCGAGGGATTGGGGATTAAGGAGCAAAACTTTTGGTCAGAGATTCTTTAGGATACATTTAATGTAAGTAGTTATTTGGGACTTATTACTTGATGATTAGCCAAATAAAAAGTTCAGAAAGACCACTAGTTAAAGATAGTCGTTGGCAAATTCTGACCAAGCCCTGGAGATTTTTGATCATTACCATCTTAGTCATTGGCATCTTATTCCGATTTACTAATCTTGACCATAAAGCTTATTGGTGGGACGAGGTAGTCAACTCAATTCACAGTGCTGGTTATTCAAAACAAGATTTTGATCACCAGGTAGAAGCATGGAAAGGCAGAGATCTGACCATTGAAGATTTGCATCAATATCAATACCCCACCTCACAAACCACATCTCTAGATGTAATCAGAGCTTTAGCAGAGGGAGAACCCCAAAGCCCACCTATTTATTACTTACTTTCAAGATGGTGGATGCAGTTGTTTGGCTCTTCGGTTGCAGTGCAAAGAAGTTTATCTGCCGTCATTAGTTTACTAGCATTTCCTAGTATGTATTGGCTCTGTTTAGAATTATTTGGCTCATCTCTAGCAGCAGGAATCGGGGTAATGCTCATAGCGAGCTCTCCCTTCCATCTTCTCTTCGCTCAGGAAGTTCGGATGTATGTATTGTGGACAGTGACCATTTTAATCTCTAGTGCTTGCTTGTTGCGAGCAATTCGACTGCAAAGAAAACGAGATTGGGTCATTTATACAGCTAGTCTAATTATAAGTTTCTATACATATCCCTTCTCCATTTTGGTGGCTGTTTCTCATGGAATCTACGTTACAGTTAATGAATTTCCTAAATTTTTGGGCGCTATAGATCGATCTAGAAACACTTGGATTAAAGTCACTAAAACATTTTCCAATTATTTGATGGCATTAATTATTAGTATTATTATCTATGTACCCTGGATAGTTTTGCTGACTCAAATTGATGACACCAAAATGAGTGCTTGGAGACAAAAGACAATCTCTTTGTCAGAGTTGCTCAAAAATTGGCTATTTCAGACACCACTCATTTTTGTAGATTTAAATTCTCAATATCTTGGTAGTAATGGTATCGAAAATTTTTACGATCCTTTATCTTTCTACCCCATGATTTTTATTTGGATATTTATTTTATTTTCATTTTATTTTCTGGTTCGTAATTCGCCTCAGCAACTTTGGTCATTTATATTACCTTTAATTTTAACCACAGCTCTAGCATTGGCATTACCAGATATAATCACGGGAGGTATTAGATCTGCTGTTCCTAGATATTTAATTCCTTGTTATGTAGGCATTGAACTATCTATTGTTAATCTGATCTATTCTCGAATTACGCCACAATCAGCTAAAGTATTTACAACCAGAATATGGCAATTATTCTTAGCAATATTTTTGTCACTAGGAATTATTTCTTGCTCGTTAATTATTAGTTCGTCTTCTTGGTGGAATAAATCGATTAATTTTCAGAATGTTCCCATCGCTGAAATTATTAATAGCACAGAAAAACCTTTGATCTTAACCCCTCAAGATTTGTCGATTAGTTTGATATCGATCAGCCATCACTTAACCAACAAAGCTATCATTCGATTAATAGATCAACCTGATGTTGCTCAAGAATCGCCAAAGTTCAGTACTCAATTTCTACTCAATTATCCTCAATCATGGCTAGACTCAATCAAGAAGGAACATAAGTTGAAATTAGAAAAAATTTATCAAGGAGAGAGCGTTGAAGACCCTGTCTCCAAATTAAATTTTAGTCTGGTACGTATTTTATAGCTGAAAATTAACGTTAGTTCAGGATAAGAGAGTTAGTCTGTGAGGATAGCTATAAGTTTAAATTCAATAAGCTCCTAATGCCTTTAAAGCAAATTTCTGGGCTTCTGTTAAACCTTTAACTCCACTAATATTAATTCCTTCATAGGGTCTATCTGGTATAAATATCCGCAGACACTCACCTGTTTTGATGTCCCATAACCTAATAGTGCGATCGCCACTACCACTGGCAAGAGTTTGACCATCGGGACTCCAAGCCAGACAATGAACCCAATTAGTATGACCTGAAAACGCTTGTAGACAATTCCCAGTTTCACTATCCCAGATTTGTACAGTTTTATCTCCTCCGCTAGCTATAAATTGACTATTGGGACTCCAGGCAACAGAGTAAAAAATCCCCCTATTTCCGACAAAAGTTTTGACGCATTCTCCCGTGTCGGGATGCCAAATTTTCACCGTGCGATCAAAAGAAGCACTAGCAATAAATTGACCGTTAGGACTCCAGTCGATACCAAAAATTGCGTCTTGATGTCCCGTAAGAGTTTTAATACACTCCCCAGTATCGGGATGCCAAATGTTCGCGGTACGATTGACGCAAGTACTAGCGAGTAGCTGACCATCGCTGCGCCAGGTTAAAGAAGTTACCCAGCGATCGCTCGTTCTCAGAATATTCAAGCACTGTCCAGTAGCGGAAGACCAAAGACGAATCGTGCCATCGTTACCGAGACTAGCAAGAGTTTGACCATCGGGACTCCAGTAGGTACGCCAAATTGAACCTTGATGACCAGATAGAGTATGGCGGGGTTGTCCTGTTGACCCATCCCAAATCCAGACCGTTTTACTAGCTCCTCCACTAGCAAATGTTTTAAAGTCTGGGCTAGGAGCAATTGCCCAAACACTTTGTCGATTACCCCTAATATTTTTTAGACATTCACCTGTCTCGATCTGCCATTGTCTTAAACTATGATCTCCACTCCCACTATAAAGAGTTTGCCCATCTTCACTCCAAGCTAGTGACCAAATTGGAGCAATATAACCTTGAAGAGTTTTGAGACATTTACCTGTAGCAACATCCCAGAATTTTGCCGTGCGATCAAAAGAGCCAGTAATCAGAGTGCGATCGTCTTGACTCCAAGCTACCGACCATAGCCAATTTTGATGACCCAATAAAGTATGCCAACATTTACCCGTAGCAGCATCCCAAATTTTTGCTGTTAAATCGTAAGCAGCACTAGCGAGCAGATTACCGCTGTGACTCCAAGCTAGCGACCAGACGTAATTATCGTGGTGTAAAACTTGCAGGCATTTTTTCGTATTGATGTCCCAGATTCTGACCGTACCATCGAGGCTACCACTAGCAATTAAGTTTTGGTTCGGATGCCAAACAACAGATATGACATATTGTTGGTGTCCCGCAAGAGTTTTGATGCAGCTAGCAGTTTCTACATTCCACAACTGAATTTGTTCTTGTGCTGCGATCGCTAAATGTTTGCCGTCGGGACTCCAAGTAACAGAAACCCAAAACAAAAAGTCTATATTAAGATCGAAAACTCTATAATTCTCTCCCGTGTTTGAGTCCCAAATACGAATCGTTCGCTCTTTACCGCCACTAGCCAGCAGTTTACCATCGGGACTCCAAGCAACATCCTCATTACTATTAGTATGACTGGGAGAAGTGAGTAGGCATTGACCAGTAGTTGTGTCCCAAAGTTTAACCAAGCAATCGTTGGAAGTGCTAGCTAATCTTCTGCCGTCAGGACTCCAGGCGACAGACCACACCCAATCGGTATGACCTTTTAAAGTTAGCTCAAGTTGATGGTTAGTAACCTGCCAAATATAAATAACTCCCTCATCATCAGCGATCGCAATTTTATGACCATCGGGACTGTAAGCAATAGCTAAAACGCTGCCTAAATTTTGAGTAAACAGCGATCGCAAAAACTCGGCATTTTGAAAATTAACTCCCTGTAAGCTGACACCCTGGAGATATGCTTGCCGAATCCTGAAATTGTCAAAGTCAAAACCTTTAAAATCTAGTTCTAAATAACATCCAAAATTAATTAGATTGCCCGCAGCGTAACCTTGTGTGCTAGGAATTTGAGTTTTAAGTTGTTGGAGAACTGCCTTTAGCTGTAGTGTGAGGAGTGTCTTAGCAGGATAAACGTAGCCTAGTTTGGTGCCGATGGGGTCTAAAATTAACCGATACTGGCTATCTCTAATGTAGTCTTTGACATTAGTTTTAATTAGAGCGTAGTTTCCCAGTAAATTTAACGTAGTATCTGCTTGACCGATTTCGGCGATCGCACCTTCAATTAAACGCTCTGTCACGTATTCCATGACTACAGGTTGTTGGGTATATTTTCTCTCTTGCTTTTCTACCAAACTGCGCCACATCAAAGATTCCAACGCACCTAATAAATCTAGTTTGCCTACTTTGGGGATAATATCCTCCGCCAGTTCGGGAATTGTCGTCCACTCGCGATTAATCGCCAGCCAATACATAACGGACTGTTCTAGAGGAGAAAGACGATTAAACTGTTGGTCTAACAGTCGGCGAACGTTGTAAAAAAGAATGCTATCTTCAGCGAGAAATTCTTTAATCTCTCCGCCAAATAGATCTTGGATGGATGTAGCGACAATCTTTAGTGCTAAGGCATTGCAACTATAACGACGACATAACTCTTGCTGTTCCTCTTGTGACCCAAATAAACCTTTGGCTTTAATTAGGGCGATCGCAGCTTCGGGAGAGCCAATCAACTTAAGGGAACTTACCGGACTCCCTTCTCCTTCCATCATGGCGATTTCGGCTGGTTTTTCCCTACTAGTAACTAGCAGACAACTTTGATGGACTGTTTCTCCTACTGCACGAAACAAATCGCGATAGTTCTCATAACCAGTCAGATATTCACCCGCATGACCTTGAGCTTGGAGAATAGTTTCTACATTATCGAGGACGAGCAAACAGCGTTTAGTCCGCAACCAATAGAGCAATCGCTGTATTTCTCCCCGATTATCTTCTTGTTCCGATAAAAATGGCACTAAATCTTCTAACAAAGTATCTAGAGGAGGAGCATTACGAAGACTACGCCAAATAACAGCGTCAAAATCTCCTTGTGCTTCTTGTGCTACTTTTGCCGTTAAAGCAGTTTTGCCCACACCTCCCAAACCCAAAATAGCTAGTAAGCGAGAGTTCTTATTCTTTAACCATTGCTTTACCTCGGCTAACTCCCTACTACGTCCGTGAAAGAAACTGATATCAATGATTTCTCCCCAGTCGCTACGACCAAGAGAGCGATCGCTACTATCCTCCTCTTCTGATATATTCTCTTGCTTAACTGCCGATTCTTGCTGCCATTTCCTGGCCAAAGCAGCCTTAAAATTCTTTTTACTGACAGGTTCTTCTAAAGCTTTACTCAGCAACTTCCACAGCTTGGGAGCAACATCCCGCCTCAAATAACTATCGGAATATCCCGAAACTGCCGCTATTTCGTCGTAGGTTTGACTTTCCCAAGAGCCTGTTAATATTATTGTCTCCACATCGCTTAATCCGCGATCGCAGTGAGCTAACATAGCTCGATTGGCAACTGTCAAAGCCTGGGATAAGTCCATAGTTCGAGCAAATTCCGTAAATTTACTCAATTTTACCGAAGGTTAGAGAGTTGGGGGAGTTGCGATCGTTAAGTTCGAGTATTCTTTTAAACAGTTTCGTAGTTATGACTTAAATTTGCTTTGGGGTTTAGATTGAATAGTAGTTTGATAGAAGCGCGATCGCTTTCTTGTATTTAATCAGATTTTAGAATCCCAGCTTCTATCAGCAATTTGCGTTCTTCAATTCTTTCTTGGCGATTAAATTGTAATAAACGAACTGTTACTCTGCCTTCGGGAGTTAAAGGGACAATTTGACCATCATTTATACTGAAATGATTCTGCCATTGATATTTACGAGGATGATATAAAGGGGTAAGTTCATTTGTTTCTGGATCGATGGAAGCTAAATCACTACCTTTGTGTTGATTGCAAATTGTACAAGAAAGAGCCAAATTATCCTCTGTAGTCCGACCTCCATGTTTTCTGGCAATGATATGGTCGATTTCGTGAGAAGCAAAAGTAAAAGCTTCAGGAATTAAACAATACTCGCAACAATAATTAGCTCGTTCCCGCACTAAACTCTTGATTGCAGCAGGAATATAACTACTGCTCATCTTCTTTGTCTGTTTGCAGTTTCAAATAGGCTTTAGCTTTAGCTTTGCGAATCAAATGTTCGAGATACTGATATTGCTCCCACATTTTACCTTCTACATCTGTCAAATTGCGATCGCGATGCTTTTCCAACAAATTACTAATTTGAGTTTGCAATGCCTCCGAAGGACGTAAGGCAAGAATTTCTTCTGGCGTAGGTAAAGTGGCTAAAAACTCCAAAACTTCGGCAATACCATTAAATCCATCTTGAGGACTAGCATTTAGTTCTCGCAGTCCTAATTCTATGACCTGCGGTAGTTTATCTTCAACAGAATTGAGACGAGATACTAATTCTTCAGAAAGATCGAGAGTAATTTGCATGGCTAAGGTTAATCAGATCGAATACTATCATACTAATCATCTCTTTCAAAAATAATAATTAAATTTGTAATCTTGCCGTAGGTTTGATTTTCCCAAGAGTTTTTAATAATCAAGAATCTAAAGATTTCAGAAAAAATGTAGCTCTCTTGCACTATCCATTATAAATATATGAATGGTATAACAACTAACAATTTTTTTTAAAATGTATTATTTTTTATCATTATAAAAAGAGCATTATTTTATTTATTTAATTTTTTTTTGATTGAAATATTGAAAATTCTAAGCTTTGAGCAGGTTTTCTGAAGCAATTTCAAATTAGAGTGTGATTTTAGGAGTTGAGAAAAGTGCGAGATTGGATTGAAGAAATGAAGTCTTGTAATGCAGGATATATTACCTTATGCAACATATTGTATGATTATATAGAAGAGCAGAAGATTATAAGATCGAGTACTCTAATAAACACAATTCAATCTTTCTTCGCAATTCTTGAACAAAAATGGTCAGAGTCAAGAAATAAGAAAACTATTGATGTATTTAAACAAGCTATTCAAGAAGAATTTTTTTTGCAAAGTAAGAATATAGTTAATTATAATTCTGAAAGATATTCAAGAGTTATTGATGAGCGTACATTACGGACACAGAATCTAGATTTGTCAAAAATAGGTTGGATTACCGATGATAAGCCTATTTCTCCGAGAAAGTTAAGAACCTTGGAAAACAGATAAACTTCGAGATTTTATTAGTGATGGAAGAGTAATTCTTATTGGTGCAGTTAGACAGAAAATTTTGTCTGGGATCAAACATCAAGCGCAGTATGACAAACTCAAAAATAATCTGAGAGCATTTCCCGATTTAACATTGGATGCTGAAGATTATGAATTAGCAGTAGACTAGTTCAACATTTGTCGTAGTAATGGCATCCAAGGAGCAAACACTGACTTTTTAATTTGTGCAACGGCACACCGCAGAAATTACGAAATTTTTACTACAGATAAAGACTTTATTGGTTTCGGTCAACATTTGCCAATAGTTCTGACAAAACTATAGCGAATCGCCTTACTGACTCTACAAAATAATCGAACCTGACATTACCAGACTTTTTTATTTGCCAGAATCACCCTTGAGACATTCTGCTAAAGCTTGATCAAAACTAGCTTAGAGAATATCGAACAAAAATATTTTACGAGCATGGCTAGGCTTTGGGTCGATCAAAACTGACATTATCAAAGATTAATCCTAAAGAAGTCCTGACATTTACTGTATCGACCGAAATTAAAGCTTTCTTTATTGTGATTAGTGAAAGACAAGTTAATTCATTTTATTAATCATGACTACAACTTTAATTAGATCCTCAGTAAATGGCAAAAACAATCTACAGCAAATAATTGATTCTATGGTGCTGGCATTTAGTGCCGATCCTTTCTTTCGCTGGATATATCCTTCAGAAGAGCAATATCTAGCTAGTTTTCCAGGTTTTGTCAAACTCTTGATTGACGATCAGGTTGATATTAATTGCACCAAAGACTTTGAAGGGGCTGCGTTTTGGCTTCCTCCCCAACGTGAATTAAATCTTGATGATTTTAGTGCATATATGCAAAAAACCGTATCGCCTCAAGATTTAGATAAGGTAGCTGCTGTCTTTGAAGAGATGACGCAAGCTCACCCCCAAGTCCCCCATCGTTATTTAGTTTTACTGGGAGTAACGACCTCTAAGCAAGGTAAGGGTTATGGTTCGTCACTGATAGAAACCGCACTATTAGAATGCGATCGCACCCAGGAAACAATTCACCTAGAAACTTGTAATCCCAGAAGTGCTGCTTTTTACCAACGTCATGGTTTTGAGCTACAGAAAACAATTCAGATTGCAGACTGTCCCGTTATCTTCCCGATGATACGTTATCCTCAATCAGTTTGATTAAGTCCCAACCCAGCTTAAATTAAATAATTTCAGAAGCAAGATTATGATTCTTAAAGAACCCATCAAAAGAGATCGTCTGATTCTTTCTTTTCTCATTACTTTTATTGTCGTCGATACTTGTCCTCACCCTAACTTGCCTCCAGGATTTATCCAAACAGGCTTACAACAGATTCAACAGTCAGTATTCCCTCAGTCTAATCAAAATTGACCGTTATGGTCAACAACTATGCCAGCATCATTCATTATGCCTGGGAGATTAAATCCCACATGAATATCTACACCTTCACACTTAACAGTATTCCACATCCACTTGACGACTTTACTGTCAAGAATCACTCGATAAAAATTATATCTTGTCTAGATTGTAGACTTTTTAACTATTAGCGATCGCTTCAGAAAATCTATATTTCTAGGGGTTTAGCGATCAACATAAATACACTGGAAATCAATAAATTATTTCCCAACATAAAGACGATGGTTCATTCAATTGGTTGTAGCTGTGGCAAACTCCAAGGTCATATTAAAGGTGTTAAGAATATCAATAGATGTGTTTGCTACTGTTCAGATTGTCAGGCATTTGCCCGTTATCTAAATAAGGATGTGGTTAACAACAGACAAATTAATCAACTCATTGGAATTATCTATTATTTTTGCGATCGCTATTTTTATTACTCTCAATCTTTGATAATGCGTAGCGAAGCCATGCCGTTATGCGTTTGCGGAGCAAGTCCGTAGGAGTCAGCGGTATCCTTTAGGGCAGGCTTATCGCAAATACCAAAAACAGATGAGGAAAGACTAAAGAATATGCAATGTGTATAAAAGATTCAATTTATAACCAAAGAAAGTTTCGCTAACCTCTCAACCCTGATAGACTGCCATGGCATGATAAATTCAGCATAAAGGAGTAAAACTTTTGTTAGATCAAAAAGCCAAGAAAACAATGCTACGCAAGATTCCTCATGGACTTTATATCTGTGGAGTCAGGGAAGGAGAAGAGATGAACGGTTTTACCGTAAGCTGGTTGATGCAATCATCTTTTAATCCTCCTTTAGTAGTAAACTGCGTCAAAAAAGGAACAACCTCTCATGAAATGATTAAGAACACTCAGGTGTTTGCCATAACTTTTCTCGAAGTAAAGCAGAAAGACATAGCAGAATCTTTTTTTAAACCTAAAGCACGTGTTGGCAATAAGTTTGAAGATGTGGAATTTTACGAAGGAGAAGCAACAGGATGTCCTATTCTTAAAGATTCCTTGGGATACATTGAATGTAAAGTAGTTGGTACAGTAGAAGAAGGTGATCACACTGTATATGTAGGAGAAGTAGTTGCTTCGGGGATTCATCGCGAAGGCGACCAATTACTGCTATCTGATACTGACTGGCAATATGGTGGTTAGGTCTTGATTTTAAAGAAAAATTTTTGACCAAGATTGATTCAAAGTTAAAATAGCCATTTAGCAATATTAGTACATATGAGTTACTCACTATAATTACCCCTATGGTGAGTAACTATGAAGTTTAAATAGCTCAAAGTACTGCTATCTAATCTTTTGACCCTCAAGTTGTTAAAGTAAAATATTAATTGGTAGCTAAATCAGTAACTAAAATTCAATGGTGGCGATAAATTTTAGAGCGATCGCACAAGACATCAAGGATAGCGACTTAGAAAGACTGTCTGCTGACAATCCTGAAGCCAGGTTTGAAACTAATAAGGAAGGGCATTTGATAGCTATGTCGCCGACTGGTAGCGAGAGTGGACGTAAAAATGGAAGACTATTTTTTCAAGTAGAGTCATGGAATGTCAGAAGCAATTTGGGTGTTACCTTTGACTCTTCCACTGGATTCAAGTTATCCAATGGTGCGGTACGATCTCCCGATATAACTTGGATTCATCTTGATCGCTGGAATGAGCTAAGTCCAAAGCAGCAGAGCAAGTTTGCTCCAATTGATCCTGATTTTGTAATTGAATTATTATCTCCCACTGACGATCTAACCCAGCTACAGACAAAAATGCTTGAGTATATGGACTGCGGAGTTAAGTTGGGTTGGCTGATTAATCTTGAAGATCAACAGGTGGAGATTTACTATAACGGACGCAACAAAGAAGTATTAGATAATCCTCAGTCTTTATCAGGTGAAGATATTTTGCCAAATTTAGTTGTAGATTTAAGTGAGATATTTTGATCTGAATCAAAAAAATAATTAGGTTACATATGTTTTTCATATCATGTGGTCTATTTTTGGAATTCAGCTTTTGAGTTCGAGATTTTGATATTTATTTGATTCTTCAAAAACACAATAAATAATCTCAACATCTTTAGTAACCAGTACTGGTGTCTTGATCTAGATCAATTGCGATCGCCCAAAGGAGGTTCTAGAGTTATATACTCAGCACAATGAAGAAGTTTATAATTTCCGAGGGCAAGGTCAGAGAGACCACGCGCTGGAAGCACGGGGCTTCCTCTGACTTCGTGAATAATAGCGGTTAAGAATTGCTCTTATTTGATACTTGTGCTTAACTCTGACATAAGTAATTACAAGATATCATTAGAGCGATCGCTTTACTCTCAAAACAGTGCGGAATCACGGAAATATTAAACAGAATGTCAAATTCGGAATTTAAAATTTGTCTGGAAAATCTGATCAAGATTTATGGAGATAAACCTTATGCTGCACTAAAGCTATTTCGAGAAGGTAAAACCCGAGATGATATTTTGCAGCTTACTAAACAGGTTATCAGTATCGCTGATATTTCTTTGAAGATTAAACCAGGAGAACTGTTTGTCATTATGGGGCTGTCTGGTTCGGGCAAATCAACTTTAATTCGCTGCATCAACCGTTTGATTAAACCCACCAGCGGACATATTTATATTGATGGGGAAGATGTTGCTCATGTTAATGAACAAAGAATGCGAGAGATTCGCTTAAGCAAAATCTCGATGGTGTTTCAACAATTTGGGCTATTCCCTCACAAAACCGTAGTGGAAAATGTGGCATATGGACTAAAAGTACAGGGTATCGATAAAGCTAAACGTCGTCAGAAAAGCCTGGATACTTTAGCCAGAGTAGGTTTAGAAAAATGGGCAGATCGTTTCCCTAAGGATCTCAGTGGAGGCATGCAACAAAGGGTGGGTTTAGCTCGTGCTTTAGCTACAGATGCCGAAATCTTACTCATGGACGAGCCTTTTAGTGCCTTAGATCCTCTGATTAGAAGGGAAATGCAGCAGGAATTACTGCGTTTACAAAAAGAACTTCACAAGACAATTATTTTTATCAGCCACGATATCCATGAAGCCTTTAAAATCGGCGATCGTGTTGCAGTAATGAAAGAGGGTAAAATTGTTCAGGTGGGAGTACCAGAAGTAATTCTTAAGCAGCCTGCCAACGATTATATTCGTGATTTTCTGCAAGATATTTACGATCTCAAGGAAATCATACAGTAAAGTAAGGCTCCAAGAATGTTAATCAAACAATTGCTAAAATTTACCAAACATAGCTTAAAAACAGCCTCAATCATGGTTCTAGTTAGCTTGGCTGCTTGTCAATCTACGCCTCAGTCATCAACAGATACCAATGGTGAACCATCTCAAACAACTTTACGCACTGCCCATAGTAGCTGGGTCGAGGAACATTTCCAAACCGAAGTTGTTAGAATTGGTTTGGAAAAACTGGGCTACAAAGTGGAAGACCCCCGAGAAATTGAATATCCAGCCCTCTATATCTCCGTTGCTAACCAAGATGTAGATTACAGCGTGGTTTATTATAATCCTGGGCATGAAGATTTTTTTAATAATGCTGGTGGTCAGGAAAAGTTAGCAGGAGTAGGTATTGTAACTCCTGATGGAATACAAGGATATCAAATAGATAAGCAAACGGCAGATGAACATAACATTACCAATCTAGAACAGTTAAAAGACCCTGAGTTGGCAAAACTTTTCGATTCTGATGGTGATGGCAAAGCCAATTTAGTAGGATGCAATGCAGGTTGGGCTTGTGAATTAAATATCGATCATCATCTTGAGGCTTATGGTTTGCAAGACACTGTAGAACATGATAGCGGACAGTATACAGCTTTACTGGCGAACAGTATTGCTCGCTATAGGCAAGGAGAACCAATCATTTTCTATGCTTATAATCCCCATTGGATTAGTGCAACTTTGCAGCTAGATCAAGACGTGGTTTGGTTAGAAGTTCCTTTTACCTCTTTACCTCCAACAATGGGAGATATTACTGAGCAAGATACTACTATTGACGGAAAAAATCATGGATTTCCTAAAACTCAACAAAGCATTGTTGCCAATAAGAAATTTTTAGAAGCTAACCCAATGGCAAAACGCTGGTTTGAATTGGTACAAATTCCTGTTGAAGATATAAATCAAGAAAGCTTACGGATCAAAGACGGAGAAAGTAAACCAGAAGATATTCGTCGTCATGCTGAGGAATGGGTAGCAAATAATCAAGAGTTATTTGATAGTTGGATTGAAGAAGCGAGTAATACTAACGTCAGTTCGGGTTAAGAAGATGAGTCGGCTGTAATAGCTCTAAGCTTTATAGCTACTCGTCCTTGAGTTAGACAAGTAGGCAAAAGTTATAGTCGTTTTAATTAATTTTTGAGTGTATGAGTTATTCTTTCGAGGGACTGACAAAGGCACAGCTTGCTTCGCGGTGCAAGCGTCCCTAAGACGCGACTTGAGCCATTCGGCTCTGTGCCGCATGTACTGGGGAGTTACATCTATCGTCTTCAATTTTTATTTGAAACAACTATATAGGAGATCCAAATTGACAGCGCAATTCGCTTGTTTCACCTAAGATAGCCTACAGACTCCCCTGTTGTTCAGGAATCAGTAATCTGGCAAATCACTTGCTTGATGAATTAAAATCACTGGCTAAAAGCGTGGAATTCTTCGTCTCCTGAAGTTATCTCCGCAACACCTTCAACTTGATTAAGTTCATTAATCTTATCCGCTGGAAGGGAAACAGCAACAATACCCAAATTATCCATTGTCCGCTCAACTTGACATCCGACTGCATGTAGTCTTTCCTTCATTTCTGATAATTTTTCTCGGTGTTGTTGATCCACCATTACCAAATATCTCTTCACATCAGACATAAGTTAACTTAATTGTGCAACAGGTTGTGTTTTTTCAATCATAACTGAATATTTTCCTGATCCCAATCTCAACAGATCACTTAACTTATAGGAGAACTAAATATCTCCCTGTTGTTTCTTTTGTTGTTAACATGAATTTCTCCTTCAAGGAAAGGTAAGACTGCCACGATTATTTAGGCAACCTTCCTTTCTAAAACTTTTAACCTAGCTTCTATCTAGGAGCCTGAACCAAACCTGAGCCAACATCGCGACTCGACAAGGCAAGACGTTGAGCATTTCGGAGCAACAGATTCCAAAGAGCCTGTCCGCGGCTTCCAGTGGCTTGAGCATATAAAGCGGCAATTCCAGCGACGTGAGGCGTTGCCATACTTGTACCATTAAGTCGTTCATAGCGAGTCGACATGGGATAACTGGAGTAGACATCAACCCCTGGTCCTGCAATATCAATATCGCCTCCGTTGGGATT
The DNA here is from genome assembly GCA_039180345.1 of Cyanobacteria bacterium P01_G01_bin.39. Taxonomy (GTDB): domain Bacteria; phylum Cyanobacteriota; class Cyanobacteriia; order Cyanobacteriales; family Xenococcaceae; genus Waterburya. Next base: position 57,141 of record JBCDDK010000005.1, on the reverse strand, counting down.
AATACCTGCATTGGAAAACCTAGCAATTCCCATTGCCGAGTCAACAGCAGCAACTGCCATAAAAGAGGGGCAATTAGCAGGTGAACTTACAGGAGTAGTTCTGAAAGGTCGTCTGCTATCATTCCCAGCAGCAGCGACGATGAGAGAACCTGCATCTAAAGCACGATCTCCTACCATTTCATAAAAAGGATCGAAGGACTGACCTTCCCTCACTCCACCACCTAAAGACATAGAAATTATGGCGCAGTTTTGTTCAATCCCCCATTCAATTCCTGTGACTATGTCAAAAGAAGAACCATCGCCTCTATCGCGCAGCACTTTTCCTGCATAAATCTCTGATTCATAAGCAATGCCATATCGTGGAAGTATTGCAGGTGTACGAGATCCACAGGCGGTTCCAATACAGTGGGTGCCATGACCGTTGCCATCTTGAGCTGAAGATACTCCTGGAATAAAAGATTTGCTGACAATTTTTCTGCCTACAAAGTCAGGGTGATTCAAGTCCATTCCAGTATCGAGAACTGCAACTCTAATTCCAGAACCACTATAAGGTGATTCCAAGGTTCTAGTCGCCTGTAATCCCCAGGTAGCAGAAGTTTCAGCTAAAGTTGTGGTGGTGGCTGTTGCTTCTGTGATGATTAATTTGTCGATTAGCTGATTAACCGCGTCTCGATAACCTTCTAAATACCTTCGGGATATTTCAGTGGTTGCCTCAGATTGCAACAGAGATAGGTCAGGTTCCTCGAAAGCCTGCCAATTTTCTTCCTCTACGACAGCGAGAATGGGAACATCACTTTCCTGAGACGCTGCCATCAGCGAGCTACCTTGCTGCACTGCCAAAGGATGATTAACCAAGGCAACTCCCAAGCGATCTAGGATAACGACATCTGATTGCTCAATTTGCTCCTGCGCTAGAAATCCTTCTGTGGCATCGGTAGTACTAACAACCCTCATAGTATCAGCCATTTGGGCTCGTTGACGAACCACTTGAATGCCATCATTTACCCGATTTTTATCTAATAAAACCAGATATCTCTTGTTGTTTCCTAAAGGTGTCGTATTGGCATTAGTCATAGTTATTCTCCTTTTTTTCTGGAAATAAAGTAGCCATCAATTACTGACTATTAAAATAGGCTCTATATTATTATTAAATTTACGAACTGATAAGAGTCGTAGAATTGAGAGCTAAGACAGTATCTATTATCTTTAAAGCATCTTGATTGATATTATGACATTTAACTTATGACACAATTTATAATTTTTATTTCGATATTATGACTTATTTTACCTGGAAAATGGTTGGTAATAACTTATGTGTAATCTTATACAATATACGCATCTATTTTTATTTGTATCAGCGAAAAAGCCGTTAAAAAAACTATCTAGCATGTAATATTTTTTTGAATCTAAGAATAGTTTAAATATATAGAGATAAGGCGGATTTCTTCGATCTTAGATTTGTGCTTATATTGTTGTAACTTCTTCTAGTAATTGTGATTGTTTCACTACAAATTAAAATATTTTTCAGCAGCAAGACTTGATGTGGTCAACAAAGATACGCATGTAAGGATTGTGGTGAAAAATCTATTGAAAGCCGCTAGTTGATCTTTGCATCAATTATTTTGCACTAATTTTTTGGGCGCTGCTGAATATGTAATGATAAGGCGTTGTTTTACGTACTTACTCGCAAGTGATCAATAGATGCCGAACCCACTCTCGCCTTTCTTAAAAGCTAAGAGCTACGAACAGTATTGTTTTGTACGTCATTACTCAAATCAGCAACGCCATTTTTTGAATTTACATTTAGGGTGCAACGCCATTGCGATTAAATTTACTACAACATCGTTATTAGTATCTGACCAAATTACATAACTCGAAAAATCAGAAATCCTGATTACTGATTTAGCTCCACCATATTTTCGTAGATTAATTACCCTGAATAGTTTTTAGCCAATAGCTATTTGAGTACTAAATACTAATAACGCGATCAAAGAATACTCAGAGCCTTGGGAAAATAAACTAGTAGCCATCCCCCTTTAAAAAAAAAATAAACTGACAATACATCACACAATATAGGTTTTAGATTCATGAGTGCAAAGCAATAAATCTAATCAATCTAACTCTGCTATCAGGTTCAAGATAAAAACTGGGTCACTGCTATAAGCATTATATAAAGTTTAGTTATTAGTCATTAATACAAACAACTAATAACAGAAGACGAAGGATGTGATGCCCTTGGGGTACAAATAATCAAAGGATAAATCAATGCAACAGCCCCTAACTATTAATCGAGAACGCAAGAGAAGTTGCAGTCAGCACAATAGATTGTTAGTAGACGCTAATTGGCTAACAACAATCTGGACAGATCTGAAGATTATCTTTGATCGCGACCCAGCAGCCAATAATTGGTTAGAAGTATTGATTTGCTATCCTGGCGTTCATGCTTTGGTATTGCATCGAATAGCTAGCTGGCTGTGGCACAAGCAACTTATCTTATTACCCCGTTTTCTATCTCATTTGGGTAGATTTCTCACAGGAATTGAAATTCATCCTGGTGCAACCATCGGTAAGGGAGTATTTATCGATCATGGTATGGGAGTAGTCATTGGTGAAACTGCGATTATCGGAGATTATTGTCTAATTTACCAAAACGTTACCTTGGGAGGAACGGGAAAACAAACAGGCAAACGCCATCCAACTCTGGGAGAAAATGTAGTAGTTGGCACAGGTGCAAAAGTTTTAGGAAATATTAATATTGGTAACGATGTTCGCGTTGGTGCGGGGTCAATTGTCTTAATTGATGTACCAGACAATTCAACAGTAGTAGGCGTTCCAGGTCGCATTGTTTCTCGCACTGGTCATGGCTGTCCTCTCGAACATGGCAAATTACCCGACCCACAAGCCACAATTATTCGTTCTTTACTCGATCGCATCGAGAGTTTGGAGCAAAAGATACAGAATTTATCCACTCACTAAGTTCAAGATCATGTGTAAATCAACTCTTCCAAATAGCTTTGTCAGTCAGGTAACCAAAATACAGCGTAGCGAACGCTGGAGTGTTCGTCGCCGACTACAAGAATTAAATATTCCCTGTTGGTGTCCCCAAGACGGCGCACTCTGGATCGAAATTGATAGCTGCCTTAATGCCATTCTAATCCGCAGTATCATCCAGCAGTTTGTTAGCACCCGCTCAGAATCAATCGATTGGTTAGAGCGATGCTGGTCAACAGACACAGATGTCATCAATGATCTATCGATGGTTGTTTATCGTTAGTCTCCACTAACTACTAACCATTAACCCTAACTATTAACCCTATTAACCCTTTTAAGGGACTTACAAATAAAAACCATGACACAAACACTAATCTATCAGTCATTTGGCGAAGTAGCTAATAACCCCATTGGTTTTGGTAAAGACATTACCGAACCAGTCTGTGAGGGCTTGAATTTGGCTCTTGCTAGTTTCCAAGGTCTATATCTGCAATACCTAAAACATCATTTTGTAATTGAAGGTGCAGAATTTTATTCCATCCATCAGTATCTCCAAGAAAGCTATGATGCGGTTCAGGGTCATGCTCACGATATTGGAGAGCGTTTAAACGGTTTAGGAGGTGTCCCCGCAGCTAGCTTTAGTAAATTAGCTGAACTCTGCTGCTTTGCCCCTGAAGAGGATGGTATTTTTGACTGTCGACAAATGATTGTTCATGACTTGGCAGCCGAAAAACAAATCATTGATTTGATTCGCTCTCAAGCAGCTCAAGCAGAGAGTTTAGGCGATCGCGCTACCCGATATCTGTACGATCAGATTTTGCTCGCCACTGAGGAGAGAGCTTTCCATCTCGATCACTTCTTAGTTAGCGACAGCCTGACTCTAGGGTTTATTGGTAACTAATTATGACGTTGCTAATTGAAAGGATGACATATTTAATGTTACGGTTCGTAGCTCTTAGCCATTAGCCATTAGCCATTTGCTTTTTGCTTTTTGCGATTAAGAAAAAAAATCATAACTGTGCAAATCATCCTCTAATTGTGCAACGCCCTAATTATTAGTCATTAATCTTTTGTCATTTGTCATTAGTCTTTCGTCGTAAAACGAAGAACTAATGACAGAGGACAAATAATAACCAAGAACAAAAAGTTCGAGGCAGTATCTATCATGAATTATCAAGTCCAGGAATTAGGTCAGTTTTTACAAAAGGAGTTAACGGTATCCTCAGCCGAAGTTGCTCTGGTAATGCAAAAACAAAAAGAATCTAATGCACCTATAACCATGCTTCTCTGGCAATACGGTTTAGTATCGCAATCTGGGCTGGGGCGGGTATTTGATTGGTTAGAAGAGCATTATCAGTAAACAGTAAACAGTAAACAGTAAACAGTAAACAGTGATGAGTCTAATACCCTGGCTTCATCTAGCTGTATGTTTCAGAACTGATTGAATAGCTTCTGAAGAATAAAAGACAAAGAACAAAGGATAAAACCATGGGGTCAATACAGATTAACGATACAACCTTACGGGACGGGGAACAGGCGGCAGGTGTTGCTTTTACCGTTGCTGAAAAAGTTGTTTTTGCTACCTTAATGGATGCAATTGGGGTACAAGAGCTGGAAGTAGGGATACCTGCAATGGGTAGTAGTGAAGCAGAAGCTATTACCGAGATTAATAATCTGGGTTTAAACACCCTAATCACTGGCTGGAATCGAGCAGTAAGGTCGGATATCGATGCTTCTCTAGCTTGTGGGTTAGAGCGGGTGCATATATCTGTTCCTGTGTCTCAAATTCAAATCGCCGTTAAGTTTAAAGGCAATTGCCAGTTGGTTTTTGAACGACTGCGGGACACGATTAACTATGCTTGCGATCGCGGTTTGTATATTTCGGTTGGTGGAGAGGATTCTTCCCGTGCCGACGACAGCTTTTTACTGGATGTGGCTTTGGCTGCTCAGGAATATGGCGCATCTCGCTTTCGCTTTTGCGATACTGTGGGTATCCTCGATCCTCTAACCACTTATCAGAAAGTAGAACGGTTGGTTAATCGGCTAGTTATCCCTGTTGAAATGCATACCCATAATGATTTTGGCATGGCAACAGCCAACGCCTTAGCGGGCATTAGAGCAGGTGCAACCTCGGTAAACACCACTGTTAACGGCTTAGGGGAAAGAGCGGGCAATGCGGCTCTAGAAGAAGTTGTCATGGCGCTTAAGCGCATCTATGGCATGAATATTGGCATCGACACCACTCAATTCAAACAAATATCAGAATTTGTCGTTGATGCTTCTGGCTGTGATGTTCCTCCCTGGAAAGCGATTGTGGGCGATAATGCCTTTGCTCATGAATCTGGTATTCACGGACATGGAGTACTGCAAAATCCTGCCACCTACGAGCCATTCGATCCGCAAGAAGTAGGGCGTAAACGGAGTTTGGTAATTGGTAAACATACTGGCAAACATCTAGTTACCAACCTACTGCAACAACACGGTATTGATTTAAATACCGCCCAAACGCGATCGCTTGTAGACGCAGTACGAAACTTATCAGTGGAATTGAAACGTAGTTTAACTCCCGATGAGTTATTAAATCTAATTCCTAATAATTAGTCTTTTGTGCTTCGTTTTTGAAGTTCACCAGAAAATAATAACCACTAACCACTAACCAAAACCATGAAAGTAATGCTTCACAAAAATGATCTGGGACATTTATCAGTATATGTTCCTAAAAAAGATTTAGAAGAAGAGGTGGTTGATCAGACTGCTACGGATGAAGGCAAAGTTTTAACTTTGGCAAACGGTTGGCAATTGTCTTTTAAAGACTTAACGGAAGATACAAAGCTACCTAAAACTTTTAATGCTAGAAAATTGTAAAATCTTGTTTTAAGTAGCATAAACCAATGATAAATAGTAAAAACATTATGAGTATAACGAATGATTTAACTCAATTAGATTCAGTTTGGAACCCACAATTTATTGAAGAAATAAATCAAGATGTTTGTCTTGATTGTGAAAGATTTAATGAAGTTGGTGGTAGCAACGCTTTTAGGTTGCAGTCAATTCATCAAAACGGCATCAATAGCCAAAGTCAGGATCGAATAATCGGCATTGTTAATCCAGAACAATGTGCTGATTGTGCCAATTGTATCGGCAACTATACCAGTAAACCATACACTCACTATTCTTTTTCTGTATGAACTTAATTTACTATGAATTATGGAAAACAGACAAAAATAGCATTAAAGAAAAATTCTCGGACACTTTTTGCCGTTAGATACAAATTTTTCTTTCTCTTTCTCTTAACTCTAGCTTGGATGTTTGATATTGTAGTTCGCTCACCAAACTTGAAGTTTCCAGATAATCGACCCTTTACGGAGATGCATCATGCTAAATAGCAAAAAAATGATCTTTAGCAGTTCGTAGTAGTAACAATCTTAAAAATTATTGACAGGAGCCAATCATGAAAGATTTAAAACGCATTCAAGAAGAATTTATAACTATTTTACTTCTTTTACTTACCCTAATTTTTACTTCGAGTAACCTTACTCCAGAACTATTATTAGAAGATAATTCTGTATCTCAAAGATTATCAAAAGTAGCAGCAACTAATTAGTTGTTTGTTGCAAAAACAAATTGAGAATGACCAATAACCTATCCATACAATACTATTAACAGGAGTTTCAGTCATGGCTAAAATTGGAATTTTTTACGGCAGTACCGCAGGAGTAACTGAAGAAATCGCCGAAAAACTGGTGGAATACTTCGACGAAGGAGACTGCGCTCTTTACAATATGGAAGACGACTTTGATGATTTTGACGATATGCTGCAATATGATTATTTGCTGCTGGGTTCGTCTACCTGGGGTTCTGGGGAAGTACAAAATGACTGGCGCGATCCTTTAGTCGATCTTGAAGAAGAAAGACCTGACTTCACAGGCAAAACCATCGCGTTTTTTGGTGCGGGAGACTGTGGTACTCATGGAGAGAATTTTGTCAGTGCTTTAGGCACTTTGTATGACTATTTTAAAGGAGCAGGGGCAACTATAGTTGGTGATGTGCCTACAGATGGTTATACCTTTAGCAAGTCTCATGCGGTACGAGATGGCAAGTTTGTCGGATTACCTATAGATGAGATTAACGAGAGCGAAAAAACCGATGAGCGACTAGAAGCTTGGGTGGAAAGTTTACGTCCTATCTTTGCCTAATGGTCTTAAATCAATCTATGCAAACTATTGAAGAACAGTTTTCCTGGTGTGATGTAGAACCAGAAATTAAACAATTGCTGCTTTTAGCTAGTGATAATTGGGAATACACTGGTCTAGCCGAAAAATACATCAGGGAAGCTTTGTCTAAAGCAGGTAATAATCTTGATGTTTTAGTTGGGGCTTATCGTTTTTTCTTCTACAAACATAAACCAGCGATCGCTTTATCCATTGCCCAAAAAGTTATCAAGATAATTGCAACTCAAGAAAATTTACCACAAGAATGGTCAGAACTCAAGCCCATTCTACTCAGACGCAAACAAGAACCAAGTATTCGTCTCTATCTTAATGCCTATGCTGCCACAGGTTTGGTTCTGGCACAGCTTGGCAGACTGGAAGAGGCTAAAGATATTAGCCAACAGGTAAAACAAATAGACGATAGTAGCCAGTTTTGCGGCAACACCGTCTTTGAAGTACTTACTAAACCGTCTGATGAAGATGAATATGGATAGGAGGCAGAAGGCAGAAGGCAGGAGGCAGAAGGCAGAAGTTAACCACTAACTACTAACCAATAATAACTAAGGACTAAGGACAAATGACAGACAATCAACGTCAACAAGAATATTATCAACTAATTGATCGTCTACTTAAATGTCCCAATGGCAAAGAACCAGAAGTTTTAGATGCTAGTGTCGATCTAATTGACGAAAACTTTATCAAAACTGTCATTCAGGTAGCAACTATGATGGCACATGAAAATAACCAAGAAGCTTCTAAATTTTTGGTTTTTATTGCTCGTCAACTGTCTAAACAATTGGGATTATATCCAGAATTAGCCACTGAAACATCAGAATAATAATTAACTCATGATGTGATTGGCTTCGTTCTAATTTACTAGTTTTTAGCTATCAGCTTTTAGCTTTTAGCTCTTAGCTTTAAGAAAACTATTATATATTGCATTTAAAACAATTAATTATCCGAATTTGGTATTAACTGTTTACTGTTTACTGTTTACTGTTTACTGATAAGCTACTTGAGAACAATGATCATAACTAGAAAACTTAGCCAAGCTACAGAGCTATGGTTGCAAGAAAAAGGCTACAGTACTGATAATTTAAATGACAAAGCCAGTCATGGTGCCACAGCTTTAATAGTTGCCAGTCGAGAAGGTGCCATCGATGTCGTGCGAGATTTACTTGATAGCGATATTGACATCAACCTGACTAATAATGATGGTAACAATGCCCTCTGGTTTGCCTGCTTTAAAAATGATCTGACTCTGATGAGGTTATTAATTGACGCAGGAATTGAGATTAATAACCAAAATGATAACGGCGTAACGGTGTTAATGTATGCCGCCTCTTCAGGGAAAGTAGATGCAGTCAAACTGCTTTTGGCAGCAGGTGCAAATCCTGATCTTAAAAACCTCGATGATTTTAGAGCCTTTGAGTTTTCCAGCACTGTCGAGATTCTTCAATTGTTACGTCAAAGTATTAGCGAATAATGAGTAGCAATTAACTACTAACGCTAACCAATAACTAATAACTAGTAATCAACAATCAACAATTAACCAATGACAAATGACAAATGACCATTAAGCAATTAGAAGCAGTCGGCAAAGAATTTCATGATGCTACTAAGCATTCTCGTTTATCAGTAATGCTAGACCCCAATTATGTCGATGCATTAACTCAGCCTTCTGTTTTTAAAAGCTATCCCAAATTTTATCGTCGTTTTCCTTTAGATGATAATAATCACACACACAACTTTATTCGTTTAACCAGCGCGATTACTTTTACCAAAAAGTATAAGTACGATTCCTACCAATTAAGAGTAAATCCCTCAGCAGGAGCATTATATCCTACTGAAATTTACGTTCAAATTCGTGGCATCAAAGGTATTGTTGATGGTATTTATCATTTGGAAGTAGCCAATGATTCACTAACTTTGATTTATGAGTTGATTGATGATGGTTTAGAAAGTTATATCCTACCTAACTGCTTGGTAAAAGGCTTTATCTTTGTAGTTAGTTGTGCCTATTTTCGTTCCAGTTGGAAGTATAAAAATAGAAGTTTACGCTATTGCTTTTTAGATAGTGGACATCATCTAGGGGCAATTGAGGCTGCTGCTTATGTATATCAAAAAGAGCTTCAAGTTATCTTTGACTTTGATAAAGTTGCGCTGAATAATGTCCTCGGATTTGAAAATAAAGAATTTACTACTGCTGCGGTAATTTCGGGTGAAATCAAGAATAAACCCGTTCGTCAACTAAGATCGCCTGTACCATTTGTTGCTGCTACTGACTACTTTGAAGCCAATCCTCTGATCGAAGCAGGATACAAAGCTACAGTTAATTTAAATTTAGAAAATAATTTATTACTTAATAAAAATATAGTCTTAAAAAGTCCTCCCTTCAATTATCAGTCAACACAATTTAAAGAGACAATTCTGACCAGGCGATCGGCAAGAGCCTTCAAACGTAGAGCAATTTCTCAAACAGAATGGTTACAAATTTGGCATTATTTAAAACAGCCTTTACTTACAATAAATAGAGAACCCATTGAAATTTATTTAGTCATTAATTCTGTTGAGGGGATGGAGTCGGGTTTGTATCGAGAACTCAAACAACTCCAAAGCCAAGATTTTAGCGAACAAGCTAAATATTTGTGTGTTAACCAAGCACTAGCTAGAGATAGTGCCGTAACTTTATTTTTAACCTCTACTTACAGTAACTATCAAACAGCTATGCAAGCTGCTGGCTGGCTTGGACAAAGACTCTATTTAATTACTAATTATTTAGGCATTAGCTGTAGTGGCATTGGCGCTTATCATGACGATGAAACTCAGAAATTTTTAGGCACCAATAATGACATTCTCTATGCTCTAGCGATTGGGCGATAAATAATTAATGACGTTGAATCATAATTGGATGATCATGTCTGACTCGGGGACTGGGGGAAAGGTTAATCTTTATTACTTCTAGATGATCCCCAAATCATGCAACGCTACTAAACAAATTGTGACTCCCCAGTAGGAATCAAACAATAACAGTACCATCATGAAAATTGCAAATAACATTACCGAACTCATCGGCAAAACACCTTTAGTCCGCTTAAATACTATTCCTTTTACTGAAGGTTGTTTGGCGGACATTGTAGTTAAATTAGAAAGCATGAATCCCGCAGCCTCGGTAAAAGACCGTATTGGGGTCAATATGATTAATACTGCTGAGAAAGCAGATTTAATTACTCCTGGCGAAACTATACTCATTGAACCAACTTCAGGCAATACAGGAATTGGGTTGGCAATGGCTGCTGCTGCTAAAGGCTATCAGCTTATTTTAACCATGCCTGAAAGCATGAGTAGTGAACGTAGGGCAATGTTAAAAGCCTATGGTGCCCAGTTAGAACTTACTCCCGCTAGTGGTGGTATGAAAAGCGCTATTTCTCGTGCGGAAGAACTGGCTACCACACTGCCAAATGGTTTTATGCTGCAACAGTTTAAAAACCCTGCAAACCCAGAAATTCATCGCCAAACTACCGCCGAAGAAATTTGGAACGATACCGATGGCGAGATAGATATTTTAATTGCAGGGGTTGGTACAGGAGGCACAATTACAGGGGTTGCCGAGGTTATCAAACAGCGTAAACCAGAATTTCAGGCGATCGCCATTGAACCGACAGACAGCGATGTGCTTTCTGGGGGAACTCCAGGAGGACATAAAATTCAGGGGATCGGTGCAGGTTTTATCCCTGATGTGTTGAATGTTAAGGCGATCGATGAAATAGTTACGGTAACAAATGATGAAGCCTTTGACTATGGTCGTCGTTTAGCTAGAGAAGAAGGATTACTTTCGGGTATTTCTACAGGGGCAGCCCTAGCCGCAGCGATTAAGGTTGGCAAACGCCCTGAAAATGCGGGCAAGTTGATCGTCATGATTCAGCCTAGCTTTGGCGAAAGATATTTGAGTACACCCATGTTCCGAGATTTAGAGTCAGAATCGTTGGCGGCTAGTCGGTAGTCCTACTCAAGATCTTATATTTTCTCGTTAGAAACTTACTTCTCAAACGAGAAATATTAGGTTGACAAAAAATATAAGGGTTACAAGATGGCTTGATCTGAAGATTAGGAACTGGGATCGGGTCAAGCTATAGTTGTTAGTTTCTCATCAATAATTATCTCAACTATTGATCCCCCAAATTTTAGGATCAAGCTGAATTATCTCAGAAGCATTTAGTAGCAAATATAATTATTTTTTCAGAGAGTAAAAATATCATATTTTTGAAAAGATAGATAAATGTAAACAAAAAGTTTTTCTAAAATTAATGTGTTTAAGATTACATGAATTTCACTTTTTCTTTTCATACAAAATAAGAATTATTGTAGAAGATGCAAGTCAAAAGCATTGATATAAAGGCTTTGCAGTCCAAAAAATCATTTTCAGCTCTTGTTTAAAAGGCGTTAATATTTTTACCCAAAGTACCTTGGATTTTTTGCAAAATTGCTGTTTATAGATCACAAAAAGAGTCATCGTAACTATTTATACTTTAATTAACATAGATATTAAACTACTTTAAAAGAGTCCTTGGTTTTTTCTATAACCAAATGACAATAAATACGAAATGACACTAACTAGGAGCTAAGTAACTTGAACGTTCCAGAAAATAAACAAACCTCTGTGCATCATGTTGTCATTGTCGGTGGCGGATTTGGTGGGCTTTATGCAGCACAAACTTTGGCGAAAGGGCAAGTCAAAGTCACCCTGATTGATAAACGCAACTTTCATGTCTTTCAGCCACTACTTTATCAAGTGGCTACTGGCGGTTTATCTCCCACTAATATAAGTTCTCCTCTGCGAGGCATCCTCAAGCGTAATAAAAACGTTGAGGTACTGATGGGGGAAGTAAAAAATATCGACTCTAAAAAGCAAACAGTTAAACTACGATCAAGAGAAATGAGCTATGACTCTCTGATTGTGGCTACTGGTGCTAGTCACCAATATTTTGGTCATGAAGAGTGGGCTGATAAAGCACCAGGTTTAAAAACAGTTGAAGACGCATTAGAAATGAGGAGACGCATTTTTATTGCTTTTGAATCGGCAGAAAAAGAAACTGATCCTGAAAAACGCCAGGCCTGGTTGACGTTCGCTATCATTGGTGGTGGCCCAGCGGGAGTGGAGTTAGCAGGAGCCTTGGGCGAACTGGCTCACGGCACTCTCAAAGATGATTTCCGTAATTTTAGCACGAAAGAAGCAAAAATTATCTTGGTACAAAGTCCAGATAGAATTTTGCCTTCTTACACTCCTTCCCTCTCAGCCAAAGCTAAAGTCTCTCTCGAACAGATGGGAGTCACAGTTATGACTGGCACTAGAGTTATCGGTATGGATAAGCAGACAATTTCTGTTCGTCAAGATGGTGAAATCAAATCAATTCGAGCGAGGACGGTGTTATGGACTGCGGGAATGAAAGCCTCAGCCATGGCACAGAACCTAGCCGAATCTACAGGCGCTGAGTTAGACAAGACGGGACGAGTCATAGTTAATCCCAATTTTGAGGTGCCAGAAACCGAAAACATTTATGTAATCGGCGATATAGCCAATTACTCTCATCAAGAGGGAAAACCTTTACCTGGAGTGGCTCCCGTGGCTATGCAGTCAGGAAAATATGTCGCCCAACTGATTATGAGTCGCCTCGAAGGAAAGACGATTGCGCCTTTCCGATATTGGGACTGGGGCAGCTTAGCTGTGATTGGAAAACACGCCGCAGTAGTGGATGTTGGATTCTTGAAGCTGTCTGGCTTCTTTGCCTGGGCATTCTGGATGTTTATTCACGTCTTTTACCTACTGGAATTTGACAATAAATTAATTGTGCTAATTCATTGGGTGTGGAACTACTTTACTAGCAGCAAAGGAGCAAGGATGATCACTGCCCCTGGAGAGCAGCCAATTATTCAACTGGATGAAAACAATTTGTCACCAGTAACCTCTGAGATTTGATTTACCCAAAACCAGTGTTTCTTAAATATTTATTTTAAGAGCCACGGTTACATTCTCAACTCTTAAGGCATTGCTGATTTGAGATCTAACTCTGCCCTTTTAACTCGCGCACATACATATGCGCGAGTTGACGCTTTAAGGGGTATCAATTAAATCAATAAAAACAAATTCATAATACTTCAATTCAGCAATGTCTCCTAAAAATGACTTTTGAAAACAACAAAACGAAAGATAAGCTTATGAAAACTCCAGAAGCTCAAAAATCGACTTATAAAATAGAAGGAGAACTTATTAGTTTCATCCCTAATCCAGGAGGTAAACTTAAGTATATTCAAGTTCAGGTGGGAGAACGTGTCATCCCGATTAAACTGGCAAAAGAATTACGGTCAACCATTGGCAATAGCTTAGTAGAGGGCGATCGCCTGTCAATATTTCTGGAACAATCAGGCTCGGGGCGTATTGGTCGACTGAAGTTGAAGAGCGATCGCATTGAAAAAATTAGTACTAATACTTGTCAAACGACTTCATCTAACTCGACTGCTACTTCAATATCATCATCAGTTTCGGCTTCTACTTTTACAAAAAATCAACCTAAAAAAGGAAAAGTATTGGTATGTCGCAAATCTAGTTGTACCAAACGGGGCGGAAAACAACTATATCGTGCATTAGTCGAAACCATTAACCATCTGGGACTTCAACAGCAAGTCGGTATTGAACTAACTGACTGTCAGAAACAATGCAAACAAGCCCCTAGTCTGATTTTAATGCCAGGAAAAGTCAAACATGCTTATGTTCACCCTAATGACTTAGCTGATTTACTCAAAGCCCATTATTTGTAGTTATTTGTCGTTTGTCCCTTGTTCACAGTAGCTAACAACCAATGACTAATGACTAATAACCAATTAACTATTAACATTTACAATTTTTGGAGATTATCATGGCACAAGTTATATTTTATGAAAGACCAGGCTGCGTTAATAATGCCAGACAAAAAGCCCTACTATGGGCATCTGGACATGAAGTTACAGCCCACAATATACTAACAACTCCCTGGACAGCAGACAGCCTACGCCCTTTCTTTGGCGATCGCCCAATCCGAGAATGGTTTAATCAAAGTGCGCCCCAAATCAAAATGGGTGAAATAACACCCGAAAATTTAGACGAAGCCGCAGCCTTAGAATTGATGATTCAAGATCCGACGTTAATTCGTCGTCCCATCATTCAAGTAGGCGATGTTTGTCAGTTAGGATTTAATCGTGCTGTAGTCGATGAATGGATCGGTCTATCTTCGCCAAAAGGTTTAGAAAAGCTCGATGCTTGCCCTAAAGTTCATTAGATCAGTCATTTGTCCCGTCAAGCGGGATAATATTATTGGTCATTAATCCTTGGTCATTAATCATCGGTTATTAACTACCAAGGACTAATGACACAAGACCAACAACAATATCATTCATTTATTTCTAATATTTTCTTGAGCTTCAGGCGATCGCCTAATTTAGCCGAAAAGCGACCATTTTCGATATCTCTAATCCAACTCTGGCTTTTTCCTAGTTTTTGCGCCAGTTTTCTCTGACTAATTCCTAATTGTTTTCTGGCACTAACGATTTGTTCTCCATTTAGATGAGATACAGTGTGAGTGGTATTTTTGCGTCGGGTTTTACGCTGCTTTTTATTCTCCCAACGTGATAGTTGCTTATCCCATTCTGGTGGTAGTTCAAAATGTAAAAGACGAGCTTTCATCAGTAAATTCCATTTTCCAGGGGGTGCAGGATCGGTAATGCTAATCTCATTGCAACCATCATTAATCCAAAATTCCATCGCTTCGTCAGCATCATCAGGCACAGCAGCTAATTTAGCCCACATTGGTTGAATTTTTGTCGGATAAGTAACGGGATCAAAAACTGGCTTAATTTTGTAGTGATGAAGAA
Source organism: Cyanobacteria bacterium P01_G01_bin.39 (assembly GCA_039180345.1). Lineage (GTDB taxonomy): Bacteria > Cyanobacteriota > Cyanobacteriia > Cyanobacteriales > Xenococcaceae > Waterburya. Next base: position 42,034 of record JBCDDK010000005.1, on the reverse strand, counting down.
CTTCTAAATCACTCTCAAATCTACGTAGTAGCCTCTTTCGTTTTTCGCGATGTATGTACGCTTCTTGCACTTTCGCTTCTCCATAAGCAACATACATCAGCTTGCGAATAGTGATCCGCTGTTGCTTGCCCATTTTAGTTTTAAATAGCAACCATAGCATCATTCTTACTGTACCTTCGTGTTGGTGCCAAATAGTCATAACCGTAGTCAGCAAAAATTTGGGTAAGGTGCCATATTGATAAAAGGCTGTATATTTTTTGTATCCTTGCTTGTTCAGAAAATACTTTGCCCATAATCCTGGTCTAATCCGAAAGGTCATCCCGACAAGGTGTTTGTAACCTTGGGCATCTTCCTGAAAGTGATTATCAATCTCTACCAAATGCCAAATACGATCTTGCGGGACAGAAAATGCTTGAATTTTCCCTTGACGAAACCAATCAATACTAGTGACAAGCTTGCATGGTTGCTGTACTAAACTTTTAATCAGAGTTAGTTTCGCTGCCTTGCTCAAATCCTTGCGTTTATTGAGACCTAGATAATTTTCCAGTTGCTTGTTGTCAATCACAAATTCCTGTTCCCAGGGCTTTTCCAAGCTAGTCGCAAATGCGGCAAAGATCAAATGCATACAGGCTGCCCGTATATCCATCTGTTCTAACGTATCATCTGCATCTTCAGTACTCAAAATTTGCTCTGTATCCACGTCTTTAGTTAAACGAAATTCAATCTTTCCTTTTCCTTGCTTAACTAAGCGCTGGTGATACAGTTTTGACTGCTCGTCAACTTGCCAGGGAAAAACCGCTCCTTTGGCTAATACATTACAAGCTTCCCAAATAACCATCGAAGATGCGATTGGATGATTATGTCCATTAGCAAAGAGATGGCTAGTATTTAATACTCTTGGTTCTGCTTTGTATCTTCCTTTCTTATTAGGTAATGGTAGGGGCAAACTATCAGGACAGCTGCTAACACATGGCGGCTTGGAATCTTGATCTTCACAGTTATTGCATAAACCTGGTTCTACCCAATGCTCATTATGATTGTCTATTTGGATTGCATTGGTAGGACATTCAGGTAAACAAATACCGCAGTGGACGCAGCTTTTAGGAATGGTGTAAGCCATAGATAGTTGTGGTTTTAGGACTATTTGCTATTAACAAAAGCTATGCGTAAAGTGCAATAGTTTGATATTAGAATTGCAATTATAAAAAATTGGCATCTCAGTTTTATGTTAGAAAACAATAACATTGATACCATTTTTTGGTTTTTTATTTGATTCTAATTACATTAATCAGTTATGAAAAGTATTTTTGCACTTCATGTAGTTTTTGTACTTAATCACTTTCCTAATATATACCTAATCATTTTCATTAATTTGTAAAATTTGATCGATTAAATGAGGTTTCTATTAATCTTAATTTTTTGTTTATATTTGTATTTGTGTAAGATAGTTAACAAGCATAAAACAATAACAATTAATCACTTTTTGATCACTGTTTATAATATTAATTTTTTGAAAAATGCTAATAAAACTATAATTTTTTATTTAAAATAAGGCGAAAATAAATAAAAGCATTTTATTTGCCCAATAGGTTTATCTCCACTTTGTTTCTTGTTTTACTTCTTGATCTACCTTGTTTGTCTGCGGCTGCCAATTTCTAATCAATTCTCTAATTACATCATTCATTGATACATGAATTTCTTCGCAGTAAAATTTTAGCTTCATGTATTCTGCCTCAGTCAATCTTAAACTAAATCTTTTCATGGCATTAAACTGACCTCATTTTAGCGTTGACAGGTAGCTGGCAAAATCAATTTTATGAAAAAGTAGCGCCATTTTGACACCATTTTAGCACTATGATTTTTTTTTGACTCAAAAAGTTGAATGTTGACGCTAGAAAACCTCTTGTCGGTAAGATAACTTATATCACTGACTTTAATATAGACTTAAAGTAATTGAATGCATTTATATTCATTTATTTTAATTAAAAATGTACTCAAACAATCAAAAGGTTGATTGGCAAGGTTGAAATATAAAACGCTGATAGAGCAACGAGTATTTCTGAGTTATTCCATGAGTATTTATAGATACAGAGATGAGTATTATTTTTAGTGGAGCTTGCCCCAGACTTATAAACTGTTGGGTGCTTGACTAACATATTGAGATTCAGAAAAAGACACATATAGCCGCACCAAGTTAGATTAGAACGTATTCAGATTGTTGGTTCCGTAGGTAGTAAGTAGTAGGTAGTAGGTAGCAACAGTTCTAATCTAAGTCCGTAATGCTATAGAAAGAGAGAGGGTCTAACTTTAACAACTAATGAGTACACAAAGGCTAATCTCCCCATCTAAAAATACCTGTAGCTGCCGAAAAAATACCTGTAGCCTGACCACAATAGAAATCTATAATCCCTGAAAAATATCAGTTAAAGATAGTTGAGTATGTATGCAATGAATATGAATCAATCTATATTCGATTCGGCAGTAAAAATTCAAATTGGGCTTTTGGTATAAACAAAACATCATCGAAGTTGTTTCTAACTAGAGCCATGCAACAGCCTTTTGACCAAAAGTTATCCTGGCAAAAGCTGGGTTCATCCAGTTCCTCGCCAAGGCATAAGAGTAAAAAATTGAGTCATCTTGTGTACCAGTGGCAGTCATATATAGATGAGTTATATCAAAAATGCGATCGCGGTAGAGTCAAACGTAATTGGCTAGAGGGCTTGTCTCCTAAACCAGGATTTTATAGTTTGTGCTTGTTTCAAGCAGTCTATTGGCTAGAACAAAGAAAAATTCCTTTCCTAGCACGTATATTAGCTGCCTGCTGGTGGTTCTTTACTAGCTTAGATATCTATCCTGAACGTAGCATCGGCAAACGAGACAATGAATGTAGCTCGACCTTTGGTAATTTTATCGTCACGCCGATTGTAGATGTTCCAGATCTGGCTAAACCAGAAATATTAAGACGCTTACAAGCATCAGCCGTACCTTGTTGGCGTACTCGTGACGGTAATATCTGGGTTGAAATTCGCGATGTCAATGTCGCTGTACTTGTTCACAACACAATCAAGCAATCTACCGCCAAATCTCAAAAATTAGTGGAATTGTTGCAACAGTGCTGGGATGTTAGTTACTGATGTTACTCACTAATATATCTGCTAAGACTGGGAGAAGTAAGTCGATCTTTCTTTAATATCTTATTCAAGCCATTAATTTTTCGCTATTTCGCACAATGTCAGTTAGTTATCAGTTCTTGTCAATCGTTCATTATCCATTGTCTATTACTTAAACTGCCCTAGCTAACAGCTAACTATCGTCGATAGAAGGTAGGGCAAATAATTGGAGAAAATCAATGAATACCAAAAATTTCGCTACTATCGACGGCAATGAGGCTGTTGCCCGTGTCGCCTACAAACTTAATGAAGTGATTGCCATCTACCCGATCACTCCCTCATCACCGATGGGTGAATGGGCGGATGCCTGGTCGGCACAAGACCGCCCTAATCTCTGGGGAACAGTGCCTAGTGTGGTAGAAATGCAGTCGGAAGGAGGGGCAGCAGGAGCAATCCACGGGGCGTTACAAACAGGATCTTTAACCACTACTTTTACGGCATCTCAGGGATTATTGTTGATGCTTCCCAACCTCTACAAAATAGCAGGGGAGTTAACCAGTGCGGTAATTCATGTAGCTGCTCGTTCTTTAGCGGCTCAAGCACTATCTATATTTGGCGATCACAGTGATGTCATGACCGCACGCGCTACAGGTTGGGCATTGCTGTGTTCAGCTTCAGTGCAGGAAGCTCACGATTTAGCATTGATTGCCCATGCTGCTACTTTAGAGACACGAGTACCGTTTATTCACTTCTTTGACGGTTTTCGTACCTCTCACGAAATTCAAAAAATCGAACTACTCGAAGAGTCAGATTTACGAGCTTTAATCGATGATAACCTAGTCTTTGCTCACCGCGATCGCGCTTTGACTCCAGATCATCCTGTAGTCAGAGGTACTGCCCAAAACCCCGACGTTTATTTCCAAGCCCGTGAAAGCGTAAATCCGTTTTATGCTAAATCTCCTGAAATTGTGCAACAGGCAATGGATAAATTGGGAGATCGTACAGGACGCTACTATAAACTGTACGAATATCATGGCGCAGAGGATGCAGATAAAGTAATTGTCATTATGGGTTCGGGTTGTGATGCGGTGCAAGAAACCGTTGATTTCCTCAACAGAACAACAACAAGTGAAATCACTGGGCGGTCATCAGCGCGAACTAAATTCGCGCTTACGCCCACTAAAGTAGGGGTTCTTAAAGTACGCCTCTATCGTCCTTTCGATGCTTCAAGATTAGTCGCGGCATTACCCAAAACCGTTACACGCATCGCTGTCTTGGATCGTACCAAGGAACCAGGTAGTCTGGGAGAACCCCTTTATTTAGACGTTGTTACGGCAATATCTGAATGTTGGCAGGAATACTTAAATTCATTTCCCAAAGTTGTCGGCGGACGTTATGGATTATCTTCTAAAGAATTCAATCCTGCGATGATTAAAGGGATTTTTGATAATCTTGACCAGGAACAGCCCCAAAATCACTTCACTGTGGGCATTAATGACGATTTGAGCAACACTTCCCTGACCTTTGATCGCAATATATCTATCGAACCCGATAGCGTGTTTAGGGCAATGTTCTACGGCTTGGGTTCTGATGGTACTGTAGGCGCTAACAAAAACACGATCAAAATTATTGGTACGGAAACCGATAATTATGCCCAGGGCTACTTTGTCTATGATTCCAAAAAATCTGGGGCGGTAACAGTTTCTCACTTACGCTTTGGTAAAGAACCAATTCAATCACCCTATCTCATTGATCGCGCTAACTTTGTTGGCTGTCACCAATGGACGTTTTTAGAGAAATTAGACATCCTAGAAAATGCTGCGGTCGGAGCAACTTTCTTACTTAACAGTCCCTACGAAGCAAATGAGGTTTGGAACTATTTACCGATCCAAATACAGGAGCAAATAGTTCGCAAAGGTATTAAATTCTATGTCATCAATGCCAACCGCGTAGCCCGTAATAGCGGTATGGGAGGCAGAATCAACACCGTTTTACAAACTTGTTTCTTTGCCCTAGCAGAAGTCTTACCCCAAGCAGAAGCAATCGCCAAAATCAAACAGGCGATTAAGAAAACCTATGGTAAAAAAGGAGAAGCAATCGTTCAGAAGAATCTGCAAGCGGTAGATGCGACTCTAGAACATCTCTATCAGGTAAATACAAGCGTTCCGCCAGTCTTACCCACATCTAACAGTACTCCAGTATCTAACTCCACTCTCGATACTGCGCCCAAATTCATCAAAGAAGTTACGGGTAAAATGCTGGCACATCATGGTGATGAACTCCCTGTAAGTGCTTTGCCCTGTGATGGAACTTATCCCACTGGCACAACCAAATGGGAAAAACGCAATGTAGCCGAGTTTATTCCTGTCTGGGAAACTAATACTTGTGTTCAATGTAATAAGTGCGTTACCGTCTGTCCCCATAGTGCTATTCGCAGTAAAACATATGAACCAGAACTATTAGCATCAGCACCAGCAACCTTTAAAGCGATCGCAGCACGGGATAAAGACTTTAAGGGACAGAACTTCAGTCTCCAGGTTGCCCCAGAAGACTGTACTGGCTGTGCTGTCTGTATCGATGTTTGCCCCGCCCAAGACAAAGCCGATCCCACCCGCAAAGCAATTAACCTCGAACCCCAACTACCACTACGAGAACAAGAACGCGCCAATTGGGACTTTTTCCTCGATTTACCCCTACCCGACCGCCGTAACCTCAAACTGAACCAAATCCGTCAACAACAACAGGAAGAACCCTTATTTGAGTTCTCTGGTGCCTGTTCGGGCTGTGGCGAAACCCCTTACCTGAAAATGGTGACTCAGCTATTCGGAGATCGCATGGTGGTGGCAAATGCTACTGGCTGTTCTTCTATCTATGGTGGTAATTTACCCACTACTCCCTGGGCGAAAAATGCTCAAGGACAAGGACCAGCATGGGCTAACAGTCTCTTTGAAGACAACGCCGAGTTTGGTTTAGGCTTCCGCGTCTCCATCGATAAACACGCCCATTTTGCTACAGAACTCTTACAAAAATTAGCGGGAGATTTAGGGGATAATCTTGTCACCAGTCTGCTGAATAATCCCCAAAAAACCGAAGCAGATATTTATCAACAGCGCGAGGGTGTCACTCAACTCAAACAACAACTGCAACAAAGAACAAGTGACCAAGGACAAGCAAACAATGTTCAACAACTCCTAACCCTCGCTGACTACCTGGTTAAAAAAAGCGTCTGGATTATCGGTGGTGACGGTTGGGCTTACGATATTGGTTACGGTGGTTTAGATCACGTCATTGCTAGTGGGCGTAACGTCAACATTCTCGTGATGGACACCGAAGTTTACTCCAATACAGGCGGTCAATCCTCCAAAGCCACTCCCAGAGGCGCAGTAGCTAAGTTTGCCGCCAGTGGTAAACCAGCAGCCAAAAAAGACTTGGGTCTAATTGCCATGACCTACGGTAATGTCTATGTTGCCAGCATCGCAATGGGGGCAAAACCAGAACAAACCCTGAAAACCTTCCTCGAAGCAGAAGCCTACGAAGGACCATCTCTAATCATTGCCTACAGTCACTGTATTGCCCACGGCATTAACATGACCACCGCTATGACCCATCAAAAATCCCTGGTAGATAGCGGTCGTTGGTTGCTCTATCGTTATAATCCTGACCTCAAAGAAGCAGGTAAAAATCCGCTTAAACTCGATAGCAAACAGCCCAAAGAAACAGTAGACAAATCTGTTTATGCTGAAAACCGATTCAAAATGTTGACTAAATCCGATCCAGACCATGCCAAGGAACTTTTGGCAGAGTTCCAAGGAGATATAGATAATCGTTGGCAAATGTATAAATATTTAGCTGCGAGATAAGTGGTTAGTCATAAATAAGCGACAATGTTTCGTTCCATCGCTGAAACCTTTGATGAGTATTCTTAACATCGGTTTCAGCTTTAATGTTCCCCAAAAACTTTAAATACGTCGGTTTATCGATATATTTAATACCATCAAAACACCAGGCAAACATCAAGTTTAATTGATACCTATGCGTTATCCCATCGTCATTGAAAAAGGTAAATACAGCTACGCGGCATATTGCCCCGATTTTCCTGGTTGTGTAGCAACAGCCAAAACTATCGAAGAAGTTCAGCAACAATTAACTGAGGCTCTAATATCTCACTTGGAAAATTTAAAAGCGAGTAACCAGCCTATACCTGCTACCAAATCTCAGCTAGGTTACATTGACATTCAAATTGAAATTCCCGCCTCATAAAGTAAGATTACTACATCGGCGATCGCTGTACTTAAAATTAAGGCTTGGTTTGGCAGCCACACTATGCTTTTTGCCTTATGGCATTACTAGTTTGAAAAAATTAAAGTTTAAGTACTTCAATTACACTTTAAATAATTTTCAGTACACTAGTACCCAATCGGTTATTGTATATATCTTCAACTGTTCACCAAGGAATAATTTGTTCCAAGTTTGGCAAATTAATTTGCTGCTCGGCAAAAGGATTCGGTATAACTTGAAGATTATCCTGTATTCTTGTAATAACTCCAGTAACATTTCCAAAAATAGGATTATTGATAAATATTCCTGGTTCGCGAATATGGGCATTTGATTTGGGATCGAATCCAACGTTCTCTAAAAAATCTTTCCAACCATTTTCTTTGGCAAAAGTAACCATCTCTAATTCAGAATAGTCTGGAAAGCTGCGATCTCCAGGTTTGCTAAAAGACATAGGCAAATAAGCATATTGTCCTCCAAATAATAGTGAAATAAGTCTATCTTCAAAAAACAAACCTTGTTGAATATCGAGAGCAATTAAATAATTTAGATCTTTATGTGAATCATTCCACTTCTCTCTTTTTTTTGCTTTCTTCTTAAGCTCATTTTCAATTTGAGGCTTAACTCTGTCTGACGGATTGATAATCGCTCCCGTTATGCAGCCTGCATAATAACCCTGGTTTTTGGATGCTTGACTAAATTCTATTTCACAGCCAAGAATAATTTTTGTTTGAGGTAATGATTTAGTATCAACTGTTGTGATAACTTTTTTGAACTGCTCTACAAAATTTTCTATCTGTTCCTCTCGTTCTTTTCTTGTCAGGTAACAAACAACGGGATTAGAAAGTCCTTCTGAATATCGAATATGTACACGAAAAGGATTTTTTTTGATTATTGGATTTATTTGAATTGCTATGTCTGATGTTGTCTCATCATCTTTAATACGAGCAACTTCAATTAATAATTTTTGCCCATGCTTTTCTACAACTATATCGGGGCTAGGAATATCTTGACCATTTTCTCTTTTCCATTCAGAATTATTATCTGGGATGAAAGATACTTTAAATCCTAATTTGGCAAATTCATGAGCAAAAAATAATTCCGAGCCAAAGGAAAGAAATTTAGACCATGTATTTGTTTCTTCAAATTTTTCTTGTATATTCAAACAATGATAATTTTTAAGTTCTTCAACTAGCTTTAAATTTCTCAAAAACCTAGTGAAATTTTTAGAATTACCTTCAATATTAAATATTTTTTTTATTTCATAAAAGTTTCGTGGTTTCTTTTCAAAAGCCCAGCGAATAATTTCTGGACATTTTTCTAAACTCTTTTGGCAAAGATCTTCTAGATCGTGCATAAATGTATCTCATGTAGTATAGTTGATTTATATTATTCCCAAAATAGAGATATCCATAGCACCCTCTGAAAAATAAAGTGATTGCATTTCTTTTCTTGCCCTCTGTGCCAAACCCTGACCAATATTAAACGCGATTAAAACAGAAGAAAAATATTAATCTACAACCATTTCTTTTGGAGTTGCTACTTCGCGATCGCTTTATTGTCAAAACAATTAACGTAAGTAATATGAGATTGTAGATTATCACTGAAAAACTGATGGACAAACGAGAATTTCCACCAATACATCCAAGTGAGATCTTATTAGAAGACTTCCTCAAACCTATGAATCTCAGTCAATATTCTGTAGCGCGACCACAATTAACACCATTGTTTTTTGACTCATACCGAGACTCTTCTGGTTCTGTTATAATTTTTGGACATGCCTCTAATTGTTGCTGATGCAACTGACGCTAAAACCTCAGTTCGTTCATAACTTCTTCAGTCGATATCTGTGAAATTTTTCTCCGTCAATAATTAGATGTTAAGAATTTTAAAAGTGGTGCGATCGCTTGAAAATTATTTACAAATTGCTAAATGCGCATCTTTAGAAAAGTTGCGATCGCTCAATAGTCTTCCTTCTAGAAGAGCAAAAGAAAACCCGACATCAGTCTGTAATTAAACTGTTTTATAACCTCAAAAAATTCAAAACGCGATCGCTCTTGATCTCTCTTCATACCAAATTACTCCCAAGTCTAAATAAGATTTGGATTCAGCGATCGGTCGGCTACGGGTCGCGTAATCGCTTTAGCACTTGTACTATAAATTGTTCACGCACAAAATAATAATAATTTGACAGAAGCAAAAACTTTATCCTCGAATAGTACGATGCTTTGGGCTACGGGTCGTGCGATCGCCAATAAGCAAGATAATTCGACAACAAAGAAAGTTTCCGAGAATTTTGGGAGCTATTTAAGGTTTACTGGAAGGAGAGAACTCCAGAAAATACAGCATAACTTGCTTTAGAAGAGTCAGGAGAGCGGATTACCCAAGAAATCAGTGATTTTCTGGAGTGGGGAGTCAGTAAATAAAAAGAACTTATCTAACATGAAACTTACTAAAACCAATCTCCAATCATCCACCGAGAAAATTTATGACACCATTATTGTTGGTGGTGGGGCAGGAGGTCTTTCTGCGGGGGTTTATCTGCAACGCTATTTACTGGATACTTTGATTATTGATAAAGGTAAAGCTCGTTCTTTCTGGATGACGGAACTACATAACTATTTGGGTTTACCGCCAGATACTCCTGGTCGGTCGGTTCTTCGCCAGGGTAAGGAACATTTTCTATCTCTGGGGGGCGATTTACTTGATGCCTATGTGGAAGAAGTAATTGATGAAGGGGAAACCTTGGCAATAAAAGTCAAAGTTGGTCGGCAGAACAGTGAATATCATACTTTTCGTAGTAAATATCTGATTGCTGCTAGTGGCATTATCGATTATCTTCCTTTCCTGGAAAACATGGGTAATGTCTATGAATATGCTGGTCACAATCTTCATGTCTGTCTGCTTTGTGATGGCTATGAAATGGCAGATAAAAAGGTAGGGGTATTTGTTAATAGTGCAGGAAATGCCGAAGTTGTTTTTCCTGTGGGATGGTTTACGCAAGAAATTACTTTGTTTACTCAAGGCTTATTTGAAGTCCCTGATGATTTACGCAGCAGATTAGTGGCATTAGGCTATCAAATTGAAGAGTCTCCTATTGAGCAATTCTTGGGGGAAGACCATCAAATGACTAGTGTAGAACTCAAAAACGGAACAGTAGTGGAGTTAGAAACAGGGTTAATTTCGATGGGTTCACAATATCACACTACCTATCTAGATAAGTTTGATTTAGAAAAGAAGGGCGGCAATTTGGTGACCGATAAAATGACTCGGACATCCCACGATCGCATTTTTGCTATTGGGGATTTAAAAGTAGGGCTGAATCAAGTTGTGATCGCCGCTGCGGATGGAGCATTAGCTGCCACTCAGATCTGGCGGGATATTCGTCGTACCACTCCGCCAAAAACTGTTGGCAATCGAGTTTCAAGATAGAATATTTTCCCTAGAGATAACCTTTCTCAATCTCTCAAAAGTCGTTGAGGATCACCTTTGATCGTCCTTGGTAACAGATTTAAATAAAAATCGTATGAACAGAGAATAGTATTGATTCCCTATTCCCTATTCCCTATTCCCTATTCCCTATTCCCTATTCCCTATTCCCTATTCCCTATTCCCTATTCCCTATTCCCTATTCCCTATTCCCTATTCCCTATTCCCTATTCCCTAATTTTGACTTATTTTCAGGTGTTGTTCTGGTGCAGGATAACCAGCATCGCCAAAAGCGTCACGAATTAAAAGATTGGTATCAAAATAAACTTGCCAATAATCTTCATTAGCACAATAAGGTCTAACAGCTAAAACTGGACCTGCAAGATTAAATTCCAAAATTTCAACATCTGGGGCAGGCTCTTTCAAAACATTAGGAATTCTGCTGAGTTTACCTTTCAATAGATCTATAGCTTCACGATGATTTACAGAACTATCTAATTGAGCAACCAGATCTACACGACGATAAGGATTAGCAGAAAAGTTTTGAATATTATCAGAGAAAATTGCATTATTACCAATAATGGTTTTAATATTATCCAGCGTATTGATAGTAGTCACGAATAACCCGATCTCATCGACTGTACCAGTTACACCAGCAGCAGTAATCATATCTCCTACCTGAAAAGGGCGAAAAATTACTAAAAATACTCCAGCAGCGAAGTTCGCCAATAAACCACTCCAAGCTGCACCAATCGCAATCCCAGCAGCAGCAAATATAGCCGCAAAAGAAGTTGTTTCAATGCCGAAAAAGCTTAGAAGAGCTATGATCAGAATGATTTGTAGTAGGATACCAACAATCGAAATTAAATACCTACTAAGAGTGGCATCGAAGTTTTGACCTCTTAGGGCTTTTTTCATCAGTTTGAGTGCAAATTTGATGAGCCAGCGTCCAATGATCCAAACGGCGATCGCACCTATAATTTTAAGACCAAATTCTGACAAATTTTGAACTAAATTTGTCGAAATTACTTCAAAGTTCATGATGTTTATACTAAATTAATATGGCTACAATATGATAGCGACTCATCAAATTTTTACATGTTAAATTTATCTTTAAATATTAGTTGTTTAGCTAAAAACAACTAAAGAAAATCTTAATAATTAATCCCAAATAAAGTGATTACTTTAGTGATAAAAAAGGATTAATCATACTACACCTTAATTTCATAACTTTTCTAATTTAATAAAAATAAATTTATAAGATTGACAATAAAGCTACATTTTTTTGTCAACTATTTACTTGAAACTGTTTCTTGTCTAAATCATCGTTTTTTGTCTTTAATTATTTAGTTCAAAAAAATAGTCAATATCCTAAATATTCTCAACAAAAAACAATGCAACATATTATTCGTAAGTCGAACCGCTGTTCACTTTTACAGAGTTTTTATTTGTAACAGACATTAAAGAAAGCAATTCACATAACGAGGTTTTTCGGCAAGGGATTTCAGAAATGTCAGATTTGGCTCGTGCTGACATAAGTCAGCTAACTGTACGTATTCAAACTGCTAAAAACTTGCTAGAGTTACTGAGTATTCATTCGGCACAAGAACGGATTTTGCAATTCTTAGAAAATAAAAATCATGGCGATTACTCAAGGTTCACACCATATTGGATTGACCGTTCCCAACATCACAGCAACTCGCAATTTTTTTGTTGATACTTTAGGTTTTCAGCAGGTTCGTGAAGTTCCTGACTATCCAGCTATTTTTATCTCCGATGGCACAATTATGCTGACCCTCTGGCAAGCTGTTGATCCTGATAATGCTACGAGCTTTGACCGCAAAAATAATATTGGTCTACATCACTTTGCCCTAAAGGTTGGTAGCTTAGAAACTCTTAAATCAATCCATCAAACTTTGTTAAATACTCCAGACGTGGAAATTGAATTTGCCCCCGAACCTTTAGGTAGAGGTGCTTCTCAACATATGATGTTCTATATTCCTGGGGGAATTCGCATGGAGCTAATTGCAATTGTATCTTAAGCGGATCTGGTCTAATCGCTGACTAAGCTTAATGCTCATATCGGAATAGCAACCTATAGGGAATAACATTCGCATAGAGTAAGAGTTCTATTCCTAGAAAACTATAGATTATTAGATTATTGCTGATAACTAGTGGTCTTGGGCGTAAATAAAAGCACCATTTGTTTAATTCAGAATCCCGACTATGTCTAAACTGGCTACTTGCTACTTAAGCGCAGCGATACTAGCTGTTCAAGGTGATTAAGTTGCGTTCAAAGATAAACTCGCTGTAGTCGGCAATAGTATCTGTCCCTGCGTAGCCAAAAAATGCCTCTAATGCTAGCCAGATACCAACTCTAAGTACTAATTTTTTCCACTGAATAGCCATAACCTGATGTTCGACTGCTTATTATTTTTTTACGTATGTTACCAAAGTTAACAATTAATGTGAAGAAAAGCAACAAAGAAATAAATTATTCTTGGTACATTTTTAGTTTTGCACTTAGAGGATTTGGTACTATTTGGGGCAGGACAAGCCCCAAAAGCCCATGGTAACCAGAGTCTTGTCGTTATAGAAAAAAACAATAAAACTATCGAGATGTATAGGTGTTTGGGGTAGTAAATAACTCTTATGGTTGTTTCCTATCTCCCCATCCTTTCCATCTCCCCTATCTTCGCTACTCTAGCTCTATGCCATTACAGCTATTCGTACTTAGTTATTTTCTGGATCTACAGTCGCCACTTCTGGAGCAGTTTCTGAGGCAGTAGCAGTATCTTCCACTTGATTTGCCGCTGAAGAATTTTTATCCTCAGATGCTACCTCAGCATCAGGATTCTGCGCTTTGTCCCATCTTTCCTGGGCAGTTGCCATTACCTGATCTAACTTTTCAATATTTTCTCCTGGATATGACTCTAACGCCTTAATTGAAAGAGACATGCGATTTTGATGCTCATCGATTTGCTTGATCACAACTTTGAGGGCTTGTCCTACCTCGAAAACAGTATCTAGAGATTCAACCCGCGCATTACTAATTTCCTTGATGTGTAATAGCCCAGTAGCCCCTGCCAAATCTACAAATACACCATAAGGCTTGATGTTAACGACTTTTCCTGACATCAAGGCACCTTCTTCAATGCTATTCATCGCCACTGCACGCATAGCATCGCGCTGGGATAAGACTAGCTTGCGGTTTTCTTGGTTTACTTCTAAAAACGTGGCTGTCAATAATTGTCCTACCAAAGATTCCAGATTATCCCGTTGTTGAAGATGCGATCGCGGAATAAAAGCCCTTAGTCCTAAAACTTCTCCCATCACACCGCCTTTGTTGACTCCTGTGACCCGCATTTGAGTGGATTTGCCAGTTTCTGCCATCTCCTTAATATCAGCCCAAGCTTGATCCAAGGCTAACTGACGAACTGAAAGAGTAACTTGTCCATCAGCATCCTGTTCGCGAATAATTACAAACTCTCTGGTTTCACCAATAGGTAGAGTTGCTTCCAAATTATTGACAAACCCTAATGCAGCCTCGTTAGTTGGCACAAAAGCAGGAGATTTACCACCAATATCAACATATGCTCCATCGGAAGTAATTTGGACGACCGTTCCCTGTATTTTCTGCCCCCTAGTAAAGTCATAATCATATTCATTTAGGGCACTCTCAAAATCTTCCATTGAGAAAGCTTGAGCAGAGTTGGGAACGGAACTTGAATCAGACATAATAGTGATATATGGTGAATATTTGCGGGCAATTAACTCATATTTTGTAGATTTACACTAACTTTGGCTACTTAAAACCCAAAATCCCTAAATAGGGCAGGAGCAAACCTAAACAAAAAAGAGAAACTGAGTAGATTTTAAACTACTTACAGCTTTTGGCTAAACAAGTCTAGCACTTTTTTCCAGGCATCTTTAGCTACATCAGGATTATAACTGTCACGACGGTCGCACATAAATCCATGAGTTGCCCCGTCATAACGAAATACTTGATGCTCAATATTATGTTTTTTTAATTCTGCTTCTATCTGTTCGGTCTGTTCATTGGGAATTAAAGGATCTTCTGTGCCAAAGAAAGTATAAATAGTTCCTTTGATATCTTTAGTGTGAGTAATAGTTGCCTCGTCTGATCCAGGACACCAGGTAGCAATCTGTGCGCCATAAAAAGAAGCAGTCGCTGCCACCCGATCTAAAGTTGCTGCGAGGTAGACAACATGACCACCAAAGCAAAAGCCAATAGTCCCTACTCCTTCTTGCTTAACTTGAGGCATCTGGTAAAGATAATTTATGGTTGCCTGAAGATCGCTCAACAATTCTTGAGCTTGAGTTTGAGTTTTATACTTTCTACCTAGCTTGACATCTTCTTCTGTATAGCCCACCTCAAACCCTGGTGCCTGACGCTGATAAATTGCAGGTGCGATCGCAATATACCCTTCTCCAGCTAACCTCTCCGTAACATCGCGAATATGCTCATTAACCCCAAATATCTCTTGAATGACAATGATACCTGGGTAAGTTCCTGCTGTTTCAGGCATTGCTAGATAAGCATCAATTGCCAAATCCCTATTCTGAACCTGCACCCACTTGCTAGATGTTGCTACTCCCATATACTTGATTAATGATTACTAATTACTGATTACTGATGGAGGGCATTATCTAAATGGTTAATTTTTGATCGCTATTGATCACAATGCCCATCCTACGTTTTATTGGTGATAATCGTTGACTTTTGACTTTTGACTGTTAAAGAACCCCTTTAGAACTGGGAATATTTCCAGCGCGACGAGGATCTATTTCCGTTGCCATTCTCACTGCACGAGCAAAAGCTTTAAAAGTAGCCTCAATAATATGGTGAGAATTAATTCCATCTAACTGACGAATGTGTAGCGTCATTTGAGAATGGTTAACCACCGCCACGAAAAACTCTCTAATTAATTGGGTATCATAGGTACCAACTCGCTGAGTTGGAATTTCCAGACCATAGCTTAGATGAGGTCTGCCCGAAAAATCGAGAGCCACCTGCACCAAAGATTCATCCAGCGGTGCTACAAAATGACCAAAGCGAACAATACCCTTGCGATCGCCCAAAGCTTCAGCTAAAGCCATGCCCAAAGTAATCCCGACATCCTCATTAGTATGATGATCGTCGATTTCAATGTCTCCTGTTGCTTTCACTTCCAGATCGATCAGACCATGGGATGAAATCTGATTTAACATGTGGTCGAGAAAAGGAATCCCCGTATCAGCATGACATTTACCTGTGCCATCTATGTTCAATGCCACCTGAACATCTGTTTCTCCTGTAGTACGGCTGACAGATGCAGTTCTAGTGTCTGATAAATGATTATCAATAGAATTTGCTTGGCGATTATCTTGGAGACTCGCCTGGCGATCGCTAATTTGCATAACTACTCTTAATTAATAGATGAGTTTAGTGTAACTGTGAACCAAAATAGCTAACAGCTTGTAAAACCTACATACCCATTATCTCGTATCCCGAATCAACATAGATCACCTGTCCCGTAATTCCACTAGCAAGATCACTAGACAAAAATGCAGCAGTGTTGCCAACCTCAGTTTGAGTTACAGTACGGCGTAGTGGTGCAGTTTCTTCTACATGACGAATCATATCCAGGATGCCTCCCACGGCTGAAGATGCCAAAGTACGGATCGGACCTGCTGAAATGGCATTAACTCGAATATTATCTTGACCCAACTCTGCTGCTAAATAGCGCACGCTCATTTCTAAAGCTGATTTAGCAACTCCCATCACGTTATAGTTAGGAATAACTTTAACTCCCCCTAAATAGGAAAGAGTTACAATACTTCCTCCGTCGGTCATTAATGGTTTAGCCCTACTTGCCAAACAGTTGAGAGAATAACTACTAATATCCAAAGCTTTGGCAAAACCCGCTCTAGAGGTAGCCGAAAAATCTCCTGTCAAATCTTCTCTCTCAGCAAATGCTAAACAGTGAACCAAGATATCTAACTTGTCCCATTTTTGGGCAATGGTGGCAAACATTGAGTCTAATAGCTCATCATTTTGCACATCACAAGGAACAACAATACTGGGAGACAGTGGCTCAACTAACTCTCTAACCTTTTTTTCAAAGCGACCTCGCTCATCAGGGAGATAATTGACCCCAATATTTGCACCAGCTTGGTGAAGCTGCTGGGCAATGCCCCAGGCAATAGAACGATTATTAGCTATTCCTGTAACAAAAGCATTTTTTCCAGTTAAATCTAACACTTTATTTTTTTTATTGTGATTGCAATTATCTATCCTACAACTGCCTGGGAAAGTAAACTTAATTTATTAAACAGCCTCTTCACATTACCATTGAGAATGAAATAGCTTTGTACTAATACAACGATACAAAACCTGCATCTTCAATTATTTCCTGTCCCTGTTTGGTTAACAACAAATTAGCGTAGGCAATCCCTGCTTGCTCTTCAATGGTGCCATCGTGGCGGACGATCACATACATACGACGTGTTATGGGATAAGAGTCTTCACGCAAAGCCTGTAAATTAACTTGTCTATCATTAATGGGAAAAATATAATTCTGAGAATTGCCTTTAGCTAAACCAATACTTCTAATCGAATCTTGTTTTCGTACTAACGAGGCTGGACTAAAAGAAATTCCCCCAGCAGCCGTAGCAACCTCTTGCATAGCAGTAGTGTAGTCTCGAACAATTTTGACTTGGTCACCAAGTTTTTCTCCGTTGTTTAACAACAAACTGACAGTGACGTGAACTTCAGGGTCTTGACTGATGGGAACAATTGGTAGATCTAATCCTCCTAATTCTTTCCAGTTGGTTATTTTTCCTTCAAAAATATCTTTTAACTGTTCAACGTTTAAAGCTGCTACTGGTAATTTTGGATTAACAAAGAATACGAGTCCATCAATAGCCACGGGAATTTGTTCGAGAGTGAAATTACGTTCTTTCGCCTTAGCGTGTTCAGAGTCCTTAATTGGTCGACCACTTTGAGCAAAACTTAGTTCGCCATTGATCAGCATTTTGAGACCTGTACCACCACCAGGTCGATCATTGTTTGATGGCTCAGTGTAACGTATCTGATATTGTGGGTGAGCTGAAGTGATCAGCTTGTTCATGCCATATGTTTCTAAAGCAGCAAAACTCGTAGCCCCATTGTAGTTAAACAGCCCTTCAGGTACGGCGGGGACTTTTTTCATTGAGGGATAGATTTTAATGGAGTCTGAAGCTAATTTTGGTTCGCTCTTGAAATCAAATACATCGGGCTTGTGTATGCGCTGTTCCATACGTTGCCACAGAATATAACTTGCTCCCAACGAACTAAACATCAATAAGCAAAATAAAGCTGGCAAAAATGACGTCGTTAAAATCGGAAATCTAGATTCTTTCTGCTTAGATGAGTAAGCAACTGTCAGAGAGACCCCGCCCTTTAACGACGGGGCTGACTCTGACTTCGTCACACTATCTAAAGAACAGCCGCAGATTATACACTTTTCTAGCTCTGGAGGATTAAAGTTACAGCTACAGTGTTGGCAAAATTTAGTTTGATTAGTTTTCATCATCTAAATTCAATACTAAAAATTTCATTAAGATTTCATATAATATAAATTAAGGCAATGACAAAACTACAATCAGCTATATTAAGGCTGTTGATAGTATCGCTTCTCTTAGATGGTAAGTTAAATATTGTGAGAGTTTTAAGCTGTATGAATTGTTACTTTATTTAGGTTTTTCTCTACTACTTAAGCAAATTTTCTGAAAAATTATCGCAAGCAGAAGAAATGGCTGTTTGGCAGCACTCTATGTAAAATTGATAAGCAAGTGGATTTAGTTTAACAATAATTTCTTGTCGTATTGTTTCCTGTGTGATCGAATCTATTACTCCCCAATGGTTTAGAGTATAACCTTTACAAGACTCCAATTCTCTACGAAATTGCTTTGGATTGAGCAGATCTGTTGAACTAAACAACAAAGGTAGGAGATCGGACTTAATGGACGTTTGCTGATCAAACTCAGTTTGCAAATCAAGCAGCAAATTATCAGTTTTGCAGATAATATTTTTATAGGTTTGAGTTTGCTGAATTAGTTCGCTCACTATTTGTTCAATTACATACGAATATAGTGTGGCGTATAGTTTGAATTTAAATGCTAGTAATAAAGCTTTCCAGACAGATTCCCAATTTTTAAGCTTGTAAGCTTGTTTATTTAAATTGACCAGCTTATTGCTCAATATATTGTAAGCACTCCAAGCAGAGGTTTCTTTTTGTAGATAATCCTGATAGTGTTTTTTATAATTAACGCGAATAGCCTGCAATCCAATATCTAATTCTTGAAGCCAATTTAAGATAATCTCTGAGCCTAAATTGTGCCAAACAAAATCGATATTATGTTTGAATTTGGTAAAAACATCGTTCTTGATACTTTCTATATTCAAATTTGTTTGAGAGGTGTTGCAATTCCACTTATCGACTGACGAATTAAGACTAAACCAATTTTTTATTTCAGCTTCGGTATCTATTATCTGCTGCAACATTTGGTTTAAATTTATGTTTTTAGGAATCCATGAGCTTTTTTGAAGGGAATCGAAGGGGAGAGATATTCTTTTAAATAGATCAATTGCCTCACTAACTCTTTCTAGTTTAAAGATAATGGGTGCAATCAAACTACTTTCTTGCTCCATCGTCAGCCCTGCATTTACTAGGAATTCTTCCTGAGAAGGAGTTTTGTCCATAGCTTGAGAACGCCATGCAGTAATAATTTCCTTCGCCAACCAAGATGTCAAGTTCTCTAATCTTGACGGTTTATATACAGCAGGTAATTGTTGTTGTAAAACATTTGAGGCTGCTAAGTGTGGATCTAAATAATACTTGCCGTGTAAAACTGTTTGTATGGCGGTAGTCAGATTTTTAACTAGCGATTGTTTGAGCAAATAACCATTAGCCCCAGCGATGATTGTTTGGGCTATAAATTGCTCGTTTTCCTGAGAACTAAAAATTATAACCTTAGTTTGGTCATAGCTTGTGGTGATAAGCTTAGTAGTAGATAAACCATCCATAACAGGCATACAAAGATCTAATAAAACCACATCTGGGCGTAGTTGCTCTACTAGTTCTATAGCAGCTTGACCATTGTAGGCAGTTCCCACTAAATCTATATCTCTTTCATTAGCTAAGAAATCCATTAACAGCAAATGAACGGCTTCTTGATCGTCTACGATTAGAATACGAATCATTGTCAGCAATCTGAATAAAGAAAGTTTAACCTTAATTCTTTTTATCAGGCTTGCGCAACTAGATAAACAAACCGCATCCCTGAGAAACTATTTGTAAAATAAATCTTAAAAACTAAAAAAGTAATAAATATAGGAGTATGGGTTTAGGGAAGTATTAATCTCCAAGACCCTAAATCCCCAAGACCCAATATATAGCAATGATCACAGTCATGGAGTATGCTGCTTTCCCCTTCCCCCTTAACCAAACATAGCCAAGGTGTATCTGATTAAATAGGAGAAACGCTATATGTGCAGTATATTTTCTGGTTGACAAACACTCTCTTTATCTTGCTGAACCCCTTAGTTTTCCTGCTTCAGGCTCAAGCTACTTTTTGATCCATGAGCGATCGCTTTATGGGAAAATGCTTTTTACCGCAATCAGCAAATTCTATTATGTACTCAAGTTTTTGCCTTAATTAAGCTAACTTATGGGCAAGATGGCAAAACTTATCTCGATTCGAGCAAAATAGAGTTGAGAGATGATAACTTCAAAATAAGTCTCTTTTTGGAGATATTGGGCTAAAACTGCCAAATGATACTGATGAGCAAAAAATTGAGGTTGTATTATGAGAATATGTGACTATTATTAAAATTAACTAATCATCCCCAAGTATTTAGCTTAGATCGTAGGTTATATGGAACTTCCTTTGACACAGAATCAGCCCCTCGCCTCCGTATTCCGTAAACTTGGTCGCGGTTCTTTTCCCCCAATTGTTGAGAGTTTTGAACGTGGCAAAACTATTTTTTTTCCTGGCGACCCTGCCGAACGAGTTTACTTTTTATTAAAAGGTGCGGTAAAGCTATCTCGTGTTTATGAGGCAGGGGAAGAAATCACCGTGGCGCTATTACGGGAAAATACCGTGTTTGGTGTACTTTCACTGATTACTGGTCAAAAAAGCGATCGCTTTTACCATGCTGTTGCTTTCACTTCTGTCGAACTGCTATCGGCGCCAATTGAGCAGGTGGAAAAAGCCCTCAAAGAAAATCCTGAATTGTCAATGTTGATGCTGCGAGGATTGTCTTCCCGTATCTTACAAACGGAAATGATGATCGAAACCCTGGCACATCGGGATATGGGGTCGCGGTTGGTTAGTTTCTTACTAATATTATGTCGTGACTTTGGCACTCCAACTACAGAAGGCATTAAAATTGATTTAAAGTTATCCCACCAGGCGATCGCCGAAGCCATTGGCTCGACCCGAGTTACAGTCACTCGACTTCTAGGGGATCTACGAGACCGACAACTAGTTTCGATTCATAAGAAAAAGATTACGGTGCATAATCCTGTAGCGTTAAGTCAACAATTTGCCTAAAATGGTCTAGCAGACAAATAATAGTACTGGGGACTAGATAGCTAACAATAGCCTAGAAAAGCTAATTTCCGTACTAATTTATCCATATCACTTCTAATGACCAGCGGTTATATTCTGATTGCAGCAATTTTTCTTCTGGGCGGTATCATTGCGGCATTTGGCGATCGCGTAGGGACAAAAATAGGTAAAGCCAGACTGAGATTATTTAACCTTCGTCCCCGTCAAACAGCAATGCTGATTACGGTGATTACGGGAATGTCTATTTCGGCTCTCACTTTAGGTATTCTCTTTGGTTTGAGTGGTTCCCTCAGAAGAGGAGTATTTCAGCTTGATGATATTCTTAAGCAAAGACGGCAGCTAGAGGGGGACTTGGCTCAAGCTAGAGCAGAACAAGAACAGGTTCAGCAACAGCTAGCCGAGGTTAAACAGCAGCAAAGCCAGGCGGTGCTGAATCTTAATGCTATTAACCAAGATTTTGAGCAATCAAAACAGCAGGTTAAGCAAATTTCTGGTCAAGCTCAAAAGTTACGCCAAGAGTTAGACAGTCTATTAACGGAAAGGGAGAAACGTCAAGAACAATTGGCACAGCTTCAGCAGCAAAGTCAAGAACTACAGACGCAGCTTCAACAACGTGAACAAAAAATTAGCGAACAAGATTTAGTCTTGTCTCAAAAAGAGGTGAGGCTTAGAGAACTAGAAGAACAGCAACAGCTTTTGCAAACTCAAGTCCAAGAACGGGATCAGTCTATTGCCCAACTCGATCAAGCGATCGCCAGTGCCGAGGTGAGTTTGAAGTTGCGAACTCAAAGATTAGAGCAGCTTGAATCTCAGCTGAGCTTTTTGTCTCGCAATGTCGCTGTCTTAGAAGAGTCGTATCAGGAACTAAGAGAAAAGAAAATTGCCGTATTTCGCGGTCAGGTACTATCTTCAGCCGTGGTCAGAATAGTCGATCCTAATGCCGCAAAATCAGCCATTGATAGCTTGTTGAGACAGGCTAATAATAATGCTGTCAAAGCAACCCAGTTTCAAGGGTCAAAGTCTCAGCAACGGGTGGTTAGCATTACTAAATCTCAAGTAGAACAGCTCATATCTCAAATTGAGGACGGACAAGACTATGTAATCCGAATTCTGTCTGCGGGTAATTATGTCCAGGGGGAAAAAGAAATTAGGGTGTTTGCTGATTTGGCTCTCAATCAACAGATTTTTCAGGCAGATGAAGAAATTGCTACGGTGTCTATTGATTCCCAAAATATTAATCGGCAAGAGGTTCAAGAAAGATTAAACTGGCTATTAGCGGTGTCTAAGTTTCGGGCACAACGAGCAGGAATCGTGGGTGATATTGAAATAGGCGATAATAAAGTGGAAAATCTGGTCAATTTTGTGAACAAAGTTACTCAAACAACGGAACCCGTTCGGGAAATTAAAGCAGTTGTATCTGAGAATACCTATACCGCAGGACCTTTGAAACTTAATTTCGTGGTGATGCAGGATGGCAAAGTTATTTTCAGCACTTGAAATAAAAAATTATTTAGCGATTAATCTAAAGTGGAAACTCTGACCATTCTCGGTTTTGATCCTGGGCGGGACAAATGCGGCGTAGCAATCGCCAATAGGCAGCAGACTATCTACCATCAGGTGATTGATTCTGAGCAGGCGATCGCAACTCTAGAACAATTAAATGCTCAATATACGATAGATCTAATTGTTATGGGGGATGGTACTACTTCTATGACCTGGCAACAGCAAATTGAATCAAATCTAAAAGATGTCACCGTCGTAAGGGTTAATGAGGCTAATAGTACTCTAGAAGCGCGCGATCGCTATTGGTCATTCTATCCTCCCCAAGGATTACAGCGCATCATCCCCCAAAGTTTGCGTGTCCCTCCTCGTCCCATAGATGATATTGTGGCAATCTTGCTAATCGAAAGATATCTTAATCAACACCATAATTAGCCCATGTTACACAGCAAGACTTTTTTTACTACCATCAGGTATTTTTGATTTAATCAAATTCTTTTTGATGCTTAATTTTACTTTTATCTGCCTTATTTTTGATTTACAACTCTTTTATTGGCTATATATTTTATACATCTAGCTGAAATTCCAGCATACATTAATTTTTGTCAGATATAGTCGTTCTAATTAGTTTCCGTACGATTCTAATTTATTCGTTCGGGGGACTGGGGACTGGGGACTGGGGACTGGGGATTGGGGACTGGGAAATTCAAAATAGTACTCTTTTACTTGAGGTTCTTATTTAGAATGACTATACATGCTCATGAGACTGAATTGTGTAGTTACGAAGTATTGAAGTGAAATCACGAAATATCGCTTTTACCGAGGAACAACAATGCTTGAAAGACTGAGTAACTGGATTACGTCCACAATAGTTTTATTCCAGGCTTTTGTGGGAGTAGTTCCACAACAAGCTCAAGCCATTACCGAAGAAGAAAGAGACATTCCATTGGTATTTTTATGTCCACTTCAGTAGTCTCCCAAGGAAATTAAGCAGTGACATATTTTTGGCATTCTTGCAGCTTTGCCAACTGTAATACTAATACTCGCTTCAGGCGATTTGGTTCCCAGCAATGGCGCTTGGGTGCTGTGTTAATTGGTATTTTGGGCTTTGCAGGAGTTGAATGGGGTACAGGATACTTTTGCCATAGCTTAGCCTTACAATCAGATGCCTGGCATATGGTCGGGGACGCAGGAGCAATTTTAATCGCTCTGAGTGCAACTAGTTTAATGCGGTTAGCTTTGGTTCGTCGCCTGTCGAGAAAATTGCAGTTAGATACCATTGCTGCTGTAATCAATGCGATCGCCCTAATCGTGATGGCAGGATTAATTCTCTGGGAAAGCATTCAACATTTGCAGCAAACTCCTCAAGAGATTTTGAGCCAACCAATGTTCATAACGGGGATGATTGGTCTTGGAGTTAATATTATCGGTGTGAGATTACTTCATCAAGATAGTCAGACAAATCTCAACATGCGGGGTGTTTTTCTGCATATGCTAGCAGATCTCCTTAGCTCAGTCGGGGTTATTATTAGTGCTGTTGCGATAGCAGTGTTTCAGTGTTTTTGGCTAGACAATCTCATTAGTCTGTTGATTGCCCTATTCATTGCTCAAAGCGCTTTTTCCTTGATGCAACTGGCGTGGAAAAATGGTATCAAAAAAACTCCTTCATTACACTTAGTTTTACCTGAAATAGGTCGAACTTCTATCTCTGAAATCATCTCTAATAAATGATTAATTATGGATTCAGAATAGTTGAAAATTCATTAGATTTGATTTAAAAAAATGCACTATAGCTTATTTACAAAGATTTAGCACACAAGCAGACTAATTTGTTTCTTTTGAGTAATTAAGATTCATGAGCAGTAGCTTTCATTACTACGCTTGTCTTACATTTTGCTTCTAACGGTGAAAGTATAGTCACCACCTGCCTCTAATTGATGATCACAGCGTTCTAGAAAGCGTTCTAAAGGCTCTTGAATCAAAGCTCTACCAAGAGAGGGTTGAACAGATAATCTTCTTTGTCGAAAACGCCATCTAAACTGCCATTCGTATTCAGCAGCCTTTACTTCTCCCTCAATTTTGCCCATAGAGATGGACTGTTGAGTAATGCGGACATGAGCGGTGGTCTCTGGTCGATAACTACGGTTCACAGTTAATGACAAACATTTATTTGCTAAGTGGACGTGGCTTCAATAAATAATATAGCGACTCTTACTGTAGGGATGAAGGACAAAGGACAAAGGACAAAGGACAAAGGACAAAGGACAATTTAAGATGATTGCCTTCGGTTCAGTTCCTGAAACTACAAATTACCAATCTAAAAACTGCTCAATATCTTAAATAAAAATAAAATATGTCAAGGATTTTACTCTTATTGTTACAAATCTGTTAGTATTATTTACATAAGTTAACAAAAAGGAGTTGAAAACTATGACTACCGTTTCTGACGAGAATGGAATTATGAACAATTTTGCCAAGGAGCCAGCTATGTATTATGCTGAGTCACCTTCTTCGGTCGAAAAACGTGGATACTTAGTTTGGGGTGCGATCGCATTATCCTTAGTTGTCCTATCAGTGTTCACTGCCGTCTCCGTTAGCTAGAGACTTAAATTTTAGGTTAGCTTTCGACTTAAGATCTAAAAAAATTTGCTTAATTATTTGAATACACTAACTAACATCCATATCATTAGCATTGGAGGCTGACAAATTCGGGATTAAATGTTTTATTTACATCCATACCAATTTAAAACCAAGGCAATTGATGCTGTGCGACTACTTGAAGAGTATCAATTAGGTAAGCGTGATTTCAGTCAAATCCGACTAGTGAAAGGTTCCCTAGCTGATGTTAGATTAGCTGACGTCAAATTTTGGGGAGCTAATTTAGCAGAAACTAACTTGAGTCGTACTGTGTTGCGGCGAGCTAACTTGAGCGAAAGTAGCCTTGAAGGAACTACTTTATGGCGATCAGACCTCAGTCAAGCGAGTTTGATCCAGACGAACTGCCGTAATGCATTATTAATCTGTGCCAATTTAACTGAGGCGAATCTATCTCAATCAGTTCTTCGAGGTGCAGAAATGCGTCTAGCCTCACTGGTAAAGACAAACTTGCGCGATGCCGACTTATCAGGGGCAAATCTGAGTTATGCCGATTTAAGCTATGCCAATTTAACAGGAGCTAACCTCGACGGAACTATCCTTACAGGAGCTAATCTTAACGGAACAAATTTAGGCGACACTAATTTAAATCAAGCTGTTTTATCGGGAACGGATCTGAGTCAAGCTATTTTGAGTAGGTCTAAAGCAAACTGTGTTTCGATAGATGATTGAGAAGTTGCTAATTTCCTGAGGATGTCTCCAACGAGAAAATGATTATAGGTAGTTACGGTGAAAAATAAGGTGAACTTGACTAATTCTCTACTTTGGGATTTAGTAACTGAATATGTTGAGCTACGTCCCCAAATATATTTCAAGCCATCTTTGACCGCCTTGGCTCGTGCCATGCAAGATTTGATCTTGACTGATAACGAAGAATATTTAGTAATTGCCAATTTCCAGCAAGAAAAGTATTTTAAAAGCTACGAGAGTCGCTTTGAGCAGATGGCGGCTAGAAGTAGGCATGTATATGTGATGGGGGTGCCTGCTGCTGATTCAAGTTTTGCCGTAGCTAGTTCCCAGTATGAAACTATTCCCCTAGAAGCTACCGATACATTGGCAGGGGAAAGGTATTTAGTTATTATTGGTCAAGGTTACTCAGCTTGTTTAGCAGCTACCGAAAAACTAGCTGTGCAAGACATGGGAAACTTACCTTCAGTAAGAGAGCAGGGGGAAAGATATGAAGGGATTTGGACTTTTGATCGTGATATGGCATACAGTGCAGCGGATTGGTTGCTAGGGCGAATTACCAATTTTCGTCCCGAGTTGAAAGAAAAGACAGAACGAGCGCGTAAGCTATTTGTCACCAAAAGAAAGAATAAGTCTTTATCCAAATTAGCCAACCAATCAATCGATTTAGGCGTTTTTACCCAAAGCTTAGTAACATATCTCCAGGCTGGACAGTACAAACTAATTAAAGCCTATAAAGCGATCGCTACTGCCGAACGTAAAGAGGTTTTAAGCAACAAAATTGCTGCCGCGCAACGTAGTTCCCTAGAGCCAGATTCAATTTTGACCAACACCGTTAAGGAGCTTGGCAAGGTATTTCCTCAGTGCCGCTGTTTACTTTATTGCCTCAATCCAGAGGATACAAAAGTACAGATTAAATACGAAGCTATACCAGATTCCATGACTTCTTTAGTGGGAGAAACCTGGTTAACTGCGGATAATCCTTTATTTATTACGGCTCAAGCTCAAAGAGCAAGCTTAATTATTGATGATGTCACTAATAATGCTTATTTAAATCATAATTCCGTCCTCAAAGATAAGATTTCACGAGCAGGTATCAAGTCCTGGCTGATGGTTTCGATTCGCTATCAAGAAACCCTATTGGGAATGCTAGAGTTACATCAGGTCGCCAGTAATGACTTTCGCTGGCAACCAGAAGATATAGCCTTAATTGAAGCCGTCGCCAACAGTGCAGGGGCAGCTTTAACCCAAGCTAGTTCTTATACAAATTTATTAGAATTAAATGTCCAATTAGAGGCAGTAGAGCGCATTCAGAATAACCTAATTGCGATCGTTGGACATGAATTGCGAACTCCTTTAACTACAATTAGAATCTGTCTCGAAAGTTTAGCATCTGAGCCAGATATGTCTGCTGATATTAAGCACATGATGCTAGATACAGCCTTAGGGGACAGCGATAGATTAGAACAGTTGATTCAGAATTTCCTAACTCTTTCTCGGTTAGAAGCAGGCAAAGTATATCAGAATATTGAGTCCCTGACCCTAGATTATGCTCTCAACTTAGCGCTGCGTCAGATCCAAACCACCTCTAAAATTAAGCAGTTACCTGAAATTAAAGTGGCGCTAGCACCTAAACTACCAAAAGTTTTGGCTGACATTGATGGATTGGTTAATGTTTTGACTAAGCTGTTGGATAATGCCTGTAAATTTACTCCAGTTGACGGCAAAGTTATAGTGCAGACTCAAATCGTCAAGGCAATAGAAAATGAAGAAACCGAAGAGGGAGACAATCGAGAACTATTAGAAGTAATTATTAGTGATACAGGTCGTGGGATAAGTTCGGAACTGTTAGAAATTATCTTTAATCGTTTTGCTCAATCCGAAGGCTTTATGCGCCGTACAGTTGGTGGGACAGGGTTAGGATTAGTAATCTGTCGCCAGATCATCGATGAGATGGGCGGGCAAATTTGGGCTACCAGCGATGGAGAAAATAAAGGCAGTCAGTTTCACTTTACCTTGCCGATTGAATCATAATTTTAGCTTTTGATCTCACGAGGTCATACTAAATCCTGTTTACAGACAACACTTAAAAGTTGTGACAAAGGCTTGAGCCGCATGTAGTCACAAAGGCGACGGTTTGCCGCATGGCGCAAATAATAGTGTCTAAATACACCTAAGAGTAACTAAACACTCTCCTCGTCTCCTCGTCTCCCCGTCAACCAAAACAGTCAAATGTAAAAAGTTTACCCTTGTGAGCTACTTCCTACTTATTCTTTAACCTGAACTAAAATTAAATACTTACCAAATTGTTAATTTCTGTTTGCAAATTTTCTCTGGCACTAGATTCTAGCTTCTGATAAAAATAATCAGTATAGTAAATTCTGTCTTTGACTAAAAATTGAGTTAAAACTTGTTGTCTGCCTGTTTGATAATCGCGATCGCTCAAGTGACTATATTCTTGTCTAATTGCCTGGGAATAGGCTAAATATTTATCGGGAGATGTCCCTAATATAGATAGGTCTACATCCAAAAAAATTAAGTTATCAGTCTCTTCTAAAAAAGGTTCGTGCTTGCGGGTAC
Source organism: Cyanobacteria bacterium P01_G01_bin.39 (assembly GCA_039180345.1). Classification (GTDB taxonomy): domain Bacteria; phylum Cyanobacteriota; class Cyanobacteriia; order Cyanobacteriales; family Xenococcaceae; genus Waterburya. The sequence continues at coordinate 13,181 of JBCDDK010000005.1, read as the reverse complement.
TAAGGATAATTTGCTGTGCAAGTCGAAGAGTATCAAAATTAACTCTTAGTTTGGATAAGATTTTTTCGGCGGCAATTGCGCTTTCCATCTCGTTATCTATAGCTTGGGGATCGTAAATATAATCATGAAACCAAGCACATAGTTGCAGGGCGGGAAAATGAACAATTAGCGCTTGAACTTCAGTAAGAGAATCTAAAATATGCTGGAGATGATGCAGATTGTGATAGTGTCTTTTCTTATCAGAGTAAGCCTTGATTAAATTAGCAAATACTGATTCTGCTAAGTTTGGATCAGCCTGAAATTGCTCAAGTGCGTCAAACCAACTTGCTCTCAGTTGGGATATAAGTGGCGTGTCTTTCTCTAAACCATTGATGGTCATCGATAACTATCCTTAAATATATAAATTTAAACACTATTAGCCTCTAAATTATCAAAGTTATTATGAATTACTTTCGTTCTGCGATCGCTGATATGAAAGGCTACACCCCTGGAGAACAGCCAAAACCAGGAACGCCAATTATTAAGCTCAACACTAATGAAAACCCCTATCCTCCATCGCCCCAGGCATTAGCAGTACTGCGTAATTTAGACAGTGAATGGTTGCGACGTTACCCTGATCCTTACTCTAGAGATTTCTGCAATGCTGTTAGTAAAGCTTTGGGAGTACCTGCGGACTGGATTATTGTGACCAATGGTAGCGATGATCTGTTAAATATCTTAATTCGTTCTTGTGCAGAGGGAAAAGAACGCAAGGTTGTTTATCCGATGCCTTCCTATGTACTTTATCGGACTCTCGCCTCCTTACAAGCGGCAGAAGTGATAGAAGTAGCCTATCCTGAAAACTATCAACTACCTATAGATAAGTTAGTAGCGGCTAACGGCGCAGTGACTTTTATTGCCACTCCTAATAGCCCTTCTGGTCATCTTGTTCCTTTAGACGATTTACGCCAGCTAGCCAGTAGGGTTTCAGGTATCTTAGCTATTGACGAAGCCTATGTTGATTTTGCCGATTATTCGGCATTGTCTTTAGTTAAAGAATTTGACAACGTAATTATTCTCCGAACTCTTTCTAAAGGTTATTCCCTGGCAGGTTTACGTTTAGGTTTTGGTGTTGCCAACCCCCAATTACTGGCAAATTTATTCAAAGTAAAAGACAGCTATAACGTCGATGCCCTGGCAATTCTAGTCGGTACAGCCGCCATGAAAGATCAGGAATATAAAAACGCCTGTGCTGATCAAGTAAAGCGATCGCGCGGTAAACTAGCAGTAAACTTAAGAGAAATGGGCTTTACTGTACGTGATTCACAGGGCAACTTTCTATTAGTTACGCCACCCGATAAGCAAGCTGAGGCTATCTATCAATTTTTGAAAGCACAAAATATCTTAGTACGCTATTTCAACTCACCAGGATTAGATGACAAGCTACGAATTACCGTTGGTACTGAGTCGCAAAATCAGAAATTATTGGAGAAGATTAAGTTATATAGTTGTTTTGAATAAAAATTGAGGATGATAGATTTCAGTCCCTAGTCCCTAGTCCCTAGTCCCTCGAAAGAATAACTCATGAACTCAAAAACTAATTAAAACGACTATATAGTCATGCTAATTAGCGTTCTTATGATTCAGGAGTCAGAGTATTAAACAAGACTCTTTCCGCAATAAAATCTCGCACCTCGTTTAAACCTGTTCCAGTTTTGCAGTTAGTATAAGCAGTTGGCTTTCCACCTCGATGCTGGGGTGCTTGTTGACGAATCAAATCTAAATCGGCACCAACGTAGGGAGCAAGATCAATTTTATTAATCACTACTAAATCCGCCTGAACAAAACCAGGTCCATTTTTGCGAGGGATATCGTCTCCTGCACCAACATCAATCACAAAAATATAGGCATCAACCAAATCGTAACTAAATGTTGAAGCCAAATTATCGCCGCCACTTTCAATAAAGATCAGATCCAAATTAGGATATAGCAACTCCAAATCCTTAACTGCCAGTAAATTCATCGTCGGATCTTCTCGAATCGCCGTATGAGGACAGCTACCAGTCTCCACCCCGATAATTTTTTCTGGGGCTAAAAAACCTTTACTTTTCAAACGATCCGCATCTTCGGTAGTCAACAAATCATTGGTAACTACTGCTATCTCGACTCCCTGTTTAGTGAGCATTGGCACCAAACATTCCAATAAAGCAGTTTTACCACTACCGACAGGACCACCAATACCTAAGCGCGCTACATTAGTCATTTAACATTGAGCATTGAGCATTTAACATTGAGCATTTAACATTGAGCATTGAGCATTTAAGAGGTTTACTTAGACTTTACCCTCTACAAGCCCATTAAAACCGTGAATTTCTCTGGTTCCTGCGATCGCAACTAGGTTAACTATCTTCTCGTCTCCTGGCTCAAATCTAACTGCTGTACCCGCAGGAATATCCAGACGCATCCCCTTAGTTGGCTCACGATCAAACTGTAGCGCTGTGTTAACTTCAAAAAAATGAAAATGAGAACCAACCTGGATCGGGCGATCGCCTGTATTAGCCACCTCAATCTCTAAAGTTGGTCGATTAGCATTTAATTCAATTGTCCCTGACTGGGTAATTATCTCACCTGGAATCATAGTTTAATTACTGATTATATTTGGTGGACAACAGCACTAAATCCTTGTATTAAGAATTAAACTATTTTTTTACCCACCCTACAACTAATTATGTTATCCCGCTTATCGGGACTGAATGGGATTATGTACTGTAACTAATTTGGTGCCATCAGGAAAAGTAGCCTCTACCTGCACCTCGTGAACCATTTCCGCGATACCATCCATTACCTCATCGCGACTTAGTATAGTTGTGCCATAGCTCATTAATTCTGCTACTGATCTACCTTCCCTAGCACCTTCTAAGATAGCAGCAGAGATATAAGCTACTGCTTCAGGATAATTTAATTTTAGACCTTTATTTTTACGCCGTTCTGCCAGAAGTCCGACGGTAAAGATAGTTAATTTATCTTGTTCTTGGGGTGATAGCTGCATGTCTTTGTGGTCGATGGCTTTGACAATTAATACAATATCCTACAGCTACAAACGTTGACTCAACTAAAATCCTAATAATTTAATCAGAATGTTGTATTTTTCAGCGCTGATATAGGTATAGTCGTTCTAATTAATTGATCTGCCATCTCAGTAATTTGTTCGGGGGATTAGGGATTAGGGAGAGATAATTAGTACATACTAACGGGATGGTTCTCATTAGGAATGACTACAGTAGGTATTCAACCAATGACTAATGACTAACGATCAACAACACTAAGTTTTTGGTACGTACTCCATAAGGTCGGTTAATAAAGGTTGTATCGATGAAGTCTCTTTCTAGGAATTAGATGTTATGTTTGATAGCATAATTTCCTATTTCTATAGATTATTTTGGGCGATCGCATAAATTCCGCCAAGAATTCATACTGGTGATCGCACTATGGTTAAATGAATACTACAGACATTTTTTTATGCTCCACAAAGCGTTGTTCTCATTTTGTTAAATTAGTGCGTAACATCAGTTAATAATTGACCCTGAATTACAAACAAATCCTAAACATGGTGTTCTGAGCTACAAAACCTTAGAAAGTTTACAGAATAAAGATTACAGAGAAAATCAACTTAAACAATCAGGTATCGTTAATCGGTAGAATATATCAAATAAATAACAGCAGCAACTTCAATAATGGGAGATAACTGCTGCAAATATCTCCTAGCTGCATTTTAAAAGCGATCGCCAATTAAAATTATGAACGATGTCCTCTACACTGACGCGAGATTCGATCCTCCTTATTCCCACCCCCAGCAAGACACAGAATTGCTGGAACAGTTTGGCTTTATTCCAGGTTTACAAGAGTTTTTAATAATTCGTCAAGTACATGCCTTAGAACATGCCACGGTGTGGATGTTGAGTGAAACCGTCAACACCAAAAGGACAAAGCTGGTAACAAGTTATCTCTCAGCAGATAACGAAACCATTGGCGGATTATCCACCGAAAGGGGATTTTATCTTTACGGTGATATTAATCCTTACAAATTAAGAAAAGCAGTCAACACAGCTTTAACTCGTCTGCAACAGGGAGAATGGAATTTAGCCCTGCATCCCCGCTGTGGGACCAATTCTTCAGTCGCGGCAATGTTAACCGCAGGAATGGCAATTACAGCTCATTTTACCCTACCGCGATCGCCCATACCGCAGATGATGGGGATGGGGCTAGCGGCGATGGCGGCTAATTATCTTGCTCCTGATGTTGGCATTTATGTCCAGAAATATATTACTACCGCGATACCTTTTAATCTCAAACTGCAAAAAATAACTAAAATTACCGATAAATCAGGAAATTCAGGTTATTTTGTAAGATTAAAGTGGATTTAGTAATTTAACTTCGATTTTGCATGTCTTGGAGATGATTTGAAGGGCGATAGTATCATAAAAACTAGTAGATCAATCCATCTGCGTTCATCCGCGTTCATCTGTGGACATGAGTTTAATTATCTGAGTTTGAAATATAAATTACTAATGCCGCTTCGCTTAAGTAGTGAGTAGGGAGTAGGAAGTAGGGAGTAGGAAGTAATATACAGTCAAAATTTTAACTGAAATAAATGGTTACTCGATTTACGCCTATGTCTACTAGAACTCTTGCACTAATCATGCGATCGCATTTATTAAACTCAACCAGTGATCAAATAAATCTCAAGATGTTGCATAACCAACTAATACATTAAACAGTCCAATTATAAAAAACAGCAGATCAATCCATCTGTGTTCATCCGCGTTCATCTGTGGACATGACTTTAATTATCCCAGGTCGCAATATCAATCACTGTATCAAAATCCTTGAGAGCGATGCCGACCGCTTAGCTGAGTCTTAGCCTTTGGCTTGCTAACGCAACCGACTTGCTGAGTCTGACGACTTGCTCCGCAACCGCAAACGCAAATCGCATTTATTCAACTCAATTATTGATAGATTAAATTTAAAGATGTTGCACAACTAATCAATACATTAGGCAGTCTAATTATAAAAAATTGAAAACTCAAGTTTCGGTCATAATTTAGCTGGATAATCAGAAATCTATTTTCATTTCAGGCAGAATATAACTCTTGTCCCTAACCATTATTAAAACTGCTAGCTCCTTCATGAACAGTTTTAACCCACTTTAATCTTTTGGGACGAACTGACATTCTGGCAGTCACACTCAGCAAAACTACTTGCCAGTGCAGCATATAAATTAATCCTCGTAAAGATTGGAACGTAATATTAAATAGTAAAGGCAAATCTACCTTCTTGCCAGAGTCGGTTTGAATCCGAATTAAACCTTTAAACATACCCAAAAAGCCCCAAGCAAATAGCAAAGCAGTAATGGGACTAAGAATCGGTAAACGATGACGAGCGATCGCCATAATGCCATCGGGAACATTGGCTGCGGGTACAATGTATTGCAGTAGCATCCAGCATAAAAGATCGATTCTTTTACCAAAGCCCATGGGGGTGCGAAATATATAACGCCAGTAGTCTAGATAGCGCTGATAACCACCTTCTGCCCAACGATTGCGTTGATGCCACAGTGAACCAGCCTTAGTAACTCCTTCCTCTAACACTGGTGGGGTCAGCAAAAACCCTATTTTCCAATTGTCAAGATGGAGGCGTATTGTCAGATCCAAATCATCAGTAATGGTTTCTTCATTCCAGCCACCGCAACTACGTAACGCGGCACGACTGACAAACTGACCATTGCCTCGCAACTCGCCAATGCCTCCCACGGCAATTCTTTGCTGCTGCACATAGCTATCTAACGCCATTTCTGCTTTTTGCCCTTTCGTCCAAAAGTTCTCGTCCGAATTAGCGATCGCTTTACGAACTTGAACCGCCCCCATATCTTGAGCCGTAAATAAAGGAACAACCTGACGCAATAAATCTCTAGTAACTTTGGCATCAGCATCGAATACGCCAATAATATCGCCAAAAGTTTGGGGAATTACCTGATTTAATGCCCCTGATTTGCCGCCACCAGCATTAGCAGCCCGATGTACTACTTTTAACTGGGGATATTCTTGAGCCAGGCGATCTAAAATAATAGGAGTATTATCAGTACTGCGATCGTCTATTGCCCACACTTCATATTTATCCGTTGGGTAATCGAGAGAACAAAGCATTGCTACCAAATTTTTAATTACGGCTTCTTCGTTTTTTGCCGCCACCAGCAATGAGACTTTGGGCGCATCAGCGAATTGGCGATCGCTCAACATGCTAGGTATTTGATCTGGTTGAGTAAACAGATAACGTAATATCTGAATCCCTGCCAAAGCAGCCAAACATCGAACAACCCAGATCCCCCAGCTAAGGGAATGTAGACCGATAATAACCACCCAAATCGCCATCAAAAGAAAAGCTGCCTTCCGTCTGCGCCCAGCCAGCCCTTGAAAAAAATCGGCTCTAAACTCTTCCTCTGCCCCTTCAGGGTCGGATAATTCTGATAAGAGAGAATTAATGGGAGTGAATTCTGTTTCGGATTCTGATTTTGACCAATAATTCTCTGTCATAATTCTGTTTTAGATCTGCGTTATGCTCTTTATTGCAGGCACTCAAATTACAATTATTCAAATGAATAATACTTAAGCTATTGTCAATCGCACTGGCTCAATTGTAGCGAACAATGTAAACTTTCTTGACAAAAATTTAATACTCAGATCAATTACATTACGGTCTTACTGGTTCAAGCGCCCATTTTTGGTTAAATTAGTTAACAATAATATTTTAATTTTTTTAAATTTAGTTAAAGTTGTGAAAATAATATGAGCAGTAGTTGGGAATGGGTCATAGCGATCGCTTTAGCTTCGGTATTATGGGTCGAGCTAATTAGGGATTTTTATCATGCCCTATCTCATTTGTGGACACCTTTATATCGCCTCCATGTCTGGCATCACAAAGTATTTCGCCGCGATTTGTCTGTGGTCAGCGATACAATTTATCGGCAAGCTCATTGGTATAATGATGTACCTGAAGCCTTGGTTATGCTGCTGTTTAGTATTATTCCTTGGCTTCTGACTCAAAATTGGCAGGTTGTTCCCCCATGGGCAGCATTGACAGGGTCACTTTACACTTTCAGCTTTCTCTTAAGTGCGATCGCTCGTGGCGTGGGTATTCCCTTCATCGATGAGCTGACAGATGTAACTCATCGCCCAGGAGAATTTATCAATTTACCCTCTCGTTGGTTTGTAAATCGCCCCTATCATTGGCGACATCATTTTGATAATCAGGATGCTTATTTCTCTGGAACTTTGACTTTAGTAGATAAACTTTTAGGGACAGCCTTATCCCTCAAGAATAAACGAATTGCGGTAACAGGGGCATCGGGAACTTTAGGACATGCCTTACTAACCCAGCTATATTTAGCAGGAGCAAAAGTAACAGCACTCAGTTCTTCCAATGCTGGAATCCAATTAAATATTGCAGGAGAGCAAATAGCAATTCCCACCTTCTCTTGGCAAATTGGACAAGAATCCCAACTGCAAGAGCAACTTAATAAAATCGATATCTTAATTCTTAATCATGGGATTAACGTCCATGGAGAGCGAGATCAAACTGCGATCGCCAAATCCTATGAAATCAATACTTTTTCCAGTCTACGCTTAATGGAATTATTTTTCCAAACCATAAAAAGCGATCGCGACATGATTCGCAAAGAGGTTTGGGTAAATACTTCAGAAGCCGAAGTGAATCCTGCTTTTAGTCCTCTGTATGAATTAAGTAAAAGAGCTATGGGAGATCTAGTTAGCTTGCGTCGTTTAGATGCTCCCTGCGTTATCCGTAAGCTAATTTTAGGTCCATTTAAAAGTAAGCTCAATCCAGTTGGCGTAATGTCTGCTGATTGGGTGGCAAAACAGATTGTTAGCCTAGCCCGTAGAGACATCCGTAATATTATTGTGACAATAAACCCCTTAACTTTGATCCTGTTCCCCCTGAAAGAATTTTTCGTTAGTAACTACCTGCGGTTTTTCAGTTCTGCTAAATAAGTATGTGGGTATAATTGGGATATAAAATAGTTGTGCTAGGGATTGGGGATTAGGGATTAGGGACTGGGAATGAAATTCAAACTAAGTCCTATAAATTGTGTTCCTACCTATCAATTAGTTGATAAATAATTGGAGGCAGATGAATTTATCCTAGGAACACCAAGGGTTTCTGCTAATTGAAAAATATGCTCTTCCTACAGCTATCAACTTGTTAGTCTATTCAACTAAAAACGGCTGTAAGATGCTTATCAGTTAAAACACGGTAAAGTCACTTGCTGCTAGGTAAACATCATTCCAATCAGGCGAGCGATAATCTCGATTTAAACTGCGATCAACATATCCTACTACACGAGGTAATTCTTCTCCTGCTATTTCTCCTGTTAAAAATCCTTTTAGTTTGCTTTCCCAGTCTTGAGGATAGTCTCTAATAATGGGATGTTTAATTGCTAAAGACTGATATTGCCCCTCATCAGGATCGATAATTACATCTAGACTAATAATGCCTAATGATCGCACAAATACTCCAGTAGCAGCGATCGCAAAATCGCCATTGACCCGACTCTGCTTTAGCACGACGACAAAATGACCGCCGCCCCGAATGTTATATGGCAATTCACTAGGATCTTTGACTGGTTTAACTTCAATGTTGTAGCCTTTGCTGAGTCCTTCCTCTAAGGTAATGTCTTCATATTCTTGGTCTGGATGAGGCAAATAAATCGTAAACTGGTGGAGATCTAGCCAGGGATTTTGTACCGTTTCATTAGTTTCTCGTTTCCAAGCATTGTACTGTTCCCGCATTTGATTACCTACATAGCTGTCACTATTGCAGATATGAATTAATGCCATATTGAAAACACACTGCTCGAACTTGCTGAATGTGCCTAAAACTTGCATAGAGGTTAGTAGTTAGTAGTTAATAGTTAGTAATTAGTTTTTAATCTTCATCCAAAGCGGGAAACGACTCTTCAATTTCCCATAAAATGTTTTTGTGAGCGATAAACCAACTGCGAGTTGCTGGAGTCAATTTATCCCAAACCAGATCGGCATCTACATGAGGAGATTCAAACTGGTATATTCTGCCAAGCGATCGCAAATCCATTTCTACATCCTTTGGAATACCAAAATCGAGCCAATCAACCTCAACGACTTTACCCGAAACGCCACCACTAGGATCGTAGATTAGCTGTGCCACTCGAACTAGATCGGCAAAATAAGTTACTTTTAATCCTGTTATCTTGAGAATTTCCAGAATACGTTCTCTATTTTGTTGCATGATATTTTGTCTTTTATTTTTTGTACATGCGGCACAGGCACAGAGCCTTTGTTTGTCCTTTGTCCTTTGTCTTTAGCGATTAGTGATCAATGACTAATTAATCGCCTGATAATTTTTAATTCGTTTCCCTGTGCCAACGCCTAGGATTTTAGCTAGCCAGGGTGGAGGAGAAGTTGCGAGGGTTTGTTGTAAATCTGCCAAAATTTCTCTTGCGGAACCACCTTTTTCCACTTTCATCGGATAAATATAAGCCTGGATAACTTTGGCTGCTGCTGGACCACCGATAGACATAATATAAACAATGGGACAGTCTCTAATTAAATCAACTCGAAAAGTATTCTTTTCTTCAGCGAGATCGGCTTCAACTGCGGAACGAACATCAATCAATCTAATTTCATCTGTCGATAGTTGATAAATTAAATAACGATGGCAAGAACCAAAGTGTCCGTCCAATTGTTCTCCAGTATTAGAAGCGACAGCAATTCTAATGGAGTTGGGCATATCTCCTTCTTGATATGGTTCAATAGGTAATTCTTGTTCACAGTACCCTTTTTCTCCCCACAAGATTTGTACAGCCTCTTTAAAGGCTGCTATCTCGCTATTGTCAGCATCCTCACCTTCCCATTCACCATCAACTTCGTAAATATTGCCAAAGGACTTTTTTAGCTGAGTGACTGTCAGTTTACTGAGAGACTTTTCTGTAATGTCATAATCAAGATGAGTTTGCAAAGCCTCAATTAAATCCCCCACAGCTACATCGGGTAAGACCTTTGCTGCTAAGGCTATTCTCAAGGCGACTTCATCAGAAATTGGTTGGGTAGTCATGATTTTATTTGCTTTTTGTCTTATATAGTTCACTACTAATGACCAATGACCAATGACCAATGATCGAGGACTAATGATTAACTAATATCAGACTGCTTGATAAATAACGATTAGAGATGTTTGCATTAATATGATTAAAAATGTACTCAAAATTCTTAGCCCCTTATTTAGATAGATTAAAAGATCGAACTTGGATCGAGGTACGAGTATTTTTGGGGTTGAGTACGGATATATTTGAGTAGTTAAAAGCTCAAGTAAAATGGACTTAATTGCCAAACCAACCTATTCTTCAACACTAATGCTACAAAATCACTTCCGCTGGGATTAAATCGCTCTTTTATCTTTTTATATTCAGCCCAGTTCAGGCTCTTTTGATGCAGTCTATTCAAGACAAAATCGGCAAAGTCTTGTTTAATTTGGTGTCGTTGAACTTGCTGAATGGAATATCGACTGTCTGTTACCAATAAGCCCCAGCCCTGCTGTTGGCAATATGCTTTTAAAGCAGACCACTTTATAAGATTTTCTTTTAAAGCCATTTTAAAAACAGGTTTGATCTCAGTAACGATCTAACGATCGCTCTACCATCTTTGAGAACAAATAAAAAATCAGGATAGTAGTAAGAACCATTACCATCTATTTTATAAAATATTTTGCAAGGTTGTTCTTGATAGAAAATTACATTCTCAAGATTTTCCAAAGATAGTAAAAAACTTCTTTCCAAACTCGACTCGTATTGAACCTGTTTACTAAGATGATTTGTAATTTATTATTGAATACACGAAAATTATTCGATTTAATTATTAGAATAAAAATAGAGCGTATTTTAAATGTAAAAGTAACTTAATCCCATAAGTTCCCACAAGCTTTTAAAAAAACAGGCAATTGCTGATTTAGATATTTTTCGTCAAATGTAAAGTATGTTCCTGTTTCCAAACCGAATAAAGCAAGTTGTTCATAGGTCTTAGAAGTTAAAAGATCGGCTATCAAATTATATTCATTTCGAGTTAAAGATTCAGTAATAATAGTAGTTAGCCAACTAAACAAAATATCTTGCTCGCTATGAAGCGTAACTGGTTGGCTAAAATTAAATTCAGAAGATTTATAAGAGTTCGGATACTTCTTTGAAAACAATAATAAAGCATCAAACTTAAATCGCTTTCCTGTTCTTAACATTTTGCCTGGTAGTCTTGCTTTATATATCAAACGCAATGACTCATTTTTTTTACATATTAAAAATAATTTTCCATTCTTAATAACTCCAATTTGGTTAGCTATATTTATTGAGTGGTTGGTTACGAACGGCAGCTTACTAAAATCGCTAATTTGCTTAGTTTCCAGAACATACTTCACACCAAGATAGCCAACTGGGACATATAAGCTAATTAGTAAAAATCTAAAATATCTATTCATATAAAACTGAAAAAAGCCATGTCAATTGGATCGAAAGTCACATCATATTTCATGATAAACGGCATCTTAAATAAATGGGGAAACAAAACAGAAATAGCACGAATGAATAAACGAGTAGGCTGTCATACTTTTCGAGACAAAATGCGATCGCATTAGGTTGTGAATAGTTTCTCAGTTGCTTCTCTGTTCCAAGGTTGAATTTCGTGTAATACAATCTAGGTAACTATGACATCCAGTGGCACAAGCTATGGTTACAACTCCCTCCAAACCAATCAACCTAGAAGAGTTTTTGGCATTACCAGAAACCAAACCTGCTAGCGAATATATCGACGGGAAAATTATTCAAAAACCAATGCCCAAAGGAAAACACAGCACGATTCAGACTGAACTATCTACTGCCATTAATTCTGCTCTTAAACCACAAAAAACGGCTCGCGCATTTTCTGAACTAAGATGTACCTTTGGCGGACGATCTACAGTATCTGATGTAACTGTCTTTACTTGGGAAAGAATACCTCGTGATGATGATGGTGCCATAGCAGATTCGTTTCAAACTGCACCAGACTGGACAATTGAAATTTTATCGCCCGATCAAAGCCAAACTAGAGTAACCAGAAATATTCTTCATTGTTTAGACAATGGTACGCAGTTAGGATGGTTAATCGATCCTCAAGAACAATCTGTATTAGTTTATTTTCCTCAACAACAACCTGCATTCTTTGAAACAGCAACAGATATTTTACCAGTACCAGATTTTGCTAAAGCTTTTAAATTAACTATAGGGGAATTATTTGGTTGGTTGTTAGAGTAAAAAGTGCTCGCCAATCTCAGTTAATGATATTGTCAACAACTACTTATCAAGCTTAAGAATATACCCCGTGGCAGAGAAAGACTCATTTCCGTTAAGTTTTCCTGTCTTTGTCTCTATAATCTCAAATCCTTCACTGAGGTAGAGACATAAGGCTGCATCATTACCACTCAGCACAGATGTATGCACAGTTTTTCTACATCGATTGATTGCTTGTCGTAGTAATAGTTTGCCAATTCCCTGTCGATAATGGTCGGGTGATACATACAACCAAGTCACCTCATCATCGGCAAAGGCAACAAATCCAATTATGACCTGATCATCGCAAGCTACCCAAACTTCTCCTTCAAATAATCCCTCATTTTCCGCCGTAGCCTCTAATGATAGAAATGCTTCAATACCAACCGAAGCGCTTAGTTCATCTAATCTTGCGCGATCATGAATCACAGCAATTGCGTCCCAATCTTCTGGGCTATAGTTCCGTAAATGTATCATTAATAAACTCTTCTATTCTAATGATATTAACCCCTTGGCTATAGCTAGCGATCTTTTCCAAGGCAAGACGATCACATTTTTGATATATATACAAGTTCAAAGCGATCGCCAATTTGAGTCGATGATTTTTAATTTATTATTGAATATACAGAAGTTTTTAAATGTCTACTTTAACTAGCTCGGTTTCGATCATGCATATATTTTAGCAGCGTGATTACCAAAGTTCTGAGTGGCATAAAGAAGTAACACAAGCTATTTTGACAGGTGATTCTACATTTTGATATTCGGCGTTGGTCATCATGTAATGTCTTACAAAGAATTACTTGTC
>JBCDDK010000004.1:0-119065 GCA_039180345.1 Cyanobacteria bacterium P01_G01_bin.39 | reverse complement strand
TTATTCGCGATTGGCGAAGCCTAGCCGAAGGCATCGCACTTGAGGACAAAATTGAGATTTGCTACCTAGTTTAAAATCTCTACACTCTCTAATTTGACTGCATTTGACAACTTATACTTTTTCTTAACTTGTCACCAATGGGGATTAGGGATTGGGGATTAGGAATTAGGGATTAGGAATTAGGGATTAGGGATTAGGCATTGGGGATTAGGCATTGGGGATTAGGGATTAGGCATTGGGGATTAGTACATACTTTCGTATGGTTCTTATTAGGAATGACTGTATTCCCGTACTTATAATAAGCCAAAAGTCTAATTGCCCAATCGCAAAGCATACCCTTCGGGTAATCGCTATTCTTGATTCACAGAAGTTTGTTTAATGATCGGTAAAACTTTTTTTGCTGGGGGTTCTACCTGGGGTTCGCTTTCTGGGGTGAATGGAACTTCTGCGTCTGAGGAGATGGGTTCTGTTGGCTTCTGGGCAACAAGGTCGGTCTCTTGCGCCAGTGGTTCAGCTTCATCGGCAGTATTTAATTCTAATCCAGGCTGTTTTCGGCGATCGCTCAAGCGTCGCAGCACTCCATTAATAAAGCGAAATCCATCTTCATCTGAATAACGTTTTGCCAATTCAACCGACTCATTAATTGCTACTTTCTCTGGTACTTCTAAATAAAGCATTTCCGCTACAGCAATTTGCAGAATATCTCGATCCATTTTGGGTAACCGACTCAGTTGCCAACCAACTAAGACTTTGGCGATCGCCTGTTCAATCTCGGAACGATGTTCGTTAACCGTAACAATCAAGTCTGTAGCGTACTGTCTGACCTGTTCTTTACTCGTCAACTGCAAAAATTCAGGAAATTCAATTGCCATACCCAAACGATTTACCGCTGCCTGTGAAACCGACAAGGCTTCAGTGAGCATCACCTTGGCACTGCTGAGATCGCTAGCACGAGTTTCACTGTTTAACAGTCGTTCTTCTCCACGCTTAATCTCGGCTGAAGCTGCTTCAAGATTATCTTGAACCTCAATGGTCAGGGTACGGATCGCCGCCAAAACTAAACTGTCTAAATCTTGTTGAGCCAGCTTACCTTGTTTAGCTTTGACTTGACTAATACTTAGCAGTGCTAACTCACGAGCAATACTTCGGGGTTGTTTACGCAGAGCCATATTCTATACTTGGGGGCAGAAATGGTAAAGCTCGATTAATTAAATCAAGCTCAATCATTATACAGCCTTGTTTCCTTCAACTTTCCTCTTCCAAGGGAATTAACTCAGATTGATCACTGGCAAATGCATTTTTAAACGCCAGTTTCTGCTTGGATTTAGGAAGGTCGAGAGGAGGTTTGACCACAGGAGTTTCTGGGCTGACAATGCCTCCTGAAATCAGGACTTTAAAGGCATCCTCAATGGAAATATCAATATCAATCGCTTCAGCTTGTGGCACGATCGCATACCAACCTGAAGTAGGATTGGGAGTAGTGGGGATAAAAACACTCAGCATCTCCTGGGGCAAGTGTGATTGCAGTTGAGGGCTGACTTTCCCTGTCACAAATCCCATAGTCCAGACTCCTTTTCGAGGATACTCGACCATCACCACTCTTCTAAATTTGGTTTTGGAATCTCCTAAAAGAGTTTCTAGAATCTGTTTGAGGGTTTTATAGACTGAACCCGCTAAGGGAATCGCCTGGAGAAATTGTTCGCCAAAATCTAGCAACCACCGACCTACAATATTCCGTGCCATTAAGCCAATAGTTAAAATACTCAGTAGTGGCACAGCCAATCCTACAGAGAAATTAAGAATATTGGTTAAAACTGGATTTAATCCATCAAAGGGATTGATTTGTTTAGGAATACGGGTAAATAGATCGATCGCCCACTTGGCAGTAGAAACAGATAGCCAAATAGTTGTGGCTAAAGGAATTACTACTAATAACCCAGCGATTAAATCGCTTTTTAAATCTTGCTTTAAGCGTTGTAGCACAGAGCAATGACTCTCCTTACAACTAAATTTATATATCTAACTCTAATATAAGTTGTAAAGCTTATAAAGAATTGTTGCAACTATTGACATAGATACTTCTATGTGGTCTCCAATTTAATTTTAGTCTTTAATCTAAAAAGTTTGTGAAATATAGCTGACCATTTATTCTACCCTCCAAGATTGGATATTTGATATTCAATTATCTAGAAGGGTCAAAGTTTAGAGTCTGTGGGGAGTAGGGGAGTAGGGGAATGTAGTTGCTATTCGTAATTCTGGCTGATTTTTGATTTTATATTTAATTCCACCTGCATAGTTGTGAACTCAAGCAAAGAAATTACTAAACTGAGTTTAAATTATGGCTTGAGATTTAACTGGTAGTTTTAAGATCAGCAGATAAGAGAGTAATTACTGCGATTTTCATATGAGTAGACCACACAATTAAATTTTAGAAAAGCTAATAGCTAATGGCTAACAGCGCGACAACTCGGTCTTGGGGGTTCTCCCGCAGCACGCTCCGCGTGCAAGCGTCGCTAGACGCGACTTCGAGCTTTGCTCGTGCAGCGATTGTCGTAAGAAGCTACGAACTAATTAATCTTCAACGGAGTCTATCCAATTAAAAACGGCTGTAAGTTTAATCATTGTTAATTTGGCAATTGTTTTGAGCCAGTTCAAGCAAATATAAGAAATAGTAATAATCATTGGGGCAATAAAACATGGCTATTTTGAACCGCAATATTGAAATCCTAGCTGATAAAGCCTCGCTAATAGAGCGATCGCAGGATATCATTCTGACTAAAATCAATACAGCAATCGAATCAAGAGGTCAATTTACGATCGCCCTTTCTGGAGGTAGTACACCGAAACCACTTTATGAAGCATTAGCGACTCAATCATTGCCTTGGTCAAAAATACATGTGTTCTGGGGTGATGAGCGTTATGTTCACGCAAACCATAAAGACAGCAATCAACTAATGGCACGTCAAGCTTGGCTAGATAAAATTGATTTCCCTGGTGATAATGTTCATCCTATAGATACTGATGGGGCAGACCCCAGTCAAGATGCCGCTAAACATGAAGCCCAATTAAGAAAGTTTTTCCAAACCCCACAAGGAATTCCGACCTTTGACCTGATTCTTTTAGGAATGGGAGATGATGGACATACTGCCTCTTTGTTTCCCCACACAGAGGCTTTAACCATAAGCGATCGCTTAATTACCGTCGGTAATAAAGATGGTCAACCACGGCTCACCTTTACAGTACCTCTGATTAATCAGGCTCGCTGTGTGTTATTTGTAGTCGCAGGAGCCAACAAGCGCTCGGCATTAGAACAGGTTTTTGCCCCCCAAGGAGATGAGATGGAATATCCTTCTCGTTTGATCAAACCCCAAGGAGAATTGTTGTGGTTGCTTGATCAAGCCGCAGCAGCAGATCTGTCTAATTAAACTAGAACTAAGAAAGTTTGTTGTACTCGATTCTGTTAATTGCGTAGCTGACAGTTTGATTTTATGCCTTTCTTTAAAAGCTAAAAGCTAAGAGCTACGCACCAATAAAGCTTGAAGAACGCTAATTCACACTAAGGGAAAATTTATAGCTTCATTAAGCTATTACAATTTCGGGGGCTAATTTTAAATAACTGAACCCTCGGAGTAGTATAGTGGGAAAAAAATACCTATGTTGATAGCAGTGTAATAGTCACTCTTGAAATAGCCTATGATTACATGCCCCAGTTGCAATCATCAAAACCCAGAAGGATCTTTGCAATGTGAAAATTGTTATACTCCTTTACCAGCGACAACTAGCTGTCCTAACTGTGGAGCGTCCGTCCAAACAGATGCTACGTTTTGTGGTCAATGTGGCTTTAACTTACAGGCAGAGAACACCCCTGTATCGGCGGCACCTATAGAAGAAACTGCTATCGGTTCAATGCCTAATATGTCATTAGAAGAGATTTCTCTTCCAGACGAAGTAGCTCTCTCAGGGGGTGGCTCTGATATGTTGCCAGAAACTGCGATGTCGTTACCTATCCAAAGTCCTTGGGATGATAACGACGACCCAGAGACTATTGCTCAAACCCAGAAAATAGTCAGTGGGGCTGATTCAACCGAACCAACTGAAGCTTTTGATCTTGGCTCTCAAGCTCCTGAAACAGACTTTATTGAACCAGACTTTACTGAATCAGAGCCAAGCCCAGTAAATGAAGTCACCATGCCTTGGCAGGCTGATGCGCCTGAGTTAGATCAACAGCCAGAAGAAGAACCAGTAGAATTATCAACCCCCTCTGAAATAGAAGAGGTCGTAACCAAGTCGAATGAGAGCGACTTTACCCCAGAGCAACCTACGAGTTCTCTGGCTACTGACGCTAATATGGCAGCCCTTGGTACTATGAGCGGGGCAACTCAGTTACAGATACAAACCGCCAGTTTACTTCATCTGCAAAGTAATACCACTATTGAAATTTCCTCTAATTTAGATGTGGTTCACATTGGTAAGCCTAATGGTCAAATTCCTCCAGATATTGACGTGGCTGGGTTTCCTGACTCTGAGGTCGTCTCGCGGGTTCATGCTGACATCAGAATTGAAGGCGATGCTTACTTTATCGAAGATGTAGGTAGTTCCAATGGCACCTATGTTAATCATGCTCCCTTGTTACAGGGGAACCGCCATCGCTTGAGAGCAGGCGATCGCATTGCTTTAGGCAAAGGTGATTTAGTCACCTTTATTTTCCAACTTAACCAGTTTACATAAGTTCTGCTCATAAGTATCAGCAGTAGCGCCAAATTTAATTAATACCCTAAAAGATTACAAAGTGTTAAAAGATAGTAAAAACTTACTTAAGATTTAGCGTACCGCTAAATTAGTCTGCAAGGTCAAGTCTAGGTCGTTGTTGGGATCAATGGAAATCAATTCTACTTCGTTGCCTCCCAGCAACAATCCAGCCACAGCACCAGCACCAGCACCCCCTAAAACTTCTAAAGCATTAATATCGCCAAAGACTTCCGCCAGAACTGTCGCGGCAGCACCTCCAATCGCGGCACCCTTAAGAATATCTCCTGCATTGGCACCTTTTTTGATAGTTTCTCTGCGAGTCACTACCTCTGAGACGGCATCAATCGACTGAGATGTCCCGTCAGGAAAGACAATTTCCTCGGCTACGAACCAGGAACCAGATTCATTTTCATAGGGTTCGATTTTACCGATAATCTCGCTACCGTAAGGAATTAAAGTATTACGCCTGCTGTCTCTAACATTAGCTGCAACCAAAAGAGTCACAGGAACTGTTTCGTCAGGGGTAACCAGGATTTTTGATTCTTCAAACTCAACAGGAATGACAAAACCTTGAGGAACAGTATTGGGAATAGTGGTCGGATTACGTCGGGGAGAGTTATATTCTCGCTCTCTGGTTGGTCTTTGCTCAGGAAAAAGCTGTGCTTGAGCAGGGGCTATATTGAGACTGTTCACCATGGTTGTTGCTGATGCCGACAAAATCATTAACAAAGAAGTGGCTACTTTACGATGTTTTGCGTTAAACATAACTAGGCAAAATTATTTCTTTTATAGATTAGTTATGAGAATTTGACGCAGAGTTAGTAATCATGGTTCCAATTGTAATGTTGACAATCTATACCTGAATTTAATCTCGATCTACTGATCTCCTTGTTGACCTCATGTTAGAATCCCGCGTGCGACCTGAAAAAACTCAGATACAACAACCCTTAAAACTTTCTCTCCAAGTCTTATTTTGGAGACATACGAAGTTAACTACTCTGGTTTTGCTGTGTAGTCTCGGTTGGCTAACCTGGCACCTAGGGCATCTTCGCTCGAATCAATCTGAGCCACAACCTCTACAGAAGTCATCTTTAGTTAGTTTGCGATCGCTAGCTCCTACTGCTCGCAAATCTCAGCTTGAGTTTCTGGTCACAAATTCGGCAAAACAGCGAGATTCTGAGAGTGATCGTCACCGCGCCCAGTATTTATTGGCGGTGGACTTGCTTGCTCAAGGACAGGTCAAGCAGGCAATAGACTATCTACAAGGGTTGGATCAAGATTACCCTCTACTACGACCTCAGATTTTGTTTAGAACTGCTCAAGCTTATCAGCAAGTTAAACAGCCTGTAGCGGCAGAGAAGACTTTTAAATATCTGATTCAAAGTTATCCTCAGCATCCATTAGCGGCTAATGCCCTGTTACTGCTTAAAGATAATCAAGCAGAGCATGAAGCTCAACTAATTCAGCAATTTCCCTTTCATCCCCTCTCGCACCAGATTGCTCTGCAACGTCTTGAGAAAAATCCCGATCAGTTTGAACTGTTGTTGCTCTTGGCAAAATATAGCCGTGATGAATCTCTTAATTCAATTCGCGATCGCCTGGTGCTAGAATATCCAGGGCAGTTGACTCCTGATGATTGGGAGGCAATCGCCGATGGCTACTGGCGTGAAGGGGAGCATCGTAAAGCGGCAGATGCTTATACCTTAGCTAGTCCTATTCCCCGAAATCTTTACCGTGCTGCTAGGGGATTTCATCGTAATGGCAATCTTAGCACCGCCCGTAGAGCCTACCAAAGACTGCTGCGGGAGTATCATGATGCTAGAGAGACGGGACAGGCTCTAATTTATCTAGCTAATATTTCTAGTGGTGACGAAGCCGTAGTTTATCTAGAAAAAGCGATCGCTAAGTTTCCGAACTCTGCTCCTCAAGCCTACCGTACCAAAGCCCAAGTTCATGAAAGGTTTGATAAGCATCACGCTGCTAACGATTCACGACAAAAACTGCTAAATCAACATGCTAACTCCGACTCCGCAGCTGAATATCGCTGGCAAACTGCTCAAAAATTAGCCGCCAATGGGAATAAAGAAGATGCTTGGTTGTGGATGCAGCCCGTTGTTAAATCTGGGCAAGAGCTATTTGCTGCTAAAGCTCTCTACACTACAGGACAATGGGCAAAGGAACTTAATAAACCAAAGGCAGCTCAAACGGCTTTTAAACAGGTAATCAAGCTTTATCCTCAATCTTACTGGGCATGGCGGGCAGCGGTGATGCTTGGTTGGGAGGTGGGAGATTTTAATCAGCTACGTCCTCTTGATCCACCTCTAAACTTGACTAAACTCTATCGTCCTTTACCAATGGGTTCAGAGACTCTTCAAGAACTCTATCTGCTAGGGCAGTATGAAGACGCTTGGCTCATGCTACAGCAAGAAATTGAATATCCCCAACAGTTGTCAGTGCTAGAACAATTTACAGCAGGGGTGCTTAAGTTAGAGCTGGGTCAGTACAGTGCAGGAATGAAGTCGATCTGGGATTTAACCAAACGAGAAAGTCCTGAGGAGTTGAAACAATGGCGAACATTGCGTCAGACTCAAACCTATTGGCAGAGTTTATTTCCCTTTCCTTACCAGACTCAAATTCGGCAAAATTCTCAACAAGAAGGAATCAACCCCTTACTGGTTATTTCGGTCATGCGTAAAGAGTCTAGTTTTAACCCGACTGTTGATTCTACAGTTGGTGCTATTGGCTTAATGCAAATTGTACCGCCAACGGCTCAATGGGTTGCAGGGCAAACTCAAATGCCAAACTACTCGTTAACCGACCCCGAAGATAATATCAAAATTGGCACCTGGTATTTGAGATATAATCATCGTCGCTATGATGATAATTCTCTTTTAGCCGTTGCTAGCTACAATGCTGGGACAGGCAATGTTAATGCCTGGCTAAATCGTTATGGCATTGAAGATCAAGAGCGCTTTATCGAGCAAATACCCTTTAATGAAACTAAAGATTATGTTGAGGGAGTATTTGGTAATTATTGGAATTATCTACGCTTATATAACCCTGAAATTCGTCGGCAGGTAGAACAATTGCAAGCACGTTAAACATTGCTAAACTCACGATCTATTGCTATAGATGTCCCAAAAGCGATCGCTCCTTAGAGTTGATATTTCAGTTAAGACAGATAATCTCAAAAGTTATTAGTCATTTGTTATTAGTCATTTGTCAAAAAGTTGCGACAATTAAGGACTTATACAAAAGGTCTATTAGCTAATAGTTCCATTTATTCAAATAATTAACTTTATTTGCTACAGGAGTACCAACAGTTTCTAAGTTAGAAATGGCTTTGACAATATCTTTACTGCTCATATCCTTGGCGGGATTATTATATTGAGTAATGGCTACGATACCAGGATGAGTAGGGTTTAGTTGATGAAGAGCTTGAAAATCTTTACAGTTTTTAGTCAGCAGTACACGATTTTGTTTTCTAGAACAATCGAGAACGACTGGATCATCTGTACCTCTGAGTTTGAGTTCATTGATGGTCATCACATCATGACCAGCTTTCCTCAGTAAATAGACCAAAAGTTTTTCTTGAGATCTTCATCAACCAGCAGTCTTAGGCTCAAGCTCAACTCCTCTTTCTTCTAAATAACGACGCTCTGCTTCGGCATCTTGCTTCAGCACCTCTCGATTTGCTTCACAGTAAGCTATTGCTTCGGTGACTTCATCTAAAGATAAATCCCAATTATAAGCTGCTTGTTCAGGAGTCATTTCTTCTACCAGCATCGAACTCCAAACTGTAGCAGGTCTAAGTCTTCTTCCTTTAAAGAAAAGCTGTTTGCGCCAAGAATGAGGACGTGGTTCTAAATATTGCCATTGTGATGAGTCTTTCTTTTCTCTATTTTCTCCATAGAGCATTTTATCTAAGGCTGTAATTATAGAAAGTATAGAAAGGTAATTTTCTTTAGATCTAGAGTTGTCATCTTTAAACCTAGTTTCTCCCTGTTGTTTTTCGTGAAGCCTAACTCCTGCATTTTCATACAATTGGCAGAGATTATTACTACTCTTGGCTAATTTGTGTAATTTATATATCTCTTGGTCATTTCCCTCCATAATTTTCTCTAGTATATTGGCAAATTCTTGGGATTCTTCTGATGTAAGATATTTATTGGTTTTTGTAGAAGAAAAAGTATCGATTATTTTTTGGTCTAAAATACCAAATTTCTTTTTGGGTGATGATGTTAAATTTTCTAAGTTTTTATAATCTTCTAAATTTTTAGTAGTTAAGTTAAAATGAAATTGAGTCCAGGCTAAATAAAAAAAAATCTAGTATTTCTCTTTGTTCCTGCTTTAAATTATCTGTATTTATTAGAGGGTTCATAATATTATAATCATTCCGATCATTTGAGATGAAGTTTCCAGTTTAGTTCAACATAAAATATTTTTAATGACGACAAATTTAGAAATTTATTTAGGTAAGCCAGTAATCGTATATCCAGCCCAATAATAGGGATTTTTATAAGGTGGTTTATTGCTTGATAGTTGTAATAAAGAGCCAGCTTCTCTTTGAAAAGGATCTAATCTTATTTCTATTAGATATTTTAATTCTTCTGAGTTAATTATAGGGGTATTATCAAGATTTTTATTTAATTCACGATACTGATCTTGACACCAATCAATGAGTTCATCTCTACGACTATTTCTCAATTAGATTAGAGAGTAATTAAGTAAGCATCCCTGGAAGCAACGAATTAAGATCACTCCCGCATTATGAGTGCGAAGGGATATTAGTTTGAGGACTACGACAACACCCATAACTGAGCGTCAGTGGTGAGCTTACAACAATGGGTGAAGCTGAAACTGACTCCACCCTTAGTATCCTTAACTTAAAACTTCAGTTAGCTGTTGTTTTGCCGTGGCTAACGCCTCATCTAACTTACTGGCATCTCGACCCCCAGCTTGCGCTAAATTTGGTCTGCCGCCACCGCCACCGCCGCAAATTTTGGCGATACCGTCGATGAATTTGCCGGCATTTAGCTGTTTCTCTTTAATTAACTTGGGGCTAAATGCAGCTACGAGACTGACTTTACCTTCTGAGGGAATTGAAGCGACTACCACCGCTGCTTCTCCTAGTTTTTGCTGTAGTCTTTCTCCCGCAGACTGCAAGGATTTAGCATCCATTTCTCCCATGTTTGCTACCAGAATTTGGTAGTCCCCCACGGTTTCTGCCTGAGATAGCAAACTATCAGACTTAGCTAGGGCTAGTTCCTGTTTAGCCGCTTCCAGTTCTTTGTTCGTGGCTTTTAATTCTGCTTGGAGACTGTTAACGCGATCGCTAATTTCTTCAGGCTTAACCTTAAAAGTACCGCTTAATTCTTTAACTATTTTGTCTCGCACCTCTAGGTAATCCAGAATAGCGGCACCAGCTACGGCTTCGATTCTTCTGACTCCTGAAGAAATACCAACTTCGGAAATAATTTTAAATACGCCAATTTCTGCGGTATTATTGACATGAGTACCACCACAAAGTTCCATGGAGACTCCAGGGAAATCAATTACTCGCACCTCATCAGCATACTTTTCGCCAAACATTGCCGTAGCCCCTTTTTCCTTTGCCTCTTCTATGGGCATGACATTAACATCGGCTTGATGTGCCTCAGAGATCCAGGTGTTAACTAATTCTTCTACCTGCTGTACGTCTTCTGGGGTCAAGGCACGGGGAGAATTAAAGTCAAAGCGTAAACGATCAAAACTTACCAAAGATCCTGCTTGAGATACCGACTCATCGACAACTTTTTTCAAAGCAGATTGTAATAAATGTGTTGCGGTATGATTTGCCTGCACTCGACGACGACAGGCGCGATCTATAGTTGCCTTAACCATGTCTCCTACTTTAACCGTACCGCGCTCAACCTGACCTTGATGAATAAAAATATTGCCCTCTTTCTGGACATCTGCAATGCGGATTAATAGATCATCTCCTGAGAGAAAACCGCGATCGCCAATTTGTCCCCCAGACTCGCCATAAAAGGGGGTTTGATCAAGAACTATTTGTACCGTATCACCAGCAGTTGCAGTGTCGGTGTTTTGTGAGACTTGATCATTACTAACTACAATCCCCATTACCTGAGATTGAGCTACTAAATTGCTATAGCCTAAAAAATTAGTCTCGCTACTTTCTTTGACAATTTCCCCTAAAGCGTTTTTAGTAGTTAAGTCGATGGATTCTAGATCCTTGCTGCCTAATTCCTGGTGAATCTGCATTTCCTGGTCAAATGCTGCCACATCCACTGTAAAACCCTGTTCTTCAGCAATTTCCTGGGTTAGTTCTAAAGGAAAACCATAGGTAGCATACAGTTCAAAGGCATCTTTACCCGATATCTGTTTTGCCCCTAAGTTAGCCGCATTAGCAATTATCTCTGCCAGTAATTTTTCTCCCCGATCCAAAGTTTTGAGGAATTGAGACTCTTCTCGGGCTAATTGACCTTTGATAAAGTCTTCTCTCTCCCTTACATTGGGATAAGCTGATTCCGATAAAGCGATCGCAGTTTCAGCAACCTGGTTAATGAAATTACCATCAATTCCAATCCCTTTCCCCATACGCACTACTCGACGTATAAGACGACGCAGAATATAGCCTCTGCCTGTATTTTTTCCCGTTACACCATCAGCGATCATATGAACTACTGCCCTTACATGATCACCAATTACCTTGAGGGAGGTTTTAGTTGACTCATCTGCTTTGGCGTAATCTATCCCAGCCAGATCTGCCGCTGTTTTGATAATCGGCAAGATTAAATCAGTTTCATAATTATTTGGCACCTGCTGAAGGATTTGCGCCATCCTTTCCAGACCCAAACCAGTATCAATATTCTTATTCTCTAACGGCGTAAGCTTTCCCTCAGCATCCTTGTTATATTGCATAAATACCAAGTTATAAAACTCGATAAATCTGCTGTCATCCTCCAGATCAATACTTTCATCGCCCAATTCAGGATGAAAATCATAATACAACTCCGAACAAGGACCACAAGGACCCGTTATCCCCGATTGCCAAAAGTTATCTTTCTTTCCCATACGCTGAATCCGATGTTCGGGAATACCGATCTGATCTCGCCAGATGGCAAAAGCCTCATCATCTTCTTTAAACACACTGGGAATAATCCGTTCTGCGGGTAAGCCATATACCTGTGTTGACAGTTCCCACGCCCAAGCGATCGCAGTTTCTTTAAAGTAATCACCAAAGCTAAAGTTGCCCAGCATCTCAAAGAAAGTATGATGTCTGGCGGTACGTCCCACATTCTCAATGTCATTAGTGCGAATACACTTTTGCGAAGTAGTGGCACGGGGTTGAGGGGCTTTGCGCTGTCCCAAGAAAATGGGCTTAAATGGCAGCATTCCCGCAATAGTCAACATCACCGTCGGATCTTCAGGAATTAAAGATGCACTAGGTAATATTTTGTGTTGTTTAGCCTCGTAGAACTTTAAAAAGCGATCGCGGATCTCGCTACCGCTTAGGTGTGGGAGTTCAGCCATAGTAGTTTGGTTTCATGCAGTTGGTGTCTTTCTTTATTTTTGCATTTTTGGGGCTGGATTGAGTCTTATGCAAAATCCCTAGTATAAAGGAGCAAGAATTGTGATTGAAGCATGTTAGTTTTAGCCAATATAGCTAATGTCATTTAATTCCAAACAACATTTTCGGCGATCGCAGTTTGTTATATGCTTCTCTAGAAATTTTTTCTTTTCTTAATGCTCTTGCTAGTATGTTTTCGTGATAAATCGAAAGTTCTTCTCTGATGCTAATATTTTCATAATATTGATCGTTAACAAATAAATTCAAACAATCTAATTGCTCTTGATTTAATACCTTGCCCAAAAACTTTGATGCATTGTATTCTTGTTGATATTTTGAATTAGCAAAATCTTCTCTTCTTTTTCTAATTCTTTTTAATCTTTCTTCTGTTTCCTGCTCACATGAAGACGATTGGGGCTTTTGGGGTGGTGGATAGCCATAGTAATTATTAGTAATTTCAATCTTTCCAGCAACTTTTGCATATCCTCCAATAGTGCCACCATTCATGCTATTGATACCAGAGTTTTCGCTCGGTGGTGGAGTTTCTTCCTGATCTTTAGGTCTACTACTTAATTTATCGTCACTTATCTGAACTCCCCACCCATCTAATCAAAGAAAGCTGTTGCTTAGTCACAACTTGTAATTTTCTTACTTTTGCTACTGATACTAGATACTATCTAACTAATATTGTGTATCTAGGAGCTTACATCTTACAATACCAAAGATGTTGTGCTGTTTAATTTTCCAATTTACTTTGTGTAATCAATCGAGCTGATCTTAAAACAATTGAAACAACCAAAGATCTAATGTGAGTAAAGAATAAACTTAGATCATAGAAATTAATTAAACAGCAATTTTAAGATGCCAACTATTGATGTGCGCGGGATAGAACACTATTATGAGTGGATTTGTCAATCAGAAAACTCTAACAAGCCTGTGATGGTGTTTGTTCATGGTTGGGGCGGATCAGGAAGATATTGGCGTAGCACCGCTGAAGCGATCGCCGATGACTTTGACTGTCTCCTCTATGACTTACGGGGCTTTGGTCGTTCGATCTTACAACCTAGCCAGCCAGATCTAGGCTATGCCATGGAAGACTATGCCGATGATTTAGCATTCCTACTGGATGCCTTAAATCTAAAGCGAGTATATCTTAATGCCCATTCCATGGGAGCATCGATCGCCACTTTCTTTTTAAATCGCTACCCAGAAAAAGTTTATCAGGCAATTCTTACCTGTAACGGCATTTTTGAATACGATGCTAAAGCTTTTGCTGCATTTCACAAGTTTGGTGGCTATGTAGTCAAGTTTCGCTACAACTGGTTTTTAAAATTTCCTTTTGCCGACAGGATGTTTATGGCACGGTTTTTACATCGTCCCATTGCTAAAAGCGATCGCCTGGCATTTTTAGAAGATTTCTTACTGGCTGATTATGAAGCTGCGGTAGGTACGATTTACACTTCTGTCAGTGAGCAAGCAGTGGCAACTATGCCCCAGGAATTTGCCAAGCTAACAGTACCTACTTTGATGGTATCGGGGGAAAAAGACATTATCATT
Organism: Cyanobacteria bacterium P01_G01_bin.39; assembly: GCA_039180345.1. Classification (GTDB taxonomy): domain Bacteria; phylum Cyanobacteriota; class Cyanobacteriia; order Cyanobacteriales; family Xenococcaceae; genus Waterburya. Next base: position 105,186 of record JBCDDK010000004.1, on the reverse strand, counting down.
CCCGCCAAAATGGGTAGGCAAGCCGCCGCCTTAAACGAGCAAATAAGATATGTTGAGTTGCCCAAAACCTCTCATTTTCCCATGCTAGAAGACAAAACAGCCTACCTCGACACCATCAGAGAATTTCTGCAAATAGAAAGTGCAGTTGTCTAAATCTATTAATTGAAATTAATAAACTACACTGCTGCACATTATCCTTGATGTTCTTGAAGATAACTCTTAGCTATTTGCTTCAGGCGATCGCCTTCAAAGATATAATTATCAATTAAATCCTTCATTTTAATTTGAGGTTGCCTCGCTTTTTGTAACTGTCGATTTTGTTGACGTTCGACTCTATTTCCTTGTCTAGTAACTTGCCTTGCTATTCCATGTTTGCCAAAGATATGCAGCCCGATAGCGGCAACCTCATCCAAGCCAAAAGAGTTTTTTGATTGTTTGAGTTCCTGAAGTTCTTCGTTGACCTCTTTTTTGAATTGACGTAACTTTAATTGCGCTTGATTGATTTGCTGGAGTTGCTGACGGACGGATTGGGGATTATCTAAACTAAGATGTAGTTGAGCTGATACTTGTTTAATTTGCTGAAGATTAGCCATAACGTCAAGATAGAAAAATCGCCTTTATTTTATTCGAGGACAATCGAAAATGGGAATTTCATGTCGTTTTTGATGGAATTATAGCCCCTCGATAGTTATCTTCTCGTAGGAACAAGGAATGAGGAACGAGGAATGAATTTAACTAAATTTGATTTTTTTATCTTCATAAAATTTTTCCAGTTTTCTATTTAATTTCTTTTCTATAAGAGACTGTTTGTAAAATCAATGTTAAATAAATACAGTCCACATAAATTAGGCTTGCGAGGTTAGAATTTTTTAAGAATTTACTTGAATAACAAAGAGTGTAAAATCGTCTTCCACCTCTCCCTTGTCTCCCTTGTCTCCCTTGTCTCCCTTGTCTCCCTTGTCTCCCTTGTCTCCCTTGTCTCCCTTGTCTCCCTTGTCTCCCTTGTCTCCCTTGTCTCCCTTGTCTCCCTTGTCCCCCTCTCACTTTTATCTTCTGTTTACAAACAGTTTCTAAGGCTTTAGCCGCATGTAGAGATATCCACTCAAAAATTTTTCGATGAATAATAATGATGATTTATTAGGTTCAATTCCTGACGCTAACTTGATTGAACAACTAAAGCAAGAAACAAAGGATTTGCTTTGGTTGAGTGAATCGGAGTATCCTTGGTCGATTTTTTATTTTGCTGATGCGGCTAATTTTACTCCTCAGACACTGCTTCAGCAGCACAATTATCCCCCAGAGACTAAGATCGCTATCAAGCAATTGACCGCTTTTTTCTCCTCGGCAATTATAGTAGAAGCATGGCACAACGAAGATGAACAGGAAGAGGTAACTCGCTATCAGGATTTGGTAAATCTGCTATCAGAGAAGCTAACCGACATCAAAGTTTATTTATTAGGAGAAGTAGAAATTGATGTCTATGTCTTAGGAACAACAACAAAAGGTGCGATCGCAGGTATAGCGACTAAGATAGTTGCAACTTGATTGATCTGTTTCCAAACAAAGATAATAACTAATGTCTAACCTACCGAAAATTGCGCTAAACGGAATTTATATTCAGGAACAAGCTAGTGGTTTGGGAGTGGTTAGCCAGAATCTGATTGCTGAGATAATGAATTTTGAGCAAGAGTTTAATTTTCGGCTTTATACGCACTCTAATAAGCTTAAATCTCGGTATCCAGACAGAATAAATCCCGTTGCTGCTTCTATTTCACCCGATCGCGGTTTTGCAGGACATGTAAAGCGTCTCTTGTGGTATCAAACTATTTTAAATCGGCAGTTACGCCAACAAAATACTGCTTTATTTTTTTCTCCTGCAACAGAAGGCATGTTGTTTCCTAGTGTGTCGCAAATTGTTACTGTTCATGACTTGATTCCTCTCAAATATCCTCAAGTAAGTCCCAAGTGGCAATACTATTATCGTTACGTTTTACCGTTGATCCTCAAAAAGTCTCAGCGTATTGTCTGTATTTCCCAACATACTAAACAAGACCTGATTGATAATTACCAGCTAGATCCAGAATTAATTGAAGTAGTTTACCTGGGATTTGATCGCCAGTTGTTTTCGCCGCAACCCAATCCCGAAATTCTAAGAAAATACAGCCTGGATAAATATTTGCTGTACGTGGGAGACATGCGCTTCTATAAAAATTTAGCCCGTACTCTAGAAGCATTTGAACGCTTACCGATTAAAGACTGCCAGTTTGTGATCACAGGCAAGAAAGATGACTTTTTCTATCCCCAAATTGAAAGTCAGGTGGCAAAGCTTACATCTAGAGATCGCATTATCTTTCTGGACTATGTTCCCACTGAAGACTTACCAGGCTTATATTCAATGGCGCAGTCTTTAGTTTTAGCATCCCTCTATGAAGGATTTGGACTGCCTGTATTAGAAGCGATGGCTTGTGGGTGTCCTGTAATTACAGCTAATGCTACATCTCTGCCTGAAGTGGGAGGAGATGCAGTACTGTATGTCAATCCCTATGATGTCGATGAAATTACAGCGGTAATGTATCAGATTTTAACCCAGAGCGAGTTAAGAACCAAACTAAGACAACAGGGTAAAATGCGATCGCAGCTTTTTAGCTGGGACAAAACAGCTAGCAAGATACGAGATATTTTTTTAGATTGCCTTCAGGGCGAAACTTAATAAATAGTGCCATGGTTTTGCTAGTAGCGATCGCTCTATGCCTAAAAATTATTCTAGATATTTTTTATGTTGATCTAAGATTTCAACCTAATTACACTTGCTATACTGAAGTGCTAAAAGCAGTCATGATGGATCGAGTCAGTGATAGAAGAGCTACTTATTTCTTGGGGAATACAAAAAGGTGCTAACTTTATCTTTAAAGATGTTTTACTCAGGTTGGCTGGTGAAGGATTTGAGGAATACGTTAAAGAATTTTTTAAAAATAGCGCGGGACAATTAGTTGGTTTAGTTAAAGAAAAACCAATAAAAGTAGCTTTTGGACAAGCTCAAAAACAGTTTTTAGAAAAAATACAACTTGAATTTGAAGATGCCGATCTGCTAGATGAAGAAATTGCCGATTATGCGATTGTACTTGAAGATTTTATAAGAGAAAAATCTGTATTAGCTGTTTTAGGTCAACCATTAGAGCAGCAATTAGGCATTAGCTCCGATACTAGTAATTTTAATGTAGATATATTAGCTAATACTTGGAATTATTTAGTTGATAGTAATATAGATTATAAAGCTTTACCAAATGATTTTAGTTGGGAAAAAGTAGGTAAAAGATATCTTAGAAGTGTAGAACGTTTGATTGCCGAATTTGATGAACTAAGAGAAATATTAAATGCAGAAAACTTACGCCAAATAAAAGAAACTTTAGAAAGACAAGCACCTATTTTACCTGACTTCGATCTAAGTAAGTATCAGCAAAATCTCAAAACTGCCTACAGACGATTAGATTTAGATACTTTAGCTATTAGTGGCTGGGAAAATCCGATGCAGTTGTGGGACATTTTTACACCACAGAATGTAATTAATTATGGCGATCGCAATTCATCTCCTATATCAGTCCTCAATTTAATTAATGATACTCAAACCTATAAATATACTGTAGTAATCGGCGATCCAGGTGCGGGAAAATCTACATTAATTCGTTATAAAGTAATGCAGTGGACGCGGAAGGAAATCGTTACTTTACCGACCAAAGAATTACCAATATTAATCGAACTTAAAATTTATGTAGCAAGCTATAAAAATGGTAAATGTAATAATTTTTTAGAATATTTTTGTGCGTCCCATATTGTTTATCTTTTTGAAAAGAAGAGAACTTTAACCATCGAAGAAATTCAACAAAATTATTTTATCGCGAACTACAAAGATGGAACTTGGCACGAAATTTTAGTTTTGATAGTTAATATTTTACATGAAGTTTGGACAGCAAAATTACTGCAATGCGTTATCGATAAAGATGGTGTGGTTTGCCAATACCAAAATCTCTTTTTAGTTGCTAACTGTCTTAGAGATATCAGAAATATTAATGAAGTTCGGTCTATAATTAATCAACTGTCTACTAAACTAGAAGCAGTAGTGGCGAATCCTGCCAATGTTAGTAACGAGATTCACACTCGTGCTACGGAAGCTCTTGATAATATACAGTCACTTTCATAAACAGTATGGATTGGTTAACTACCTGGGGAGTAAATAATAGTATTGGATTTTTCTTTAAGGAAATTCTAATTGAATTATCACGAGATGGTGCGAGTAAATACAGTCAAGCTTTATTTTCGGAGATTAGAGATAGTAATTTAGAATTAACTTGCCGTACTAATTTACAGATTTTAACAGGACAGTTAATTAAAGAGTTTTTAGCCTTATTTCAGCAAGAATTAGAAGATGCTGACCTCGATGATATAGAAATATTAGCTTATCGAGATTCACTTGAAAAATTTATCTTTAATAGCGAATTTCAAACAATAGTTAAAAATAGTCTCTATCTTGAAGACTTAAGTATAGATTATAAGCAGTTTCAAGAGCTATGGTTATATTTAAAGCTACTCGATTTACCCGATGATTTTGAATGGCGAAGAATTAGCAAACGCTATCAAAGAAGAATAAAAAGTATTACTAGAGAGTTAAGTAACTTCACGACTACAAATATCGAACAATCAAACGGAGATAAAGTAGCTGGGAATAAATTAACTATAGTTAATAATCTTGATCGTCAATTGATCCAATATCGAAAATCGATTCAAGAGCAATATAGCAACTTACGTCTAGATAGTTTGGATACTAGTGGTGCTGCTTATGACCAACTAAAGCTATGGCGAATCTTTATAGCTCAAAATGTCAGAGAGGTAAGAGAATTTATTCCTCAAGTATATGAAATTCCTAAAGAACATCAAAAGATGCTGAGGGAAAGCGGGCAATTAGATGAAGAAGAACTAACTTTAAAAGAACTAGAAGAATATAATCAATTTTATAGTCAACAACCGTTGCAGTCAGTTTTAGAAGTTGTTGAAGATATAGAACACAAACATATCGTAATTTTAGGCGATCCTGGTTCGGGAAAATCTACCTTATTGCAGTATATTACTTTACAGTGGGCAGAATTACCAGAGCAACAATTAGCTGAAACATCGCTTCCTTTATTAATTGAACTACGTACTTACAACCGCGAAAAACAAGCCAAACAATGTCAAAGCTTACTGGATTTTTTTAGCTCGCAAAGCAGCATTATTTCTGGTATAGATCAAGACTGCATCTTAGATAAATTATCAACAGGTCAGATAACTATCTTATTCGATGGTTTGGATGAAGTATTTGAACCATCTCAACGAGAACAAGTTATTACTGAGATTATTCAATTTACTCAAAAGTATCCAGAAATAAAAGTAATTGTCACTTCTCGCGTCATTGGCTACAAACAGAAAACCCTAGCCGAACAAGATTTTACTCATTTTATGCTGCAAGATCTTGACTCCACACAGGTAGACGACTTTATCAATCGTTGGCATGATCTTACATTTTATGACCGTATCGACAAAGAAAGAAAGAGAGATAGACTAAAAAAAGCCATCAACGAATCACCAGCTATCCAAGAATTGTCAGGTAATCCTTTACTGCTTACCATGATGGCAATTTTAAATCGCAATCAGGAATTACCCAGAGATCGAGCAGAATTATACAATCAATCCTCACGAGTATTATTACATCAGTGGGATACAGAAAGAGCCTTAGAAGATGCTCGTTTAAAACCCATCAGCCTCGACTACAAAGATAAACAGGCGATGCTGCGCCAAGTAGCCTATTTCATGCAAGCCAATACCCAAGGTTTAGCAGGAAATTCCATCACCGCATCCGACTTAAAACGTATCCTCAGTGAATATCTTGCTACCCTATCCACTACTCAAGATCTCAACCCCGACGATATTGCCGAAGTCCTAATACACCAACTCCGCACTCGCAACTTTATCCTCTGTTTCCTAGGTGCAGAATACTATGCTTTTGTCCATCGCACCTTCTTAGAATACTTTTGTGCTTGGGAGTTTGTTTGGCAATTTGAAAAAGCACGCACTATCGATATCGAAGGTTTAAAAGATATTTTTAGTAAGCATTGGCAAGACGAATCTTGGCATGAGGTATTGCGCCTAATAACTGGAATGATTGATTCCAAGTTTGCAGGGGAAATTATTGAATTTTTAATGCAGCAAAAAGATCATTCAGGAGAAAATAACAATCTATTAATAGCTGCTAATTGTCTTATAGAAGTTAGAAATAGAACAGCTATCGAAAGTATATCAAGACAATTGCTTACCGATATGAAGTCAGTAGTTGAAACTGAATATAAGCAAGAAAAAGGGGAAAACTTTTTATATACAATTGCTTATGTCTGGAAAGAAAACCTGACAACATATAACTGGCTAGAAGAGCAAGTTAAAGATAATTCTAACTATCGTATTCGAGCCAATGCTCTACAGGCGATCACTAAAGTATTTAATGATAAAAATACTTGGAAATTGCTTCAGTATTTAGCAAGATTTGATAAGACAATAACTGTCAGAAAGCTGGCAGTAGAAAATATACTTAAGAAGCAGGCAGATGATGAAAATACTTTGCCTTTCATAATGGACATTGCCCGAAATGAGCAAAAATTCTCAGTTATAAGTTCTATTTTAAATATATTGACAAATAAAAATGATAGTACAACGGCTTTTCAGATCCTCAAAATTTGCCTTAGTCACAACTTCTATACAGATGCGTCTGAAGGTGCAATTAGAGAGATCATAAAATACTGTCAGGAATATTCAGAAACTTATCAAATTCTTGAGCAGATAATTATTTATGGTCATAGAGATAGGTTTATCAGTTTCATAGCAATAAAAGAATTATCTAAAATTTGGAGAGGCTATCCAAAAACTTTCCATATTATTAAACAATCTGCTACTTATAGTAGGTATCATAATGTCAGAATAACGGCAATAAAAGAATTAGCTCAAGGCTGGCAAGAACATCCTGAAACTTTTAGCATCATCAAACAATCTGCTGTTTGTGATCAAGATAAATATGTCAGAGAAATTGCAATAAAAGAATTAGCTCAAGGCTGGCAAGAACATCCTGAAACTTTTAGCATCATCAAACAATCTGCTACTTCTGGTAAGGATCATAATGTCAGAAGAACGGCAATATCAGAATTAGCTCAAGGCTGGAAAGAACATCCTGAAACTTTTAGCATCATCAAACAAGCTGCTGTTTGTGATCAAAATGAATATGTCAGAGAAATTGCAATAAAAGAATTAGCTCAAGGCTGGAAAGAACATCCTGAAACTTTTAGCATCATCAAACAAGCTGCTGTTTGTGATCAAGATAAATATGTCAAAATAACGGCTATATCAGAGCTAGCAAACGGCTGGAAAGGTAATTCAGAAATATCTGAAATATTATGCGATCGCGCAATTAACGACACTTACAATAGACAATCCGATTTTGAAACTATTCCTCGCCAAATAGCACTTCAAATAATTGTCGAGCAATATAAAGATCGCCCTGAAATTTTGCCATTATTACGCGATCGCGCTACTAATGACCCAGATGAAAAAATTAGAGAATTTGCTCAAGAACAATTAGAAAAGTTAACTAAATAATTCAAAATACTAGATGCACAAATTTAATGAAAATTCCCACATTTTATCTGTGACTAATATTGCTATTCCAGCAGATAAAATAGCTCAATTCTGTCAGAAGCATTATATTCAAAAACTATCCTTTTTTGGCTCAGTTTTGCGTGCGGATTTTTCCCCTGAAAGTGATATTGATATCTTAGTTGAGTTTGAACCGCAACATATACCAGGATTAATTCGTTTCTCCGCAATGGAACAAGAATTGGCTGATATTTTTCAGCGTAAAGTCGATCTGCGGACTGCTGAAGATTTAAGTTCTTATTTTCGTCAAGAAGTTTTAGATTCTGCTGTGATTCAATATGTCAATTAAAGACGATAAGATAAGAAACCACAAATTTTGTGGTTAGCCATGATTAGAAAAATTGACCAAAGAATCAAAATCACAAACTTAGAAGATAAAAGATCGGCAACGGGATAATTATAAAGTTTTCTAGTAAATACAGTGCGTATAAATCAAATGATGCTATCAAAGAAAATTTAGATCAACTTGTTTTTCTAGCTAAAGCGATCGCTCTAGCATTTAATATGGTAGAGCGATCGCACGATTTAAAGAATATTACCAACAAAAGTTATAGCTCAGTAACTTTTTATTTACTGACGATTGACTAGAGAGACAATCTGATGAATAAATGCCCCGTGGTCAACTACTGGTTTTGAGATATAGCCATCAGCGCCGCTTTGCTTGATAAAGTTTTCGCGATCGCCTTCCATAGCGTGAGCAGTGACTAAAATTACTGGTAAATGGGCGGTTTTAGCATCTGCCTTCAGCATTTGCGTAATTCTGATGCCATCGACGGGTTTACCTTGATAAATGCTATTTGCCAAAGCAACGTCCATTAGAATTACATCTACTGTTCCAGATTGAGCATGTTGCAAGACTTCTTCAACAATTTCAGTACCTATGACTTGCAAACCTCCTCTTTTTGTTAGTATTTTGGAAAAAACCCGCAAATTGATGGGATCATCTTCTACAATCAAGACCGTTGTCATGGATATTACTTGAGAAAGTTTTGTTGGATTAAGAAAACTTGATGTTTAAAATGACGAAGATATAAATTATATAGGTTAAATATATAAGTTAAATTAGCCTTTTTTATTCTGGCTCACAAAGTCAAGATTGCAAAGTTAATCTCAAACCTAACAAAATTAGATTGTACTATCATATTTGATTTCTTATTGTCGAACGTTATCTAGGTTTCAACCGCATCTTGGGCATATACCTCACACTCTTGGAGATTTATTGAATGGCACAGCAGCTAAATTTATTAGGAAATGGTCAAATCATTCCTACTCCGCTTCACCAAGAAATGGAGAGGTCATATCTTGAATATGCCATGAGCGTAATTGTCGGAAGAGCCTTGCCTGATGTCAGGGATGGACTCAAACCAGTACATCGGCGCATTCTCTATGCTATGTACGAACTAGGACTAACTCCAGATCGTCCTTACCGTAAGTGCGCCCGCGTTGTTGGTGATGTGTTGGGTAAGTATCATCCCCATGGAGATCAGTCGGTTTACGATGCTCTAGTGCGCTTAGTGCAGAGCTTTTCTACTCGTTATCCGTTGCTAGATGGTCACGGAAACTTTGGTTCAGTAGACAACGATCCTCCCGCAGCTATGCGCTACACTGAAACTCGGTTAGCCCCTGTAGCCCATGAAGCAATGCTAACTGAGATTGGCGAGGCGACGGTCAACTTTAGCGATAATTTTGATAGTTCTCAAACTGAACCCGTAGTATTACCCGTCCAGCTACCGATTTTGCTGCTTAACGGTTGCTCGGGAATTGCGGTGGGGATGGCAACCAATATCCCGCCTCATAATTTGGGAGAAGTAGTAGACGGTTTAATTGCCCTAATTGATCGCCCGACCATTAGCGACGAGAAGCTTTGGGAACTAGTTCCTGGTCCCGATTTTCCCACAGGAGGAGAAATCGTTGAACTTAAAGGAATTGAAGATGCTTATCGCACTGGTAGAGGAATCATCAAGATGCGAGGAATTGCCCAAATTGAACGGATCTCTAGCGGCAAAAAACGCCGTCGCGAAAAGAAAGCCCTGGTAATTAGCGAGCTACCCTATCAAGTTAATAAGGCAGGATGGATCGAAAAAGTTGCGGCTCTAGTCAATCAAGGTAGAATCGAGGGGATTTCTGATATCAGAGATGAAAGCGATCGCAGCGGCATGCGGGTGGTAATTGAACTCAAGAAGGATGCCACTGCCAAAAAAGTATTACATCAGCTCTATCGTCAGACGGCATTGCAAAGCAATTTTGGGACAATTATGCTGGCATTGGTGGATAATAAGCCAGTTCAGCTACCTTTACGCAATGTCTTAGAAGAATTCCTCAAATTTCGCGAACATACCCTCAGAAAGCAATATGGGCATGAATTAGAACAAGCTAATCAACGGCTGCATCTGGTTGAGGGTTTGCTATTAGCCCTGAATCAAATCGATGCCGTAATTGAAATCCTCCGCCATGCTCCCGACGGCACTACCGCCAAGCTACGTCTTCAAGATGAATTAGACTTCTCACCGACTCAGGGAGACTCGATCTTGGCAATGCCAATGCGCCGTATTACTGGCTTAGAAAAGCAAAAGCTAGAAACAGAGTCAGGGGATTTACAAGAGCGTATTGCCAGCTTAAATAATATTCTGGGCGATCGCCATGAATTACTCAAGTCCCTCAAAAAAGAACTGCGTACTCTCAAGCGCAAGTTTGGTGATGAACGTCGGACTCGCATTATCAATGTGGCAGCTAGTCCTGATACTCCCTCATCGACACCAAAAGCAGCTTCAGTTAACAAAAAACAGCCAAAAGCGGCAAAAAAAGATCCAGCTTTGACTGTTGATCCCGACTTAACTTTTGAACGTTCCCCCGAAGCCAAACTAAAAGTAACTAGCTCTGGCTATGTATACTGGGAAAATCCCACCGCAGATGAGACAAATTCTGTGCCGAAGCAGGGGGCAGACTTTTTATTACATCAAGAACCAGTCGGCGATCGCGATAAATTAATTGTAGTTACCGATAGTGGCAAAGCCTATCCTGTGCCGATAGAAGAAGTACCTTCTAGTTTAGAAAGCACTGAATTACCAGCACTAGAGCTATTATCATCAGCAGCGCAAAGAGATGCTAAAGGTACGGTGGCACATTTCTTTCTGCCGCAGAACCACCATAATCTGGACTTGATTATGCTAACGGAAAAAGGCATTATTAAGCGTCTAAACGCTGCTGAATTAGATGCTTTGGGCAATCGAGGATTAGTGCTAGTAAAACTCAAAGAAAAAGATACTCTCAAATATTTCTGTTTTGCCCAAGAAGACCAGGAGATGGTGATTGCCACCACTGGGGGACGAATTTTACGCTTGGCAATTGATGATGTGCAAATTCCAGTTATGGGCAGAAACGCTCAAGGAAATCGCGTCATGCGTCTGAGATTGAAAGAAAGTTTAGTCGGTTGCTGCAATGTCAAGGCTCAAGATTCGATTGCGGTAATTTCTCAATTAGGATTTGGCAAAAGGATTGCCGTCAATGCCTTGCGGTTAGGAAATCGAGGAGATATTGGAACTCAGGCAACTCAATTTACGACCAAAGAAGATATGCTAGCAGGAATCACAACTACAAGGGGTAGAGAAAATATCCTGCTGACAACTAGCATCAATCGTCGGTTAGTATTGCCAGTCAATAGTCTCCAGCAAGGGGAGAAAAATAGTCCAGGAGAGAGAATTGGTAAACTTAAAGCTAATGAAATTATTACAGGAGTATATCCGTTTGTGTAATACGCTTGGTGTGAATGGGCTTCGTTGAAAGGTTGTTAACTCGTAGCTTTTAGCCGCACGATGCGCAGCATCGAAGCCCGCCAGGGCGAATTGCGCGTACGCGCTGCGCCATTAGCTTTTAGCGGTCATTCAAAGGTTAGTTATATAAATTTAGAGTGGCACAATTTCTCCACATCCAGCTTATCTAGTTGGTCATTTTAATTCGCACTAGACGTGATAATAATTCAGTGAACAATGCAAACCTAAAAAAAAGAACAGAGACTTTTATTTGGCTGCTAATAACTGTTGCTTTGTTATTAATTCAACCCAGAGTAATAGCTCAACAACAGTCTAATAATCCTTTAGCAGTAGAAATTAACTCCAGCGATCCCGTAATTCCTCCTGGGTATGGAAAACGAGAGTTATCGTCCTTTGAAACATATCGCATCGAAAAGACGATCGCCGAACTGGATCACTCTGCCGAAGAGCAATTACAGCAAGGTAATCTGGATCTTGCTTTTGAATTATGGTATCGACAGCTAAAACTAATCAGGGCAATTGATCAAGAGGCAGAAATTGAAGCTTTAGGAACCATTGGCGCGATCGCTTGGAAATCAAATCGAGGCTTAGATCTCCGCAATATTGCTGAACGTTTAATTACTCTAGAAACTGAAATTAACTCGGATAAATCTTTATCTCTTGATTTGCTCAAGAAACTTTCTCGTGCTTATCAGCAAGTACGATATTTAGAACAGGCAATTAAAATTCAAACCCAAATTAACCAAGTTAGTAGAAGACAAAATAATTATAATTTGGCAGTAGAACAAACGAACTTGGAAGCTTTAGGAGAACTTTATTTAGCTAAATTTGACTACCAAAACGCGGCAAAAATTTATCAAAAGCTATTATCTTTAAATGATTCTGCGCCATCTCAGTCATCTAATAAACCGCAAACTGAGAAGTATCTCAAGACCTTGATTGATATTTATGATCCCACAGCTCAAACCAAGCAAGCGATCGCCACTAAAAAACGTCTGGTGAAGCACTATGCCGCCACTGGGCAATCAAATCAAATACCTGAATTAGAAATAGCGATCGCCCGTGACCATGAAACCTTAAATCAGATACCCCAAGCCATTGCCTCTTATAATCAAACTTGGCGTATGGCAGATCAAACCCAGCAGTTAGCCATTGCCGATCTGGCATTAACTAGATTGGGACAACTACATCAACAAGCAGAGCAAATTGATCAGGCGATCGCAGCTTATAGTAATTTAATTAAAATTCAGCAACAGTCTTATAACTACTATGGTTTAATTAATACCTACGATATTCTAGGTCAAATCTATTTGAAATCTAACCAAAAAGCTCAAGCCCAAGAATCTTTCCAAGAAGCTTTAAAATTAGCCCAATCTTTAAACTATAAAACTGACTATTTTAATAACCAAATCAAGCAAATTAAAGAATAATAAATCTTTTGAATTTCTGCTATAAAAATTGTAATATAGCGGGTTTCATTTTAATGCGTTACAGTCCAGACCTTGGTTTTTGTTAATTGTTGATTGTTAATAGTTGATTGCGGTGTACCTCACTACCCCAAATACCTCATACCATCTTCAAATTAATTAAACCTACCTACCTATATTTTTGGCGATCGCTTGTAACCAGAAATTTTGAATAATAAGAAAAAGAGCGATAGATTTCAATATAGCAATTCTCATAACCGTGAGGTACATATTCTTACTGCCTACATGCGGGCAAGCCCTTTGTGCCCTCTGCCCTCTGCCTTCTGCCTCAAAACGATTAACCTCGTACCTCATAAAAGTGAGAACCGCTATATTCACTTATGATGCAGTTAATTCTGGCAATTGCAACTCAGTACGAACTTGGTCTGTAGAAGGATAAAAAGCTAAATCTGCCTCCATTAGATGGTGAGGTTTGTCGCAAATAGTTATTTCCTCCAAAGAATTCCAGTGTAATCGTTGAAAAAAGCGTACATTAGGTAACTGAACCGTAGCTAAAAAGCGATCGCATCCCCAAGTATTAGCTGTAGTTACGGCTTTATAAATCAATCCTTTGCCAATCTTCCAACCTCGACGATAATCGGAGTGTACCCCTAATCTTCCCCCATACCAAAGTTTTGATTCTGTTTCGTAGATCCTGACAACTCCGACAACTTCATTTTGCTCGTTAAGGGCAACAATAGGATAAGCAAGAGCATCATATTGATCGCGATCGCTATTTATAAAGATACCTTGTTCTTGACAAAAAATGTCTTGTCTTAACTGATAATAAGCCTCTATTTCTGCTGAAGATGAGGCTAGTTTAAACTGGTATTTTGTCATTTTAGCAGTCCTATTTAATTTAGGAAATTACATTTATTGGTTTTGGGTAGTAGGTAGTAGGTAGTAGGTAGTAGAAATCTCTCATTTCACTTAGGATTGCCATAGTTAATAAATGCTCAATGTTCAATGCTCAATGTTCAATGCTCAATGCTCAATGTTCAATGCTCAATGTTCAATGCTCAATGTTCAATGTTCAATGTTCAAAGGTAGATAATGCGGAACAAGCACCACATTTAGCGCAACCTGCTTTAATATTTTGCGATGACATTCCGGCATTATTTAATCTGGCACCTACTGCTTCGTAGATTGCATACATAAAATCGCTACTGGGAGGCTGACAATTCTCCAAAGGGGTACCTGTAATCGGTACAAAAGGAACCACAAAAGGATAAACACCCAAATCAATCAGGCGATCGCAAGTATCAACAATCGTTGCTAGACTATCTCCTAGACCAGCCAGAATATAGGTGCTAACCTGTCCCCTGCCAAATACTTCCACTGCTGCTGTGAAGGCTTGGAAATAATAATCTAAAGATACTTTCGCTTTTCCTGGCATGATGCGATCGCGCACTGCTGATTCGATCACCTCTATATGCATGCCCAGGCTATCAACCCCTGCTGCTTTCATTGCCCTAAACCAGGTAAAGTCATTAGGGGGTTCACACTGTGCCTGAATTGGTATATTAACTTTGGCTTTAACCGCTTGGGCGCATTGGCTTAAATACGCTGCACCTCTATCTGTAGTGTTAGGGGTTCCTGTTGTCATTACCAAATGTTCTACTCCATCTAGTCTAACTGCGGCGGCTGCGACTTCTGCTAGCTGCTGAGGAGTTTTCTGGGCAATAGTTTTACCTGCGGCTAAAGATTGTTCAATCGCACAGAATTGACAGGCGGTATTACGATTACTATAACGAATGCAAGTTTGTAAAACAGTGGTAGCTAAAACATTATGACTATGTAGTAAGGCGATTTTATTATAAGGAATCCCCTCGGCAGTTTTCAGATGATAAAATTTGGGCTGATGGGGAAATTCAATCGCGGCAATTTCTTGCCCATTCTGCTGTAGAGTAGTTTTGCTCTCTAAGGGCGATGTACTGGCTACGATGTAGGCTGATTCGCTGGCGACATCGTTATAAACAGGAATCATTACCGTTGTCCCGTCTATAGTTACAGCCTTGTGATCTGAAGGACCTGCGCCACCTTTTCTACCTGATGCACCTTGAGAACTATCAATTAGTTTTAGACCTCTCGATTGTAATTCTGTAATTAATTTTCGTTTTTCGTCATTAGTCATTGGTGTCGGCGCTAATTGATGAGTGTGGTGTAGGAAGTTAAACTTTTCGTAGCTATTAGCCGTTAGCTTTTAAATAAGATTTTTTTTTCGTATTTTTCTTTAAAATTTAAAATAACTTCAGCGCAACCCATATAGCCTTTCTCATAGTTTTTCAGTACACCTTGGTTTTGTTTTGTCAAAGGTCAAAGGAAAAAATACTGTACCTCTTGACTCTGACCAAGCGCTATACATAATTACTATTCTTCTTTAGTTATCGGGTTTGATTCAGAGATAATTGAATTGCCGTTTTTGGCATGAGAATCTTCTAAAATCACTGAATTATGAATTGTAGGAGTGGATTGCCAGACATTACGGTTATCTCGATTTACCTGGAGTTGTAATAAGTCAGGACGAGAATAATGTCCAACAGAGTCCATCATGCGCTTGCGTTTGGTAATTAGAGAAAAGTCTAAATCGGCGATCGCCATACCTTCTCCCTCGGTAATAGGTTCACATAGAAGAACCCCTTCAGGAGAGACAATTGTGGTGTAACAACCACCTGTTAAGACTCGTTGTAAATTCTCATCGGGACATATCTGGGCAATTTGTTCAGCAGTTAGCCACCCAGTAGAGTTAACCACAAAGCAACCAGCTTCTAAGGCATGATGCCTAATAGTTACTTCTGTTTGATCGGCAAAGATTTGTCCTACCATCGAACCTGGAAACTGGGCGCAATGGATTTGTTCTTGTTGCGCCATCAAACTGTATCTAGCTAAGGGATTATAGTGTTCCCAACAGGCTAAAGCCCCTAACTTACCAACGGCAGTATCCAATACCTGTAATCCCGAACCGTCTCCCTGTCCCCAGACCATGCGTTCATGATAGGTAGGAGTAATTTTACGTCGCTTTAAAAGTAAGCTGCCATCAGCATCAAAGATTAACTGCGTATTGTATAGAGAACCCCCATCTCTTTCATTTATTCCCAAAACCACAACCATATTATGGGCTTTAGCTGCTTTAGCCACAGCATCAGTTACAAGACTAGGAACTTCTACCGCCTGTTCATAGAGGCGCATATGTTCTTTTCCCATTAATACTGGTGGTTGAATAAAAGAAAAATAAGGATAGTAGGGGATAAAAGTCTCAGGAAAAACAATTAACTCTACCCCCTCTTTAGCAGCATCGGCGATCGCTTTTAATACTTTCTCAGTAGTCCCTTCTCGGCTATACAGTACAGGAGATATCTGCACCGCAGCAGCTTTTACATTTCGCATTTATCATTTACCATTTATCATTCAACATTGAGCATTAAGGATTGTGGACAAACAAAAACAGAAATTATTTGCTAGGACATTCCTATAAATGTTCATTGTTCATTGTTCAATGAGTTACATTGTCCAGGTATCGAGAATAAATGCGCCATCTTTACGATGCATTAAAACTATATCCAGCACATCTAAAGGATTGATCGGGGTAATGCCAGGAATTAAAGACGGTTCGCCATGTCCATATAAAGCCTGTAATGCAAAACGACAAGCATAGACTTTCCCACCTTCTTCCATAATTTTTACTAGCTGATTATTCATTGCCTGATGTCCTGGGAAAGATTCATCGCCAATCTTAGGAAAGCCTCGCTGTATTCCCAAAGTTACCCCAGGTCCATATAGCAAGATGGAGGTTTCAAAGCCTTTGCGAATTAAACGGGTAGCCTGCAATAAATTTACTAAGCCAATGGAACCTTCAAAAGCAACTGTATGAAAAGTAACTAAAGCCTTCTCCCCTGGTTCAGCTTGGACATCGGGAAATACCTTTTCTTCATAATCAACAAAATAGTCACCAGCTTTGTGTGCGGGGGTAGTAACTTCAGGCATAATTTATGTTTCCTCTAATAATTAATTTTTAATGCTTAATGCTAAGAACCGATCGCAGCTTCGTTAATCGCCAAAAGAGTCCCTGGATAAGCATATTTCATCCTTTCGGCAATATGGTTGCATATATATTTAGCATCCCTAGCAATGCCCGAAAATCTCCCAGAACCCCAGGTATAAAGCCAAGGAAGTCCCAGAAAATAGAGACCATTAACGCTAGTAACACCGCGATTGTGACTGGGATAGCCCACACCGTCAAAGACAGGAACTTTGACCCAGCTAAAGTCTGTTTGATAGCCGATACACCAAATTACAGTGGTTATGTTGGCTTGCTGGTAATTTAGCTGCAAAGTTTCTGTTTCGGGTTGCCATACTGGTTTATAATCTGGTTCAGTTGGTGCCGATATCTGATTTTTGGTGATATAGTCATCAATAGTTTTTTTGATACTCTCAGCCACCTCATCAGCGCGATTCAGATTACGCTTAAGGTTGGGTTTAAATTGCAGGTAATCTTCTTGAATATCCTCTAAAGAACCATATAGCTGCATTCCTTCTAGGGCGAAGGTTCGCAGGTCAATTTCATGACCGCCACTACGACCAGTAACGTAGTGATTGGTTTTAGTTCTGACGTTCTCTTTATCGGGATGGTTTTCAATTGTCAGATCATAGTATCCTAGCTGGTCTAGCCAATCTACGACATCTTTGCCCCGATATTGTCTCGGCGATCGCGGTGCGCCACCAACGCAGAGATGTACTTTTTTACCAGCCAAATGCAGATCTTCGGCAATTTGACAGCCAGATTGACCACTACCGACAACTAAAACTTCTCCCTCAGGTACAGATTGAGGGTTTTTGTAATCCGATGAGTGTAGCTGTAAAATATTTGGGTTTAACCTCTCAGCTATGCGGGGAATCTTTGGTTGATGATAGCTTCCTGTGGCAATGACAACGCGATCGGCTGTATAGTCCCCTAAGGAAGTACTTAACTCAAATAAATCTCCTGACTGCTCTTTCTTAACTTGGAAAACTTCGACATCTTCTTGAACAGGTGGGTCAAAAGATTTAGCATATTCCTTAATATAATTAACGATTTCATCTTTTTCCATGAAACCATTGGGGTCATCTCCTGGATAATGGTAACCAGGAAGGGTACATTGCCAATTAGGAGTTACCAAACAAAAAGTATCCCAGCGTTTGTCTTGCCAAGAATAGGCAATCTGATTTTTTTCCAAAACAACATGGTCAATGTCTTTATTTTTCAAACAATAGCTGATAGATAGACCAGCTTGACCACCTCCCACAACTATTACGGAATAATGCTTTTTCACTCTTCAAGTTCCCAAGCTAAATTCTTAAATCTAATTGCCGAATTACATTTTTGTTTTTTTCGTTTTTCGGCTTAATAAGTAATAGATTATGATTTAGTTTCTACTTTCCCTGTATATTTCGTTACTAAATTGCCAACTCTGACAATAGTTACAGTCTTGGTTAAATATTAGCGATCGCATTACTCAACTTACCTGTCAAAAATGACAGGTAGACTATTAATCCACAAAACTGTATGAATTAATAGACAGCGCAACAAATCTCAAGTTATTCAAGGCAAGTTATGGAAACCAAGCCTCCTCTACCACCGTTCACCTTAGAAACTGCCAAGGCAAAAGTTCAAGCTGCTGAAGATGGCTGGAATACTCGTAATCCTGAAAAAGTGGCACTGGCATATACAGTAGATTCTGTTTGGCGTAATCGTGCCGAATTTATCAGTGGAAGAGAAGAGATTATTGCTTTTTTAACCAGAAAATGGGCAAAAGAATTAGATTATCGCCTCAAGAAAAGACTGTGGAGTTTTATGGATAATCGCATTTCTGTCTGTTTTGAATATGAATGGCATGATGATGGCGGTTTCTGGTATCGGGCATACGGTAATGAAAATTGGGAATTTGCCGAAAATGGCTTGATGAAAAGACGAGAAGCCAGTATTAATGATGTGCCGATTAAAGAGTCAGAAAGGAAGTTTTTATGGGAACGTAAAGCTTAAATAATATAAGTAACAAACGCCTAATATGAATTAGCTTCGTTGAAAGGTTGTTAGTTCGTAGCTATCAGCTTTTAGCTCTTAATCGTCATTCAAAAGTTAACTATGTTGACTATAAATAATGTTATGGTACATAATTACTTCGTTTCTCGCTTATCTATTCGGTTTATTTTAATCGGGCGTAATAAATAGAAATCGGGCGTAATAAATAGAATATCATTGTTTCAAAATATAGTTCTGAGTTTGATTTTCTATCAAAGTGTGACCGCCTAAAACTTTCCAGCTTACTAAGTCCTTAAGAGGGTTTAAATGCTCGTACATACACATTTTTTCTTTGAAGAAAGTGCGATCGCTTTAACCAAATTTCTTTTTCAAACAGAAGATGCTACTTTAGGAATGGGTAAATCATCACCTGTACCTTCATATGCCAGGATTAGTGATTCAAGAGCTTCTTTACCATTAGCAAACGCCTTATCGTATGTATCGCCATGAGTGCGCCAATAGCTACCAGGAAAATCGGGTAATGCTACTAAAAAACAATTATCCTCATCACTCCACTGAATAACCATCTGATATTTTAATTTATTCATTTGCTCGTTTTCTGTTTACTTCCTCAATAGCTTGTTTGGTTTCTCTCTCTTGGTACATTTTAGCGTCCCTGCCATCTTTACCTGATATGGTAACTTTTCCCGAATATAGAGGATGAATCCAATTCGTATGACTGCCTTTACCTGGAATTTCTTGAAAGCCAGCCTTACGGAGCATTTTCTTCAATTCTCTAATCTTTTTAGGCATTTATTAAAGCTAAGATTTTATTAGATATGCTTCTATAAATAATTTCAATACTGTTCGTATTTTTTCAAGATTACCTCAGTTTCCTTGGTTAACAACTAAGTAAAGTTGTCAGTATTCCCACTATATAATCAGTCAAATCTGGATCGAGAACAACACTTAGTAGTTTTCAAAGCGAGATCGGTTTTATCTTGCTCTATAATTGAGCGATCGCCTTATCCGCGCTATCAAACCATATAATCTCTAGCCAATTTATGAGCAACTAAAGCATTAAGAGAAATTCCTGCTTTTGCAGCTTCTAAAGTTAGATTACGATAAATTCTCTTATCAATTCTGACATTAAATTGTCCCCTATATTCTTTTCTAGAAGGTGCAATGGGGATATCCTCTCCATCATCGCGATAGCATTCTTTCATTCCTGACCAAGCAACATATAACTCATCTAAAGCTGATTCAGGAGTATCTGCAAAGGCAGAAACATTAGGTAACTCTACCAAATGTGCCAGCCATTCCCCATCTTCATCTAGATAAATATTGATTGTAAACCCATCCCAGTCGTATTTATCAGGTCTTTTAATTTTCTCATTCATACTGTTCTAAAAATTGTTTTACTTGATAAGCTTTTGCTTTACAATCTTTTCTTGGTTGGATTGATAAACGATACTGCTTTTCTGTTTGAAGCGATCTCCCTGGTACATTAACACTCTATTTAACTTATTTTGATTCAAGTGGAACAAATTATTAAACGAGAAAGAAAATAAAATTTCTCCTTATTATAGAAGTGATATAATAAATAAGTATCATACTAAATAAAGTTTTAATAGAGTAGTGGTGAATTCTTTAGCCAATAACAAAAATATAGATGATAAATATCATAAAATACTCGCTATATTATCCCAGGAAAAAGCCAAAAGTTCATTTTTAGTTTTTGAAATAAATACGCAAAGGGTAAAATGGCTCAGTATTACTATTTTCTTACTGTTACCCATGTTATTTAGCGTAGTTGTTTTTAATAATAATATAAAAAATCTTGATAAGAGTCCTGATGTTAGCTCGCCTAGAGCTTTACTATTTGACAATATTGGAATAGAAGAAAATTATATTTTTTATATAGCTTTTTTTGTTTTAATTGTAAGCTTTATATACTCTAGTTATAAGTTTGTATATTTTTCTTATTTGATTATAGAGCTAGACAAAAAAATTAACAGAGCTAAAGAGATACATGAAACGCTGATAGATCAATATAACAAATTCAAGTATATGTAACTTTATATGAATGGATAATGAAAACACAAATTTAAATTATTTAAATAGAAAAAAAGTAGCAGGTCGAGAATTAGAAGCTAATCTTGATAGAGCTAATGATGTTTCAAACGATCTTCAAAACGTTCGCAAGCATTTAAAAAATTTTGTTGATGATGCTATAGCTACATCTAATAAAGTTACTTCGCTTTCTCGAAAAGGAAAAAGTGCGTTAGTAGGGTTTGGAACAGGTTTACTTATAAGCTTGACGCTGTTAAATCCCGCCGAATCTAACTTACAAACCATAGCTGCCAAGGCGGCGGCATTAAGCACAACACTTTCGGGATTAGCAGCTTTAGTAGTTCCAGAGTCTGAAAAAGAAAAATTAATAGCTCTCGGTAAGGAAGCCAAGGCGATAACTTTAAAACTAGAAGAACTTTCAAGTGATCACACTCTCTTGTCGGGAGATGCAAGAGATAGACTATTTAAGCACTATGATAAACGCTTGACGATGATAGAGGAAAAAATGTCACTAATTGATAACGCCTCATCCAGCAGACAAGCCATCGACAACATTAGAAGAATGCGGAAAATTAGACAAATTATTCCAGAAGAGCAGTTTAATGAAAAAACAAATCGTTTGCTAAATCCCAGAAATGTTGAATGATAAGAAAAAAAGGCGATAGAAAGGCAAGAATAATAGTAAAATCTGCCTAGACCATCACCTCTATATATCTATTAAAGACTATAAAAAAGCTAATGGCTAATGGCTAATGGCTAATGGCTAATGGCTAATGGCTAATGGCTAATGGCTAATGGCTACGAGCAAATCACCTTTAAACGAAGCTAATTCACATTAAGCGTAAATAAAAAACTCGCCTCCATAGATAAAAATTATTAGAGGCGAGTTGTATTTCAAAAATTAGCTTTATGTAAAACCTTGGTGAAACACTATACAGATGATTCCTGTTGCTGATAGAGGTAACAGTAACGACCTTTGAGAGCCATCAATTCATCATGCGTTCCCCGTTCCACAATTGAACCTGCATCCATCATGACGATGGTGTCAGCATTTTTGATAGTTCCTAAACGGTGAGTAATAAAGAATACGGTGCGTCCTTTAAGAGCTTCCTTGAGGTTACGGGATACCTCCTGTTCAGTAGAGAAATCTAAAGCACTAGTGGCTTCATCCAAAACCATCATCGCTGGGGCTTGTAAAATAGTTCTGGCGATCGCAATCCGCTGTCTTTGTCCTCCAGAAAGTGCCGAACCACGTTCCCCAACTCTAGTGTTGTAGCCACTGGGAAGAGTCATAATAAAATCATGGGCAGCAGCAATTTGAGCAGCAGCAATAATCTCTTCGGTAGTAGCATCGGGGTTGGTTAAGGCAATGTTATCTAAGATAGAGCCTTCAAACAGCAAGGTTTCTTGAGGTACCACACCAATCTGACGACGGAGAGAATAAAGTTCAACCCGATTAATATCGTAGCCATCAACTAGAATTCTTCCTCCCTCTGGTTCATACAGTCTTGACAACAGTTTGGTCATGGTGCTTTTACCCGCGCCACTTTCTCCCACAATTGCCACGAAGGTTCCAGGCTCAAATTCAGTAGTAACGTTCTTTAACTGTAAAGGACCAGTATTTTTAAAGCGGAAGGAGAGATTATCATATTTAACGCGACCTTGAATTGCAGGCATGGGAATGTTGTTGCGATCTTCTTCTCCCTCTTCTGGGTGATCGACGATATCAGCTAGTCGTTCTAAAGACAAGGCTGTTTCTTGGAAGTTTTGCCATAGAGTAGCCAAGCGCATTACAGGAGAGGTTACATAGCCTGCAATAATTCTGAAGGCAATTAATTGACCAAGAGTGAGCTGACCTTCTAGAACTAAGTAAGCACCCATCCCGATAATGATTACCCGCGACAGCTTGTTGAGAAAGTCACTGGCAGACTTAGCTAAGGTAGAGGTGATTACAGTTTTGAATCCAGTGGAAATATAGCGGGCATAACGCTCTTGCCATTTCCAGCGCGATCGCAATTCGATATTTTGCGCCTTGACTGTTTGGATTCCTGTGAGAACTTCAACTAAATAAGATTGAGTTTCGGCATTACGTTCGGCTTTAGTTCGTAGCTGTTTGCGAATCGTGGGGGAGAAAATTAAGGTCAGACCGATAAATACAGGGATAATCGCCAGAGAAACTGCGGTCAATAGCGGGCTGTATGCCAACATGACCATTACGTACAGTACAGAGAAGACACAGTCGAGGACTACGGTTAATGCTGTACCTGTCAAGAATTGACGAATTTTTTCTAGTTCATTAACCCTGGTGGAAATTTCCCCGACGGGTCGCCGTTCAAAATAACGCAGTGGCAAGCGCAGCAAGTGATCAATAATTTCCGAACCTAAGCTTAAATCGATCCGATTAGTAGTATCAACAAACAAATAGGTACGCAGAGTGGTTAATAAAGCTTCAAAAACATTGATCGTCACCAGAAACCCAACTAGCCACCATAGAGTATCTGGGCTATTTTGACTAATTACCTTGTCAATAATCACCTGAATCATCAACGGGTTAGCCAATTGAAAAAGCTGTACAAAGAAAGAAGCCACAAAAACCTCAATCAGTACCCGCTTATACTTTTTCAGCGCGGGATAAAACCAATTTAAGCCAAATCTTTGCTGGGGAGTATCTTTGGTTTTTTTGAGTAATAGGACTTCTCCGCCGTCGCCCCAACTTTCGATAAAGTCTTCTGGCTTGTAGCGACGCACCCCAAGTTCAGGAACGGCGATAACTAGTTCTTTTTCACTTAGTTCATAAATAATCGCTAGACTATCCTGCCACATTACAAGGCAGGGTCCTTCCAAACGGGTAATCGCATTAGCGGGAATATTGATTAGCTGTGGACTCAACCCCATTAATTCGGAAACACCACCGCATAAAGGAAGAGATAAATTAGGCGTTCGCTCTAATTGCTCTTTCAAGACTCGCTTAATCACCTCTTTGCGGAAAGGCATCCCAAAATATTTACTCAACATCTGAAAACAGGCGACGCCCACTTCCAAAGTAGTTTTACCTCTGACAAAAGGATAGTCTTTCTTTTCGGTTTCGACGGTTTCTTCTTCGCCGTGGAATGTGTAACCTTCTCCTAAGCCTTCGGCATCATCAAAATCATTATCCTGAAAATCAACACTGGGTAGAAGATCGCTTCCGTTTGCTGCTGACCCTTCAAAATCAAACCCAGGATCTGAATCAACCTGATCGTCAAACCAATATGCTTTGGGAATTGAGAGTAAGCGTGCTGGCTGATTACCTTTAACTGTAACCGTTTGGCGGTCTTTAGTTAAATTCAGGCGATCGCCAGAGCTAAATTCATCAACCACACCGCCACTAACTAACCAAACTAAATTTGAATCTCTTAGGGGCTTAGTTATTTCGTCAGTTAGCAGATGTTCTCCAGGAGGAAGATAATATATATCAGCTACATCAACAATTTTGCTGGCTAATTCAGCTAGTTCCCAGTCTCCCTGAGCCTGTTTTTCTAATTGAGTACCTAATAAATCAAAAACCTCGACTTTAGCAGGTTTTAGCCTATATTCTGTTGCCAATCCTGGATATTGATTGAGCAGCTTTAAAAAGTACTCATTATCTAAAGCCAAACAGACTACTTCGGTACTTGCCATTGCCGTTTCACAGGGCAAACCACGAGCCAGATTGACCCAACCAATAATTTGTCCTGGCTTTAGCTTGTCTAGAGTAGTGGGCATTTTAGTCCGCGGATCGTAACCCAAGAGTCTTACTTCCCCTTCGGAAATAATTGCCACTTGCCCCTGCATTTTTTCTCGCATGATCATCACCTTGCCCACACCAAACCGCAGTGGTTTCAAGTTGGGGGCAATTTCGGCGATCGCTTCTGGCGGAAGTTGATTGAATTGTGGAACTAGTGAGAGAAATTGCTCAACAATTTGGGTCGTATTAATATTACTCATAGGTCAAGTACGCTCTAAGAAGTGACTGGGCTGGATAGGAAAGATACTTTTTGTTTAATTGCTTCTTGTAGCCAGCGACTGAATAGTTCGTCTAGCATTCTTTGTCGCATCGGAGCATCTAGCTTTGCTGAAAGGTAGTTTTCTAGTCTCACAATGACGATCCATTCGCCGACACGAGTTGGCGGCACTAGCTGACCTGGTTGACAGGTAGCTAAGATCTGAGCAATTTTAGGGTGGGGAGCATTAATTTCCACAGGTCCAATTAGTCCACCTGTTTGCGCCTCTGTTCCCTGAGAATATTCCATTGCCAAGGCACTAAAGGTATTTTCATCATCCTTGATGCGGAAATATAATTCCTGTGCCACCTCTGGCTTTTCCACTCTGATCAAGGAATAAACTACCCGATCTAGCTGAGATTTACGCTTAATAAAATGAGCATCCACCTGATCGCCCCATTTTTCTTGCTTATACTTATCTATTCTCAGTTTTTTGGTAATTAAGTTTTGCAGTTGCTCGCGGCTCATCCCTTGCTTACTTAACCAATCTTGTACCTCTGACTCAGAGTTTAGTTGGTTTTGTTGACAAAACTGCTCGAAAATTGAGGCATTTTCCTCATCACTACATTTAATATCGGCGATCGCTTTATCAGTCAGAATTTCTTGAGCCAGCTTGGGCAGTATCTGATACTGAGTTAGTAAAGGAACTAAGTCCTCAGCGGTATAAATTTGGTTATCTATTTCTAAAACTACACTCATATTTTTGAGTTATTGATAGAGACTGTCTAATAAATACAGATAATTACGATTAATTTTATGGCTCTGGTACTAAGCCGTATTTCTACTTAGTGATTTGTGAACTTTGCACTTCTAAGAGATAGCTAAACTATAGCTTTCTCTTCGATTTCGCTACCTTAACTTAACCTACTTTTTTGAGAATGACACATGAAATATGGTTTTTTATAAGCTTTCAGAAATAAAGATTAATGCCCCCGCAATTAAGCAATAAAATAGCTCTTAAGCTTGATTATTTATTAATAAAACAACTGCATAAGCACATATTCCTTCTTCTCGACCAACTGGACCTAATTTTTCATTAGTAGTGGCTTTAATACTAATTTGCTCTATTTCTATTCCCATAACCTGGGCTAAAGTAGAGCGCATCATCTTTAAATGCGGCTTTAGTTTTGGCTGCTCAGCAACTACAGTCGAGTCGATATTACCAATCTGCCATCCTTGAGAGGAGATTAGAGACAATACCTGCTCTAGCAATACTAAACTGTCTGCTCCTTTCCATTGAGGATCGCTGGGAGGAAAATAATGTCCAATATCTCCCATCCCCAAGGCTCCTAACAAAGCGTCCATAATGGCATGAGTTAGTACATCGGCATCACTATGTCCTAAAAGTCCTAACCTGTGGGGAATTGTCACTCCTCCCAAAATCAACGGACGTTCTGCTGTCAAAGAGTGAATGTCATAACCATTGCCAATCCGAATGTTCATTGTTTGAATGGATTATCTAAATTATCTGCGATCAGTTTGTGTCTTTAATTTTAGGTTGGGAGTGTCAAAACTATGCTGAATAAATTCCGTAATCTTATGTTCAGAGCAATATCCACCAGCATCTTAACTGCCTGTGCTGCGACCATAGCTACCGATTCTGTTTCTAGCCAAGTTTTACCGCAGGTTTGGGGAACAGTTGGCGCTGTCGATGATTTGGTTAGTTATGGTGCTGGAGCAAAGTTTGTGGGGTTCGGAGTTGAAGTTGGCACAGGAGAAGAAGGTGCTACGGGAGCAGATTTATTAAAGTTTGTTGGTTTACCCGTAGTCTCTCCCTATGTCGGACTGGGCTACTATAGCGGTGATGAAGAGATCGCTTATTCTGGAGGAGCCCATCTTAACCTAGGTCGTCGTCTTATCGTGGGTGCAGGATATCATTCCGTTAGAGGTCCCAACGGACAGTTAGGTGTGCGCTTGGCATTTTGACAATGAACAATAAACAATGAGCAATGAACAAGTAATGCTCAGTTAACAATTTATAGCTCTTTGATAATAGTTTAATCAGGTTATTAATTAGGGCGTTGTCTTTTTATCACAGACAACGCCCTGTAAGATATGCAATTACGATGCAGCAGCATTTGTCTGACGCTCGAACATTTTTCTGAGTACGGAAGCAGGATCGATATACCCACCGTTATGCTTCAATACCCAATGGAGATGGGGACCAGTTGTTCTACCTGACATACCAATACGACCAATTCTGGCACCTGCGGGAATTTCTTGACCAAGAGCAATTTGAATCCCCCCATCTCGGTCGAGCAAATATTTGCCATTGCGTGAATCATCTACATGTCCCTCCATGTGACAATAGACATGCTCCCATTCTCCAGACTGGATGGTTAAAGATGTGCCGCAGGCAGTGTTATCTGATAAGTCAGTAACTCTGCCACCCCACCAATTACGAATATAGCTACCACGAGGTGCAGCTAAGTCCAAACCATTATGAAACTGGCGTTTTCCAGTTATGGGAGATATGCGATAACCATAACCAGAAGTGTATGATTGAAAATTCTCCACAGGGAAAGAACCTCTGTCCCAAACTGCTGAAACATCTTGTGCCACTGCGTTTTCTGCCGTTAAGTCTGATGCCTGGAGAGGCAAATTACCCCAGTGGTTAATTACCAAAGTTAATAATAAGGTCGCGGCAGCAGTAACCAGCAAGCGACTTAAGGGAACTATTTTGCTGTAGATCATGTAATGAGTGAGAATTATCGATGGTTAATTTACGCTTACTAAGTTTTGTCTATGTTGAGTAGTCTTATTCAATGGAATACAAAGCAAAATTCTACTGATCACTAATACCAAAAAAATAGATAACTTTTGAGTAACAACTAGCTCTAAGTCATTTATAAGTTTGCAGCGAGCTATTGAATCTAGTTATCTTTACAAAGTCGTGATGTCCGCCCCGCCGCATGTACGACGTAATCTCTGTTTTCAAATATACTTTCAATTTTATAGATCAGCAATGTTTAACCAGGTATTTATACTAAGAGACATAATACCTTTTAGCACAAAAGTGTTATTTAAAGTTTTGTTGAAAATATTTAAACATTTTTAATCTAATTAAGATAAATTAAAATTAAGTAGTTAAAAATATTATGCGAATAGACATCATTCCCTTTTCTTTTGAGATTGACTCAGTTAGTTTAGCTAGTAGCTGTATCTGGTCTCTTGCTCTATATATTGGCTTGGAGTCTACTAGAACCTGGATTAGCACTCAGCTAGAGCGATGGTTTAACTTTGCTGAGGGATGGTTGTATACTTCGTCCGAAGAGTTTGAAGAGACGCGACCTGCACGAGAAGCGCAAAACGCCTTTTATGCCTCTGTATTTGGTATTCTGCCGTTTTTGGTTGCGGGGGCAGTTGTTAATTGGCTGACTGATATTAGCTTTGGCGGCAGTAGTTGGGCGATCGCTCTTGGTCTAATGACCTGTGCTATTTGCGGCTTGTTTGCTTTAGCTAATCAAGATTACGGTGATGATGAGGACTGAGATCTAAGATACTCAATCCTCACTATTTGAAGATTACTTAATCTATTCGTAAAGCCAGGATTTTCTCACGGGTTCCCAATCTACAAGTTCTGATTCATTAAACCACAGTGCAACTTCAGCTGTAGCTGTTTCTGGGGCATCAGACCCATGAATCAAGTTACGTCCAATGCTGACCCCTAAATCGCCTCGAATTGAGCCAGGGGCAGCAGCCACGGGATTAGTGGCACCGATAATGTTTCTGGCAGCAGCAATTACATCCTCACCTTCCCAAACCATCGCAATTACGGGAGCAGAAATAATAAAATCAACTAAGCCTTTAAAGAAAGGTCTTTCTTTATGCACGTCGTAATGTTTTTCGGCTAATTCACGGCTTACCTGCATCATTTTCATTCCCACTAAGGTAAACCCTTTAGATTCAAAGCGATGAATGATTTCTCCTGTAAGATGACGCTGTACGCCATCGGGCTTGATCATAATAAAAGTGCGTTCCATAATCTCCTCAATATTTGGTTGCAAAATTTAGTTACAAAATGTCACAAGTTTCAGAGTAACCTAGATTGTTCTCTTTTCAACTTTTGATTTAGTTGTTATTGAGCTATGAAACACCTAAATGCTTGTCGGAGATTATCAGATTAGATCTCTTGCAAAAGTAGCGATCGCTAAAAACTTTGGCTCAAAAAAAGCTCATGATTATAAATACCAGCAATCAAATTAAAACGCAGAGCAAACCTTTTTTTTCGATTGCGATATCGTTCTGATAAAATTCTAAAAATTTTTAGATTTCGATAAATATGTTCTATGATAATTCTAGTTGAAGCTAACTGGCGATTTTGCTGTTTTTGCCATGAGAGATAATTTGCCTTTTCTCGGTTTTTTATGAGGTGTCTTACTTTCCTTATGAATCTTCTGAATTCCCTGATATCCTTTATCTCCCAAGCAAAATGTTGGTTCTAATAAATGAGTTTTACTTCTCTTAAACAGCTTGAAATCATGCTCTCTCCCCTTTCCATAAGCGGTACACATAATTTGTTTAGTCTTTTGATTAACAATTACTTGAGATTTCAAAGTATGCTTTTTCTTTTTCCCACTGTAGTATTTTTTCTGTTTTTTTTAGGACGTTCAATAGGAGTTTCTGTCACATCAATTACAATTACTTCTAGCTCATGATTAGATTTTAATAGCTGTTTTTTACCAGGTAAAGAAAATTCTGGTGAACGAATTAAGATATTCTCGATTTTCCGAATTATTCGGTATGCTGTTGATTCGTTTACACCCCAACTTTGAGCTATATGAAAGTAAGTTCTATATTCTCTTAAATATTCTAGAGTCATCAATACCTGATTTTCTAGACTTAATTTAGAGGGTCTTCCCGTTTTGGTCTTGAATTTTTCTTGGTTTTCTACTATCTCAACCATCTGAGCAAATGTCTCTCTCTTTACTCCACATAGGCGTTTGAACTTTTCTGGGGTCAATTTTTTTACTTTTTCGTAGGTCATTTTTTCTCCTTATACTGACCTATTTATCTCGTTTTTATTAGACTTTTGCAAGAGATCTATTTTTCCTTAATGCGATCGCACTTTCTTGGTCAATTTTTGGACTCGCCAACAGTAAAAGTTAAGCCAAACTGACTAAAATTAAAACATCCCCACCGACTACCAATCAAAAGGGATGCTCAGATAAATCAAATCTAACAGGAGTAGATAGATCATTGGATAATCCAGTCATTCAAACTGACATCGCAGAAGTGTTAGGACAAATCAATCAGAACCTAGATAGGATCGATGATCGTCTGGGCAAATTAGAGGTAGGTCAAGCTGAAATCAAGGGCGAGATCAAAACTATAGATGAGAGATTGTCAGGTCAAATCAAGGCTGTAGATGAGAAATTATCTGGTCAAATCAAGGCTGTTGACGAGAGATTATCTGGTCAAATTAAGGCTTTAGATACCAAAGTAGATCAACTAGACAAGAGAGTAGGTAATCAAGAGTTTACTAATCGCGGCGTGTTAATCGGGTTGATTGTAGTTGTCTTGGGTGGTGCAGCCAAATTTTTCGGCATGTTAAGCAATCCTTGATATATGAACTTCTTTATGTGCGATCGCAAAGGATGAAAAGCAATTAACAGATATCCAACGAGATCGCTTCTAATAGCTATAGATAAAACTACTGTCTGACATAGCTTTAATAAACCTCACTTTGCAAATGAGTTATACAAATCAGTACTCTGTGACCATTAGATAATAATTTAGTTATGGCGATCGCCCCATTGAATCCAAAAACAATAGACTAAGATTAATCATTAACAAGACCTTGGGACTCAGTAAGATGCTAGAAATCAATAAAAACTATGTCTTAGATAGCGATCGCCAACCGATTGCGGTTCAGATTCCGATTGCTGAGTTTGAGAAAATTGAGGAAATTTTAGAAGACTACGGACTAGCTCAATTGATGGATGAAGTTGAAGATGATGAAACTCTCAGTAAAGAAGAGGCATTAGAGTATCTAGCATCGTTAAAAGCTGAAAATGTGGAAAGTTGAATATACTAAACGATTTTTGAAGGAATTGGCTTCTTTGCCTCCAAATACTCAATCCCGCATCTAATCAATTGTATTTAGTGAGCTAGAATCGCAAAATCCCTTTGAGTTGGGATATCTGAGCAAAATGAAAGGCTACAAAGATAAATATAAAATCCGAGTCGGAGATTATCGGATTGGTTTAAGCATCGATAAGAAAAACAAAACTACAATCTGTCAACGAGTAGCTCATCGCAGAGAGATTTATCAGATTTTTCCTTAATGCGATCGCTAGGTTATGTCGCTATTTTGGGCTGTCTGAGGGCTATTTTCTTAGGTTACAGAATGCTGATGAGTTAAGGTCAGCCAAACGAAAGTTAGGACAGGTTTTAACTGAGATTCAGCCCTATGTTTCTTGAAGGGCGATCGCATTATCTCAGTTTTAAGAGTGCGATCGCTTTTCAATAACCATTTTCATTTTTTAGTTACTGTTTTAATCAACTTGGTTAATGATTCAACCTGAGTTTTTTGATAGTGATTGACTGCTAGGAGAAAAATACTTAAAGCAAAGATTACGGCTACGGCAATGCCACCATAAGTTAACATCTCTTTAGAGTTACCAATTAAGGTCAGAGGGGTTGATGAATCTACAGCAGCGATAGTAGTGGATGAATTAGGCTTGCTCTGAGGAATATAGTTCATGGTAAATATTGTTAGTTAATAAAAAAGTCAATCTCTTTGGTTTTTGTCTGGTAAAAATAAATTTTCAATTGCAACTTGGATGTAGAGGCTTTTTAGCAGAACTAAAATGTTCCACAGCATAATTAAATTAATTATCCAAATCGCTTGTTCTTCAGCTTTCAACCCTTCATAAAGCTCGTATAATTCAGCGACACACTCTTCAGGAACAAAGCACCAACTAATTGTGTTACAGGTTATTTTTTGATTTCGTCGTTGAATCAATAGTAATGCTGAGATGGTTAAACCTATTGTTGATATAGAAGCTAAAGAGATAAATGTAATTAATTTTGTTTGTCTTTGGTTAGCAGTATAGGATTCACTATCTACTTTTAAACCATAGCTTTGGGCTAATTCTTGTTCGTAAACTTTCCTCGATTGGCTAATAATTTGCTTTGATATCTCTTCGATAGGAATTACTGGGACTTTGCCTCTCTCTATCTGCCATAAATACCATTTTATTAGTATTAATTGCTTTAGGAAATACTGCTCTAAATACTGCACTAAATCCTGCTCTAAATACCACAACTTCAACTTCTTTAAATCCCGCTCTGATTGCTGCGACTGGAACAAGCTCTGCTCAAAATCCCGCAACTGCACTAAATACTGCTCAAAATCCCGCTCTAAATACCGCAACTGCTCTAAATCCTGGAATAAATACCGCTCAAAATACCGCTCAAAATCATGCTCAAAATACCGTAACCGCTCAAAATCATGCAACCGCTCAAAATCCCGCTCAAAATCCCCTTGTGATAAAGTCCAAGATACAAACCATGACGTTTCGATATTTGAATTTTTTTGAAATCTAGAATACTTAATAATACGCCAAAGAGAAACATCTAAAGAATTTAATAGCTGCTCAAATTCATCTGGAGATAAATCGTCTGGGGAAGATAATGCTTGTTCTAATTTAGATAAATGAGATAAAGACCAAAATGTCATTCGCGTAACACCCAATTTCTGTTCTTGAGCCTTTTTTTCTAAATCAATAATGATCGCTCTTTTTTCTGCCAAATCATCGGATCTAGCTAAAGTTTCCCAGGAGCGGTCTATTTCTGGTTTTATATCTAAAATCCTTTGGGGTGTTGGATTTCTTCTATAAGTTTGAAAACTTTCTACTGCCGAACCAATCATTAGAATTGAGCTGCCAACTATTCCCACAGCCAGAATAACTTTATCTTGAATAATTTTTTGGGCTTTTCGTTGTTTACTTTTCCCCATTACTCGCTGCTCCTTCAGAATTTTGTACCGCTAATCAACCACAAGCTGGTCTTTGGGATAACATGAGCCGATAATTTTGCACATCTGACAAGGTACTTGCCCCTAGTCCCGTTACTTTGTAATACTTTCTTCTCGCGCCACTAGAGCCAGTAGATTCGTCGCCCCACTTTGATTCAATCAGTCCCTTTTTTTCTAATCGGTTTAGTGCGGGGTAAATGCTGCCATAGGTAAGAGGAGTCCCTGGACGATCTGGATTTATATAATCCAAGACTTCCAAGCCGTATAGTTCCCTTCCTAGTAAGACAGTAAGAATATCCTCATCTATGCTGGAGAGCTTGATTGATTTCTTTTTTTCCTTTTTTTGCTTTGCCATACATAGTAAATTGACTATTCAATGGTTTATAGATTTGATGATATCATAAAAACATATAAATATTTATTTTTGTCTGAATTATAAATGAATCAAAGTTTTGACTGTGTTGCCACAAAAAAAGAGGGATAACCCTCTAAGAAAATGAAATTTCAATCCGCCTCCTGCCACACCTGTACCAATTCCCCCGTCTCTTCCAAGGGTAAAAGTCTCAATGCGTAACAAATTGCAATTATCAGGACTTCACAATTTTAGTATGTAACATCAGTGACTAATTAGATTCGCGATAACGTTCTAAAGCTAAATTAATCAGACGATCTACTAATTGAGGAAAGGCAACTCCGCTATGCGCCCACAGTTGAGGATACATACTAGTAGCGGTAAATCCTGGCAAGGTGTTTATTTCATTAATAAAGATCTCTCCTGTATCTTCTAAGTAAAAGAAATCTACTCTAGCCAATCCAGCCGCATCAACTGCAACAAAAGCCTCAATTGCCATTGATTGAATGCGATCGCTTACCTCAGGAGACAAATCCGCAGGGATATGTAGCTGGGCCGCGCCTTCGGTGTATTTGGTTTCATAGTCGTAGAAATCACTATCAAAAGTAATTTCTCCCACCACAGAAGCTTTGGGCTGATCGTTTCCCAATACAGCACACTCAACTTCTCTGGCATTGACCCCCGCTTCAACTACTATGCGCCGATCATAACTAGCGGCATTATCTAAAGCATCCTCCAATTCTTGGCGCGATCGCACTTTGGCAATACCTACAGATGAACCAAGGTTTGCAGGTTTGACAAAGCAAGGATAGTCTAATTTGGCTTCAATGTCGTCGCAAAGTTTAGGGAATATACAAGGACTGGAATAGACTTGGGATCTATTAACAGCTACGTAATCTACCTGGGGTAAACCTGCTTGAGTAAACGCCATTTTCATCGCGATTTTATCCATGCCCAAAGCTGAACCCAAAACCCCCGAACCGACAAAGGGAACCTTCATTAGGCTGAGTAAACCCTGAACAGTGCCATCTTCTCCATTAGGACCATGTAAAATCGGGAACCACACGTCGATGTCGGCATAACTATTTTGTCCTGCGGAGGATAGGGAAGAAAAGCCTGTGGTTGCTAAAGTACTGGCATCTTGATCGTTACTAGAGTTTTCCTCGGTTAATAATAAAGGCTGTCCCGAAGTTAATACCTGCTGCGCCAGATTACTAGGTTGCCAGGTTCCCTTCTTGTCAATATAAACGGGGAGAATATCATATTTACTCTTATTCTCTCCTTGAGCAAGTGCTGATGCGATCGCTTTTGCCGAAGCAATGGAAACCTCATGCTCTCCTGAACAACCACCAAATAGTAAGCCGACTTTCTGTTTTACCATGTCATATTCCCCAAATCTCATCAGTAATGCTACATCATCTTTAAGATTTTGGTAGGATATTCTTTGAGTACATCTTAGAGATCGTAATCTAAGTCACAGTACTTAGAAATATTACTGTTTGAGTTATAAATTTATCTTCAATTGAAGTGAAAATGAGCAGTCCATGGGTTAATTATGCTGGCTAATAAATAAGATAAAATCAAGATCGAACTAACTTAAGTTATATATAAATGACTTTTGATACAGAGCAAATATACAAGCAACTAAATGAAAGTATATCCATAGGTGTTGAAGAATTAATAATTAACAAACTGAATAAAATATACAGTCTTGATAGCAACATAGAAGTAGCTAAAGCTTTTATCGCTGAGATCTTAGATTCGTATCAGCAATTATCAAGAGCTATAAATACTCAAAATGCCAGTAATGTTTTCCAAGCTTATTATACAATCCTTGAATCAACAGAAAATATCCTTAAGCGCCATAGCGATATTCTAAACAATGATGCTATTGAAATGATAGAAATTCGTTGGTTTATTAGCTGTAGCAAATCCACTATACAAGGATTTGAAGTTATCTTAAATAGCTTTAAACAATCAGAAATGATTAGCTTTTTAGAAGAGTTTTATAACGGTTTAGATTTAATTGTCAGAGTCTTAGAAGATAGTGTGTTAACCTACAATTATTTTTATCTTAATACAAGTTTAGGAATCTTAATTCACGATTTTATAATTATTGCACCAGAATTTGTCGAAAAAAAAATAAATCAATTTAAAGGAAAAAGTTATAACACCTCTAAATTTATCTATTGGCAACGTCTTATTTTTAGAGCGCTCGCTTCAGCAACAGATACTTTAAGCAGCAATAACGCTTCAGAAACTACTAGAGAATCAACTATTAAAGAACTATATCCTGACCAAGAGAGCTATAAATATATGGAAACTCAGGGACAGCTATTTGATAAATCATTACCAAAATTAAATCAAAAATATCGAGATATGTATGTACATTTTGAAGATGGGAAAGTATTAGACTACGATCAAGACGAAGATACATTAATTGATAGAGTTCTCGAAAATAACAATTATCAAGATGTTTTTATAGAAAAAGTATCTTAATTACTATTAATGTACGAATACAACTATACAAAGAGCGAAAATACATCTCCAATTCCTATAGTCAGAATAAGCATTAATAATTTACGTAATAATCAATATCTTCAGCATGATGCCATCTTGGATACTGGCTCAGATGTTACCTTAATACCAGTATCGATCATAAACAAACTCAGTCCTCCAAAAATAGGGAGAGGAAAAATAACTACTAAGCCTCATGGATTAGGCGGACAAGTAATTGGCATTTTACCCTATAGAATACAATTAGGATTTAGCGATAGCCGAAGGCAGCTTGCTTCGCAAGATCGCACTTTAATTAGAGTTAAAGCTTGGAGTTGTCTAGACAATAATCTAGAAGGATTTATTATCTTAGGCAGAAACTTTTTAAATAGATATAAAATTACCTTTGATGGTACTAACAGTAAGCTGATAGTAAACTGTATCAATAGCCAAAGTTGAAATACAAAATTGCGATCGCGAAGCCTATCCGCAGGATAATCGCTGGGATGAACAATCATTCAAAGTAGATTTATCAACAGTCTCCTGAGTATCAACAATAAATGCCAGTAGAATTTAGAAATACGTAACGGAGATAAATTTAATCAATTGGGCAAACTGTACTTAGTGGGAACACCGATAGGCAATCTGGAAGATATTACCTTGAGAGCAATTCGCACCCTCAAAGAAGTTAATTTGATTGCCGCAGAAGATACTCGACGCACAGGAAAACTATTGCAACACCTGCAAATAAACACCCCTCAAGTCAGCTATAACGAACACAATCATAATTCACGGGTGCAAGATTTAGTTGCTAGGTTGCAGCAGGAAGAAGATATCGCTTTAGTGACGGATGCAGGGATGCCGAGTATTTCCGATCCTGGAGTTGAACTAGTGGCAGCAGCGATCGCACATCAGATCACCGTGATTCCCATTCCTGGGGGAACTGCGGCAATTAGCGCCTTAGCTGCATCAGGTTTACCTACTACTAGATTTGTGTTTGAAGGTTTTTTACCGCCAAAAGATAGCGATCGCCAGTCAAGATTAGAATTATTACGCAATGAAACAAGGACGATAATTCTATATGAAGCCCCCCATCGCTTAGTTAGGACACTGCAAGATTTGGCTACAGTTATGGGTAATGAGCGAGAAATCGTTTTAGCTAGGGAGTTGACCAAAATACATGAAGAGTTTTGGCGAAGTAATCTGGAGGATGCGATCGCTTTATATACTAATCAAAGGCAACCTAAAGGTGAATATACTCTAGTTTTACAAGGTGCAGCGGAAACTAGTTTAATCACTTCAGACGTAGAATTAAAACGAGAATTACAGCAATTATTAGCACAAGGCATGACGCGATCGCAAGCTAGTCGTCAGCTATCTAAATTAACTTCTCGCTCTCGGCGGGAAATTTATCAGTTGGATCTTGATGGTTAGTGGTTAATTATTGATAGAAGTATCTGGCGAGCAGGTAGAAATGATGCGCGGCTTCCACCGACGAGAATTCTATCGTTATTTTCCTTGATTTTGAAGAGCGATCGCCCGAAAAGAAGCGCATATACTAAGGATTGCCTACCATGCCGAAAAATTTGGCTGCACCACCTAAGATAACTACAATTAAGCCGATTAACACACCACGATTGGTAAATTCTTGATTATTTACCCTCTTGTCTAGTTGCTCTACCTTAGTATCTAGTGTCTTGATTTGACCTGATAATTTCTCGTCAGTAGCTTTAATTTCACCCTTAACTTCAGCTAGACTAACCTTAATATCCGTAACGTCATCTGTCAATTTATCTAGTTTGCCGTCTAACTTATCTAGTTTTTGGTCAAACTTATTGAGTATATCTTTGAGGTCAGATTCGACTTGTATGCTCATTAGTACAATTGAGTAAAATTAAACCCAAAATCATTTTACAAACTGAAATTCACTACTATACAACAACTTAAATCCTATCACGATGAATTTTTTTCAGACAGGTATTAATGGTTTTGACACTGCCTCATATTGGTTAGCTAATGCTCATATTCCTAGTTGTTTACTCAATCTTCCTAGTTTTAATTCCCCGCTAATAACTACTAGAGAAGGTTTATGTTTAGTTAACCTAAAGATTGCTCACTGTAAGATCGAGGAAGTGACAGCAGCAGGGAAGCTCAACACAGAACTTCCAACTCTCGATTTACAGCGCAAGATAGTCTTACCATGCTTTGTAGATATACACACCCATTTAGATAAAGGACATATTTGGGAGCGATCGCCAAATCTTGATGGCACGTTTGATATGGCTTTGGATAAAGCGATCGCTGATAGCCAGCAATTCTGGGAGTTTGAAGATGTTTATCGACGGATGGAATTTGGACTACAGTGTAGTTATGCTCATGGCACTCAAGCTATTCGGACTCATCTTGATTCTTTTGGTAAACAGGCGGATATTAGTTTGGATGTGTTTCAAAAGTTACAGTCTCAATGGCAAGATAAAATTATTCTACAGGCGGTTAGCTTAGTTAGCTTAGATTATTATCAAACACCAGAAGGAGTCGCACTAGCAGATAAAATTGCTCAGATTGGCGGTGTTTTGGGTGGTGTTGCCTGGCAAAATCCTGATTTGGATACTCAATTAGATCAGATCTTTACCCTGGCTACAGAGAGAAATCTGGACTTAGATTTTCATGCGGATGAGAATGGTGATCCTGATTCAGTCTGTCTCCAGAAAATAGCCCAAGCAGCGATTCGCCACAATTTCACTAACCAAATTACCTGTGGACACTGCTGTAGTTTAGCGGTGCAGCCTGCCAAAGTAGTGCAGCAAACTATTAAATTGCTCCAGCAAACAAATATTGCCGTGGTTAGCTTGCCCATGTGCAACTTATATCTTCAAGATCGTCAGGCAAATACTACCCCTTATTGGCGAGGTGTGACCAAAGTACGTGAATTACAGCAGCAAGCGATACCAGTAGCCTTTGCCAGTGATAATTGTCGCGATCCCTTCTTTGGCTTTGGCGACCATGATGTTTTAGAAGTGTTTGAGCAAGCAGTGAGAATTGCCCATCTAGATACCCCATATAGCGACTGGATCGAAAGTGTCACGACAACTCCTGCAAGTATTATGGGTTTAGATTTAGGACAAATTTTACCTGGTAATTCAGCAGATTTTATTATTTTTCCAGCGCGTTTTTTTAGTGAATTATTATCGCGATCGCAACATGATCGTATTATTATTCGTCAAGGCACAAAAATCGATATCAAATTACCTGAATATCAAGCATTAGACAGTTTAATTATGCGTGGCTATAGCAATACTAAACTATTTTAGAGAATAGCCAATGACAAAAGACTAATGACACAAGACAATAACAAGTAATATAGTTATTTCAATTTAGAGTGAGACAAATTATTCTCGCTATGAAAGGTTTTCAGACGAAAAGATGTTTCATTCTTATTTAAAACAACTATAACTATCAATTCTCAACCAGGATTACTATAGATTAGTTTCTTTTCAAAACAACAGTGGCAAATATTTAGGCAAAATAAAAGACACACCAAAATTAATATGATGTGTCTCAGATAACTTATAGGTGGACATTGCCCACCTTGCTTGTGTCGCAAACGTTTATTGATTTGGTATCAGTTTACTTGGTTTCAGAGAACTCAGCATCGATAACATCATCGCCACTATCACTACTAGTTGCGGCATCGTCTGTAGGAGGTTCAGCACCAGGTGCGCCGCCTGCTGCGGCATCAGCTGCGCCTTCGCCTTGCTGATAAACGCTGCTACCAATACTGTAAAGAGTTTGCTGTAGTTCAGGTAAGAGAGTTTTGATTTTCTCATCATCTTCCGCGGCTACAGCTTCTTTCAGGTCTTTGATTTGACCTTCGGCTTTCTCTTTATCCGCAGCGGGTACCTTATCACCCAGTTCCGTTAACTGTTTCTCTGCTTGATAAACTAGAGAATCAGCTTGGTTTTTACGGTCAATGGCTTCGCGACGTTCTTTATCCGCAGCAGCATTAGATTCCGCTTCCTGTACCATGCGATCCACTTCATCGTCGGGCAAAGTAGAAGCACCAGTGATACTAATAGACTGTTCCTTACCAGTACCTTTGTCTTTTGCAGTTACATTTAAAATACCGTTAGCATCAATATCAAAGGTAACTTCAATTTGAGGTACACCACGAGGTGCAGGAGGAATACCATCAAGACGGAAGGTTCCCAAACTCTTATTGTCTTTTCCAAACTCCCGTTCCCCCTGAAGAACGTGAATTTCAACGTTAGTTTGACCGTCAACAGCAGTGGAGAAAGTTTCCGACTTCTTAGTAGGAATAGTGGTGTTACGAGGAATAATTTTAGTCATTACTCCACCCAAGGTTTCGACACCTAGAGACAGAGGAGTAACGTCAAGCAAGAGGATATCTTTGACTTCTCCTGCCAAGACACCTGCCTGAATAGCCGCACCAATTGCTACTACCTCATCAGGGTTAACTGTTTGGTTAGGATCTTTACCCAGAACTTTCTTAGTAATATCAACAATCGCAGGAATACGAGTTGAACCACCCACCATTACTACTTCGTCAATAGCTTCTTTCGCTAGTTTAGAATCTTTGAGGGCTTGTTCGACAGGAATACGACAGCGGTCAATTAGATCAGAACAAAGTTCTTCAAACTTAGCCCGAGTTAAAGAAACATCAAGATGTTTTGGACCATCCTGAGTCGCAGTAATAAAGGGCAGGTTAATATCTGTTTGAGTTGCGCTAGAAAGCTCAATTTTGGCTTTCTCTGCTGCCTCAGTTAGACGCTGTAAAGCCTGATTATCTTTACGTAAATCAATACCTTCGTTCTTCTGGAACTCTTCAGCTAAATAATCAACGATCTTTTTGTCGAAGTCATCACCACCAAGGTGAGTATCTCCAGCAGTTGCCAATACCTCAAATACACCATCACCAACTTCTAAGATGGAGACGTCAAAGGTACCACCACCCAAGTCAAATACGAGGATAGTTTCATTACTTTTTTTATCTAAACCGTAAGCTAACGAGGCTGCGGTAGGTTCGTTAATAATCCGTAGAACCTCAACTCCAGCAATTTTACCCGCATCTTTAGTTGCCTGACGTTGGGAATCATTGAAGTATGCAGGAACGGTAATTACCGCTTGCGTAACTTTTTCCCCCAAGTACTTACTGGCATCTTCAATTAACTTCCGTAATACTTGAGCGGAAATTTCTTCTGGGGCGAATTTTTTATCTTGTGCAGGGCAGTTAAGCTTAACGTTCGCGTTGCCATCTCTAGCCACCTCATAAGCTACTTCCTTAGTTTCGTTAGTAACTTCATCGTACTTACGTCCGATAAAACGCTTAACAGAATAGAAAGTATTACCAGTGTTCATTACTGCCTGACGTTTAGCAATCTGACCGACTAAGAGATCGCCATTTTTAGCGTAAGCAACAACTGAGGGAGTAGTTCTGAAACCTTCCGCGTTAGCGATAACTGTGGGTTTCCCCCCTTCCATTACTGCTACACAAGAGTTAGTAGTTCCTAAGTCAATACCAACAACTTTTGCCATACTTTAAACAAATACTCCGAATTTAACAACAAAAACTAAATTTATTTTTGAGGCAGCCAGCAGCCCCTTGCCTGTGCATAACGAGACTTAATCCCTGACTTCGCCAACCTTACATCACATAGTTTTATGCTTGATATAATGCTGTAGATGATTGTGACTCTTATTGGTTTGCTTAACTCCCCTCAGTTATCACCAACGGTCAGAGAGATTTAGTCGTAAAACCACGAGATATTCTCTGACTTTGCCAAAGTAGACTTCGTAGTAAGACGAGAGACTAAATCTTTGACTTCATCTTTATACATCTTGCAAGCTGATGATAAATGTTAGGTAGTGTAGTTTTCCGAACCTTAAGGTGGCGGTTGTAGAGAAGTTACGTAATGATTCGATAACAAATATTAATCTAGTTAATCTCGGTACAATGATTGAGTCTACCTGCTTTAATAATTAAGCCTCAATTATTTTTACTATGGAACCAATGACTTATGTCGGTCTGACGGCAGGAATTTTGACTACTATTTCCTTTTTACCTCAAGCGATTAAAACTTGGAAAACTAAATCGACTAAGGATATTTCCCTAGCAATGTTTCTTTGCTTCTGTTTTGGGGTGATGTTATGGGTGCTTTATGGTTTTTATACCAACAATTTACCTGTATTTCTGGCCAACTTTGCTACTTTTATTCTGGCATTCTCGATTTTGGTCTGCAAGTTGAAATATGGCTAATTGGTGTCAACATCAAACTGATTGATATTTTTGATTCCTAAAGCAGTTTATAGGAAATTAGTTATGAATATTCCATCTAGTATTGTCGCTATTTTGGGAACAGGCGCCTGGGGAACTGCACTAGGCAAAATTGCTCAGTCTAATCAACATGAGGTTCGTTTTTGGTCGCACCGTGGCAATATCACCTTAGAATCTGTAGTCCAAGATGCTACTGTTGTTGTTTCGGCGGTCTCGATGAAAGGAGTGATCCCAACTGCCAATCAATTGCGATCGCTGGATATCTCACCAGATAAAGTCATCGTTACTGCCACCAAAGGACTAGACCCCAATACTACTCTGACCCCTTCGCAAATTTGGCAGCAAATCTTCCCGCACAACCCAGTAGTAGTGCTTTCAGGGCCTAATCTTTCAGCAGAAATAGCTCAAGGATTGCCTGCGGCAACCGTTCTTGCTAGCCAAAATTTAGCCGCGGCGACAAAAGTACAAAGAATTTTTGCCACTGATACTTTTCGAGTATATGTTAACCAAGACCCCATTGGTACTGAACTAGGTGGAACTCTCAAAAATGTAATTGCGATCGCCTCGGGGGTTTGTGATGGAATGAAGCTAGGAACCAATGCTAAATCGGCTTTACTCACCCGCGCTTTGCCTGAAATGATTCGTGTTGGAACTCATTTTGGGGCATCGGCAGAAACTTTCTTTGGTTTATCTGGTCTAGGTGATTTAATTGCTACCTGCGACAGTTCTTTGTCTCGCAACTATCAGGTAGGATTTGGATTAGCTACGGGAAAAACTCAGACGCAAATTTTAGCTAATTTAGAGGGAACAGCAGAAGGCATCAACACGACAAAGGTGTTAATTAAGCTTGCCGACTCTGAAGCGATCGCAGTTCCTATTTCACGGCAGGTGGATCGATTACTAAAAGGCAAAATCACCCCACAAGAGGCAATACAAGCCTTAATGGAACGTGATTTAAAACCAGAATTTTGCGATCTAGATTGGTAACTGACGTTACACACTTTGAACCAAAAAGATTTCAGATAAAACGGGACTGACGGATATCGAACCCTACGCTTTAAAAGCTTTGTAAATTAGTATTTGTAGCTGCTAAAATTACTAAAAAGCAAATTTTTACTAGAAAAATACTAGAAAAAATGTACAGCAAAACCAGCAAGCGCAGCAATACTGTGAAGATTTCTACTGATAAAGATTATTTGCGGTTACAGTTTCCTTCGGCACTCAGTAAGCGGCTTTATGGTAAGCGACAGTTCTTCAAAAGTTTGGGCAGGCAGGATACACCAGAGAATAGAAAATGGGCTGAAAATTTGGCGGCTAGAATACAGGCTGATATAGATCATCCTGATGTTGAAACCTTATTCGATCCAACTCTGAAGAAGTATTTGGGTATCAAAGTAGAAAATGTTATTCTTCATCCGACTAGTACAACTATTAAGCTTCAGGAACTATGGATTGAATTTTGCGACTACAAATACAAGACAGGCAAAATATCTGAAACTACCTATAAAACTAAGTACACTAGAACTTTTTCTAACTGGTTGCGACCTTACTTTGAAGAATATATATCCCAGGAGTTAGCAGAAAGAATAGTTTTTGAGCTTCAGAAGCAAGGAGTTAATAAAACCAATCTTAGAAAAATGATCTCTGCTTTGAAGGAAGCTTGCGATCGCTCTATCAATCAAGGAAATCTAAATCGTAACTATTTTGCAGGTTTAAAAGAAAACATCAGACCACAAAAGCGATCAAAGCAACTGATAGAGGAAGAGGACTATCGGGCATTTACTCGTGAAGAGAGAGATATTATTATTGATACCTTTTCAACCTCCCACAAGGACAGCGAAAGGCAAATAGCTCCTTTGGTAGAGTTTTTGTTTTTAACGGGATGTCGTCTGGGGGAAGCTTTTGTTTTTAAATGGAAAGACATTAAGTCAGAAAAAGGATGGATCGTTTTTGATGAATCTTATTCTAGTGAGACTAAAATTACTAAATCTACTAAAACAGATGTAATTCGTATTTTTAAGATTCAAGGCTACACACGCTTAATTAATTTACTCGATCGGATGAAAACAGAAAATTTCGATCCCGATGATTATGTATTTACTACTCTTAGAGGTAAGCAATATAATCGACTCAATCTTAGTGCCTTATGGCTGGGGTTAGATAAAAGCAAAAAGGGCAATAAATATTATTATCCTGGTGTAGTTACCAGACTAGTACAGGACGGTGAAATAAGTCAGTATCTCAAGCCTAGTGCCACCAGACATACTTTTATTACTATTCAAGCTCATGCTGGTGTAGATTTAAAGTTATTAGCTGATTCTGTAGGTAATTCTGTTGATGTGATTTACGATCATTACCTGGGAGTAAATAAAGATGCAGGATTTTTTGATATTTAAATTAAATTAGTTATTTTGACCTGTCTACTGTGTCAACTTAAT
Organism: Cyanobacteria bacterium P01_G01_bin.39; assembly: GCA_039180345.1. Taxonomy (GTDB): domain Bacteria; phylum Cyanobacteriota; class Cyanobacteriia; order Cyanobacteriales; family Xenococcaceae; genus Waterburya. Next base: position 60,570 of record JBCDDK010000004.1, on the reverse strand, counting down.
TAGTAAGATCTCTTTAATTCACTTGTGAGGATAGATACAGGCTGTAGACTTTGTAGCTACTCAAGTTTAAATCCGTCAACACTGTCTACAATTAATTTTCAAACACTGAGCGTCTTTACATAAGATACATGACAAAAAACCAAGAAAATTGGTAATCGAATATTTGCTCTTGATTCATTTCCTCATTTTGATAAATAATAATTTTTGGATTACATCTTTAATACCAAAAATTCAAATAACCTATTTAAATGGAGAAAATCTATTTAACGTCTGGCTTGACAGCACCTGTTTGTAGCTTAGTTTATTTAGTCGAATTTCCTCTTGCGGCAAACGCACAGCCAGCGCCAGAAGAGCTTCCGCCTCGGGAGACGCTCCAGCAAACTATTCCCCGAAATACACAACCCGTTCCCTAAACCAATCCTATTGACGGGGACAAGCCAGAAATTTCCGTACCAGATAATGAGAATTTTGCTCGATGTGAACTGTCGGTAAGCGAACCCATACCCGACTATAGCGATCGCTTTTTGATCAAAGAGATTAAAGTGCTTGGTAATACCGTCCTTCAATCTGAAATAGATGAAATAGTTAAAGATTCTCGACTCAAGTATCGTACCGCCACGTTTGAAGACTTGGTTTGTCTGCGTTCTCGAATATCTCAGCTTTATATTGATAAAGGTTATGTAACTTCAGGCGCATTTTTGGTTAATAATCAAGACCTGAGCAATGGTATTGTCACCATACAGGTAGTAGAGGGAGAACTAGAAGAAATTGTTATTACTGGCTTAGAACGTCTTCCAGAAAGTTATCTCCGCAGTCGTCTCCAGCTAGCAGCTCAAAAACCGCTAAACAAAGACGATTTAGAAACAGAATTACAGTTGTTAGTTCTCAATCCTTTATTTAAAACCGTCGATGCCGAACTAATCGCAGGACAAAAAGCTGGAAGTAACGTTTTGTTATTAGATATCGAGCAAGCCAATAGTTTTACCACTAGTATTGGCGTAGATAACTATCGCGCACCCAGTATCGGGGAGTTTCAAGGTAGCGTTAGTTTAGGACACGGCAATCTTTTAGGAATTGGCGATCGCTTTTCGCTCAGTACGGTTTTACTGAGGGATTGGATATCTATAACACCAGCTATACTATTCCTTGGAATGTCTATGATGGCACAATTGGCTTTAGTTATGACAATAGTAATAGCGAAATTATCGAAGAAGAATTTCTCGATCTCGATATCGATAGCAAAACCGAGACTTATGGTTTTAACCTGCGTCAACCTTTAACTAGAGATCCTAATCAGGAATTCGCCCTCGGTTTTGGTTTAGATCTCCGTCGCCGCAATACATCTTTAGGAGATGAACCATTTTCCTTTTCCATAGGACCTGAAAATGGTCGTTCTAATACGACTGTACTCAAATTTTCTCAGGATTGGGTTAAGCGAGATCTTAGTACTGTTTTAGCCGCGCGATCGCAGTTAAATTTTGGCATCGATGCTTTTGATGCCACGATTAATGATACTGGAACCGATGGTAAGTTTTTTGCTTGGCAGGGACAGTTTCAGTGGGTCGAGCAACTATCCCCCAGAGTCCTACTTATAACTAGAGTTGGCGGTCAATTTACGGACGATTCATTGCTTTCTTTGGAAAGGTTTAGCCTGCGAGGAGTTAATACCGTTCGGGGTTACGCCGAAAATCGGTTGGTGACTGATAGTGGGGTGTTGGGTACATTGGAGTTGCGAATTCCCGTTACAAATAACCCCAGTACTCTACTGCTAAATTCCTTTATAGAATTCGGTACTAGCTGGAATAATGACGAACCCGATCCCGAAGACGCTACTATTGCTAGTGTCGGTATGGGGATAGATTGGAATATTGGTACAGGATTTGGGTTAAATATCGATTACGGTGTCCCTTTACTTGAAGTGGATGATGAAGGAGATTCTGTACAAGAAAATGGCTTTCATGTTGCTTTTAAATATCAGCCTTTTTAAATTGTTTATTTTCATCGAAGGTCAGTAATTTTCTTCAATATTGTATTTTGTTGGTTTCAGTCAAGAAAGTAATATAAAAGAGGTAAGTTCAACCCACCTCTTTTATCTATTTAAGTTTTGTTCTGATATTTAGAATCATCCATATAAAGCCAAAGGAGTTAAAATACCAGCCACATTTGCATCAATACCAGCAATACCACTAGTACTAAAATCTGGTACGTATGATGTTAAAAGCTCTCGATTTTGTTCCAAATAACCAGCAGGTATAGAATCAAATTCTATAGAGGGATAAAAAATATCATTAAAGAGATTAGGATACCAGCCACTGTCTCCATTAATTTTAGCAGCTTCGTCTGAACTAAGTTCGGTAAAAGAAGAGTTGTTAGTTAAATCGTTAATTTTCATTTTGTTCACCTCGTTTTCTTTCAAGTGTTTAATTTGCTTTGATATCAGAATAAAATTTCTAACTGTAGATTACATTCCCTTTTTGTGCATACTAATATTCCTAATAGAGAGCAATGATTGGCACAAAAGTGCCATATGATATTCAGCCTCGGCGATCGCAATTTATTTCAAAGTTGCATTAATAATTTAGAGATCGCTAATTACTCTATTTAGTCACTTGCGATGCTCTTCTTGTTGTGTTCTTCTGCGCCAAATAGTTCTGCCAACTTTTATGCCAAGACGACCTAATCTTTTAGCACAACGACTGTTGCAATTAACAGCATTAGCTGATTTTCCTATTTCTACTTTTAGTGGCAAACGAGATGAAGAATTTGATTTTAGGGTACTTATTTCGATATTGCTAGTTGCGAAAGTAGTAGATATCAATCCTAAAACTACAGCTTTCCTGAAAGTTATTTTTCTATTCATGATGATATTTTCTCGATCTAAGAAGAAAAAAATCTATGCAAGATTAGAATCTCTAATAACAGACAGGAGAACCGCACAGTGTTCTATTTGGGAGCAAGTCAATTATGTAAGAACATAAGTATTACTAAGCAAAAATAGTATTATTGAGATAGGCACATCGATGTTTTAAAACCTGTGGCACGTTATCGATGTGCAACTAATCGATCTATCAATGATTATCTTAGAGATTTACTTCGAGGAAAAGCGTACATCAGTGAGTCTCATCCAATTACTTTAGATAATTCTGAGCCAGAACCAGATATTGCTGTCGTCCGTCTACCATCAACTATTTATCATCAACACCATCCTTATGCTGAAGATATTCATTGGCTAATTGAAGTGTCTAAACGCACTCTGACAAAGGATTTAGAAATCAAAACAGTTACTTATGCTCGTAATGGTATCCCTGAATATTGGATAGTAGATCTTAAAAATAGACAACTTATCGTTCATACAAAACCCGATAAAGATCAATACTTACAGATAGTTACTTACAACCAAGGAACGGTAACGCCTCAAGCTTTCCCTGATTGTCCAATTCCCTTAGATAAAATTTTTTGAGCTTCTAAAGTCTTAAGCCTGACTGATGGACACATCTCAAGATAGGCAAAAAGCTAAGTAGAACAACGTAAAGAGCGGACACGAGAAAATAACAACCGTTCATAATAATCAGCCTCAGCCCGACGACTAGCAAAACAACGTTGAAGGTTTCGAGGAGGTAAAGGTAACAAGGAAAGCAGCTTTCTGCCTTGATGAACGGTACCGCGCAACCATCGTAAGCCCATTTTCAAATAGCTCAAACCCCGTTGCCAGTGTGTATCTACCTGTCGTCTTAAACCTGATAATTGTACAGTCGTTCCCATCATTGTTCCGTAGAGAATTGCTACGGCTACTACCAAATAGAGACGACTTAGTTGCTGTGGGTCACGCAGACGGGAATCAGCCAAGCCGAAGACACCTGACTTACTGTCGAGGAATAACTCCTCAACTCGAAAGCGTAAACCATATTGCCAAAGGGTATTGAGACTGACAGGTTCATCACTTATCACCGTCCAAGGTTCGGCTGTGCCTTGGGGGAAAGCAACTACAAGGTTAAGCTCATGAGTGGCTTCTGACCACAATCGTACTCCGTGATAGAGTTTGGCTTCTCCTCGCACCTTTTTCAGTTGTGACACCGTACAAGTCCTCCTACGGTAAACGCCATGAACCAGGGTGTCTTTTGCGACTCGAACTGCCCAATGCCATGCTCTTGATTTTAACCATTTAATTAAGGCTTGATTGGCAAAACCTCTGTCGGCTAGCAACATTACATCATCATGATTTCGCAGTAACCAAGATGCTTTTCTCAGTAAAGGTTCATAGGCTTCAAAGGCGACAGTCGCACTTGGGTGTTCTCTCACTTCCCACAAGCAAGGAATAGCTCTGCCACCACAGATAAGAGATAAATGAATCATACAATATCGATTCCAAAGCACCGTAGTATCCAGAGCGAGATAAATTCTATGGTTAGACCAATCTTTGATGGCTGCGCAGGGCGTGTGCGCCCAAGTCGCGTCTAGCGACGCTTGCCTGCTACCGCAGGCTGCACTAAGGGAAGATAGAGCTTTTCGGTATTCACCTTCGAGTTTTTTAGGAAGCGACTCCAACGTTTTTGATAGCTCTGGGCTTGAGTTGCGCGACTTTGAACATAAGGTTCCCACTCGTTCAGGCTTAGGCTTTGACTTAGTAGTACTCCTACACTCATCCAACTCAAGGTAGTTAGATGTCTTTGATCGCGATAGTGACTGTATTGACTTAAGTATTGTCGAAGTTGATGATAGAGATGTGGATGATGAGCCATGAATCAAAGCTGGATTTTGAGCAATCTTCAGTGTCTCATGCTTGTTGTCCACTTTTCACGCTATTTCTACTTTTCATCTACTTGTGTCCGTCAGTCAGCTGCTGATGTATCAGCGCGTAAAGTTAGTAATTCATAGTGTTGCTTTGCTTCGTGAATTAGTTGAGTCACCAATAAAAGCCCTACTCCCTGTTTGCGCCAAGCAGACTCTACATACAAATGTCGCAACCGCCCAATTTTGGAATCCTTAAGATATGGATCGAGATTTAGTCCGCAAATTCCTATTATTCTACCTCTGGCTGATGCCTTCAGTAACATCTCTCCAGACTTGTTAAAGCAATTTAAGCCAGCATTATATTCTCTAACTAATCTGGAAACAAACTGAAATCCTTGAGACAGACTTTCTTCAACAAGATGATTAATTAGTTCCAATTCAGTATTTGTCATAGGGGCAATATCAATTCTTGCCATTATTTCTCAAATCATTATCTACTACAGCTTAAAGAGTAAACCACAATAGCTGCGCTGAGATAAATTTGCCAAATTTTATCATTTTTGACTAAAACCTTGTCATAATTTGAATCTAGAACATAGAGATTGAAACAAAAAGTAGCTACCAGCTAAAATCACAAGACACCGTAACACAATGACTATCGCTTCTCCCAAGCCGAGAATTAAAAGCAAAAACCAAGACAATGACTGGCGATTGTTTCTCAAGCTGATTCCCTACGCTAGCAAGAGCAAAGGAACACTAATAATTTGCCTGATTTTGTTAATACCCTTAGCGGTAGCTGGCTCAATTCAACCGTTAATAATTGGTCAAGCTATATCCCTCTTAAGAGATGAGCCAACCTGGAGTTTTGTGAGTGATGTATCTATAGGGCAAGGTATTAATCTCCTCTCAGGATTATTGTTGCTTACTGTCTTGACGCGACTGATGTTTGTCTCGGCTCAAGGCTATCTTGTACAGAAAATTGGACAAGAGATTACAGCAGAAGTTCGGCAAGATCTATTCACTCATGTTACTTCTTTAGCCTCCAGCTTTTTTGACCGTACTCCTGTTGGGAAACTAATTACCCGTATTGCCAGTGATGTAGAAGCCTTGGGCAATGTTTTTGCTAGTGGCGCGGTGGGAGTAGTTAGCGACTTTGTTTCGATTTTGGCAATTGTAGTGATGATCTACATCACAAACTGGAAACTGGCATCAATTCTGGTATTTATGCTGATTCCAGTCACCGCTTTGATTATTTATTTCCAACAGCAGTATCGTAAAGCCAATTATAAGGCGAGAGAAGAACTATCTAAGCTTAATTCCATGCTGCAAGAGAACATTGCAGGAATTAATATTGTGCAGCTATTTAGACGAGAACGATACAACGCCCAATTATATCGCTCGATCAATGAGCGTTATCGCTTAGAAATCGATCAGACTATTTTCCATGATTCCGCTGTATCGGCGACATTAGAATGGATTGCTCTAGTTGCGATCGCCGCAGTACTTTGGGCAGGTGGTGTATTTGTACTGCAAGACACTATGACTTATGGGGCATTGTCAGCATTTATTCTCTATGCCCAACGGTTATTTAATCCCCTACGTCAGTTTGCCGATAAGTTCACTATGTTCCAGTCAGGATTTACTGCCATTGAAAGGATTACGGAGTTGTTGAATGAACCAATTGAAATTAGGGATAAAGTTATTTCTGTTGCTGAAGGACATCGTAGCTTATTAACAGACATTGATAGTGCCAAAACTGGAGAAATCCGTTTTGAGAACGTTTGGTTTGGCTATAAACCTGATGAGTACGTGCTCAAAAATCTGGACTTTACAATTAAGCCAGGGGAAAAGGTGGCATTAGTTGGTCCCACAGGTGCAGGTAAAAGTTCGATAATTCGTCTGTTATGTCGTCTCTATGAACCTAGTAAAGGTAGAATTCTGGTAGATGGAATTGATATCAGAGACATACCCCAGGCAGACTTACGCCGCTACATTGGAGTAATTTTACAAGAAAGCTTTTTGTTTGCAGGAGATGTCAAACGCAATATAACTTTGGGGGATAATTATTCCCTCGAAGAAGTGAAACAAGCTGCCAAACTAGTTAACATTGATCGCTTTATTGAGGATTTACCTGAAGGTTACGACACTATTCTTAGGGAAAGAGGAACCAATCTTTCTGGGGGACAAAAGCAGCTATTAGCCTTTGCCCGAGTAGCCATTCGTAATCCCCATGTTTTGGTTTTGGATGAAGCTACTTCTAGTTTGGATGTCTCTACTGAAGCTTTAATCCAAGAAGCCTTAGAACATCTATTGATTAACCGTTCAGCAATTATTATTGCTCATCGACTTTCCACCATTCGTAATGTAGATAAGATTTTGGTATTGAAACGTGGGGAATTAGTAGAATCTGGCAGCCATGAAGAGTTATTAGAGTTGGAAGGGTTGTACGCTAGTCTCTATAAATTACAAATGTTAGGTCAGTAATCAGTCAACAGTCAACAGTCAACAGTCAACAGTCAACAGTCAACAGTCAACAGTCAACAGTCAACAGTCAACAGTCAACAGTCAACAGTCAACAGTCAACAGGATACTACAAAAAATATTAAAATCACCGGCGTTGGTCATCAAGTAATGTCCTACAGAGAATTACGGTTCGCAGCTTTAAGCCATTAGCCATTAGCTTTATTTCTTAAACATTGTCCAAGATCGGCAAGAACATAATTCAACTTGCGCTATTTTTACAATCAGGATGATTCTGAAGCTAGATAGTCAGTATGAGCGATCACGGATCGTAATTATAGCCATAGTCCAAGATGCTAAAGTAAACGCCGATAAGAAATACAATTGTTATTACAAGACTTTTCCTATACTTCAATGTAAGACATAAGATGTTTGACTAGATTTCGAGCGCAATTTTATTTAAGATTTAGGTTACGCAAATTACTTTAAATTTTCTTTCCCTCATCCTTTATCCTTACCATTGATTCTATGGCTAGCAAATATCAGGCTCGAATTTATGTTACTTTACGCTCTTCAGTACTAGATCCAGCAGGGACAGCGATAGAATCGGGATTGAACCAAATGGGATATACCGAAGTTGAATCCGTCAGAATTGGTAAATATATTGAGCTACAACTGTCTGCTGACAACGAAGAGCAAGCTAAACAGCATCTAGATGAAATGTGCGATCGCCTGTTGGCAAATACGGTAATTGAAAACTACCGCTTTGAAATGACTGAACTCGCTACAGTATAAAATTTACCTCAGGAGTAGAGTAATGAAGTTTGGCGTTATAGTTTTTCCTGGCTCAAATTGCGATCGCGATATTTTGACGGTGACTCAGGGTTTATTGTCTGTCCCCACTCGCATGGTTTGGCATCAATCAACGGACATTCACGATCTAGATGCTGTAATTATTCCAGGCGGGTTTAGCTATGGTGATTATCTCCGCTGTGGTGCGATCGCTCAATTTTCTCCCGTAATGAATAGTATTATTGAACATGCTAAACAGGGTAAGTATGTCTTGGGTATTTGCAATGGCTTTCAAGTATTGACTGAAATGGGTCTATTACCTGGGGCATTGATCCGCAATCGGAAACTGCATTTCATTTGCGATCGCGTTCCTGTCAAAGTTGAGCGTAATGATTTACTCTGGACAACAGGATACCAGGAAGAACAAGTCATTACCCTGCCTGTTGCTCATGGCGAAGGCTGTTATTATGCCGATGATGATACTTTAAAGTCTTTAGAAGATAATAATCAGGTACTATTTCGCTACTGTAGTTCCCAAGGCGAAATTACTACTGAACATAATCTCAATGGATCACTACACAACGTCGCAGGGATTATTAACCAACAGGGTAATGTATTAGGTATGATGCCGCACCCCGAGAGAGCTTCTGACCCTGCTCTCGGTAGTACTGATGGACTAGCTGTGTTTCAGGGATTACTGAACTCGATGGCAGTTGCCTAGTAAGATACTTTTTGTTATCGGGAGTCATTCTTATTTAATTTTCATTTTTCGGTAGATATTTTCATATTTATTAAAGAGATCGGGTATATTCTTCTGTTTCTCCTATGCCCAAATGAAAAAAGAAAGTATCACTAATTTTTAGTGCCTTCTGATAACAATCGATCTTAAAACATAGATAAGGTATAACCATGAATATTGAGCAGTTGAACGCTGACTATGGCATTGCGGGTAAAGTAACGTTTGTCGAGGGAGAAGACGGCTTGACTGTGGTCGAAGTGAATAATGAATTTGCTCAGGCTTCTATTTCTCTTTATGCAGGACACATATTGTCGTTTAAACCTGTGGGACAAACTGAGGATGTAATTTTTGTCAGTAGCAAGGTCAATTATCAGTTAGGAAAAGCTATTAGAGGAGGAACGCCGATCTGCTGGCCCTGGTTTGGCCCCGATCCCGAAGGCAAAGGTCGCCCTAATCATGGTTTAGCCCGTAATCGGATGTGGTCAATGCGGGAGGTGGTTACTACTCAAGATGGCGCTACCAAAATTATTTTAGGATTAAAAGATACCCCCCAAACCAGGTCGATTTGGGATTACAGTTTTGATTTAGCGATCGCCATTACCGTTGGTCGTGAACTGACAGTGGACTTGATTACCCGTAATACTGGAGAGAACAGCTTTACCATTACCCAGGCATTCCACACTTACTTTAAGATTGGTGATATCAGGCAAGTTACAGTCCTTGGTCTTAAAGGTTGTGAGTATCTCGATAAAGTTGATGGTGGTCAACAAAAAACCCAGACTGACGAGGTTACTTTTACAGGAGAGTGCGATCGCATTTACCTAGATGTTCCTCACGAATTGACAATTGATGACCCAGTATTAGAACGTAAAATCAAGGTGACAGCCAGTAACAGTAAAACAGCAGTTGTCTGGAACCCAGATGCCGATATTGCTGCTAGTATGGCTGATTTAGGTGATCAAGATTACAAAGATTTCGTTTGTGTAGAAACTGCTAATGCTGCCCAAGAAATAATCGAGGTGGATGCTGGTGAAGCATATACAATGACAGCACAGTATGCAATTGCCTAGCTGTAAAGTAGTAAATTTCTGCTGGAATTGAACTCAATCAATAAGCAGATCAATCAAGCTTAACCTCTACCGCAGACTAACATTCTGCGGTATTTTTATGTTGGGACTCTTCATACTAAATCCTGTTTACATACAACACTCTTTAGTTGTGAGAAGTCACAAGTCACAAGTCACAAGTCACAAGTCACAAGTCACAAGTCACAAAGGTGACGGTGGGTGACCCATGTAGGATTTTAGCGCAATTTAGACTCTAGATCTAAAAGTATACTTTGGTAATCGGATATAGATAGAAATCTAGAAAGTTATGGGGTTAATTCTTGACCAATCCCTAATCCCCCGAACCAGGAATTGAGAGCATAAGGAAATTAATTAGAACGACTATACTTCTTCTGATGAAATTCAATAATTATAAAACTCGCAAACTATTAAAGGGCTTAGAGCCTAAAGCTTATAGCTTAGAACCATCCCAATAGATAAATTTTCTTAACCTGAACTGACGTTAGATAGAGTCCCAGAGAAGCTAGAGCCTTAGAAAAAATTAGAATCGATTGAGAAATAGACACCATTCTCTTGCAAAGAATTAGTATCTCCTTCGACGGAAGTTAACGGGATTCCCCAATCTAGGCGAGCATTAAAATTGCTTCCCAGGGATAAATTTAAACCTACTCCTAAAGATGGTAAGGTTGCATTACTAATTTCGAGATTATCACTATTCCATACTGCACCCATGTCAACAAATGGAGCAATTTGCAATAATCCATCCATCTTTTTGAAACGTAGCACAGGAATACGCACCTCAGCAGAAGCAAATAAACCATTGTCTCCCAGGCTCAGATCCTGGCGGTAGCCTCTGACACTATTCACCCCACCTAACCTAAATTGTTCCAAAGGAACCAAACTCCCTTCTGAAATCTGAGCATCACCCCTAAGCAATAGCAAAAAGTCCTTATCTAAGCGTCTAACCCATTGACTTTGCCCCCGCCAAGATATAAATGTACTATCTGGTTCTCCATCACTATTGATTGTTGGATTCAGCAGATCTACTCCTAAACTAAATTGAGACCGAAATGCTAACACCTGGCGCTCAGTACGATTGACAAATTCTTGGAATAATCTCATCGCACTGATCTTGGTCTCGCCATCATCGTTTGCTCCACGGGAAAGAGGAAAACTTTCGTCTAAGAGGAAAGTTTCACTTTCAGTGCGAGTTAAGCTCATCCCCAGAGCAAGTTCTTGAGTTGGCTTTAAGATTACAGGTTGCCGCCAACTCAGCTCATAATAGCGTGATTCTGATTCAATATCGATTGGGGAAAATGGCTCCTCAATGATATTGTTAGAATTTATGCCATACGCCGCCTTAAGGGTGCCGTTTTTCGAGTTGATGGGGAATCCATAAGAAAAATCAAAAGCATTACTGCCATCGGTGTTGGCATACTCAAAGTTAAACTGGTCGCCAAATCCCAACAGATTCCCATGATTAAGACCTATCTTACGTTGGTTAGAACCCACGCTAGGAGATCTATTGTTATTAAGGCTAGCGGTAATATTAAATACATCTGCCTCTTGAATTTCAATCTCTAGCAAGCTGGTACCTGGATAGATGCCAGCAGATAGCTCCGCTGAGACATTTTCAATTAAAGGATCAAGACGCAGTAGCTGAAGAGCTGCTAACAGTCGCTCGACGTTAACTGGCTGACCTGCGGCAGTTTTAATGCGCTCAGAAATATAGTTTGATGATAAACGCGTTGTTCCTGAGACGTTAATTTCTTCTAGCTTTCCTTCTAAGACCGCAATTTGCACCTTGCCATCATTTAGTTCTTGGGGGGGAATATAGGCTCCTGAACTAACGTATCCTTGTTCTGTGTAAAGCTTAGTAATTGCACTTCTAGCTTGAAATAGCTCAGGCAAGCTCAGAGGTCGATTTTGATAAGGTCTAACTGCGCCCTTTAGTTCCTGGGGGCTAAAAACACTACTACCCACCACATCAAAGCTAGTGACGATAATTTTTTCGGGAACTTGATCAATGTTGTTACTAAAGTTAAGTTCTGGATCAGACTTGCTGGCGGAGTTAGGGATCTCGGCTTGAGAAATTAATTCAGAATTTGAGTAAAAGTTTTGTCTAGCAGTCTTGAGAAGAAATTTATGGCATGTTGACTTAGTTTTGCAGTTTGAGATTGTTGCTGAATTGCCAGAGTAATTAGCCACTATATCCCCAAAACTTGTTGATGCTGCCAATAGTGGCTCCAATCTGAAAAGCGCTGTCGCGATCGCGATCGCAGTTAGAGAGACAATAGGTAAATTTACTTTGAGAACATCATTCAAGCTGGACTTACGGCACATTTTATCTCGGGTCAATATGTTTGGTTAATCACAATATTTTGCAGAGGCACTTCTATAAAGGTTCCCCAAAAAGTTTTATATTGATCGCGATCACCCTAATTGTTTTTTGAGATCACGGCAATGATCTAAATCTCATGCTATTGAGGAAAATTATTAATGTCCAATTTATACTTTGAGCTGATATCTCATTCCTGGCAGTTGAGTCACTAAATCCATTAGCTCAAGCTGAGATAAAACAGCTAGGATTTCGCTAATGTCTAGTCCTGTTTGCTCCACAATTGAATCTATCGGTACTGATTCGGAACTAATTAATAGATAAACTCGTTCTAGCTCTGGTTCTAATTCAGGTATAGGCTTTGGCTCGTCAGAAACAACCGCCATGGTATCTAAGCTAGGGATAGTACCTAACATTTCTAAGAGCTGTTCAATCCCTAAAATAACGTGCGCTCCCGAATTAAGCAGAGCCAAGCACCCTCTTGATTGGAGATTATCTAGGGAGCCTGGCAATACATAGACATCACGTCCAAAATCATTGGCAAAGCGGGCAGTAATTAAAGCTCCTGAACGCTGAGGGGCTTCCATAATCAAGACCGCACGACATAATCCTGCAATGATCCGATTTCTAGCAGGAAAATGATTGCGATCTGGTTGAGTTTTGGCTGGGTATTCGCTTATCAGTAATCCTTGTTCAAGCAATCTTTGGTAAAGTTGGCGATTGCTGTAGGGATAAATAGTATCAACTCCCGTTCCCAAAACTGCGATCGTTCTGCCTTGTGCCTCCAAACAAGATTGATGAGCCACTGCATCAATCCCCGCTGCCATACCAGAGACAATCCCAAAACCATGACTTACTAATGCTTGGGTGATTTTTCTCGTCCAGCGTTTACCATACTCTGTCGGTTCTCTCGTTCCCACAATGCCAATCATCGGTTTAATACCGTCATTTTCTCTTGGCTCCACCTGTCCTAAATAATATAGCAGGGGTGGTGGACTGGGAATTTCGGCTAACAGTCTGGGGTACAGGGATTCTGATGGCGTCCAAAATTGGGGATTTTGCTTTAAATGCTGTTCTAGTAGTTGAGCGGGATATTCTGGCGCTCTTCTCATTTTAACTGCGGAGAGAATTCTACTATTTAAACCTTCAACTTCCGTAAAAGCGATCGCCCGAGCATTCCAGGCTTTTTCTAAAGAACCAAAATGTTGCTCAATCTTTTTTAGAGAAACTGCGCCAATTCCCTTTATTTGTGACCAAGCCAACCAATACCCTTTTTCTTGTGACATCAATAAATATAAACGAATAGATCGAGATAGTTAAAGAAGCACAATTTTAGCCTTTAATTAATTGATAGGTTTAACTCCAATCATCGTCCGATGACGCGGATCACTAGCTACTGTAGTTTGATAATCAAAGCCGACTTGCTCTATTGCAGCTTCCACATCAAAAGTATAGTAATCATCACTCCAGGGTTCTGTACTCTTCATCAAGGTGAACAATACGGGCGGTAAATTTTGAATTACGGGAGAAGTCGGATCATTATCGACAATTGCCATAACTCCACCAGGCTTGAGAATACGCAACACCTCGCCCAAAATTTCTGTTGTCGCTTGTCGGGGTAACTCGTGAATTACAAATTGCAGAGTTACCAGATCAAAGGAATTTGCGGCTAACCCTGTTGATTCTCCTAGAGCATGAATCCATTCTATTTCACCTCTGGTATCATTTTCCTGCGCTACTGTCAGCATGTACGGTGATAGATCCAAACCACAAGTTTTAAGCGGGATAGCTTGTTTGGCAGCAAAATACTGATGCAACGATAGTGTTGAAATACCCACAGAACAACCTAAGTCCAGAATATTATTCATCTGAGCTGGAGTGTACTGCTCTAATACTTGATAAAAACTATGGCGTAAGCGTAGATGAGCCTCTTGCCAAGACAACTTTTCCTTTTTCCAAACCCTTAGAGCCATAGCATAAGTTGCTGAAGGCGCTTCAAAGGCTGCCTGCCAACAAAGATTACCCTCAGGATAAGCATGGAAAGGAACTTGATAGTAATCAGGATAAGTTATATCGGTATTAGTCAAAGAGTCGAGAGCCTCTTTGGTAACAGATAATTCTAATTCTTGATAGTTTTTACGCCAAGGGACTCCATTTTTTTCAGCAGTCTCGATCAGAATCTTTCTCGCTTGAGTTTTCATAACGCCATAGACTGGCTTGGTTCTAATCAGCAAATTAACCAGACGAGATAATAAGCTGTCTGTTCCTGCCCAATTTGGCTTTAACTTCTCACTTGATGTTGTCACAATAATTATTGCTTAATTGTCTCGAATTCACAGAGTAAGAGCATTATAAACCTAGAAGTAAGAGCAATTTACCTTTGATAGCTAGGTTTTGATGAGGAAATCACGACTAATTAAACCAGCAAAGGCAATTATTTAGTTCAAGTAGACTATCTAATTAGTCCGCTCCAGGATGAGAGGAAAATTTACAGGTCAGGCAGACCCCGAACTTTCGCCGCAACTGTGACATTACGACTTCGTAAATATAACTATTAATAATTTTTTGATCATGAACCGAATAAATTAATGTAATTTAAATTACTAAGCTTGCCCAAGAAATAACTCAGTAAAATTCTCTAGCCAATTGATATTATTGCCCCAGGTTGATTCTTGATCAACTGTTGTTTATCTCAAAGACACGGTAATTATTTGTGACCGATCTTCACGTGTCTTCTATGAGAAGAAATTAGACCTCTCAATTATTCTTTTATATTACTCAAATAATAATTACTTCAGCTAATTAGTTAGGCGTAAAAAAGATTGTTTGGTATTGGTTAGAAATAGTAAATATTTGGGAACACTTATTGATACATGTTATTAAACTGTTTTGACCAAAGTTTTATGAGTCAAATTTTAAATCCCACAGAATTACTAACAGATTTATCTCGATCTGGAGCTAGTGGCTTGTTGCAAGTTACTCGTGATCAAGTTCGATGGAACATCTATCTAGAGCAAGGACAGATCAAATGTGCTGCCAACTCAGTACAACAACTAATGGTCACATTAGATCATCATCTTCGTGTTCTAGGTTTACAAAATGCGGCGGCAGCGGCAAAATCAATACCTGCATCCTCTGCTGACCATCAGCAGACCGAATTCAACTGGCTTGAAGGAGGGCGTATTATTCCCTCAATCAACTGGTTAGTTTTAAGACAACACTTAAATCGTCAGCAGGCTCAAGATATCTTTGCCAGCATGAGCCAAGAAGCGATCGAAACTTTTTTATGGCTCAAGGAAGGTGATTACAAATGGACTAAAAATAGTACCGATTTACCTCAACATGCTTTGGCAGCCAGAGTAACTTTTCAAAATATTGATTTGTCTCCCTTGCTACAAAACATCCAGCAGCATATCAAAAGTTGGCAAAATTTTGGTAATGCAATCGGATCACCTTATCAGTGTCCCTATTTAGCAAATCCTGAAGTATTAACTGATTCTTCGCCGCCAATTTTGCTAAAAATAGCCAAATTTTTAAAAGGTTTGAGCTTTCGTCAATTGGCTCTGATTCTCAATCAAGACGAACTGAAAATTGCCCAACTGCTGCATCCTTATGTCACTAGCGGGGAAATTTCGATTCGCGAACCACCGCCACCTTTTGATTTGCTACCTCATATTCCTGCTTTGGGTTCTGCTGAGGAGAAAGCAACCTCAGAGAAATTGAAGGTAGCCTGCATTGATGATAGTCCTACTATCCTTGATGAGATGCAACGTTTTTTAGCTAATGATGCCTATGAAATTACCAAAATTGAAGACCCTCTCAAAGCGGCACCAATTCTATTACGCCTCAAGCCAGATTTAATTTTAATGGACATTTCGATGCCC
Organism: Cyanobacteria bacterium P01_G01_bin.39; assembly: GCA_039180345.1. Taxonomy (GTDB): domain Bacteria; phylum Cyanobacteriota; class Cyanobacteriia; order Cyanobacteriales; family Xenococcaceae; genus Waterburya. The sequence continues at coordinate 44,559 of JBCDDK010000004.1, read as the reverse complement.
AACATTAATGGTTACAAGCTTTGTAGCTTTTTTAGAGGCAGTGCTTCCCTCAAGAAGGTACCCATAATCATGGTTTCAGGTAGAACTGGCTTTATTGATAAAACTAGAGCCAAAATGGTCGGGGCTACTGATTATTTAACCAAACCATTCACCAAAGAAGAACTACTAACTGTAGTTAATAAGTATCTAACTGTAGTGGCAGAAGCCAGTATTTAACTCTGATAGCTTCTGACTATAAACCTCACAATCAATCGTAAACAAATTTATTTTTGGAAATAGAAAAATCATGAAAACTGTACTAGTTGTTGATGACCTAAAAGCACAATTGAATTTAATTTCTGGCTATTTAGAACAGGAAGGATTCAAAGTTGTAACTGCCGACAATGGTAACGATGCATTAGCCAAAGCCTCCGCGCAAACACCTGATTTGGTAATTACTGATTTAGTTATGCCAGAGATGAGTGGACTAGAGTTCTGTCGCAAACTGAAGAAAAATCCTGAAACCGCCGAAATTCCTGTGATTGCCTGCACCACTAAAGATCGCGATATGGACAAAAAGTGGGCAAAAAAACAAGGTGTAGTGGCATATCTGGTCAAACCTTTTACTCAAGAAGAAATAGTATCCGCCGTAAAACGTTCTGTAGGTTAATTTTGTGAGCAGTTTAACAACTACCGATAGACTCCAGGAGCTATTACCCCAGCTTTTCAACGAACAAAAGCGGGAGGGAAATTACTATCTCCGCTTTCGTCTGACTAGTGATCTTACTGTCTTGCTCGATCTCAAATATGTCCAGGAGTCATTGACAGTTGATAGTAGTCAGATTACTTCGGTGCCTAATTTACCTGAATATGTTGTGGGCATGATGACCTCCAGAAATAGAGTTTTTCTAGCTTTGGATTTAGCTCATCTGGTAGGATTACCAGCCGCCACCATTAACTTGAGGCAATATCAAACCATAGTGGTACAGATTAGTTCTGGTAAGCAAAATAATGTTCAATCAGAAGAGGCTAATTTCTATGGTTTAACTGTGAAGCAAATTCAGGGGATTTCGCGGATTTTACCAGAACAGTTTGATCCCTCTGATACTACGGCACCCGATACTTTGCGTCCTTTTATTCAAGGATCGGTTGTTGATCGTACCGAGAATAGTGATGCCGACTCAGCCGAATCTCATCGTTCTTATTTACTCGATCTGACTCGGTTGATTACTACTCAGATTAAGTCTTGAATTTTTTATTTTAAACCTGTAGTCAATTACGCCAATTATTCTTAAAACTAAAAGCTATGCAGAACTATCTATCTCCAAAATTTACTTTAGCTAATCAGAGAAAGAAAATTAACAGTACCTGGAAATTAGCTTTAGTGCTACTAAGCTTAAGTAGTTTTTTACCAACGGTTAAATTGCCTTTGGTTTCGAGCAAGATGCCCTCACTAATGTCGGGTAAAGTTTTGGCTCAAACAGCACCAGCAGAAAATACAGTTATTAAGGTTGGGGTGCTATCAAACCAGGGTGAAGACAGAGCCATTGCCAAGTGGCAGCCCACTATGGATTATCTCTCTGAAACTATTCCTGGTTACACTTTTGAAATGGTAACTGCTGGTTTTGAGGAGATGCGTACTATCGCCGCTAATAATGAGGTGGATTTTTTCTTAGTTAACCCAGGGATGTATGTAGAATTTGAAGCTGACTTTGGCGTAAACCGTCTGGCTACTCTAAAAAACCTCAGATTAGGAGATGCCTATACTGAGTTTGGTGGGGTAATCATTACCAAGGCTGATAACAGTCAAATTAATGAGCTAGAAGATCTTAAAGATAAAACCTTTATGGCAGTATCACCCATCGCTTTTGGTGGCTGGTATATGGCAGAAGGGGTTTTGTATGATGCAGGCTACGAAAATGCCGAAAAGTTTTTTAAGGAGCTTAGCTTCGGTGATTCTCACGATAACGTTATCAAGGCTGTAGCAAATGGTGATGTTGAGGCGGGTACAATTCGGACTGATGCATTAGAACGGGCTGTACAGCGGGGAGAGATCAATCTAGCAGATTTTAAAGTAATTAATGAGCTAGAAGAAGATCCTAATTTCCCTTTTGTGCATAGTACCCCCCTCTATCCTGAGTGGCCCTTCGCGGCGGCGAAAGGTACTTCTCTAGAACTGGAAGAGTTCATGGCTAAAGCTCTACTTAACATGCCAGAAGATAGTGCCGCAGCTAAAGCGGCTCAGTCTGAAGGTTGGACGGTTCCTCTTAACTATCGACCAGTACACGATCTGTTTATCGATCTTAATATTGCTCCCTATGATGAAATCGGACAAATTACCCTCGAAGACTTAATTCAAGATTATCTCTGGCTGTGGGTAAGTTTAATCGGACTGATTCTAGGCTTAGGGGGATATGCAATTTACTCTCAAAGAAAGTCGATTATCCAGCAGAAAGAAAACCAAGAGTCCCTCAACGAACTCAACAAGTCTTTGGAACAAAGCGCCGCCGAGCAAAAGCAACAGCGGGAAGATTTGGAAAATGCGGTAGTTGGTTTGATGGAAGCCCTAGAACCAGCTTCTGAAGGAGACTTAACAGTTCGGGCTCAGTTAACCGACGGAGATGTGGGAATCATTGCCGATTTGTTCAACGCCATTATTGAAAACTTAAAAGAAATTGCCCTTCAGGTAAAAGACTCCGCAGGACAAGTAAGTTCTTCCCTGGTACAAAACGAAAGTTCGGTACGGGAAATTGCCCAACAGGCGATCGCCGAAGCGGAACAAATTCAGTCTACCCTGGCTTCTGTGGAGGAAATGTCTAGTTCCATTCAAGAGGTGGCAGAAAACGCAGAACAAACCGCAGCAATCTCTAATGACGCGTTTACCAGTGCCCAGGAAGGAAACGACGTCATGGATCAGACGGTAGATAGTATTCAAGGTCTACGGACTACTATTGGTGATACTTCCAAGAAAATTAAGCGTCTTGGGGAATCGGCACAACAGATCTCCCAAGTAGTAGCCCTGATTGATGAAATTGCCCTCAAAACTAACTTGCTAGCGATTAACGCCTCGGTAGAGGCAGCTCGTGCAGGGGAACTTGGTCAAGGCTTCACGGCGGTTGCGGAACAAGTTGGGGCGCTGGCGGAACAGTCAGCCAAAGCGACTCAAGAAATTGCCCAGCTAATTACGGGGATTCAGCAAGAGACTCAAGAAGTTGTGGCAGCTATGGAAACTGGAACTTCTCAGGTGGTTGATAGTACTCGCTTAGTTGAGGCAACAAAAGTCAGTTTGAGTACGGTGTTAACTAAATCTCAAGAAATTGACCGCCTGATGAAATCGATTTCTTCTGCTACCATCTCCCAAGCGGAAACTTCCCAGGCAGTAACTGAAGTTATGATGCTCAACAGTAAAACTTCTCAGGAACGTTCGCAATCTTCGAGTCAGGTGGCACAGGCAATTCAGTCCACCACCGAAATTCTAGGTCAACTGCAAGAATCTGTTGCTCAGTTTAAGGTAACTGAGTCAGAAGAAGACAATACGGTTATGTCTGCTGCATCTGCCTAGTATTGGAGTTTGGGGAGACAGTAAATTTAATAATTGCTCTGTTTTGATTCTCTGTTGATTGAGGATCAAGCTGTTTAACAATTGCTGCTTCTCATTTCTTTTTCTTGACCGAAAAAAACTGTCAGTCCAGCGTAAAAGACTTAGAGCTTTTACGCTACTGGGTTCAATACCTCTTTTAGCTAACGGCTAATGGTTAACGGCTAATGGCTAATGGCTAACCTAACCTCCCTAGAACTGCATCGATAACTACCTACAACCTGATATTGCAATGGACACGGATCAACAAGTAAGATTAGACTTTTTGTCAGAAGCGGAAGAGTATTTTAATAGCCTAGAATCCTTGCTAATGGATTTGGATGCTCAGGGAGCAGAACCTAGCTTGTTAGATACGGCAATGCGCTCTGCTCATTCTCTCAAGGGTGGTGCGGCAATGATGCGGTTTGTTCCCTTGAGTCAGATTGCCCACCGTTTGGAGGATTTTTTAAAAATTCTGCGGGTACGCAAAGATAACAGCTTAGTTGACCAAGAAGTCATAACTTTGCTGCTTCAGGGAGTTGACTGTATGCGAGCAGTCAGAAATTTGAACCAACAGCAAGCTTCAGTAGATCAAGAATGGCTCAATCAAAATGCCGAGCCTATCTTTGCTAGTTTGCATGCCAGACTGGGAGATTTAAAAGAGTCAGATGAAGACATGCTTTTGGCAGAGGAGGAACAGGTTGATGTTTCTACCTTAGTATTTCAAAGTGGAGTAGAAGATTGTTTAGAGAGTTTTGAACCTTTAATTGATACCTTAGAGCCACAGGCACTAAAAGCAGAACTGGAACTACAGACAGAGCAACTAGCTGAATTTGGCATGATGAGCCAAATTGAACCATTTGTACAGCTTTGTCAATCAGTGCAACAGCACCTAGCGGTTACTCCTCTCAATGAAATTAAAGACTTGGCACATCAGGCGCTAAAATTATGGGAGCGATCGCATGCTTTGGTATTAGTGGGCAGAATAGATAGGTTGCCAACTAGTCTAGATGGCGTTTTGGAACCAGCGGCAGATACTGCGACTGAAGCGAAAGCAACTCCTGATGTAGCAGAGTTTTTTGATGCGGCTGAACTGGAAGAAATACAAAATATCAGGGATACGGAATTGGGTTCTGAGTCTCTCTCTCTTGATTTTTTAGAAACAGATTTTACTTTAGAATCAGAATTATCAGATCTCAACGCTGCTTCTGAAACTACTCCTGCTGAAATTATCGATCTTGACGACCTGGTTCCTGATGCAGGAGAACTATTAGATCTCGACGCTGCTTTTGCTCAAATTGAGCAGCCAGTTCCAGCAAAACCTGAAACTACTCCAGAGCCACAGCAGCTACAGCAGGCTCAGTCAATTCAGCCAGCTAAGCAAGAACCAAGCAGAATGGTGAGAGTTCCTGCCGAACAACTAGAACGCCTCAGCGACTTATCTAGTAGATTGATCCTAGAGCGTAATGCGGCACTGTTGCGACTTAATCAACTACAAGAGTTTGTCGGCTTGACTAGAGATAGAATGCGGCGTTTAGAACAGTCTAGTAATCAGCTACGCAAACTATATGATTGGGCGTCTTTAGAAGGTATGTTGCCCACGGCTCAACCTGTAACTGCTGCGACGAGTAATTCTTCTTGGTCAGCAACTTCTAACTCGGCTATTGAAGAAAAGTTTGACTCCTTAGAGATGGATCGCTATACAGACTTGCACCTGCTGTCACAAGAGCAGATGGAAACTATCGTTCAGCTTCAGGAGGTAACTGCCGACATCGACTTTGGTGTCCAGGAAATGAATCAGGTAATTCGAGAGTTTAGCTATACCACTCGCGAGCTACAGCAAAATGTTACCCGCACGCAAATGCGTCCTTTTGCCGAACTAGTGGGGCGCTTTCCCAGACTGATCCGCGATTTGTCGGCACAACACGGGAAGCAAGTTGATCTAGTAATTGAAGGAAAAACAACTCAAATTGACCGTCAGGCGATCGAGTATCTCAGCGATCCTCTAACTCATCTATTACGTAATGCTTTCGATCATGGACTAGAAGATCCCGAGACTCGCATTGCTGCTGGTAAGACAAGTTCGGGTAAAATTCTGCTAAAAGCGACCCAACAAGGTAATCAAAATATAATCACGGTTACTGATGATGGCAGAGGAATTAATACTCAAAAAATTCGCGATCGCCTTTTAAAGATGGGTTTATCTTCTGAAGAAGTAAATGGTATTTCCGATACAGATGTACTTGATGCAATTTTTGAACCTGGGTTTAGCACTGCCGACCAGGTTACAGAACTCTCAGGGCGTGGTGTGGGTATGGACGTAGTTCGTTCCAATTTGCAACAAATTCGGGGTGATATTCAGGTCAAAACTGAATTGGGACAGGGAACTACTTTTACTATTACTGTTCCTTTATCCTTACTAGTATTGCGGGTAGTAATTGTCGAAAGTGGGGGAATGGTTTTTGCTATCCCTGTTCATAGTATTAAAGAAATTATTCAGTTTAAATCTGATGCTAGCAGTAGTAGTAATCAACAAGAATTTATCTCTTGGAACAGTCAGTCGGTTCCCATAATTAGACCGCAACAACACCTGAAGTTTCAGCGCCCAAGTAAAACCTTTGAGATGTCAGGAACAGCTAAGATCGAGCATCCTACTGTCTTAATTTTTGCAGAAGCCAATCGACCTCAGGGGATTTATCTAGAAAAATATTGGAATGAACAAGAAGTAGCAATTAGATCGGTTAATACCTCAATTCCTCTGTTTCCAGGATTTACTGGCTCAACCGTGTTGGGAGATGGTCGAGTTATTCCTCTAATTGAACCTAATGCATTTTATAAAGGAATTGCTAGACAACAGCGGGCATCATTTTCTACTCTCACTGCACCAGCTACAGTTGATAAAATTCCCACCACCACTTTCTCTGTTGAAGAAAGCTCAACCATACTGATCGTAGATGATTCGGTCAATGTGCGGCGCTACTTAGCAGGAATCCTGGAACGCAATGGCTATCGAGTTGAAGAAGCTAAAGATGGTCGAGATGCTGTTGACAAACTAGAGGGAGGATTAGCTGTACAGGCAGTGATCTGTGATGTAGAGATGCCAAGACTTGATGGATATGGAGTCTTAAGTGAAATTAAGTCCGATCCTAAATTTGAGCAACTTCCTATAGCTATGTTAACCTCTCGCAGTAATGATAAACACCGCAAGCTGGCGATGAAATTAGGCGCAGCGGCATATTTCTCTAAGCCGTTTAATGAACAAGAAATGCTCAAGACTTTGGGCAGCTTAATTACTCAATAATTAATTTAGGCAAGAGGGATTTATGGTAATAGTATCGTTCTCTAACTATTGCTCATCCCTCATCCTTACGAGCAGATAGATAAACTTGTCCTAACAGAGCCAGATACTACGATATCTTATCTCCCACTTTCTCCTGAAGCTAAAGCAGGAAACCTCACAATGTAAAAAGGAGGTTTAAAGTCATTTTCTCCGTTATTAAGTGGCGGAGAATTTTGCAATTGATTTACAGTGGCATAAATATAATTATCTGAACCAAAAGACATGCCGTCAGCCCAACTTAGTAGTTGGTTATCTTGATATAAAATTTGATAAGTGCCAGTTTCGTCTACCACTCCGATCGCATTTTCGGTAATGGAGCTAATATAAACGTTACCTGCATCATCAACGGTAATTCCATCACATATTGGCTTATCACCATAGCGTTCGACTCTATTTGACAATTCCTGGGTCGAAAGAGATTCATTCAATAAATCTTCAGTAGCGATACGATACAAAGAGGTCGCGCTCATTGGTGCATAATAAACCCACTCGTTGTCAGGATCGATGGTAATGGGATTTGCGCCAATTCTAGCTGGTTTTCCTAACAGATTAATTACCCGCTCATCGATAATCATCGGGATATCTTCAGGGCGAGTTGAAATATCTCCCTCTAATACTCGGCGAGAAAATCCTGTGTTCAAATCTACTACAATTAGCGCTGAATCGTCACCACTTGCAGTATCAGTGACATAAATTGCATTGTGTTCGAGATCTACTGCTAAATCATTGAGAAAAGGACTGTCGCGGATAATCGGCTGGGGTAAGTAAATTACCTGGTATAGTTCATCATTATCCGTATCCCAACCAACTATTTTACCTGGTTGTCCTGAACCATCACTACGATCAAGCATCCAGACTATACCATCTTGATCGGCTTGAAGTCCTAAAACCGTATTCAAACCAACTCCTTGATCGTTGGGTTCACTACTCCAGGCTTGATTTGGAAAGGGAGTAACACTACCGTCTTCTAATACTTCCACTACTCGCAATGGCGCACCATAGAATTGGTGCTGGCTCATAATTATCCTGCCTTCTGGGGTAACGGCAATATTTCCTGTAGGATGTTCGATAGGGAATTGGGCGATGATTTCTAGCTCACCTTCTAATTCATTGGTTTGGGCAACTACTGAATGATTCATCGACCAAGATAAACAGACGACAGCTATCATTAAAGAAATAAAATACCGAAGATAGCGCTTAACCCTGCGAGGTGAAATAAAATTTTTATAGTTGTCCATATCTAGTAGAAATATATTGAATTTATAGTTTGCTATTGGTTCAGACTACTATTTAGATATTTAACGCAAATTTTTGACAGGACGATATGTTATGCCCTTGTGGTACAAACCCCCGAATTCATTCGAGGAACACGTCCTTACAAACCGCCAATAAATCTTGATGCAGTTGAGGAGTATTAGCCACAATCACACCATCATAACTATAGTCTTGGCAAGTATGTAGTGGTGGTAGAGAAGACCCATCTAAGCTAGTTACAATGCAGCCTTGTTGTTGTGCCATAAATGCCAGTGCAGCACTATCAATAAACTTGCCCCGCTTAGTAATCCAGCCGATTAAGTCTCCTGAAAAGATCCCATTATAGTTAGGATATTTAACTGTAGAAGAATAACAGTTTTCAATATCAATTACTTGATATTTGTCCGATAACGAAGACTTCAAGTGAGCCATACCCCAGCCTAATAAAATTGTAGGAGTTGGATTGTTTATTTGTAAGGGAGTACACTGGTTCAAGTCTTGCTCTAGATGACCTTGATGTACTTGCTGATTTTTAGTTGTGTAATAGTAACAATTCTGGGCAGGAGAAATGGCAATTACTGCTTCGTAACTATCAACATTGAGAATACTTAAAATAATCTGATAATTGTCAAAACCATCAAGATAATATTTAGTTCCGTCAATCGGATCAAGAGTAATTAAATAGCTATTAGTGTTTAATTCGACCGCAGCAAAATATTTGGTATTGCGGGATTGTTCGTACTCTTCGCCGTAAAAAGCAAGTTCGGGATAAGTTCCCAACAAAGCTACTTCCACCATAGTTTGAATCGAAAGATCAGCATCAGTTAAGGCTGCCGATAAGATATTATCTCCTGCTTCTTTAGCTGGCAATGAAATAATTTTGTTCTGAATTTGTCTGGCATAACCTGCTGCTACCCTTAGGTGTGGTAGTAAAGTTTGTAATATTTCCTGGGGAGAAGGCTGGTCAGACATAAAAGTTAAGCTGATATTGAATTATAAAGATGCTCGATCATCAAATTTTATATTTAAAGCAATATTAAGTATACCTTTGACAATTCTCGAATTACTCCCATGAAGGTTGGTTCAGATTATTAGCGATCGCAATTTATCTCAGATCCAGGAATTCTTGCTCCTAAATTATTTGTCCGATAAGCAGTTAAAACAATACCACCATCTTGCTTAACCCTAATTCCCCTAGCTGGCTGAATCTTACCTTGGCTAGTTTCTATCGACTGGGAAATAGCGACTGTCGAGTCAACATCTTCCCCGTTAACATATATATTTTGCGAATCCATTACAGATTCGGGCGCAGCAGGAACACCACCCTTACCTTTAATAGTCAAACCATTTTTAGCTACAATTTCCCTGTTACTTTGACAAGCTTGAGCTGTGGTTTGTTCTGGCACAACTATATTAGATGGTAATTCTGTCGTACCCTGAATCGAATTAGTATCTGGAGTGTTGATCGTAACGTCACCATCTATACTAAATTGCGAACTAGCATCAATATCATTTGTTTCGTTTCCTGCAACAGCAACACCTTCACTGATACCAAATAAAGACTCAGCGTTGATGTTAATGTTACCGCCTTGTCCTTGTTCGGCACTGGCAATAATATCATTCCCATTACCACTGCTAGGAAAAGCAAGAATAAATCTACTATCAATACTTAAGTTTCCACCATTTGCATCTTCTGTAGCTCTAGCAGAAATAATATTATTATCATCAAAGCTATTGTTGTCGCGTAAAGTTATATTTTCAGCGATATCTAAAGTAACAGTACCACCTGTTCCTGATACTGTAGCAGCAGAAATAGTATTACCATTTTCTAAATTCAAATTATCTGCTTCAATAAATATATTTCCACCATTTCCCTCTCCTGAGTTAACAGAAGTTATCACCGCACCATCTTTAAGATTAATTAGAGGTGCTGATAATCTAGCATCACTAGCATTACCAAATGAACCAGAATCATTATTACTAAAAATTCCTGTATTTAATCCTGTAAAGGAAATTGATTCACTAGCTGTTAAAAATATACTACCAGAACCTTCAGCAGTAGCACCTGAAAAAGCTCCCGCTTGTATTTGTGAATTATTATTCAAAGTAATATCTTTGGCAATAATTTCTATATTGCCGACTCTACCAACTGTTGGAGCTTCAATTGTATTGCCAACATTAGCTAAAATCAAACTTTCATTAGTGGCAGTAAATTGATCGCTAGCCGTAATCGAAATAGTACCTGCATCTCCTTGTCCTGAACTACTGGTATTTAAAGTACCATTATCAATAAAAAAACTGGATTATCCCGAAAACTCAAACCAATCGGCGCATTGACCGTTAACAAAGGAGGATTATCTAAATCCGCTGCGCTAAACTCACCATCCTCAAACAAAATACTGCTGGCACTACTGCCATAAAACGAGCCGCCGATATTTAAACTGGCATTCTGACCAAAGATAATACCTGCGGGGTTAATTAAAAATAAACTAGCATTGCCGTTAGCGCGAATCAAACCATCAATATTGGAAATATTTCCCCCAGTTACACGGGAGAAGATATTAGCAATATCATCTTTGTTGTTAAAGAAAGCTTCGTTACCTGTAGGTATAGAAAAATCTTGAAAGCTATGGAAAAGATTACCCTCCCTGGTTTCTCCTCCTGTGATTTCAGCCACGCTACCGTTTTGATTGACTTGGGTATTGACTGTACCATCAGACGTAACTTGAGCGAGAGCGATGTCACTATGGGTTAAGAGATAACCAACGGTACAAAGAGAAACCTGGAAGAAAGGAGATAAAGCTTTTTGCACGGTAATATTAAGCTGAAATTCTATTGCAAGAATACTACCCTGGTTAGCGTTTGATTTAACTGGTTAACAATTCATAAATTACTCTAGATTTTGTCTTGTCTTCTCTTCTCCTACTTTCCTTAAGAAAGCGATTCCTCTCTGGGTAGCCGACCGATTGCAATTGAAGCAACGCAACTATAGCCAGCCATGATATAATATTTTACAAATAAACAGGTGGATCGCTACAATCCCTGCCTAAAGACGAATACAAGATTTAAAATTTAAAATTCAAGCCTCGAAAAAACTCAGTTTTTTGACAAATTGCCGTAATTCGTGGTTAAATTAAAAAATACTCTTCATAATTGGAATCTGAGCACTTACTTGTAGCTACGACTATTCCCATTATGAAAATAATTTTAACAAAAAGGCGATCGCTGAGTCAAGACCCTATTTAAGATTTTTTTTGCCAGTACAATTGTTCTAAAATCTTTAACCTTTAACCTTTAACCTTTCCCCCTTGACCAGCCTTAACAGATCGAAAGCGTGCGTAACATCAGTTAAAAAGTAACTACACTCCGAATAGATTCTCCTCGATGCATCAAATCAAAAGCATCGTTAATCTTCTCAAGGGGCATGGTATGAGTTACCAGATCATCAATATTGATTTTCCCTTCCATGTACCAATCAACGATTTTAGGCACATCTGTCCGTCCCCTGGCACCACCAAAAGCACTGCCTTGCCATACTCGCCCTGTAACCAATTGAAATGGGCGGGTGCTAATTTCCTCTCCAGCACCTGCTACGCCAATAACAGTAGAAACACCCCACCCTTTATGACAGCATTCTAGAGCCTGGCGCATAACTTGGACATTGCCGATACATTCAAAGCTATAGTCAGCTCCTCCTCCTGTCAATTCTACTAAGTGGGTAACCAGATCACCTTCAATTTCTCTGGGATTGACAAAGTGCGTCATGCCATAATCTGTTGCCATAGCTTGTTTATCGGGGTTAATATCGACACCGATAATCTTACTCGCCCCCACCATTTTGGCTCCTTGAATCACATTTAAGCCAATGCCACCTAAGCCAAACACCACCACGTTGGAGCCTGGTTCAACCTTGGCAGTATTGATTACGGCACCTAAACCAGTTGTCACACCGCAACCAATTAAACATACCTTGTCCAAAGGAGCATCATCACGAATTTTTGCTAAGGCAATCTCAGGTAATACCGTATAGTTAGCAAAGGTCGATGTCCCCATGTAGTGATAAAGCGACTCACCATCAAGAGAGAAGCGGCTGGTGCCGTTGGGCATTACTCCCTTACCTTGGGTAGCCCGAATCGCCTGACAAAGATTGGTTTTTTGACTCAAACAGTAAGCACATTGGCGGCATTCAGGAGTGTATAAGGGAATTACTTTATCTCCTGGCTTGACGCTAGTTACTCCTGCGCCTACTTCAGCAACAATCCCTGCCCCTTCATGTCCTAAAATAGTCGGGAATAAACCTTCGGGATCTGCTCCCGAAAGAGTATAGGCATCAGTATGACACACCCCTGTAGCTTTGATTTCAACCAGGACTTCCCCTGCTTGCGGCGCTTCTAGTTGAACAGTTTCAATACTCAAAGGTTTGCCAGAGCCAAAAGCTACCGCAGCCTTAACATCCATGCTGATTTATTCCTCAATTACTAAGTTATTGCTAGCCAGGGAAATTTTAGCTCAATTCAAGATCGGGGAAATATTTCAAGTTTTTGCCAAAGTTTACGGTTTGTAAATATTGCGCTTTGTAACTAAAGAAACAGTTTTTTCGGTATGCTTTTAAATGCAGCTATTAGCTGAAACAAATGTATTCTAGAACACTAAGCAATTAGCCCACAGGATTAATGTCAACGCTTTCTTCTTCAGCCAGTAGCGATCGCTATTCTACCAGTAATAGATTAGATATTGATTATTTATTAGATGTTCAACAAATAGAGCAAGATGATATTCAGGATGTCATCAGTGGTTTTAGTCAAACTCCCAAGGTAATTCCTGCTCGCTACTTTTACGATGCTCAAGGTTCAGAGCTATTTGAAGCTATTTGTCAGCTCCCCGAATACTATCCGACTCGTACCGAAGCGAGCATTTTAAAAGAACACGCCACCTCAATTATGACCCAGACAAAAGCAGTTGAGCTAGTTGAATTGGGGAGTGGTAGTTCAACCAAAACTCGGTACTTGCTTGATGCTTATACCAAGAATATTAATTGCCCTTTATATTATGTTCCTGTTGACGTTAGCGATAGTATTCTTCAAGCCAGCGCCAAAGATTTACTTACTGATTATCCCCAGTTAAAAATTCAAGGCAAAGTAGCAACCTATAGTAAGGCATTAGAGCAGCTAGCTAGTAGCTCTTTAGGTAGAAGATTAATTATCTTTTTAGGCAGCAGTATTGGTAATTTTAACCCTGAAGAGTGCGATCGCTTGATAAATCAAGTTACCTCTGCTTTGAATCCTGGAGACTATTTTTTATTAGGAATTGATCTGCAAAAGCAAGTCTCTATTTTAGAAGCGGCATACAATGATACAGAGGGAATTACTGCCAAGTTTAACCTGAATATGTTGCAGCATCTAAACCATCATTTTGCAGGTAACTTTAATTTAGATTTATTTAAACATCAAGCAATCTACAATCAAGCTCAAGATCAAATTGAAATGTATTTGATTAGTCAACAGCAGCAAACTGTTACTTTTGCGGATCTGAATTTTACGATTAATTTACAACAAAACGAAGCAATTTTAACTGAAATTTCTCGTAAGTTCAAATTAGAAACGATAGCAAAACTTTTAAAAAACCACGATTTAAATTTAATTGAAAATTACACAGATAAAAGACAGTGGTTTGGTCTGATATTGTGCCAAAAATAACTATTTACTTAAAGATAATTTACAAATTATTAAAAATAGCTAGATAGAAGAGTCAGTTATTTCTTAACCAGAAATAACTTGTAAACCCTTAAGTTATCTATTGCCTGTTGTCTATTCCCTTTTCTCTATCAAATCTCTCGTTACTTTTGAGAACTAATATAACTCATGGCTAAAGGCTAAAACCAATAAATGATGTGTCTTAGTTAAAAACTGAAATGATATTACTTGTGTTTTCTACCTAATAAATTAATAATGAAATCTACATAGGTTCTATAAAAACCAAGAAAAAGCGATCGCTCTACTTTTCAGCAACAACGATCGCTTTACACAAATTATTTACTAATTCTATTTACCTAACTGCACTTCTCCCTCAACGACCCTAACAAGATAAGTGGGAATTGTAATTTCAGGATTGTCGAGGTATTCCCCTGTTTGCAGATTGATATTTTGCTTATAGATCGGTGCTGCAACTTTAACTATACCTTGGCGGTCGCCAACTAAGCCCCGAGATAAGACATAAGCTTTGCTGAAGGGATCGTAGTTGGAGAGGGCGTAAACCTGATCGGTTTCCCCAAGACGGAAGATTGCCACCTGTTCATCATTAAAAAGAGCGCATACACCCGTATTAGGCTTGATATCGCTAATTTGACAGACGGTTGTCCATTGTGTCGTAGCTTCGTTGGATATTGCTTGAATCATTAATTAAATTTCTCCTTTAATGGGCGAACAGATATTTGCCCTTACAGTTGCTATATAGGGTTATACAGTTAAACTTTCTTTCTCTGCTTCAGTTGCAGGGCGTTTTTGCCCTCTCTCTTCAACATAGGCTAGAGTTGGATCTGGGCGATCGCTATTTACGAAATGACGGAAGCGCTGTAGCTTGGATTCGTCTTCGAGGGTAGTCTTCCATTCACACTGATAGGTATTAACTAGGTGCTGCATTTGCGCTTCTAGTTCGTCACAGATGCCCAAGGAGTCTTCGATAATAACACTCTGGAGATAATCCAAGCCACCTTCTAGTTTGCTAAACCAGACGGAAGTACGTTGCAGTTTATCAGCAGTGCGGATATAGAACATTAAGAACCTGTCGATATATTTAATCAGGGTTTCCTTGTCCAGATCCGTAGCTAATAACACCGCATGGCGAGGAGTCATCCCGCCATTACCGCAGACATATAAATTCCAGCCATTTTCGGTAGCGATGATACCAAAGTCTTTCCCTTGCGCCTCGGCACACTCACGTGTACAGCCCGATACAGCAGATTTTAACTTGTGGGGCGATCGCAATCCACGATATCTTTGTTCTAGTTCGATAGCTAAACCTGTGGAATCATCGACCCCGAAACGACACCAAGTACTACCGACACAGGATTTTACGGTACGTAGAGCTTTGCCATAGGCATGTCCCGATTCAAAGCCCGCAGCAACTAAACGTTTCCAGATTGCGGGTAACTGATCTACTCGCGCCCCAAATAAGTCTACCCGTTGTGCCCCCGTGATTTTGGTATAGAGTCCAAACTCTTGAGCGACTTCACCTAAGACAATTAGTTTTTCGGGGGTAATTTCACCTCCAGGTACGCGGGGAATCACCGAATAGGTACCGTCTTTTTGGATATTTGCTAAATAATAATCGTTGGTATCCTGTAATCCTACATGGGGAGTTTCTAAGATATGTTCGTTCCAAGTAGAAGCCAGTATGGAAGCAACGGTGGGTTTACAGATTTCGCAACCATGACCTGTACCATGTTGTTCGAGTAAATCGGCAAAAGTCTTAATTTTATTTACCCGCACTAAATGATATAGTTCCTGACGGGAATAGGCAAAGTGTTCGCAAACATGGTTCTTAACTTCCACCCCTGCTTTTTTTAGTTCGGTGTTGAGGATATCTTTAACTAGAGGAACACAGCCACCGCAACCAGTACCCGCTTTGGTGCATTGCTTTAATTCTCCCAAATCCATGACGCCATCGGCAATGGTACTACAGAGATCTGCCTTAGAGACATTATTACAAGAGCAGATCTGCGCCGTGTCGGGTAAGTTGTCTACTCCTAACAAGGGTGTAGTTGCCCCTTCTCTGTGGGGAACCAACAAATCTTCTGGATGAGGAGGAAGGGTGATTTTATTCTGTACTAGTTGCAAGAGATTACCGTATGCAGAAGCGTCACCAATTAAGATTCCCCCCAGTAGTAGTTTACCGTCTTCTGACACTACTAACTTTTTATAAGTACCGTTAATAGTATCGTTAAAAGCTAATTCCTTCGCCCCTGGAGTTCTGCCAAAATTATCCCCAAAGCTAGCAACATCAACTCCTAATAACTTCAACTTGGTAGACATATCCGCACCCGTGAAAGTTTGCGAACCTACTTGAGTAATGTTATCGCTAGCTACTTCTGCCATAGTGTAACCAGGTGCCACTAAACCAAAGATCCGATTGTTATAGAGGGCGCATTCTCCGATGGCATAAATATCAGGATCGCTGGTAACACAGTGTTCGTTAATTACAATGCCGCCTCGTTCACCAATGCTTAAACCGCAATCCCTAGCTAGTTGATCGCGGGGGCGAATCCCAGCCGAGAAGACAATCATGTCTGTCCCCAATTCGCTACCATCAGCAAACTCCATTTTTACCAGCTTGCCATCCTCACTGACAATGTTAGTCGTAGACTTGCTTGTGTGTACTTCTACCCCTAACGCTTCGATCTTATCCTTCAGAACTTCCCCACCTACTTCATCGATCTGTACAGGCATTAACCTGGGGGCAAACTCCACTACATGAGTTTGTAAACCCATCGATTTTAAAGCGTTGGCACATTCCAAACCTAGTAAGCCACCACCAACAACCACACCGACTTGAGACTGCTTGCCCCAAGCCTCCATATTTTCTAAGTCTTCAATTGTCCGATATACAAAAGTACCAGGGCTATCATTCCCCTTAATCGGTGGTACAAAAGGATAAGAACCCGTCGCTAAAATAAGCTTGTCATAACTTATCGACTCACCATTAGCCGAGGTAACAATTTTATTCTCTCTATCTATACTAATAATGCGATCGCCGATATGAATTTCAATATTATGATCTTGATAGTACCCTGGTTCTACCAAAGTCAGATCCGCTGCTGTTTTCCCTGAAAAGTAACCGCTTAAGTTTACGCGATCATAAGCAACGCGGGGTTCTTCGCAGAAGGTAACTAAATTCCAGGCTTGAGATACATCTTTTTGTACCATCAACTCAAGGAACTTGTGACCAACCATACCGTTACCAACTACGACTATATTTTTTTTGTTGGTCATTAGTTTATAAATCCAAACGCTTTACATACAACTTAATCTACATACTTTGTTGACTCAGTTCACAGCACTGATGTCTTTTTCGCATGATTAAAATACATTTAGTGCATTTTATGACACTAAAAACCTACAAATCATGAGATGTAGATTTAGTTGTCAGGATGTGAACTATCTTGCAAATTGTTTTATGAATTGCGATTCCTTCGGAGTGCGCGGATCGCGATCGCGATTCGGTTCTAAGTTGGCAAACTTTTAAGCAATGTGAAGCTAGAGGATTAAATGCAAAGTGAATAACGTACATGATCGCCTGGGATTGATAGTAACCAGCTTGTTGATTTTTAGTAGATTTGCATTTAGGTTAGCAAAAGCGATCGCTTATTAATTTTTAAGAGTTAGTCTCCTTCTAGCTGACAACCTTTTATAAACTTAGAAGCAAGACCTTAAAATACAATTTGAAACATGATCAAAAAAAAGAAAATATTTAATATTTTCCCAATTTTATTGTTCCAATTCTTTTGGATAACACTCCTCGGAATATTAATTATTGATAGCCATTGGAATTTATCTCTGGCTCAAAGTGAAAGTAACTCAGGTTTGGGCAGAGTAATTAATCCTAACCCAAATCAACATAGCGAATTTGTTGTCAATGTTAGAAAAGACTCACCTAAAATAACGCTTTTTGGCTATAAACTTGGAGAAAATATATGTGCAGTAAAGTCGGGAACTCAGTTCAGATATAGTAAAGTTATACAAACAATCAATAATCAAATCTGGTATCAAGTTGATATTGATAATCCTATAGAGGCTAATAAAGATTCTTGCCCTCAACGTCTACAGGGGTGGTTGATTGCACAACAAAGCGATGGAACAAGATTAGTTAAGGAAATACAAGATTACTTTGTTGCCGAACAATATGATTTAGAAATCGCTGGTATATCAGAAGATGAATCCTGGGAATCAGAGGAATTTGAGCCAGAACCTATTGAACCTAATACAACCATTCAGCCTACACCTAAGATTTCACTTCCTCAGTACGAATCTAATTCTGAAGTTCCATACGTTGATATTAGCCCAGAACAACGTAAGACTGAAGCTGATTCAATAACAATAAATCGCTCTGAATGGAAAATATTTTCCAAGTATTTGTTAGTTAGCTTAGGCTCAATCTTAGGATTATTAGTAGTTACTTTTGAACAAGCTGGTAGCGATAATGAATTAAGTTCTGATGAAATATTCACCGCATTCACTAAAAAAATAGTATCATCAATTTTCTTAGTTAGGCTAATTATTTTGATAGTTTCTTCCTTTGCATTTATTTCGCTGTTAGGAGGCATTGAAGAGAAAGACAACTTGTTAAAAACTATTCAAACTCTTTCTACTCAAGGCTCTTATGAACCTATAATTGCTGGCTTTTTGATATGCTTAGTCATATTAAACTTTACTTCTTCTAACAAATAGCCTCTTGAATGGCAGCTTTCTTTAATAGCCCAAAAACAATACAATATTAGACGCAGCACTGTCTCTAGCTCGAAACTTGAACCTGCCATGGGTCTTTACGGTGAAACTTCTGGTCAAAGCTATTTATCTGTCGAACAAATAAATCTAATTCTTGATTAATATCTAAACTGCTTACAGCGTAAATAATTAATAAATTAATTAATCACTAACCCATGATAATTAATAAGAGATTAATAAAAGTGTCTATTATTTATAAAATTAGTCTAACTTCAGTTTTCTTAATTTAAACGTAAATTTTGCCTACTTTGTCAAAGATTGCACCTAATTCAAACTATTATTATTAAATAAGAAAATAACAACTGTTGATTTGTTTTCAATTAGCGATCGCCATGAGTTTAACTAAACTACTGATTATTGTATTACAACTAATGATGATTAGCAGATTGTCGGAATTATCAGGAACAGCTTACCAAACTCAAAACTATGGCTTAGAGATTGGCTGGGATTATACTCAGGCTGACAAATCAGAACTCTCGTTAACAACAGAGACGTTTGCTCGGTAACAATCATTATTATGTAGATCAAAGCCGTATAATGTTTGAAGCAGTTCTTACTTTTGGGGAGATGTTGATGATTATTTAGCTTATCAAGTATCTAAAAAATTAACTAAACTAGAAATTGAAAATAGTTGGTAATCTCTATGACCGCAAAGTCTGTAGCAAACACGAAGCAAACTTTGACCGCCATATTGCATTGGGAAGAAGATGTATATGTTACCCAATGTCCTGAAGTAGTTACAGCAAGTCAAGGAGAGACGGTAGAAGAAGCTTTGGCAAATTTGAAAGAAGCTACCGAACTTTATCTTGAGGAACTTCCTTTTGCTAGCTAATTAATAATAATTAATAGGTTATTATAGCATGATGTCTTTTAAAATAAGCTGCTATATTTATTGCAGAATTAATTAAAACAATTACATAGCTTGACACACTTACATAATGGGAATTGAGGATTTTGCTTTAGGTGTAATTACAGGATTAGTAGCAAACACAATTGACCATACTGTTAGTTATGCTGCCTTAGATTATTTTCAACGTCGCAAAATAAAAAGACGAGTAGAAGACGTACTCAAATAAAAGTATTGAATCTATAGATATTATCCTTAAATTTAGAGAAATGATGATTGATTTATTTAACCATGATCAAATCAATAATAAAAGCAACTACAAAAAAGCCTTGAATTTTATTGATAAATTAATACAAATACGTGACGAAGAATAATAATCAAATTAGCTTTTAAAAAAGATTAAAGTTACTCCTGACCTATATAAAAAAAACTTTTCTACATTAGACCTCTTACCTGAATAGCAGACTAATCTATTTTCCCTTTAACCTTTAACCTTTGTCCCTCCAAGAAAGGTAGTTAATTATGATTCATGCCAGAAGTCTACTAGCGGTGGCAGAATAAATTTAAGATTTACTGTTGGCAAGATGATAGTTATCTACAGCAATTGCTAAGCGAACTATTACCCGATTTAGATTTAGTCTTATTAGCTAAAAAGGTGACTATATAGTAACCCCTTTGAAGAAGTCACCAAGTAGCTTAAGCATATTGGAGCAAATTAGTATTTATCATAATTTTCGTCATTGGGATCTATGATTTAAAGCTAAATCAAGGAAAAATAAATCTTTTCAAAGCTTAATTATCAAACGTAATGTAGATTACGTAAAAATTGCTACAAATTAGAAATAAAAAAGAGGTTCTAATGACCACATAGAGCAATATTATAATTATAGATATGGTAATTTCCTCAAGTACTAACGCTACAGATAAGTGGAGTAACCTTAGCTCCGAGAGAGGAAATCTGAGCGAGATGGATTCAGTTTGTGCGACCTGTGGTGGGGTTCATCTGACAAGCGATCACTGGAAATTTATGGCGGAGGATATGCCCACAGATCCCATCGATATGATTGGCGATCTGACAAAAATGGGAATTTACAAGCCAGATACCTTCAAAATGGCAGATGCAGTCAATGCTGCTGACTTGCGAAAAACTTTGTTGTTAAAAGTAGCAGGGAAGGGCAATCCTAAGCGAGAAAAATTAGTTTTAGAATTATGCAAACAAGCAGGAGGAATCGAAAACGCCTTTGCCGCTGCATTTGGACATAAAGCTGGGGAGTTTTTTGGCGATGTAATTCAGGCTAGCGATTTTAGTCGTCGTCGTTTCCTGAAGAATTTGGCGGTGGGTGCAGCATTAGTAAGTCTTACCAATTGCGCCCCTGGGGAGCAAAGTTCAGAAACCTCTGTCGATGTTTCCGAAACAGTTGAAGGTGCCGAAAATCTGGAAAAAAGAGATCTTAGAATTGGCTTTATTCCCATTACCTGCGCTACGCCAATTATTATGTCCGAACCTCTGGGGTTCTATAAAAAATATGGCTTCAATGCCGAAGTAGTAAAGATGCCTAGCTGGGGTGCAGTTCGAGATTCGGCGATCGCAGGTGAGCTAGATGCCTACCACATGTTGGCACCGATGCCTATCGCTATGACATTAGGGCTGGGTTCGACTTCCTTTGGGGTCAAGCTTGCCAGCATTGAAAACATTAACGGACAAGCAATTACCGTTGCTAATAAATACAAAGATAAGATCAATGGTCCTGCGGATTTTAAAGGCTTTAATATTGGAGTGCCATTCCCCTATTCAATGCACAATCTCTTGCTGCGTTATTACCTAGCTACAGGAGGTATTGACCCAGATAAAGATGTCAAAATACGTGCTGTACCACCACCAGACAGTATCGCGCAATTAGTAGCGGGTGATATTGACGCTTATTTAATGCCCGATCCCTTTAATCAACGGGCGGTATACGAAGAATCTGGCTTTATTCATAAGTTAACTAAGGAATTGTGGTCAGGACATCCCTGCTGTGCCTTTGCTGCCAGTGACGAATGGATCTCAGCTAATCCCAATACTTTTAGGGCATTAAACAAATCTATTATTGAGGCGGCGGGCTATGCTCAAGATCCAGCAAATCGTCCCGAAATTGCCAAGGCAATCTCAGAAAGAGCTTTTCTCAATCAACCTGTGGAAGTGGTAGAGGCAGTGTTGACAGGTAATTTTGAAGATGGTTTGGGTAACACCAAAGAAATCCCAGATCGCATTGGTTTCGATCCTTATCCCTGGCAAAGCTTTGCTAATTGGATCTCTTCTCAGCTAGTACGTTGGGACTTACAGGGAGACAATAAAGTAAAAACTGCGATCGCCGAAGATAAATACGAAGAGGTCGGCAAAGAAATCTTTATGACCGATCTGGCAAGAGAATTAGCCGAAGAAGTGGGCTTAAACCCCCCAGATGACATATATCGTACTGAAACCCTCGAATTTGACACCTTTGATCCTGCTAACCCTCAAGCTTATGTAGACGAACAGATCAAGAAATATGGCGTTTAATCATTGAACATTAATCATTGAACATTGAACATTTATTCTCAATCTATTCTGGTTTTTTTAAGAATTGAGAACAGTATTTTACCAATTTCATCCGCATCTTGATAAATACTATCAAAAGATTTTATGTCGATATACTCAGTATCTTTTAATAAAGAGAGCCAGTACTTTGTTTCTAAGCATTCTTTATATGCTATAGAAATCTTAGCTGAAAAATCAGCCTTAGAAATTGCTCCGCAGCGCGTACGCGCAGATCGTCGTCTTCGACGACTGGGAAAGCTTTGCTTTCCGCGCCTCTGCTACATTTGCTCCGATGCTTGTTCCACTTTTCAATAACTGTTTGGATAAAACAAATTCTCTTTTTTCTTCTGCCAAATATTTGTATGCTTTTACAACTCTGATGGCAAATTTATAAGCTTTATCATAAGTTAAGTTGTTTCTCATAATCTAATGATAAATGGTAAATGCTCAATGATAAATGATAAATGATAAATGGTAAATGCTCAATGATAAATGATAAATGCTCAATGGTAAATGCTCAATGGTAAATGCTCAATGGTAAATGCTCAATGGTAAATGCTCAATGGTAAATGCTCAATGGTAAATGCTCAATGGTAAATGCTCAATGGTAAATGCTCAATGGTAAATGCTCAATGGTAAATGCTCAATGATAAATGGTAAATGAAATGACAGCAGTTCGAGAAAGCATAATTCAAAATAAATCAGAAAATAAGTTATTAGAGAATGAGAATGTCAGGGCGCTATTGCTGTTCCTGCTTTCATTAGGGATATTCTTATCATTCTGGGAACTTGGGGCAACGCTGAAATGGTTTGCCAAAGGAGTGCCAACCGCATCTTTAACCATCAAAGAATTGTGGTATTGGGTGAGTCATCCTTTTTACAATAATGGTCCCAACGATCTTGGTATTGGCTGGAATTTATTAATTAGCTTGAGACGGGTGGCAATAGGCTATACCATAGCCTCAGCCATCGCCGTTCCTTTGGGAATTTTAGTCGGGATCTCTAGAGTAGCTTTTAAAGCCTTTAACCCCTACTTTCAACTCCTAAAGCCCGTCTCCCCTCTCGCCTGGCTACCCATTGGACTATATTTATTCCGCGACTCAGAATTGACGGGGATTTTTATTATTGCGATCGCTAGTATCTGGCCTACCTTAACTAATACCGCTTTTGGCGTGGCAAATGTCGATTCTAGCTATCTTGATGTCTCCCGAACTCTGGGGGCATCTAAATGGCGGACGATCTTCAAAGTAATTATTCCTGCGGCATTACCCAATATTATCTCTGGGTTGCGCATCAGTATGGGAATTGCTTGGTTGGTAATCGTGGCTGCGGAAATGCTTTTAGGCACTGGTTTAGGTTACTTTATCTGGAATGAGTGGAACAACCTCTATATTCCCAATATTTTAGTAACCATCTTTATTATCGGGGTTGTCGGTATTGTTCTCGACCAAATCTTTGCCTATCTGGAAAAATTAGTATCTTTTGGTAAAAAATGATAGACACTCTTGATTCAGATTCTCTCGATTTGCAGAATACGGCTAACTCTGGCGAGGTTAGCTGTCAAATTTCCTTGCGTAACGTCTCTAAGGTGTTTCCTGGAAATCACGGTCTGTTAGACAAGCTAACGGGAAAAACTAAAGCTGATTTTACGGCGATTGAGAATATCGACCTCGATATCGAACACAATACTTTTGTCTCGATTATCGGTCCTTCTGGCTGTGGTAAATCGACAATGCTTGATATTATTGCGGGGTTGAGTACTGCCACAACTGGTACTGTAACTATTGACGGACAAGTCGTTGATCAGCCAGGACCTGATCGCGGTATGGTCTTTCAAAACTACGCCCTTATGCCCTGGATGACAGTAAGAGACAATATCAAATTTGCGGTAAAAACTGTCTATCCTAAAATGGCTGCCAAGCAACAGCAGCGAGTTATCAAAGAAAACATTCAGTTAGTGGGATTAACAGGGGCAGAAAATAAGCATCCCCACGAGCTATCGGGAGGAATGCGGCAAAGAGTGGGCATTGCTAGAGCTTTAGCCATCAATCCGCAGATTTTGCTGATGGACGAACCATTTGGGGCATTAGATGCTTTAACTAGAGGCTTTCTGCAAGATGAAATTGAGCGAATCTGGGAACAACAGCGTAAAACCGCCGTTATGATTACCCACAGTATCGAAGAAGCGTTGTTATTATCTGACCGTATTGTCATGATGACCAAAGGTCCCGCTGCTAAAATCGCTCAAGTATTAGAAGTCCCTTTTCCCCGTCCTCGCGATCGCAATACCGTAGAATGTCACCCCGATTATCCTGGATTGAAAAAAGCCATGGAAGACCATTTGTATTGTGAAACCAGGGCGGTAGAAGAAGCGAGGATTAGGTAATATTCAAGCTTTTAATTAATTGGTTGTGTTTGACAGGGGGACAAGGGGACGGGGAGATAAGGAGGATAAGGAGACAAGGGAGACAGGGTGACAAAGAGACAAGGAGGACAAGGGAGACAAGGGAGACAGGGTGACAAAGAGACAAGGAAGACAAGGGAGACAAGGGAGACAAGGGGACAAGAGAGACAAGGAGACAAAGAGGATAAGGGAGACAGGGTGACAAAGAGACAAGGAGGACAAGGGAGACAAGGGAGACAAGGGATACAAGGAGGACAAGGAGGCGCAACTACTAGCAATCAACAATTAACAATTAACAATTAACAAGATAGTAAGAGGAGTTAAATTATGAAAGTACTACCCGAAATCACCGAAAAGTTATTAGCTGCAAAAAAAGAAAAGGGCATTACCTTTGAGGATTTAGAAAAAGCAGTGGGACGAGATGAAACCTGGATTGCTTCGGTTATTTATCGTCAAGCCAGCGCAGACATGGACGAAGCCACCAAAATAGTCACCACCCTAGGTTTGCCCGAATCAATGGCAGAACCTTTGACTGTTGCCCCTTTAAAAGGTTCTCTTGACCCTGTAATTCCTACCGATCCGATGATTTATCGTTTTTATGAAATTATGCAGGTATACGGCATGCCGATTAAAGCTGTGGTTCACGAGAAATTTGGGGATGGTATTATGAGTGCGATCGACTTTTCGGTAGAGGTAGAGAAAGTTCCAGATCCCAAAGGCGATCGTGTTCAAATAGTTATGTGTGGTAAATTTCTTCCCTATAAGAAATGGTAACTTTTTGCTCTATAAACAATGGACAATCACTAAGCAACTTTTAAAGACTTGGTTGATTGTCCACTAGCGAAAGCCTATGTATCTGACCAAACAAGAATTGGCGAATAAACTATCAAATGCGATCGCTTCAAATATAACATAAGGCTTTTTGTAGCTAGCGACCGCCTCAAAATCAAGTTTGAACACTGTAATTTAGACTTGAAAAATCATCGGAAAACAGTATATTCAGTTAAAAATAGCTGAAATAACATCAATCCTTGACTAACAATAGTTGCACCCTCATCAAAGACTAGGCTTCGCGTCGAAGGATTCATTAATCTTTTTTTTACACGTAACATCAGTTACGAATTTAGTAACATCCTCAATGTTAGACATACTCAAATATCTCATCATTAGACTTCTTGCATAAATCTTTCACTTGGTAGAGTTTCTGGCAAATAACAGATGACAAGTAACAAAAAGCAATTAACTTCGGTGGCTAAAAATTATTCGCGCAAGAGGTCTATTATACAAATCATGAGCGAACATTTTGATGTTTGGACATAGATAAAAGCTTATTTTTAAAAACTTTACTAAAAAAATCTCTTAAATAGGCTGAAATAAACTATTAACAATACTTGGGAAATGTGCGGGCTTTTTTATAAAGTTAAAGATATCATCAATAAACTTTTTGTATGTAAATTAGAATAATTTATCAGAATAGTTATGTACTTGATGTAGTTATTTTAATAAGAAAAGTATCTCTATAAATCAACAAAGTTGAGATTTTTGAATTAGTAGAAATACTTAAAATCAAATTTAAAAAGTAAAAAATAGTAATGAATCTTTCTAAAGTTTGATGTCTCTAATCAGACTAGATAATTAAGCTATTATTGAGCGCTATGGAAACATAGCAAATTAAGCGTTAGCAATCATTCAATCATTATTAAAAGTATTCCAGAATAATCATCAGGATGATAGGATTTCCGTATTTAAAAATTTGGCTTCACTAAAGTCGACACGTAATGAAACTATCTCTATCTAATCTTTCTCGACTGTTGCTTTTTATTGTGGGACTTCTTGGTACAACTTGCAGAGTCTCTATAGCCCAAGTCACGTCCGATAATACAGTTAATACCTTAGTCAACCAGAATGGCAATGTTGCAGAGATAACTGGAGGAGAAACACGGGGAAATAATTTATTTCATAGTTTTCAGGAATTTTCTGTCCCAACGGGTAACGAAGCCTTTTTTGATAATGCCAATGACATTAGCAATATCTTTTCTCGGGTAACTGGGGGAAACATTTCTAATATTGAGGGAGAAATTAGCGCAAATGGTAGTGCCAGCTTGTTTTTGATTAACCCAGCAGGAATTATCTTTGGTGAGGGTGCTAGTTTAAATATCGGTGGTTCGTTTTATGGTAGTAGTGCTAGCAGTATTTTGTTTGAGAATGGTGAATTTAGCGCAGCAGATTTAGATAGTCCGCCTTTGTTAACGGTTAATGCTCCCATTGGTTTAAGTTTTAGAGATAATCCTGGTGATATCCAGCTTAATCCTGGCAGTCAGTTAGGCATATCTTCGGGAGAAACCCTAGCTCTTATTGGTGGTGATGTTAGTCTTGATAGTGCGATCGCTTTTGGTGGATCATTTGTTGAAGTTGGTTCCACTATTGAGTTGGGAGGATTGACTGAAGCAGGAATAGTGGAGCTTAATAATAATGGGAGTCTTGGTTTTCCTGATAATATTAATCGTGGAGACGTGTCTTTAGTAAATAATTCGATTTTAAACACTTTATCTGCTGGAGAAGGTCAAATATCGATTAATTCTCAAAATTTTAAGTTGACAACGGACAGCTTAATTTTTAACGGAGTTGTGGTAGATTCTGATACTGATGCCTCAAATCTGAGTTCAGGTTCAATTAAAATTAACGCAACAGAAGATGTATTAATTGATGGAGCAAATAGCGATCAAGTTACTATTAGCAATAGCGTATTTACATCAAGTGGTGGTCAAGCTGGAAGCATCGAAATATCGGCAAAAAATATTTTGTTGCTCAACAGTGGATTTATTGATAGTGAGGTTTTAAGTCAAGGTAGAACTAGTGACATCATTTTGACTGCTAAGGAAGATATTGTATTTAAAGGTAGAAGTTTTTTTCAAAGCGGTGTTTTTAATAGTCTTGACTTTGGTTCTGGTGATAGTGGCAAAATTAATATCAAAGCTGCAAATTTATCCGTTGAAGATGGAGCGGCAATAGAAAGCGGCTTATCGGTTATAGGAGATGGCAATGGGGGAAATATTAATTTAGAAATTGATAGTTTATCCATAAATAAAGGGGGAAAAATTAGCACGACTGTTTCAGGGACTGCAAACGGTGGAAATGTTGATATTACAGCCAATGCTATTTCTATTGAGGGAAATTTGAGTGCTATATCTAGCGAAATTTTGTTTCCTGAAATAGAAGATTTTGATAGCGTAGAAAACGTTTCTAATAGCGCTGGGGATATTAATATTTTGACCAACTCGTTATCAATTACTAATGGGGCTAGGTTAGAAGCTTCTACTCAAAGTGTTGGCGATGGTGGCAATATTCAAATTGTAGCTACAGAAGGGGTCTTGATTGATGGTGGTGCAGATAATCAGTTAACTATACTTCAAAGCAATACTGGATCATTTTTTAATAGTTTTGGTAGTGCCAAGGCTGGCAACATTGAGATTACCACACCAAAACTATCGGTAATTAATAATGCTTCAATTTCTGCCTCAACTTTTAATGATGGTAAAGCTGGAGATATAATCCTCAAAGCTTCAGAACTACTAGAGGTAAGTAATGGCGGATTTGTGGGAGCTGACGTTTTTTTTAATGCGACAGGAGATGGTGGCAATTTAACTATTGAAACTACCGATCTTAAAGTAGATACAGGGGGACAAATTTCTGTAACCACCAGAGGAGAAGGCAATGCAGGAAATTTAACTATTTTTGCTGATGATTCGATTGAAGTTACTGGTAGCGATGAATTTTTTGTCAGTGGTTTATTTGCTACAGCATTAGATGTTAGTGGAAATGGTGGGGAAGTAAATATTTTTACTCAAAATCTAAATGTAGCCAATGGTGCAACAATCAATGTTGGTAATTTTACTAGCTCTGAAAATAGTTTGTCCGATCCAGGAACAGGTGAATCGGGAAATTTAAACATTCAGGCTAATTCAATTAAATTAGAGGGGAACGGAAGTATTACTGCGGCAACTCAATCTTCGACAGGACAGGGAGCAAATATTACTTTGCAGGTTGCAGAGGATATTACTCTAAGAGATGGCGGTTTGATTTCGGCACAGGCAATTAATGAAGGTAATGGTGGTAATTTAAATATCGATACTAATTTTATAGTTGCTTTTCCTGATGGAAATAGCGATATTATTGCTAGCGCCCAACAAGGACAGGGCGGCAATATTACCATTAATGCTGATTCGTTATTAGGGATAGAAGAACGTCCTTTGAGTGATTTGACCAACGACATTAACGCTAGTTCTGAATTTAGTTTGGATGGCAGCATTACCATTAACACTCCAGATATTAATCCTATTCAAGGAACTGTAGAATTACCCAGTGATATAGTTGTGCCAGAGCAAACCTCGGCTCAAGCCTGTCAAGCAAACCGAGAAATAGCGGCACAGAATGGATTTACTATTAGCGGAAAAGGTGGTGTTCCCCCTGCACCAGAATTACCTTTCGCTTCTCAAAATGTCTATGTTGAAGATGAGAACAAGACAACTGATTTGTCTCCTATTCCCGAAGCTATGGAAACCAGCAGCGGCAAGATTCAACCTGCAAGGGGAATCAAGGTAACTCAATCAGGAATCATTTTAACAGCTTATCGAACTAACGATGCAGGTGATCGCTTGCCTGAAATAAAATTTAACTGTGGCAGAAACTATTGAAAAAAGATAAACGTTTTAGATATTTTGAATACAAAACTATACTTCCAATTGATTTAAATCAAGAATATTATGCCTCTAATTTTATTTTACAAAACTAATATTCATTGCCCAAAATTGATTTAAGCTTAATAAAGATTAATTTAAAATAATTTTTCATACGAGAATGAAGATTGTTTAATCTCAAGCTAATCAACAAGATATTTATATTAGTATTTTCTTAATATCCATTACTCGAGTATTGATATTTGTATACGAGAACACTTGAACTTATATCAGAAATTAAATCATGAGTTTGGAAATTAAAAATCTACAATTTGACTGGTTAGATGAAATAGAAGAATTGAATGATTGTGAAGCATCTCACGTTAATGGCGGTAGTTCCCTTCGTCAAGATGCTGTGGCATCAGGGCAAGCGCTAGATCAAAGCTCACAAAATCTGGCAGATAATGCTGCACCAAACGCTCAGTTTTACATACAAGTTCAGGAGAATCAAACACAAAGAGATACGACCTCGACATATTTTAAGTCGTTGGGAGAGGGAATGACACCTTCAAACAGGAAACAGTGATCCAATCTCACTGACATTTGTAGGTGACAAATCTAGCAACATTGCTTAAATGTGTCTTCCCAAAATTAAGCTCAACTGTAGTAGTTAAATACTAAAATTAGTTTGATCTATCTACAGCCAATATGAACGATTGGGATTTTCAACCACCACCAGAGTCATCTTTAGGCGATCGCCAGGTAGCCCTTGAGTCAAATCAACTGCAAAATAAGCGGATTGCACTGTTGGTCACAGGCAGTATTGCCGCACTCAAAGCACCGTTGATTGCCCGTACTTTGCGTCGTCAGGGGGCAGACGTGGTGGCTTTTGTCTCTACCCAAGCTTTAAGATATACTACCATTGATGCTCTGGAGTGGAGTACTACCAATAAGGTAGTGACTAAATTAACGGCAAACGCTGAACATTTGAGTGATGAAAATCCTTTTGCCGCTTACGTAGTTGCACCCGCTACCTATAACACCATTAACAAAACAGCATTAGGGATAGCCGATGGTGTTATTACTTCTACTTTGGGTTCGGCTATTGGCAGAATGGAACAGGGTAAAACTCAGATTGTGGTTGTGCCAACGATGCATGGAAGTTTGCATAACTCCATCTTGGTTGAGTCTTTGAGTAAGTTAGATCGTCTGGGAGTTAAAATTATGCCCCCCAAAGTAGCTTACGGGAAAAATAATCTACCCACAGAAAAAGCGATCGCCTGTTTTGTCTGTCGTGCGGTGAATAACTCGATCCTTAAAGACATCCCGATTTTAGTTACTGGTGGACCAACTCCTGTGGCGATTGATAATATTCGTCGTTTGACCAATCGCTTCACAGGCAGGTTAGGCGCCTGTATCGCTGAAGAACTATATCTGCGAGGAGCAAAAGTAAACTTAATTCATGGACAAGGCAGCTATACTCCTCCTGATTATCTGCCTCATCAGATAGTCACCAGCTACGACCAGTATCTAGCCGAAGTAATAAATCAATTACAGCAGCAGCCTTATCGCTTTGGCATCTTTTCCGCTGCGGTGGCTGACTATCGACCACACCAGGTGTTTCCAGGCAAAATTCCTAGTGGTGAGTTATCAAAAATTGATTTAGTGCCGACTCAAAAAGTGATTAGTGAAGTCAGGGCAAAATTTCCTAGCTTGGGCATGATTACCTTTAAGTATCAGGAAAATGTCTCCCATGAGGAGTTAATTAAAATTGCTCAAACTAGATTACAGCAAGGCTATCAAATGGTGATAGCTAATCGCGGCGAAGAACATCAAGCTACAGGCGCACAGGTGGCTTATTTAGTGACTGACTCAGCCACACCACAAAAAGCTGTCGGCAAAAAAAATATTGCTCAGGCGATCGCTAATTACTTAGAATCAAATATATAGTCGTTCCAATTAATCCTGCTACTTTCTGGTTCATTTATTCGAGGGACTAGGGACTAGGACTAGAGAGAATTTATCCAAATTTGATTCGTATCATTTCTATTTGAAACAACCATACAAGCAAACTAGCATCACATATTTGATAATGTTTTATCACCCCATAGTCATTAAAGAGGGATTAATCACTGTTTTAATCAACTACCAGGAACCAGTTTGTTCTAAAAAAGGAGAAAATTCAGGATCTGACCACCGCAATGGTAAGCTTGCCCGTACCAGATATCCTTTTTCTAGTTGAAATTTAATTAACTGTTCTGCCCCCGCATAGGTGCCAATTTCTGTTCCTGACCAAATTATCTGGGCTTTTCCTGTGAGATACAATAAATCGCCTTGGGCAAAATCTACAAACAGCAAACCCGTGGAGGGATTTAACTCGATGTTGCCCAGAGTATTGAAATGATTGTTCCCAGAAAAATCAGGAATAGTCAGGGTTCGCTCATCATTTATCCGCACAAATCCTGGTTTGCCTCCTCTGTGAGAAACATCTATTCCTTTGGCTATCCCTGCCGACTCATCTTGATATGCAGTGGTAATAAAAAAGGTATCGGCATGGTCAATCAAATTTCGTTCTAACTGTTGGAAGGAATCGACTTGTTCCACTTGGGGCGACATCATATTTGAGGCTTCCATCCACTCAAATGATCGTGCTTGAATATATTGAGGACAGTTACCAAAACTTTGTTTGACGCTAACGCTAAAGCTTTCATCAGCGATCGCACTAACAGTTCCATTAATCCGATTGCGACGGCGAGTACTTAGTTCAATCCCTAGCAAACCAATGTCGATATCTGCTGCCAAGTTATCTAACAAAGGGTCTCCTGCTAAAGGTTTTGCCACAACTTTTAGTAGGCAATCGCTAGGCGAAGTTACAAATCCTGGTTTACCAACCAAAATTGAAGCCCAGGGATTACCTGATCGATCTATTGTTCCCGCAATTATGTAGGATAGCTGGGTGAAAAACTGGCGATGCTGTTCGACCAAATATTCACGGATCATCCGTCTTCCCTGGCGATCTAAACGGTCTCGAATTCCCAGTCTTGCTTGAATTGCTAGTTCTCCAGCATGAAAAGGCGATTCGCTACGTGACCAGCCTGGATTTGCCATCCTATCTTCTCCTAATTCCCCTGACGACATAAATAACAATTAATTTGGAGCAATTCAATTACTAACTAACTGACGTTACGCAAAACAACGATTAATCAGTGGTTTTAATCAGGTATGAAAAATAGATCTATTAAACCCTTTTCCCCTACATGCGTGCCAGCCCTTTGTCCTTTAACCGTTTCC
Source organism: Cyanobacteria bacterium P01_G01_bin.39 (assembly GCA_039180345.1). GTDB lineage: Bacteria > Cyanobacteriota > Cyanobacteriia > Cyanobacteriales > Xenococcaceae > Waterburya. The sequence goes on along the minus strand of JBCDDK010000004.1, from coordinate 12,132 downwards.
CAGTCTTAACAGATAAATTAGTGCGTAACATCAGTAACCAATACCAAAGGCAGTGTTACTTTAAGAGTAATTTTGTCTTCTACTGCTGCTAACTCTACACTTCCCTTCAATAAATGAACACATTTGTAGACCACAGCTAGACTTAAATCATCCAAGCTGGATAGAGGCTTTCCCTGTCTTGGCTGAGAAGGGCTGTCATAATCGGTGATATTTCTATACATCTTGTTAATTGAGAAGAAGCTCTCCTTACCAACTAAAGGTTCCAAAATGTTTAACACCTGTTCGACAGGGGTAGGATTGGTAGTAAATTCGATTTTTGCTTCTAAATGTTCGCCTGAAGATTTACTTACTTCTATCTGAATTGGATTGATAGCAGCTTGTTGACTGCTCAACTGGAGTAGATTAACTATGATTTGCTCCAGGCACAAGACATCAGAGATGCCAACACAAGATTCTGAAGCTGTGAGCAAAATTTCTGATGGAAAATTAGTACTTTTTCGTGTTCGCTTAATTAAGCTGTCTATAAAGCTGGAATAATCAATTAGTGCTGGATGTAAATCATTTTTATTGGTTAAACATTCAATCACATAAGCATTATTGACAATTTGCTTTAGGTTTAAAATATCGTGACTGATATTTTCAAGACTGCCACAGTTAATAGTCTTCTGGGATTGATTGCTGCTGATGGTTTCTTTTACCTGAGTCGCTAAATTGTATAGAGGATAGCGTAGGCTGTTAACCAAAATTGGCATTAAGTTAGTAGTATTTTGATTATGAGAATCACAGTAGAAAGAAGATATGCGCCAGTGTAGATTAACTATTTCTCCTGCGCGATCGCGTTTTGCCATTACCAGACACTTAGCGGTGATTACCTGCTGTTGGCGATTAACAATTTCTAATTGCCAAGTGGCATCAGAAATCTCTCCTTGCTTGAGCTGGTTCAGGATTTGATAGTACTGTTGTCTATCATCTAAGGCAATGAATACCGCTAAGGATTTGCGGCTTAGATATTGGGGCGATACTTGCAATAGTTCAGCGGTTTTTTGATTTGCCTCTTTAATTGTGCCTTCTTTAGAGGTAATAAAATAACAATCAGGAGCAAGATCGAAAAGTTCCTGGTAATATTGCCTTTGTGCTTCTATTTGCTGACGACTAGCAATTAATTCGTCATTTTGCTGCCTCAAAGTTTCTGATGCTAACTGCAACTCTTCAATAGATGCGGCTAACTCTTCTAGACTTTCTTGTAAAAGTTGCTGCTGTTGTTGGGGGAATTCTGTTGTTTGCCGCCAAAGTTCATTTTCAGGATGGGGAATGCTGTAGCTACGTTGCCATAAATTTTCTAGTTTGGCTAAAGACTGCTGGATGTGAAGCTCAAATATATCTGTGGACATAGGATTAAAGATCAAAAATACTTAACGCTGACAGCTGGTATATCTGAAAATAGATATTTTCTTAAGCAACAATAAAGTCATTGTATAAAATCTGGCTATGGTGAATGTCTAGGAAACATTAATCTTCATGGTTATGTTACCGCCGCTAGATGTTGTATTGCTCTAGAATTAGTTATCAATTAAATAAATTAGCGTTGGTGATTTGATGGCTATAGTAAGAATAGAACCAGAAACATCTACAACTAAAATTGCTGATAGCGTAGTGGCGATCGCATCTTCTAAAGGCGGAATCAAAGCTTTAGAACAGGTACTAAGTCAACTACCTTCTGGTTTTACAGGAGCAATTATAGTCGTTCAGCATTTATCATCACTATTTAAAAGTCATTTAGCCGACATCCTTAACCGTCAAACTAGTCTAGAGGTAAGAGAAGCCACCGAGGGAGAAACCCTAACCGCAGGAAAAGTATATGTTGCCCCTAGTGACCAGCACGTAATAGTTAATAGCGATCGCACTATTAGTTTGTCCGATGCCGCTAAAGAACATTTTGTGCGCCCTTCTGCCGAATATACCTTTAAATCGATTGCTGATACCTATCGCCAACAGGCGATCGCCGTAGTCCTAACTGGTTACGATGGCGATGGTAAAGAAGGAGTACAAAAAATCAAGGCTATGGGAGGCAAGGTAATTGCTCAAGACCAGGAAACTTCTGAGGTGTTTGGCATGCCACAAAGTGCCATTGAAACAGGATGCGTCGATCTGATTTTGCCTTTAGATCAGATCGCTGATGGTATCATCGATTTGATAGCCAATCATTGATTATTGCTCGTCCTCTGCATGAATCCACAACAGCCCGATGTCGATTTTGAAAACCTGTTAACATACCTAAATCATAGTCGAGGCTTGGATTTTACTGGCTATAAGCGCAATACTCTCAAGAGGTTGACTACCAGGAGAATGCAGCGAGTTGCAGTGCCAAGCTATAGTGAATATCTTGACTATTTACAGGTTCATCCCCAAGAGCATAATAATTTATTTAATTCCTTGATGCTCAACGTGACGGCATTTTTTCGTGATCGCGCTGCTTGGGATTATCTGAAGACAGAAATTATTCCCCGTATTATCGACAGTAAGTCTAAGTCTGAACCCATCAGGTTATGGAGTGCAGGATGTGCCACGGGAGAAGAAGCATACTCTCTGGCAATTTTGTTTGCCGAAGCACTGGGTATCAAGCAGTTTTGTCAACGTGTCAAAATCTATGCCACGGATCTAGATGAATCAGCGATCCAAAAAGGTCGTCAGGCTTTATATTCAGCCAAAAGTATTGAAACAATCCAGGTTGATTGGCAAAACAAATACTTTGAACCAAAAGGTTCTCAGTTTGTATTTCTCAACGAATTGCGTCGCTGCGTCATTTTTGGCAGACACGATTTGGTAAACGATGCCCCAATTTCCCGATTAGACTTACTCTGCTGTCGTAATACCCTAATGTATCTTAATGCCGAGACTCAGGCAAAGGTTTTGGATCGGTTCCATTTTGCCCTCAAGGATAATGGCTTTTTATTCGTCGGCAAAGCAGAAATGCTAATCTCTCAAGCTAGTCTGTTTCAATCAGTTAATAATAAATTTCGCATTTTTGCGCGGGTAGCTAAGGTTAGCTGGCGCGATCGCTTAATGTTGATGTCGGAAGCAGGAAGTCTGCAAGCGGGTAAGATGTTAACCATTAATTTACGTTTGCGCGACGAGGTATTTGAAGCTTCTCCCATCGCTCAAATTGTGACGGACGAACAAAGTAATATTGCCTTAGTTAATCATCGTGCCCGTTCTTTATTTTCTTTAGGGATTCAGAACATTGGTAAACCTTTATCGGAATTAAAACTACATCATCACATTCCCCAATTACAATCAGTCATTAATCAAGCCTGCGAAGAATATTGCTGTAGTGCGATCGACAATGTGGAAATAGAAACTAGCGAAGCAACCTTTAGTTTTTTTGATATTCAAATTACTCCTTTAGTTGAAGGAGAAAGTAAAATTTTGGGAGTCAATATTTCTTTTGTTGACGTTACTAGTTACCAAAATCTGCGCCAAGAACTAGATCGTTATCGCGAAGAATTAGAAGCAGCACAGGAAGAACTGCAAACTTCTCATGAAGAATTAGAAACTACTAACGAGGAATTGCAAAGTACTAACGAAGAATTAGAAACTACTAACGAGGAATTACAAAGTACTAACCAAGAATTGGAAACTATGAACGAGGAGTTGCAGTCTTCCAACGAAGAATTGCAGACTACCAACGAAGAATTAAATACTCGCACCGAGGAATTAAATCGCATTTCCGTATTTATGGAGTCCATTCTCACTAGCCTCAAAATGGGCATGACTGTAGTTGATAATCGTCTCAGTATTCAACTTTGGAACAATCGCATGAGTGAGGTGTGGGGTTTACGTGAATCTGAAGTTCGCGATCGCTTTTTTTTCGATCTTGACATTGGGTTGCCCCTACAACAACTGAGGAGCATGATTCGTACTTGTCAAGCAGGAGAAAATGATTATCAGGAATTAACCCTCAAGGCAATTGATCGCCGAGGTAAAACTATCAACTGTCGCGTGATTTGTACTCCTTTAAAAATTAAGCAACAGCAGCAAGGATTAATTTTGTTGATGGAAATAAATGAACATTGAACATTGAACATTGAACATTGAACATTGAACATTGAACAGCTAAATGATAAATGACAGATGGTAAATGATAAATGATAAAATATATGGCTGTTTTTGCCTTGGTTGTTTTCTTGAATATGGCACCATCGGCTTTATCTCAAGATGAAGAGATTATAACTACTCCCACTAAACCGACATCAGTCGCTATCCCCAGTGATGGACTTTATTTTGCCGATATTTTAGTCAGAAATCGTCCTATATTTCAAATTGGCTCTCTGCCGCAAATTGATGCCAGCGCCAGGGCAGAAATTATTAATCGTCGTATTGCCAGCCTTCTCTCACAAAGGGAAAATCCAGCTAAGGTAGAAATTGCTCCCGACAATCCGCGTAAAATTGCTACTCTCAGGGTCAAAAATCGGATCTTGATGACTGTTACCCAGCAGGATGCTGAAGATTTTGGGTTGAGTACCGAAGCATTAGCTGAAAGATGGAAGCAACAACTCGATACGGCATTTGAAAAACCTCCCTTAGCGATCGATGTTAGTCAACGTCTCTATACAACCACGAGGGAATTACTACGGGATGTTGTGGGTAATTTGCCTTCTTTAGTCGGTGCTGTAATTGTTATTGGCATAACCTGGGCAGTTGCAAAAGGGGTACGCTATATAGCCTATACTTGGGCAAAGCAAACTGAGGGAGATTCTAGCACGGAACTTTTGATTGGTAGGTTGAGTTATGGTGCGGTCTGGATTATTGGGTTTGTGATTGCTCTCGGGGTAATGGGGTTAGATTTTGGTGCTTTGTTGGGGGCATTGGGCTTAACTAGTGTGGCAATTGGTTTTAGTCTTAAGGATGTGCTGAGTAACTATATTTCTGGCGTCATCTTACTGGCAGCACGTCCATTTCGCATTAATGATCAGGTGGTGATTGCTGAGTACGAAGGTACCATAACTCAGATTCAGCTTAGAGCCACTACTATGAAAACTTATGACGGGCGAGTGGTTTATATTCCCAACCAAGAAGTTTTTCAAGCTAGCGTGATTAACAATACGGCATCTGCTCAACGAAGAAGTTCGGTCATTGTTGGCATTGACTATGGTGAAGATATATCTCAAGCGCTGTCTGTAATCTCTCAGGTGCTAGAAAGTATTGCCGAAGTGGAAACTACTCCCTCCCCTGATGTTTTGGTCAAAGAACTTGCTGCTAGTACGGTAAATTTGGAAATTCGCTTTTGGGTAGACTCCCGTAGAGCAGGTTTTTTAGCAACTACCTCCAAAGTAGCCCAAGCGGTTAAGGAGGCTTTAGAAGCAGCGGGTATTGAGATGCCCACCGATATTTACACGCTTATTTTGCGCCAGTTACCAGGACAGATTCAACTTAAAGAACAATAGACTTCTTGCACGAATCAAAATTATCGGTTGAGAGTGGAGTCAGGAGTCAGGAGTCAGGAGTCAGGAGTCAGGAGTCAGGAGTCAGGAGTCAGGAGTCACAAAGGGCTTGCCCGCATGTAATCAGGGATTAGAGCTTACATCTGAAGAAATAGAAGAAATATATTTATGCAAGAAGTCTAATAACAATAGCTTGCCTTTTTGTAAAAAGATAGGTACTTTTTCATAGATCGCTAGATATATATCTTTATCGGGATGTAAAAGTCAAGATCATCAGTTAGATTGATCTTGTTGATAGCTTTTTGCTTATACCAATACTTATGTCACAATCTATTTTGGTTGTAGAAGATAATGATGATCTTTCGATACTGCTTAAGCTAGTTTTGGAGTCGGCTGGATATCAAGTTGCTACTGTTAACAACGGCAGAGATGCTTTAGAATCTTTAGCAAAAACTGATCCTCAACTAATTTTGATGGATGTTATGATGCCAGAGGTTAGTGGCTTGCAGGTTTCTCAAAGTATTAAACAGCAACAAAGTTATGAATCTCTCCCAATTTTGCTGGTTTCGGCATTAGACCGTTTAAGGGATGAGCAAATTCAAGATAGCCAGGCTAACGATATTCTCTATAAACCTTTTGATCTTGATGAACTAATTTATAAGGTGGATGAGTTGATTGCCGCGGCATAGTTCAAAAGTACTTTTAGTTTAATCTCCCAGAAAACAGTAGTGTTTTCTCTACACCCTAACACTGCTGTTTTGTAAAGGTATTATTAATCTTCTGTTACAATAGTTTACAGTGTGGTTAGCAATTGGCAACAAAAAACTAATAACGATAACTCGCGCGTACATGCGGCGGTTGCGGTTGCGAAGCAAGTCGTTAGACTCAGCAAGTCCGAAGGACTCACCGAATCGCCTTTGTCTTGCGACATGCGGCGTTACTAAGCGCCTTTGTGAAGGCGGCGCGGTGAAGCTGTCCGTTGCGGAGGTGTCCTCCGTTGAAGGAACTGCTGAACCCTTTAGGGGGTCGCTCGTCTTTATTAGATACTGCGTCACTCACCTACGTTGTAGCTGGGACTCAAATACTTTTAATCGCTGTTTGAAAAGCTAAACCAAATTTAACTTTTAGCCAAATGTAGATTATTAAGTCATGGGTAATTTAGAAATAAACTCTTATCCAACTGCTGGTCAACTAGAAAGAGATCTTTCCCAGAAAGTTCGGATGCTATATCGTAATCAATTTGGACATCAGCCAAGTAAAGTGGATTGTCATTTGTTGGGGAACAAATTAGTAATTTCTCTCGAAGATGTGATTACGCCAATTGAAAAGCTGCTGGTAGAATCAAATTCCTCGAATTTGGTGCATCAGGTCAGAGCCTTTATTGATGAAACTATTAAACCAAAATTGCAAGAGTTGGTCGAGGAGATATCTAAGGTAAGCGTTACCAACTGTCTTTATGATACTGTGATCGAAAGTGGTTGTGCTGGTGCTATCTTAATCTTAGCCAACCCACCTCAGGTTCGTCTTCCTAAGAGTCAATCTTATAAAAATAAACGTTAGTAATAGTAATTTTCACATTTAGCAATGGCGTTGTTCGCGGCTCAACGCTATTGCTATCTAAGGTAAATGTTTACATACAAGGTGAGAGCAAATCGCTTGCTCTAAGTCTTCTAGTAAAAACGGCTTAACCAAATAACCATCAAAACCAGCCGCCAAAATAGAGTTTTTTTCCTGTTCTCTTGCTAAGGCAGTTATTGCTACAACAGGAATTGATCGTGTTAGCCAATCCATTTTTAGCGTCTTAACCAGTTCGATACCGCTAATCTGAGGCATTTTTATATCAAGTAGAATTAAATCTGGTTGCTTGGTTTGCGCCAGAGACAAGCCCGAAATTGCGTCTTTAGCGGCGAAATAATGGTAATTAAATAATCCTAAGGCAGAAGTAAGATACAGCAAATTATCTTCATCATCCTCGACAATTAAAATTGTTGTTTGTTCATGTCTTTTGGAGCCACTAGGCGTCAATATATGCATCTATGAGAGTATCCTCGTTGAGCGATAATAACGCTTCCTCATAATGGAAATATATAGAAATATATAACTATATCTATATATTCGCACCTGAGAAGGGGCTGTAATCAATTTGAACAGTGAACCTATTTACTTTTCCTGTCAAGCTTATTAGTTGAGAAGAAAGAGTAATTTTTGTTTAATTTTGATATTCTTCAGAATGTTTTTTGATTTTAGATTCTCTTAAGCATCCAAAGTCTCTTCAATTGATAAAAGTTCATTTATTGCAAAATTTCGTAATGTACGCCTATTTTTCTTCTCCTACTTTAGATAGAGACTTGAGATCTTACTTTAGATAGAGACTCAAAATCTTACTTTGGACGTTAGGATATTTCTTTATATTTATTTAATATTGTTTTAAATTAATCAAATACACCATTTTCAATAACTCGGAAAACTATTCACAGTGTTAATCTGTCTGGCAAGGTAAATAATTACTCTGATCAAGATAAAAATTGCTATGAACTAGATCTGGCTTATTGGCAGAGGGGTCTATGGACATAAAAAACCAAAATCAACCAACTATTCCGCAGCTTCAATTACCAACCCACAAACAAATAGAAAGAACTGTTGCTCAAAAGTTTTGCACATGGTATCGTAGCAGGCTGGGTTGTCTGCCGCAAAAAACAACCTGCACTCTGTTCAACAGATTTTTAATCATTATGGCGGAAAATGCTAGTACTCCTTTAGAGCGAATCATGCATCAAAAAGGGAAAACCAAAATGATTAATGCGATACGTCCCAGTATTAATAGAGTTTTGAAGCAAGAACTGGGTGAAATTATTGAGGAAATCACCTTAGTCAAAGTTTCTGACCTAATTTGCGAACTAAACTTTGATAGTCATAGATTGATTGCTAGTGTAGTTCTAGAGCGAGAGCCATCGCTAAGAAGTAAAAAAGCAAAGACGAAGTTTGCAAATAAGCCTAATAAAAGTTTATGAGGCTTGATTAAACATATCTGAGTAGTTTATGACGATGACTATATTTCTCTTCTGTCAGTCTAGGCGGAGGAGAGATATCTTAAGATATTTGTCTATATCTTTTTAGAAAATAACATCTAGCTATAGACAGATTATTGGACAAGTTAGAGTCAATTCAGGTCATAAGATATTGAAAAACAAGGTAGACAATTAAAAACATTAATAATTATTTAATACTATTGTCAGATACCAAAAAGTATGGATCTTTTTGAAAATAGTATTCATGACTCTTAATTGTCGTCATAATAAAACTGTAACCCGGCAGCATTGGGTAATAAATATCTGGAATTAGATGAAAGAAATAGCTATTGCTAAGGTAAACGATTTACAAAATGGACAGATGCAGCAAATAGCTGTGTTAGACTCTCAAATATTGCTATCGAAAATTGACGGCAAATTTTATGCAGTAAGTGCCTTCTGTACTCATAATGGTGCACCTCTAGCCAAGGGAATACTTTGTCAGGAGAGAATTGTGTGTCCTTGGCATAATGCCTGTTTTAATGCGATCGCAGGACAGCAGCAAGAACCTCCAGGATTAGATTCTTTGGAGGCTTTTGCGGTTAGGGTAGAAGGGGAAGAGGTACTAGTTAAGTTGCCAGATTCCCTACCTCAACAGCGTACCTTGGAAATGGCGCACCATGTTGCCAAATTAGATAGTCGTACTTTTGCCATTCTGGGGGCAGGGGCGGCAGGAATCCATGCTGTAGAGGCATTGCGTCAGCAGGGTTATCAGGGAAGACTAGTTTTGATTAGCGCTGAGGAGTCATTACCCTATGATCGCACTAAGCTGAGTAAAAATTATCTCCAGGGTCAAGCCAAACCAGATGATTTAACCCTGCGCGATCGCAATTTTTACGAAAACCATGATATTGAATTGCTTTTGGGTCAAGCAGTAACCAAGGTAGATGCCCTGAACAAGTCTCTTACTTTTGCTGATGATTCAGTTTTGGAATATGATTCTCTACTGTTAGCCACAGGAGGTACAGCAAGAAAGTTAGATGTACCAGGAAAAGACTTGAACCATATTTTTACTGTACGTCAAACAGAAGATGTTGACTCAATCTTAGATACAGTTCCCGAGGTAAAAAAAGCTCTAGTTATTGGATCAAGCTTTATCGGGATGGAAACCGCTGCTAGTTTGACTCAACAGGGATTAGAAGTAACGGTTGTTTCTCCTAGTGACGTTCCCTTTAAGAAGATTTTGGGTCAGGAATTAGGCAAGATGTTCCAAAAAGTTCACGAAGCTAATGGTGTGTCTTTTAAATTTGGCACTAAAGTAACTGAGTTTAAAGGGGAACACCGAGTAGAGTCTGCGATTTTAGATAGTGGTGAGCAAGTTGCTACTGACTTAGTTATTGTCGGCATTGGTGTCAAACCAAATACTAGCTATCTCCAGGGGATTGAACTAAATAAAAATCATAGTATTTCTGTAAATCAGTATCTGCAAACAGAAATTGAAGACATCTATGCAGCAGGAGATATTGCTAGCTTTCCCTATGCACCTATGTCGGAATCAACTAGAATTGAGCATTGGCGCTTGGCAGCACAACAGGGGCGCATTGCCGCCGCTAATATGCTGGGTAGAAACAAGCTAGCGTCAGTCTCGGAGATCGTTCCTTTCTTTTGGTCGGGACAATACGACCTTAAGCTGCGATATGTGGGACATGCAGAACAATGGTCACAAATCAAAATTGACGGGGACCTAGATCAGCATAAATTTTTGGCATTCTATCTCCAGGATAACCAAGTTATGGCAGTAGCAGGAATCAATCGCGATCGCGATCTTGCAGCAATTTCCGAATTGATGCGTCAACAAAAAATGCCTGATGCACAACGGATACAAAATGAATCAATTGATTGGACTAACCTAATTAATAATTAAACTAATAATCACAATGAATCATTACGACGTAATTATTATCGGCGCTGGTGCTGGCGGTGGAACGGTAGCTTATTCTCTAGCACCAACAGGGAAACGGATTTTAATCTTAGAAAGAGGCGGTTATTTGCCCAAAGAAGATGATAACTGGAATCCTGATGCGATATTTCAAGGTAGAAAGTATCAGGTAACAGAAACCTGGCTTGATAAAGATGACGAAGGTTTCCGACCTCAAGCTTTCTATAACGTCGGTGGTAATACCAAAGTTTATGGTGCAGCTTTACAAAGAATGCGTTTGGAGGACTTTGGTGAAGTCCAGCATCAAGAAGGCGTATCTCCTGCTTGGGAGTTGAGCTATCAAGACCTAGAATCTTACTACACTCGCGCTGAAAGCATCTTTAAAATTCACGGCAACAAAGGTGAAGATATTACCGAACCCTCTATGTCTGCGGAGTATCCTTTTCCTGCAATGCCTCACGAACCCAGACTACAAGAGGTAGCAGATGAGCTACAGCAGCAGGGTTTGCATCCCCATCACTTGACTCTCGCCGTTGATCGCAATGTCGAAGATCCCGATAATAGCCCCTGTATTCGTTGTGCTACCTGCGATCCCTATCCTTGCAAAATCGATGCCAAAATGGACGCGCAAAAAGCTTGTGTCGAACCTGCATTGGAGTATGACAATGTAGAAATGAGGATCAATGCCCAGGTAACAAAATTGATCCCTGATGACAGTGGTAATAAAGTTACCGCAGTGGAAGTTGTTATCGATGATAATGTCGAACGCTTATCGGCTGATACCTTCATTCTGTCTGCGGGTTCAATTAATTCTGCGGCACTACTTCTGAAATCAAAAAATGATCAGCATCCCCAAGGACTAGCCAACTCATCGGGAATGGTGGGGCGCAATTTAATGTTACACAACCATTCAGCAATTGTGGCGGTGGCTGACACACCAAACCCAACCAAATTTCAGAAAACTCTGGGCTTTAATGATTTTTATTTTGGCAGTGACGAACATAAATATCCCCTGGGACAAATCCAGATGACAGGGAAGTCTAAATGGAACAGACTAGCAGTTTTTTCTCCCGACTCCGTACCTAAATCAACTCTGGAGTATGTGGCAGAACACGCGGTTGACTGGTGGTTGACTAGCGAAGATCTGCCTGATCCTGATAACCGCGTCACTGTAACCGATGAAGGTCAAATCAAAGTAGACTTTACCCGCAACAACGTCAAAACTCACCAAGATTTTGTCAATATGTGGCAGGGATATCTGCGTAAAATTGGCTTCTTTATGTTCATGGTGACAGAAGTACCTCTATCCGCTGTTTGGCACCAGGTAGGAACCTGTAAGTTCGGTGCCGACCCCAAAACCAACGTTCTCGACCTCAACTGCCGCACCCATGATGTGGACAATCTTTATGTAGTTGATGGCAGTTTCTTTCCCAGTATGGGGGCAGTAAACCCTACTCTAACCATTGTGGCAAATGCCTTACGAGTAAGCGATCGCCTTAAAGATACTTTAGGTTAATTCCATCTCATCCTCATCTTTTATCAAACTTCCCTGTCACTGATTGGGAAGTTTTTTTAGGAAATGTCCTGTGGGGGCGACAAGTGACTTGAACAGGAATCAGGAAGGGGAATAGAGAAAACAGCCTCTCCAAACATGAGAAACTGTTATCAATAACTTTAATTGTTGAAAACAGTATGTTCCAACTACCTGAATTATATAGTAAGCATCTTAAGAAACAATTTAATT
>JBCDDK010000003.1:0-123208 GCA_039180345.1 Cyanobacteria bacterium P01_G01_bin.39 | reverse complement strand
ATCTAAAATTCAGCTCTATAATGCGTATTTGTTCGGATAATAAAAAACCTTGAGTTGGTTTTTCCGTAAAACAACTATGGTATAGTTTTTGCTCACAACAGAAAATAAGACTTAGATTCAATTAAATAGATTGTTGAACCCAAAATCTTTATTTTTATGGATACTCAAGCTCTTAGTTACCGTTGCATGGATTTTTTACAAAATTATCATCGCAATCCTTCATTAAAATTACGCAATAAATTAGTTGAATTAAATGCTGGCTTAGTCAGAAAAGTAGCTCATCAAATCTGCCGTAAATGCGCTGAACCCTATGAAGATTTGGAGCAGATTGGATATCTAGGTTTGATTAGAGCAATCGAACGTTTCGATCCGCAACAAGGTTCAGCATTTAGCTCTTTTGCTATTCCTTATATTCGAGGAGAAATGCTACATTATTTAAGAGATAAAGGTAGTATGATGCGTATACCTCGAAGATGGCAAGAACTGTATACCAAAGGCAAAAAGCTCCGTAAAGACTTAATTGAGAAACTAGGTCGCTTACCAAAAGATACTGAACTTGCCGCTGGTTTAGGTATCCCTCTTGATGAATGGAGTGAGTGCCAATTGGCTCTGCAAAATCGCTTGCCAATAAGCCTAGATGCAGTAGTGAGTAATTCTTTAGATTCTTCTATCACTTTTGGAGATACAATTGCCGATCCTAATTATCAAAAGCAACGCAAATTAGAAGAAGACAAGATACAATTACAACGAGCAATGAGCCAGCTAGAAGATAAAACTAAAGCGGCGATTGAATGTGTTTTTCTGTTAGATTTACCCAGAAAAGAAGCTGCTAAATATATCGGAATTAGCCCGATGACTGTCACCAGGCATTTGCATAAAGGTATTGAACAATTGGGTAATATGCTAGAAACGCAAGCCGCATAAGCTTAATTTAATACAGCCATATTTTTAATAGTTAGTTAATCTACTTTGGTGAATAAGCTAAAGGTGCTGGTCAACATATTATTTTCTTTATAATTAATCAATTAGACAAAATAAGGCAAAAACTATAGTTTTCTTCAGAGTATAGTTCAACAGTCTATTCGACAAGCATCCATATTATAAGATGCTTGTTTTTTTATATTTAAAAATTTTCTAGCCAGCCAGTATCTTGAATATCTGCATCCGAAAAAACTACATAAGCGATCGCTATATTGGAATCGAGAGGTACCTACTATGATACGGTAGAAAAAAATAGTAAATTTTTACTATCTACTTTCAGGATCACAGTCACATAATTTCCCTAAGCTCAAAAATCAATAAATATTAAGCTATCTTGTTTAAATGGAAGTAAAAAAAAGATCTGAGACGTTACCCATAAAGTAATGTTTTATGAAGTAAGCTCAACGAGGTTATTTTATGGACAGACTAAAAAAATATGCAATCTTTTGCCTTATTTATATTTGCTTTCATTTTTGGTAGTTTTCTCGAATATTGGGTTCATCGCTTCATGCATATCTATCCCAAATTTGGCAATGAGATTACATCTCACTACAATCATCACCGCAGCAACACTTCTAAAGGATTTTTAGGTGACTTTCTGGATTATTGTCTGGTTTCGATATTAGTACTACCTGCTTTTTTAATATCTTTATCTGTTGGCAGTCTGATGGTATTGGGAACAATTGCCTTTGCTGCATTTGCCTCTTACGCTCACCAGATACAACATAATGCTCCCCACAAATGCTTTTGGATGAAAATGCCACTGCATTACGTTCATCACAATAGTCCAAATCAGTGGAATAGTAACTTTGGTTTAGCTATTGATTGGTGGGATCGAATTTTTGGTACTTACAAAGAAGTTAACTGGCTGGATATAACTCCAACTAAGTCAGCTAAACCAGTCTATTCTACTAACGCTAAGTAATCTCGAGCAACTAGAATGAGCAAAATTAGCTAGGGGGAATTAAATCCAGTCGAACTAACTTGTTTAACTTTCATTGTGTGAGTCGAGAAAAATTTTAATTATTGTAGTCATTCTGCGTCGTAAATTTGGTCTGAGAGATCAAAGTTGGGGTGATAACAATCAACTAAAACACTATTGACTCTTGCCTGATATGGTTGTTGGTCTTCAAAATAAATTGAGGGGAATGACTATAGAGTTGGTAATCTGGCTGCCTGGCACATCTATAGTCATTCCTATATTTTGCGGAGAAATTAAATTCTATTAGTATAGTATTTCGATATAAGTATAAGTACAAAATTTAAGATTTATATATTACCGAAGATCGCGATCGCAAATGCCAAGAAAATGGCAATAACTTAGTTGCTGACTATGGTATCAGGAGTTACTGACCAAAATAAATTAGCTTGACAAACACGCAAACCAGAAAATTTTCCCAATCTTTCTCCAGACGTAAAAAACCTTTTGCTAATGCAGAAACTAATTATGACTTGTTAATTTCTCAATGACATAAAATGTCTGCACAACAGCAGCAGTCATTGCTAAACAAAACTTTTGCTAATGCTAGTTCTGCTCCTCAATAACAACCTGCTGCAAGCAGCAACCAAAGCAGACCTCAAGTTACACCTATAACTCAAATAAGATTAAATAAAACTGTTAATAACATGGAAAAATTTAATCGAATCGATCAACAGCAGAGAACTATCGAACCTGTTTATAATCCTGCTTTTGATGTTCCCTCATTTTAGATATATCAGACAGCCAGGTTAGTAACTTGATGTTGCTCTATTGAGATAATTAATTAGAGAACTAGGTTTGATTACACCTTTTTCTGTAATAATGCCGTCGATTAAATTGGCGGGAGTAACATCAAATGCGGGATTGTAGAATTCTACTCCCTCAGCACATAGGTTAGTGTTTCCTATACGATCTATTTCTATTGGGTTTCTCTCTTCAATAGGAATTTGGCTACCGTCGGCTAGATCAAAATCAATAGTAGAAAAAGGAGCAGCAACATAGAAAGGAATTTGGTGTGCTTTGGCAATGATCCCTAGAGAATAGGTTCCAATTTTGTTAGCTGCATCTCCATTTGCGGCAATGCGATCTGCTCCCACTACAACCAAATCAATCATATTTTGCTGCATACAGTGAGCTGCCATACTGTCGGTAATTACCGTTACGGGTATATTTTCCTGCACACACTCCCAGGCAGTTAATTTTGCCCCCTGAAGCCGCGGACGAGTCTCATCGGCATAAACTCGCTCTAAACGCTGTTGACTCCAGGCAGAGCGAATTACTCCTAGTGCGGTGCCATAGCCTGCTGTCGCTAGAGAACCAGCATTGCAATGAGTGAGAATCCTTAGTCTCTGGGGAGTGTTAGGTAACACGCTTAAACCATGATTGCCGATCGCCTGACAGGTTTGCAAGTCTTCTGCCTGAATTGACTGAGCGGTTTTGAGCAGGATTTTTTGGATTTCGGCAACGGTGCCAATTTCTTCATAGGCAGTTTTGAGCATTCGGGCGATCGCCCAAAATAAATTGACTGCTGTGGGACGTGTTTGCCGTAGCATCTGTGCCACTTGTTCTAGATGTGTTAGAAACTCAGCGCGATCGCTAGTTTCAATTTCAATGGCACCTAAGTACATGCCGTAGGCTGCGGCAACTCCAATCGCTGGCGCACCACGAACAATCATAGTTTGAATCGCTTTAGCCATATCCGTTGTGCGATTAATTAGCACCCTGCTGTATTCTTGCGGTAGACGAGTTTGGTCAATTAGAGATACGGATTGACGATCTTCAAGCCAAATAACAGGGTAAATCTGATTAGAATTGGAGTTCATAGTGAGGCGACACGCTTTACTTAATAATTGCTTTTATTTATTTTATTGCTTTGAGTCAAGCTTATCTAAGAGATTGTTAATCAACAAAAAGTAAAACTGTCGAGATAAAATAGCTAAATACATTAATTACTTTTAAAGTTGGAGCAATAAAAGGAGTGGTAGTTAAACCAGATTGGTTGAGAGTCAAAGCACCGCAATTGGAGCGTGTCGGTAGTGTTAAAGAAATCCTGCGAGATCTATCTTTGAATACTGTCTGCGAAGAAGCTTCATGTCCCAATATCGGAGAATGCTTTAGTGTTGGGACTGCCACGTTTTTGATTATGGGACCAGCCTGTACTCGTGCCTGTCCTTATTGTGATATTGACTTTGAGAAAAAACCCCAAGTTCTTGATCCTAATGAACCATTACAGTTAGCCGAAGCTGTTCATCGCCTCCAACTAAATCATGTAGTTATTACTTCGGTAAATCGGGACGATTTGCCAGATGGGGGAGCATCTCAGTTTGTGCGCTGCATTGAGTCAGTACGAGCAGTTTCTCCTCAAACCACGATTGAGCTGCTAATTCCCGATTTATGCGGTAATTGGGATGCACTAGCCATAATTTTAGCGGCACAACCTGACGTTCTGAATCACAACACTGAAACTATCCCCCGTCTTTATAAAAGAGTCCGTCCTCAAGGAGATTATCAGCGATCGCTTGAACTGCTGCAACGCGCTCGTGAGATTGCCCCCTGGGTCTATACCAAATCTGGCATTATGGTGGGCTTAAGCGAAACCGACGAAGAAGTAAAAGAGGTTATACAAGGCTTACGGGATGTTGACTGCGACATTTTGACTATTGGACAGTATCTCCAACCTTCCCAGAAACATTTGGGAGTTAAAGAATTTGTTACCCCCCAACAGTTTGATGCTTGGCAGGAGTTTGGAGAGTCCATTGGCTTTTTACAGGTAGTATCTAGTCCTCTAACTCGTAGTTCGTATCATGCAGAACAAGTTAGAGCCTTGATGCAGCTTTATCCCCGTCACAAGCCCAGGATCACAACCGTGTAATCACCGATAAGAATTTGTTTTTCTCTCTGTACGAAACTTCCTATTTAAGGAGGTTTCTTTTTTGTTTAGATTCTAATTAGCTTTTAGCTTAAGTTCCTAAACTTCTTACCTGCTAAGAGATAGATGTATTGCTGCAACTATCAAATCAAGCGATCGCCTAATTTAAAATGCAAAGAAATGTAACAACTTAATATTTTTCGGAACTTTCAAGTAGGAGGATACTTCCTCACACCAGAAAGCAATATTTAAAGCTTCCTCACAATCCTTTGTGATTAAAACAACAATCAGCCAACCGTGTTGTTACTGAGAATAGATTTGGAAAACTGAAAAATAGCCAAGAAAACTTCAGTTTATGTTCATTTTCCCCATGAATTGGGCAATCTATTTTCAGAGGAGGAAGTTATACCCATAACCTTCACTGGAGTCGTCATTAAGAGATCGCTATGCTTGCTAATTCTTCATACGTTGAAACCGAAGGAGATCATTCTCTATCTATCCCCGATATCAATTTGGATACAGAAGCTAATAAAGAAAGTTCTGACAAGTTAACGGAGGAGCTAGTTGAACTCGATTTAGATAGTGCAGATCCAGATACAATCGCTCGCCGAGGAAGCCGTACTACCACCGATCTAGTCAGACTATATCTCCAGGAAATTGGTAGAGTTCCTTTATTAGAAAGAGATGAAGAAGTTTCCGAAGCACAGAAAGTACAACGACACATCGCTATCGTCGAAAAACGTGCTGAAGCAGCTGAGGCTGGTGACGTTATTCTCCAAGAATTTATCAAGCTGGTAGATGTTCATGATCGCCTCGTAACTCAGCTTAGTCATCGTCCTTCCTTAAAAAGATGGTCAATGGCAGTGGGTATGGAGATTCCTCTGCTCAAGGAAAAGTTAGTAATCGGCAAACAAGCTTGGGCGCAAGTATTAGGCTGCGATGTCAAAGAGTTGGATAAAGTCCAAAAAAGTGGCATTCGCGCTAAAGAACACATGATCAAGGCTAATTTGCGCTTAGTAGTTTCTGTCGCTAAGAAATATCAGAATCGCGGTCTTGAACTACTAGATTTGATTCAAGAAGGAACTCTAGGCTTAGAAAGAGCAGTAGAAAAATTTGACCCGACCAAAGGTTATCGTTTTAGTACCTATGCCTACTGGTGGATTCGCCAAGGAATTACAAGAGCGATCGCTACTCAGAGTAGAACGATTCGTCTTCCTGTTCACATTACCGAAAAGCTGAATAAAATTAAGAAAGCGCAACGCAAGATCTCTCAAGAAAAAGGACGCACTCCTAAAATTGAAGATATTGCCAAAGAATTAGATATGACAGCGGCGCAAATCCGCGAAGTCTTGTTGAGAGTTCCCCGTTCAGTTTCCTTGGAAATCAAGGTAGGGAAAGAGAAAGACACCGAGTTGGGTGATTTACTAGAAACAGAAAGTGCTTCTCCTGAAGAAACCTTGATGCGAGAATCATTACAGAAAGATTTGCACTATCTGTTATCAGAATTAACCAGTCGCGAACGGGAAGTAATCCAAATGCGCTTTGGTTTTGGTGGGGAAAAACCCTTCTCCTTAGCAGAGATTGGACGTTGTTTAGAGTTATCTCGCGAACGAGTTCGACAAATTGAAGCTAAGGCTTTACAAAAATTACGTCAACCTCGACGCAGAAACTTGATTAGAGATTATTTAGAATCTTTGAGTTAAATGAATTAGCTATCAATTTTGTTTCATCAGTTCATGGTTTTTTAGGGGTCTGGCATAGTCAGATCCTTTTTTTTGCTTGATTTTAGGACACCTCAAAGGCAATCGCGATTAAAATTACTCAGCAAATTTTTAGGTTCTCTTCAGCTAATGTTTGGATAAATTTAACGAAACAGTATCGGTTAGTCCGATAGTATTACACTTAATGGGCGTAGTTGAGAAATTTCCTCTCAACGTTGACGAGTCGTAAGCTTGAGGTTTCCTCAAGCTGATGACCGACGAGTGCTTGCACCGCCCAGTGATTTCACGTTCAAAATTATGAATAGGTTTTATAAATGCAACACAAAAAACTATATGGCTGGATATTTGCGATCGCTCTAATAATATTTACGGTTGCAGGTAGTATCAAGCCCCACGCCACCATGGCGGTGATCACTAGTGAAGACGATATTGTAACTACTAACACCATCGCCAATCCCAGTACTTTTATTGCTCAAGCTGATACTGGGGAATTTACCTTACCGCCTTTACCCTATGCCTATGATGCTCTGAGTACTTATATCGACCAGCAAACCATGACCTTCCATCACGATAAACACCACGCTGGCTATGTCAAAAACTTGAATGAGGCGATCGCTGATTATCCTGATTTGCAAGGACAATCAATAGAGGAATTATTATCAAACTTCGATACTATTCCGACCGAAATTCAGACTACTGTACGGAATAATGGTGGTGGTCATGCCAACCATTCAATGTTCTGGTCAATTATGACTCCTGACAGTCCAGCAGAACCCTCTGGAGAGGTAATAGATGCTATTACGGCAACTTTCGGCGATTTAGATAGCTTTAAAGAAGCATTTAACACCGCAGGTAAAAAACAGTTCGGCAGTGGCTGGGCGTGGCTGGTAATGAATAGTAACGGGGAACTGGAAGTTACTAGCACAGCTAACCAAGATAGTCCTTTTATGTCAGGAAGCTATCCAATTATGGGTAATGACGTTTGGGAACATGCTTACTACCTCAAGTATCAAAACAAACGGGGAGATTATCTTGATGCTTGGTGGAATGTGGTTAATTGGGATGAAGTAAATAACCGATTTGTAACTGCTCAGAGTTTTGTCCAATAAATTTCAGGGCATTGGGGAGTTAATGCTTGATATACAACAGCTTTAGTTCCCTGTCTTAATCTTAGCTATCAACCAAGGAACACAATTTTAGGCGATTTTCGGTATGGTGATATAAAAGTCTATTTACTGTTCCCAGCCAATGACATCAACCATATCACCTCTGAGTCATCTTTCATTACCCGCATTAGGTATTGGTACCTGGTCTTGGGGCGATCGCCTGTTTTGGGGTTATGGTTCTGATTATGGAGAGGCAGAGGTAGCTGAAGCATTTGAGGCGGCTGTAGCCAATGGAGCAACTTTTTTTGATACGGCTGAGGTCTATGGTTTGGGTGAATCTGAGCGATTGCTGGGACGCTTTTTGAAACGGACTTCGCAACCAGTACAAATTGCCACCAAGTATTTTCCTTTGCCCTGGAGATTTAATTCTCAAGCGGTTGCCGAGGCTTTAAATGATAGCTTAAAGCGTCTTGAGGTGGAGCAAGTGGCTCTTTATCAAGTCCATATGCCCTTTAGTTTTCTGATGAGTCAGCAAACATTGATGGAGGCGCTAGCTAAAGAGGTTCAAAAAGGTCGGATTGCTACGGTGGGGGTGAGTAATTATTCGGCCACTCAGATGCAGCAGGCATACGATCTTTTAGCTCAGTATGATGTTCCTCTGGCAGTTAATCAAGTCCGCTATTCTTTACTGACCAGAAAGATCGAACAGAATGGTATTTTAGAGACTGCTCGTAAGTTAGGCATTACAATTTTGGCATACAGCCCTTTAGATCAAGGACTTTTGACAGGAAAATATACTCCTGAGAATACAGAGATTGTCCAAGGTGCCAGAAAACTTGACCCTAAATTTTCTGTTGCGGGATTGAGTAAGATTGAACCTGTGATCAGCAAATTGCAACAGCTAGGAGCAAAATATGGTAAAACTCCAGCCCAGGTAGCCTTAAATTGGCTAATTGTACAAGATAATGTAATTCCTATTCCTGGTGCTAAAAACGCTCGTCAAGCGGCGGAAAATGCAGGTGCTATGGGTTGGTTGCTAAGTAAGGATGATAGTGAAGAGCTTAGTTTATTGACTGATGTTGCGCACTAGTTCATCTGTGAAGGTTAGGTAGTAGGTAGTAGGTAAAAGAAATAAAAACAAATAACAACTTTCACCCTTAACTATTAATTTTTTGTTGTATTGCGTAAGGTCAGTTATTGAGCTGAAATGATTAACTAACGCTAGGTATTATTAACTTGTAAAGGCAATAGCGAAGGTCAAAGGTTAGTTGCGCTGTATGAAAATAGTGAATTGTGAATACGAGTCTCACAGAAAAACTATTTTAAACATATTTAACGATGCGATCGCAACTTCTACCGCCTTGTATGATTATGAACCCAGAACCTTAGCTACAATCCAACAGTGGTTTAGCCATAAGCAAGAACATAACTATCCTGTAATCGGCATTGAAAATGATAATGGCGTTTTAATGGGATTTGCTACCTACGGTGCTTTTCGTGCTTGGGCGGCATATAAATATTCAGTAGAACATTCGGTTTATGTTGATGTCCAATTTCGACGACAAGGTATTGGTCAAAGACTTTTAAGCGAATTGGTTGTGCTGGCACAACAACAAAATTATCACACGATCATTGGCGGTATTGATGCTGACAACAAGATTAGCATCGCCTTACATAAGTCTTTGGGCTTCACTTATTGTGGAACTATTAAGCAGGCTGGGTTTAAATTCAATCGCTGGCTAGACTTAGAGTTTTATCAGTTAATTTTACCGACTCCAGATAACCCAACTGCAACTTCGTCAGTGAACATTGAGCATTGAACATTGAGCATTGAACATTGATAAATGATGCCGATATTTTTAGTCGCTTTGATTATTACCAATCAAATATAATAATGCCATCCGAGTTGCCACACCATTAGTAACCTGTTGAGAAACCAAACTAAGATTAGGATCGTCCATTAAATCTGAAGTTATTTCCACACCGCGATTAGTTGGACCAGGATGGAGTACTTTGACCTCTGGACGACATAACTTGAGGCGATCGCGGGTAATACCAAATAAGTTATGGTATTCTCGTAAACTAGGGATAAAGTTTGCCGTCATTCTTTCTTTTTGCAGTCTCAAGGTCATGACAAAGTCGGCATCTTTTAAAGCAGGGTTTAATTGCCAGTGGATGAATAGTTTCCCTGGGGCATTATTCGATCTTAATTGCAGAAACGCTTTGGGTAATAAGGTTGCAGGGGCGCAAAGATGAACTTCGGCACCTGCGGTAGTCAAGCTATAGATATTTGAACGAGCTACTCTAGAATGAAGAATATCTCCCACGATGGCGATCTTTTTGCCAGACAGTAACTCTAGACGGGGGTTATCAGCGTCTAGGACAGAGGTAAGAGTAAACAAGTCTAATAAAGCTTGGGAGGGATGCTGATGTAAACCATCTCCCGCATTGAGAATTGTAACTCCACAATTGAGTCGATCCATTTCTTGAGCAATAATCTGCGGTACGCCAGCTTCTTTATGGCGAATGACCATAATGTCTGCACCCATGGCTAAATAGGTTTTTGCCGTATCGAGAATAGTTTCGCCTTTAGTTAAAGAAGATGTCCCTGGTGAAAAATTTAAGATGTCTGCCGATAGTCTTTTAGCTGCCAACTCAAAGCTACTACGGGTACGGGTAGAAGGCTCAAAAAACATATTGGCAACAACTCTCCCTTGTAGCGCAGGAACCTTTTTTGTTCTTCCTGAAAGGACTTTCTGAAAACTAGCCGCAGTCTTTAAAATTGTTTCGTATTCTTCAGGGATAAAATCAATCAGAGAGAGTATGTGTCGTCTTGTCCAAGTAGTAGTTGGCATATCAGTTAACAATTAGTTAACAGTCATGGTTAATTTGCAAAACACCCATCAGATTATCAGGTTATAGGTATTTCAACAATTGTTTTAAGGAGTAACTAACAAAACAACGACTAATGCTTTTTTAACACTGTCTCAATTAACATTGGTGACAACTTAAATGTGTGTGTTGTTTATCAATTCATTTTTAGCTATTAGCTTTTGAGGTTTTTCTGAAGTAAAGTCTTTTAAAAGTTGCGATCGCCAAAGATTTTCTTTTAACCTATATCTGGTGTTCAAAAAAATAAGAGGTAATATGTGTAGCCGTTGACAAAGAGTGCTGTTTTCTTAACTTGTCACTATTAATCAATCAGAAATAATCACTCTTTATATGCAATATCCTCAAATCTCTAGGATCGTTTCTGATGGCTGAAGTTGCGTTAATTGGACACTGGCATTCCATAGTTGTTTGGCTTTAGACTCGTCATAAGTTTCAGCAGCCGAATCGATCATCTTCAACCCACTAAAATATTTACCAGTTATATTTGCTAATTCTGGATCAGTTACTAGTCTGGCTAATGCTTTTCCTGACTGTTCCATCGTATTAACATTTGGCACAAATTTACGCAGGATTGGCAAAATATTATTCCAAACAAACTTAGCAGTGGCAGTATAGTCTTGGGCTAAACCAGAACCTGGCATTAAACCTGGATTAAAGACATTGACGGTAATTGTTTGTGATTGCGTACTAAGATTTTGCTGTTGCAAACGTCGGGCTAATTCATAGGCGCAGAGAACGTTACAGAGTTTGGAGGTTGTATAAGCAATCCTGCCCATGGTGCCAATATCTTTAGTTTTTAGGTTTGGATCTTGTTCAGGATGTGCCATCAATTGGGGATTACGCCAATAGGGTGCAGGCATTCCTGTAGTTTTACTAGAGTCATGGGTGTCACTGCTAACGAATATAATTCTGGCTGGTGGAACTAGCTGACTTAGAAGTAGATTGACCAATAAAAAATGACCGAGATGATTAACGCCGAAGGTAGTATCAAAACCATCTTGAGTATAGGTTTGTCTTTGGATAAATTGAACCCCTGCATTGCAAACAATCGCCCCTAATGGAGGCAAATTGTGAGCCAGCGCGTTGCGGGTCTGTGACCCGTTGAAGCGACTGGCGAGGGTGCGATCGCTAAATTTAGCAGCAAAAGAGCGAATAGACTCCAAAGAAGCTAAATCTAAAGTCATTGATTCTATTTGTTGAGTATTACTAGCTTTTTTAAGCTCAGAAACTGCACTAGCTGCCTTTTCCCCATTACGACAGGCAAGTATCAAATGTAGATCGGGATCTAAAGCCAGTCGTTGGGCGCAATGATAACCTAATCCGCTATTCCCTCCCGTAATAATTACAGTTTTCATATGTTCTTAAATATTTGATTTACTGCTACCAAAACAATGTAACCATTCAAGCATTGATGCTGGTAAATCTATTCTCCTTCTAAGTTGGGGATTTATACAAACATGTCGCGTTTGGGCATTAACCAAAACTTGCTCTAAATCATCAACCAAAAATATTTGATATGCGATCGCAAATTCACTACTGTTAATTAAACTAGGATTTAAGTTAACCTGTATTTGGTCGCCGCAAAAGAGGGGACGTAACCAGTCGATCTCGCCATGGACTATTGGTAAGGCAATATCTCCTGTTGCAATCATCTGTTTTAAGCTAATTCCCATCGACCCTAAAGATTCCTCATAAGCTTGATGACAGATGTCTAATCCTCTAGCAAAATAAACTACCCCCGCTGCATCGGTATCGCTTAAATATATTCTTCTTGTGTGATTAAACGTCATGCAAACAATTTACGATTCAATAATCTTAGTATTGCGTCTAATAAA
The DNA here is from genome assembly GCA_039180345.1 of Cyanobacteria bacterium P01_G01_bin.39. Classification (GTDB taxonomy): domain Bacteria; phylum Cyanobacteriota; class Cyanobacteriia; order Cyanobacteriales; family Xenococcaceae; genus Waterburya. The sequence goes on along the minus strand of JBCDDK010000003.1, from coordinate 110,825 downwards.
GGATCACCAAAACTAAAACAAAGCGTAAATACAGCGATTATTTGAATTGGTGTCATCCTATAGCAATCCTATTTGATCCATGAACACAAGTTATCTCCAAAAGGCAGAAGGCAGAAGGCAGAGGGCAGAAGTTAAGCTATTCGTTTTTTCACAAATGATTTAGGATTGCTCTAGATTCAGGAAACCCATATACGCCAAAGGCATAATAGATCACACTTAGAAGTAAACCTAATGCAAAACTAGCAATCAAAGATTGAAGTAATATTGCTCGAATTTTAAAAGCTTTCTGATCTATCAGGGTGTCTAGCAGACGCTTGAGTCCTATATTTAAACCTGCACTAATTGTCCCCCCTGTAATTGCCACCAACGCCAAATGATTTGAGGCAAATGAAACCAACATAATAATTACTGATGATAACCAAACATCAAATTTGAATTTAAAACCCCTTGAGAGCTTTAATTAAATAATATTTTCCCTCAATCTTAGTACTTGCGCAGCTTGTTAAATGGAACTTTACACGAATATCGCAGTAGCTAACTGAAATAATTCACACCAGGCATATTAAATATTTCACTATAGCTACACAAGCAATTTGGCTATTTATAGCTTTCCTCTGATTAGTGAGGGACATCTATCAGCAATCAACAGCAACCGATATTTGCTCCCTCGTACCTCATTCAAATAGATTCAGCCATAACTGTTATTTTGCTCGCTATCCTTAATTGTAGAAATAAAAAAAACCAAGTCTATGTTTGAACAACAACCACAGGCATTACAACAAAAGATAAAATCTATGGCTACTGATGCAGCAAATAAACAAGATCCTTCAGGTTGGTTTGAACCTTTGTATGCTGATGCCCAAGGAAATACAGCGCAAGTGCCTTGGGCAAAAAATCAAGCACATCCTTATCTACAACAGTGGTTAGAAGCCTATCCGCCCCACACAACAGATAAAGCGGCATTAGTGACTGGTTGCGGTTTAGGAGATGATGCCGAATTATTAGCTAATATTGGATATCAAGTTACAGCGTTTGATATTTCGCCCACAGCGATCGCCTGGTGTCAACAGAGATTCCCTGAATCCAACGTCAAATACCAGGTAGGAGACTTATTCAACCTCGATCCTAATTGGCAACATAAATTCGATTTTGTTTTTGAATGCCGTAACATTCAGGCATTACCTTTGGATGTGCGATCGCAAGTTATTAAGTCAATTGCATCTTTAGTCGCTAAAGACGGGACACTTTTAGTTGTTACTCGCCACCGAGATAATAATACAGTCCCCGAAGGACCTCCCTGGGCTTTGTCTGATGACGAGTTGTCACAATTTGTTGAGTCAGGTTTAACCGAGGTAAGATGCGATCGCTTTTTGGAAGGTGAACAGATAAAGGTTGAACAGTATCGTATTGAATACCGTCGTAATTAGCTTGTTTTTAGGCGATCTCATTTCCCATATGTGAAAATAGATGCTATTTTTATTAGAATATACAGAAGCTCCGTATAACCTAGCCACAGGTTCCAGAGCTTATTTAGATGATTAGCCTAGCTGTAACTGTTTGACGACATTACAGCTGGCTATTTTATTTTTGGCAATGTTGTCTGTTTTCTTGATTAGGTAAGCAGTCAACTTTTTTTTGGGGCATTGATAAAGGCTTGTCACCTTCAAAAATAAAAGATTTTCCTCCACCCAAGTCAACTCTTAAAGTTGCAGAAGTGTTTCTGATTAAAGCCACTACTCCGATTAAAGTTACTGACAGAATAATTGCCAAAATAATTAAACTATTCTGGTCGATGTTCATTTCTACCTCCTGGTAGCTAATAATTTTTGTTTCTAGTTTATTAATTGAATTTGCTTTTGATTTTTAATCCTCCTAACTGCATGTTGAACAAACTTTTACCATCTAGGCATTTTGACCTGAAACGACTTTATTTTGTCTAATCTCTCTTTAAACCAAACTTCATAGAAGAGATAATGTAGAGTTTTTAACCAAACTTTGAAGTGAGTCCATTTATTGGGACGTTTATTTCCGTACCAAATAATTCGATAATCAATTAAGATTGCAGACTTTTCCTCGTCATTAAGAAATTTGCGTACCCATTTGGAAAGTTGAGTTTTAGATTTAAAAATACTTTTTGATGACTGTTTTTTACGCTTTATAAGCCGTTCTAGTCTATTCCATAGCAACTGCCCCAACAATAGCGATAGCGACAGCCCCAGAGATTTACCCAGCCCTAGCCTCAACCCTAGCCCTAGCCCTAGCCCTAGCCCGAACAACAGCCCCAGCGACAGCCCCAACAACAGCGATCGCCACAGCCTCAAAGATTGCCTCAAAAACAGATACCTCCACAGCCCCAAACACAGCCCGAACAACAGCCCCAGCGACAGATCCAGCAACAGAGATCGCCCCAGAGATTGCCTGAACAACTGCCCCAAAGATAGCCCCGACAATAACCCCAGTCCTAATAGCACTATCAATTGAAAGTATTGTTGCCATTGCTTTAAATTTTGGTCTTGTTTCTTCATTGTCTTACTAAAGATTAATGGAAGATAGAATCAACTGTTGTCTATGCTTGTTCTCCTTTGGGAAGTGAACCAGTTTTTTCTTTTGCTAATAGTCGTCTGTAAGCTTGAGTTCGACTAATTGCTATTTCACCTGCACCTAATAACCTGTAGTATTTTCTACGCGGCGAACCTTCTTCTGCAACTGGTTCACAAAATTCCCCTGCTATTAATCCTGCTGTTTCCATACGTTTTAAAGTTGGGTAAAGCGAACCAATACCCAGCTTGTTCATGCCAACTTTTTGACGCGCCTGGTTGATTCTTTCCAGAAGTTCTAAGCCGTACAACTCTTCTCCTGCAAGCACTGTCAATAAATCTAATTCCAAAGCGGAAAGGACAATTACGCCATTCTTACTTTTCTTTGGCATAACTAAAATTTTTCTTTATTTAATACAATATTAAGCTGTTTTTTCAAGCATAATTACAAACTTGATATTACAAACTTGATATCTAGCTTAACAGCTTTTTTGGGAATTGGAATTTTTTTTGTGCTGTGTAGCGATGAAAATATAGCTGTATCTATTTTTTAGACTTGACTTGAGAGGATTGAAGAGTCCACAGATAAACGCAGCGGTGCGACCCCGCGTCGACGCAAGGCGCAAGGGAATGCGTACCGAGAACACTGATGAGGTATCTGCTTACCAACTATTTATGATTTTTTGATGGGATGATTGCTATCTAGTCGAGAGATGTAGTAATCCTATTTGAAAATGGAGAATTATTACTTGTTGCTGTCTTGTGTCATTAGTCTTTTGTCATTGGCTATTCTCTGAGATGATTTCGGTATTGCTATAGAATTGTTGTTGTAATCTTTTGTTGTGCGATCGCTTGAACTTAAACTAGTTGCTAATGCTAGTTTGCGATCGCAAGTTATCAAAGCAATTGCACCTCTAATTGTTCAATGTGAAATGATCATTGCTCATTGCTCATTGCTCATTGCTCATTGATTAAAGATTGCCACTCATCTTGAAGCATGCGATCTATGTACTGAAAACCACCTTGACCATTGGGTTTAAAAATAGCAGCTTCACCTTTCTCTAGTTTAAATCCAGTTAGAGAGCCAATATTACTAGAGTGAGCAAATAATACTGTATTGCCGCCTTGTTCAGGCTTTTTGACTAATAAACGACGTAGATCAATTGCCAACTCTTTCTCTACAGCCTCATTAACAATGAAATTACCTTTGTTATCTTCTTCATACACTCCATTTAAAGATGAATCAGCAGCTACCTTTCCAAAGCCAAAAAACCAAGCCGATTCCATACAGCGACAAATAGGACTAGAGATAACTTCTCCTACGGGTATGTTTGATTCTTTAAACTGCGTACCTACAGATCTAATGTGATCTACACCAGTTTCAGTTAACAAGTTATCTTTAACTAAACAATCCTCAAACTGTTCTGGTAATCGGAAAGATAAACTGGGATCTGTAGCATTTTCAGCATGTCTGAAGTAAATGACATATCCTCCCGATTGAAGCTTGCTTAACAATTGGGCTTTATCTATTCCACTCCAGCTTTTCTCCTGCTTGACAGCAAAAAGAGTACAGAAGACGGTAATAACACTAATAAAAAAATGCTTTTTGTTCACAATTAATTTCTTTAAATCCAGTTAAGCCCTATTTTCTGTTTAGGGTTGACTTAAAGCTCTCATCTAACGGTTTCCTGTTGTCAAGCAAAATACTCTGTTTAGAGCCAATTCTAACTTTTATTTAGCAGCACCATTAATGAAATTGAACAACAAAAAATTCAAGCTTTTATTAACGCTACATTAATTTTTGACTCTTCTGGTTGAGTGATTTCTGCTTTAATATCAGGACCAAAGAACTTTTCAATCTTCTCATGTCTCTCTTGCCAGTCTTCGAGGGAAAAGAAAGGTGAATAATATTCCATCAGCAGAGTATATGCCCCGTCTCTAGATTGCTCCTGAATGCCCGATAAGATTGGTCTTTCTTCATCTGTAGGGCTAAGACCAAATTTCTCTAAACAATCGTCTAAATGGGCTTCTTGTCCGTAACGGTAGCGAGTTACATCCTTGCGTAGCTGTTCTTGGGTTGGAGTTGCTTGCGATCGCAATTCTTGTACTTCTGGGGTAGTTTCAGTAGTGTAGGGTACTGGCTTGAGTTCTGATGCTTTTAAAGCCAAACCACCCAATAATAGTGGAATGCCATAAAAGAACCCTGCTAAATTAAGAGTATTCATCCCCACTGCATAGGCATAGAATCCAACAATGGTCAGAATTCCCCCAACCGTTAAACCGACAGCAGCTAATGGTATTTTTCGCAACATGAATTAAAAGATTGTTTATATTTATCAATATTGTCTATTCTAGAGCTATTGGTTACTCGTTCAAAAAAATTATGGATAAATTAGAGATTAAATCTAAAATCACGCAAATGAACTCTAAAAGAGATTCTTTAGTTGAATTACTGGAAAGACCAAATCTGGGAACCTTAAGAATCGATGTCGATCAAGCGTTGGAAGAACTTGATGAGCTAATTGAAGAGTTTAATGAAACTTTTCCTGAAGAGAAAGTTGTCTAATAGGTTGCGATTAGCGTAAGCATAGCCGTTTGCACCCAAAATGTCGGGCATAAACAACCCAAGCCGCCCTAAAAGGTACCATAGAGGGTTCGTGCTGTTGCTACAACGTAGGACACCTCAGCAACACATTGCTTCGCTGCTTTGCATAAAGGCTCAGACATCGCCTATTTTATTTGGGTGATGATTGTTGCTGGTCGTTAGTATTTTAAATTTACTTTTGATTACTAACCTAATTAGGTATATTGATCAGACTAGTAAAAGCTAGTTTCCATTAGCAACCTAAGTATTGAAGCTGAAAGAGGATGCAAATTACTCAAGCAACGATGGCACAGGTAGAAGATATTGCTATGCTCTTCAATCAATATCGAATGTTTTATCGTCAGCCATCAAATCTACCTCAGGCTAAAAAGTTTATTCAAGAACGTCTAAATCTGCAAGATGCGATAATCTTTTTAGCCACACTAGATGATAAATCTGTGGGCTACACGTTGCTATTTGCCTCCTGGTCTTCTGTATCAATGAAGCGAGTTTGGATACTAAACGATTTATTTGTCTTACCCCACTATCGAAATCATGAAATCGCCACAGCTTTAATGAATGCCGCCTATAATCTTGCTCTCAAAACTAATGCTTGTCAAATCATTTTAGCGACGGAAGTTAGCAACACTATCGGGCAAAATCTTTATGAATCATTAGGATATCGCCAATCCGATAAGTTCTATCATTACACATTAAACATTGAGCATTAGTAGTGCTGGTATGTAGATCAAGACTAAGTTTCTGAACAATCTCTTAAATTCGCGCAGACAGAATTATGGCTTGGTTTCTAAAAAATAAATAAAGCTTGAGATTTGTCAGTAAAAAACTGGCAAAACTTTGCTAACTTCAGACTTAGAACTGAATAACTATTGACGCAGTGAAATACTTCTTTCTAAGTGATGGCTGGACTTATGGTAGGGTTTGGGAATTTGGCGGTTTATGGGATCAAATTAGCTGGGGACGCCAACCTGAAATTAAACGTCTTGACTGTGGAGTACTACAACAGCAAGAAATTCTTTGGCTCTACGCAGTGGAGGAGGCAGTATTAATGGTAGAAGTAGAGCCTCAGCAAGAATTACAAGAAACTTCAAATATTGGACAGGTAGTGCTAAGAAGACTAATTAGCGCTGAACAAGCAATCGAGGTCTTAAATGAATCAGAATTAATTTTTAATTCTGCTACTCAAGATACTCATCAACTTACCAAGTTGAGCTGAGACAAAAGCAACTTTTTTTTGTTTACAAAACTTAACTTTTATCGATAAGACTCGATAAATCTTGCAATAGGTTCTAACAATAGTTACACTTCTTTAAATAAATAGTAATTTCAAGGCACCCTTGAGTACCCCTGATTATAGTTGGCTGCTGCCAAAATTTGCTGGGACTTTTCAAGGATTGTGGCATAAATACGGATTACAAAATAACAGTCAACTTTAGCATTACTATTTTATTAGTGAGGTTGAAGTTAACCAGCTTTATCTGGTCATACTAGACAAATTATTTAAACAATAGGAGGAGCGTAGTCTATGGGACTACCGTGGTATAGAGTTCATACAGTCGTCCTGAACGATCCAGGAAGACTAATTTCAGTTCACCTGATGCACACTGCTTTAGTAGCAGGTTGGGCAGGTTCTATGGCTCTTTTTGAGCTAGCTACATTCGATCCTAGCGATGCAATTCTTAACCCCATGTGGCGTCAAGGTATGTATGTCTTACCTTTTATGGCTCGTTTGGGTGTAGATACATCTTGGGGCGGCTGGAGTGTCACTGGTGAAACTGGTGCCAGCGCTGGGTTTTGGTCTTTTGAAGGTGTGGCGATCGCTCACATCGTGCTTTCTGGTTTACTGTTCTTAGCGGCAGTTTGGCATTGGGTATATTGGGATCTAGAATTATTTGTCGATCCTCGTACTGGACAACCAGCTTTGGATCTACCAAAAATGTTTGGTATTCACTTATTTTTGTCTGGTTTACTTTGCTTTGGTTTTGGCGCATTCCACCTTACAGGACTCTGGGGACCAGGGATGTGGGTTTCTGATGGCTTTGGCTTGACAGGTCATGTCCAGGGAGTAGCCCCAGAGTGGGGACCAGCAGGATTTAACCCTTTCAATCCTGGTGGAGTTGTAGCTCACCACATTGCGGCAGGTGTAGTTGGTATTATCGCTGGTTTGTTCCACCTGAGTGTTCGTCCTCCTGAGAGACTTTATAAGGCTCTGCGGATGGGTAACATTGAGACGGTTCTTTCAAGTAGTATTGCTGCGGTGTTCTTTGCGGCTTTCGTCGTAACAGGAACTATGTGGTACGGAAATGCTACTACTCCCATCGAGTTATTTGGTCCTACACGCTACCAATGGGATCAAGAATATTTTCATCAAGAAATTGAACGCCGCGTAGAAACGGCTTTGGAAGATGGCTTAACTCGTTCAGAAGCTTGGTCAACAATTCCTGAGAAACTGGCGTTTTATGACTATGTTGGTAATAGTCCTGCCAAAGGTGGTTTGTTCCGTACTGGTGCTATGGACAGTGGAGACGGTATTGCTCAACAATGGCTTGGACATGCAGTATTTACTGATGCTCAAGGTCGTGAATTGAGTGTACGTCGGATGCCTAACTTCTTTGAAACTTTCCCCGTTGTTCTAACTGATGCTGATGGTGTTGTAAGAGCGGACATTCCTTTCCGTCGTGCAGAATCAAAACTCAGTGTTGAGCAAGGCGGCGTAACTGTATCTTTCTTTGGTGGAGCTTTGGATGGTCAAACTTTTGACAATCCCTCTACAGTCAAGAAATATGCTCGTAAAGCTCAGCTAGGTGAGGCATTTGACTTCGATACTGAAACTTTAGAGTCTGATGGTGTATTCCGTACTAGCCCCCGTGGTTGGTTCACCTTTGGTCATGCGGTATTTGCTCTTTTCTTCTTCTTTGGTCATATTTGGCATGGTTCTCGTACCTTATACCGAGATGTATTTGCTGGAGTTGATCCTGACTTAGAAGAAGAGCAGGTAGAGTGGGGCTTCTATCAGAAAGTGGGAGACAAATCTACTCGCGCTGCTAAAGAAGCTTAATCCATAAAGGCTATCTAGTTAAAACTTGTAGCTCTTGGGGAAGACATGAACATTTTTTGTTGATTGTCTTCCCTCGCCTTTTGGTTTAACTTCAACCAGATTTTGGGCTTTAGTTAAATTATTGGTAAAATATTGACAAAGACACTTTAGGAATTTTTTAAACTATGGAAGCTGTTGCATACATTTTGGTTCTGGCTATGGCAATTTCTGTTCTCTTTTTTGCGATCGCTTTTCGCGAGCCACCCCGTATTGAGAAATAAGCGTCAGCCTTAAGGTTAAGTATTATTAAGAATTATTCATTTCTGAGTCTTTTTTGATTATGGTCTGTTGTGAGACAGACTATGATGTAAAAAACGGCTCAGATTTGTTGTTTATACAGATAATTTACGGAAAACATCTCATTAAAACCAATGCACTGTCCCAATTGTCAGCATACGGAAAGTAGAGTATTAGAATCTCGTTCTACAGAAAGTGGGCAGAGTATTCGTCGTCGTCGAGAATGTTTGAGCTGCAAACAACGTTTTACCACCTATGAGCGAATTGAATTAGTTCCAATTACTGTAATCAAGAGAGATGGTAGCCGAGAATCATTTGATAGAGCAAAATTATTACGGGGAATCTTAAGAGCCTGCGAAAAGACCAAAATTTCTTATCAGAAAGCCGAAGCAATCATTGACAATATTGAAGCTAAACTACAGCAAAACTCAGGTAGGGAATTTAGCAGTAGCGAGATAGGAGAGTTGGCTTTACAAAATCTACGTCACGAAAATGAGGTAGCATATATTAGATTTGCCTCTGTGTATAGAAAATTTCAGGGCATTAAAGACTTTGTAGAAACTTTAAATCACCTGCAAAATGAAAATTCACAAGATTCAGAGCTTAGTTCCTGGAAAAAAACCCCCTCTTCAGACTCGATTAATGCTACTGCTGACTGTGTATCATGAATTAGTGACCAAAAACAATTAGCAACGAAATTAATTGTATAGATATAATGAATTGGTGTTTGCCAAGCTCAAAAGTGGCATGAGCAAAATTCGGAAATTATCAAGAAGTGTTTATATTTAACTAAAAAACTCAAAAAAAGTTACAGTTAACCCCATAAAAAGTTACAATGTTATGATGCTATCTTGCCAACAACACATTGGCGTTCAGTAATCAAGTGTTTGATGGAAGTATCTTGAACAAACTGAATTTTTGCTCACAATGTAGGTGTAGGCTGCACGATAAGTAGGTGAGTGTACATCAAGCAGGAGGCTCATCCCATTACAAAAATAAGGAAATAAAACAAGGACATCTAACCCATATGGTCAATCAGCAAGTAAACAGCACTAAGGATATTGGTTTCACTCATGAAGATTTCGCTGCTCTTTTAGATAAATACGATTATCACTTCAGTCCTGGAGACATAGTAGCAGGGACAGTCTTCAGTATGGAACCAAGAGGGGCTTTGATTGACATTGGTGCTAAGACAGCTGCTTACATTCCCATTCAGGAGATGTCTATAAATCGAGTGGATAATCCTAGCGATGTTCTTCAGGCAGATGAAACCAGAGAGTTCTTTATCTTGACTGATGAGAATGAGGATGGGCAATTGACCCTTTCCATAAGACGTATTGAATATATGCGTGCTTGGGAAAGAGTACGACAGTTACAGCAGGAAGATGCTACCGTCCGCTCTAATGTATTTGCTACTAATCGCGGTGGAGCATTGGTTAGAATAGAAGGACTACGTGGTTTTATTCCAGGCTCTCATATCAGCGCACGAGAAGCAAAAGAGGATCTTGTGGGAGAAGACTTGCCTCTGAAGTTTTTAGAAGTTGACGAAGAACGTAACAGGCTGGTTTTAAGTCATCGTCGTGCTTTAGTCGAACGCAAGATGAATGGCTTGGAAGTTGGTCAAGTAGTCAAAGGTTCCGTTCGTGGTATCAAGCCTTATGGCGCATTTATCGATATTGGCGGAGTGAGTGGACTGCTGCATATTTCTGAAATATCCCACGATCATATCGATACTCCTCACAGCGTATTTGGCGTCAACGATGAGTTAAAAGTGATGATCATCGATTTGGATGCCGAAAGAGGTCGAATCTCGCTATCTACCAAGCAGCTAGAGCCAGAGCCTGGAGACATGCTCAAGAATCGAGAAATCGTATTTGAGAAAGCTGAAGAAATGGCTGAGAAATATCGCCAAAAACTGCTGGCAGAAGCAGAAGGGATTACCTTAGAGGAAGCAGCTGCGGTGGAAGAAGCTTCGGCAGTGGAAGAGTCAGAAGTATTGGAAGTAGAAGACACAACTGCATCAGAAGAAGCTGAAGAAACTACAGAAACTATAGAGGCTACAGAAACTACAACTGAAGATGCTTCTGAAGAAATGGTTGGTGCAGCAACTGAAGAATAAACAAAAAAAGACAAGAGACTGTGCTTGATCGATTAATTTGTTAAGAGGGGTTTTCCCCTCTTTTTTACTGATTATGATTGGAGAATCGCTTTGTCAATTACTATCACCTGTAAAGATTCTAAGTTTCATAATATAGCGGCGATCATTTTTGATAAGGATGGTACCCTGGAAGATTCTGGAGCTTACTGGCGATTAGTAGCTGCCGAAAGAGCGCGATTGATTGATGCTCAAATTCCAGGGGTGGGAGAACCTTTGTTAATGGCGTTTGGCGTTCTAGAGCGAGATCTAGATCCTCAGGGTTTAATGGCATGTGGCAGCCGTTATGAAAACGAAATTGCAGCCGCAGCATATATTGCTGAAACAGGAAAAAGCTGGCATGAGTCCAAAAAAATTGCTCATTCAGCTTTTTCTGAGGTGGCTGAGTCCAAGTATTTAATCAAAAATCCTCAGTCAGCCCCTCTATATGATGATGTCACAGAAACTTTACAACTATTGGCTCATCGAGGATTGAAGATAGGTATTCTCTCTGCCGACTCAACTCAAGAAGTAGAAAATTTTGTTGTTAATCATCAACTTCAAGATTATTTGCAACTTTGTAGGGGAACAGATGGCACAATGACAAAACCAGACCCCAAAATTTTTTTACAGGCTTGTGAAAGTTTGCAAATTTTGCCAGAGCAAACATTGATGGTGGGGGACACCATTGGGGATATCGTTATGGCGCAAAAAGCTGGAGCGGCGGGAGCAATAGCTATCTGCCGTAATCAAAATCAACATCTGTATTCAGCGAGTCAGCAAATTGATAGTTTGTCAAAAATTCAAGCTTTGTAATTTCTGAGTAAACCTGTATTATGTTCCTTAATAGTATTAACACCCAGGTCTATCTCCCAAGTTACATTTCAAAATTTAGTAGAGGACTACAAGAAATTGTCGAATAATTATTTATTTACCTCAGAATCAGTTACCGAAGGTCATCCAGACAAAATTTGTGACCAGATTTCGGATACTATTCTTGACGCCATCTTATCTCAAGACCCTGCCAGCCGCGTGGCAGCGGAAGTAGTTGTCAATACGGGCTTAGTTTTGGTAACAGGAGAAATAACTACCAAAGCTCAAGTAAATTATGTAGATTTAGTTAGGCAAAAGATTGCTGAAATTGGTTATACCCATGCCGAAAATGGCTTTTCTGCCGATAGCTGTTCTGTAATGATTGCTTTAGATGAACAGTCACCAGATATTTCTCAAGGTGTAACTTCTGCTCAAGAGCAAAGAGAAAATCTGAGCGATAGTGAGCTAGACAAGATTGGGGCAGGAGATCAAGGGTTGATGTTTGGTTATGCCTGTAACGAAACCCCAGAACTAATGCCGATGCCGATTAGTTTAGCCCATCGTATTTCCCGTCGTTTGGCAGAAGTCCGTAAGCAAGGTGAGTTGTCTTATCTCCGTCCCGATGGCAAAACTCAAGTCTCTGTCAAGTATGAAGATGGTCAACCAGTAGGCATCGATACCATACTTGTTTCCACACAACACACTGAGACAATTGGTAATTTTACAGATAATAAAGACGTTCAGCAAAAAATAAAAGAAGATCTATGGTCGGCTGTAGTGCAGCCCGTATTTGCTGATATACAATTACAGCCTAGTGAAGACACACGTTTCTTGGTCAATCCTACAGGTAAATTTGTGGTAGGTGGTCCTCAAGGAGATTCGGGATTAACAGGTCGCAAAATTATCGTTGATACCTATGGGGGTTATTCTCGTCATGGTGGCGGTGCTTTTTCTGGCAAAGATCCCACAAAAGTAGATCGTAGTGCCTCTTATGCCTGTCGTTACGTTGCCAACAATATAGTAGCAGCAGGTTTAGCTGACAAATGTGAAGTACAAGTTAGTTATGCTATTGGTGTTGCTCGTCCTGTGAGCGTTTTTATCGAAACCTTTGGTACAGCAAAAGTCTCCGAAGCAGCTCTTTTGGATCTAGTGAAACAACATTTTGAGTTACGTCCAGCGGGTATTATTCAGACTCTTAATCTGCGTAATTTACCTAAAGAAAGAGGGGGGCGTTTTTATCAGGATGTGGCTGCTTATGGTCATTTTGGTCGTACCGATCTAGATTTACCGTGGGAGAGAACCGACAAAGTAGAGCTATTAAAAGAGCTACTATTGTCTAAAACTGCGGCATAACTATTAATCGTTAGATTTTTTAAACTTAAACAACAGCTTGATATTTTGTGGAGGAGTCTTAGCTTGCTAGGCTCCTCTATTTTGTTGCTGCCAGACATTTACTTGGCTTATGGATACCTATTATTTAGCATGATTTTTAGTGGTATCTTATCAAAAGTAGGCTAAGGTGAATTCAATTAATCAGCATAATCAAATCTTGAAGATCTGTGTTAAACAAACTTTTTAAATATCGTAAAGAGCGTCGTGTTGCTGTCGCTTTAGCCTTGGTTGGGACAATTTTACCTATTTCTGGCTTGCATAAACTATATTTAGGTCAGCCAATCTGGGGCATTGTTTATCTAATATTGTGGTCAACTCCAATCTCTAGAATTGCCGCAGCAATTGATGCCGTATGGTATTTAGTTCAAGATCTAGAACAATTCGAGCGTCAGTTTAACGGCAACAGTCTACACAGCTTAAATCTGAATCCATCGCCTCAAGTAAAAGCGATCGCCGAAGCAATGCGAGAACTGGATCAGTTGAGGGAAGAGGGCTTAGTTACTGAATATGAATTTGAACAAAAACGCCGTCAACTATTAGAACATCTTGCTTGACGACAGTAATTACTTATTGCTAATTATTATCTATCAGCCATTAATATGTTTAAGCTTTCTCAAATCGGTCTGAGACGTAAAATAGCGAACAACCCCTTTTATCGTTTCCAGTCTTTATCAGAAATTGCGATCGCTATAGAATTAGGAATTAAAATCGACGTTAATCAGGCTACGGTGGACGATTGGCTAAGATTACCAGGATTTTCCATCCGTCAGGCGCGATCGCTTGTTGAGTTGGTCGAGATGGGAGTTCAGCTGGTATGTCTTGAGGATGTTGCTGCGGCGATTGGAGTTCCTGCAAGGCAACTTCAACCTTATGAATCAATTTTGGTTTTTGCCTATTATGATCGCCTGAGCCCCTTGAGTCCTGAAAAAACTAGTATCAACCTGGCTTCGGCGGAAGAACTTGCTTCTTTGCCGCAGATTAATTTGGATTTGGCTCAACAGGTAGTGATTAATCGTCAACAGCAAGGCAAGTATCGTAATCTTCTAGATCTTAAATCTCGCTTAAATTTGGATAGTAACCAGATCTCGCAATTAATGCATTATTTAAGATTTTGAATACATACCTGATTCTATAAGCTTGATTATAGTTTTAAATAGAAGAATATTGACGAAGTCAGCGCAGGCACCGTACTTTTAGGGCGGTGTAACGCTGACTAATTACCCTGAAATAAATAGTTAAATACTTTAGTAAATACAAAATCATATGAAAATTAACTTAAAAATCTGGCGGCAAAAAGACCCTAATACAGCAGGAGAACTAGTTGAGTATCAGGTACCCAACGCTCATCCTAGTATGTCTTTTATCGAATTACTTGATGTGCTAAACGAGCAGCTAATCAAGAACAATCAAGAACCTATAGCATTTGATAGTGATTGTGGCGAAGGCATTTGTGGCTCCTGTGGCATGATGATTAACGGTATAGCCCATGGAGATCAAAAACAGACTGCGGTATGCCAGCTACACTTGAGAAGCTTTCAAGATGGAGATACAGTCACTATTGAACCCTGGCGGGCAAAAGCCTTTCCCGTAATTAAAGATTTAGTAGTTGATCGTTCAGCATTTGATCGTATAGTTGCCGCAGGGGGCTATGTCTCCGTGAGAACTGGTGCAGCACCCGATGCTAATTCCCTCCCTGTAGCTAAGGAACATAGCGACCGCGCTTTTGATTATGCAGCCTGTATTGGTTGTGGTGCTTGTGTGGCGGCTTGTCCCAATGCCTCCGCTTCCTTATTTACCGCTGCCAAAGTAGCTCATTTGGCTTTACTACCCCAAGGAGATCCCGAACGCAAACAGCGGGTTTTGAGCATGACGGAACAAATGGCAACCGAAGGCTTTGGAGACTGTTCTAATCATGGCGAATGTACGGCAGTATGTCCCAAAGGTGTACCCTTAGATGCCATTTCTTCAATGCGTCGGGAGTACATGCGGGCAATGTTTTAATTAAGCCAATACGCTTTTATTACTCACTATTTAATGAAATTATTTATTGACCGCCTAATTGAGCAAATTCAGCTCAAACAAACTCCCTGTATTGTCGGCTTAGATCCTGCTTTAGAGAGAATGCCCCAAAGCTGGCTAGAACAACAGGAGATTAATCAACATAGTAGTTTAGCTGAGTGTGCAGAAGCAATTTATCAATACAATCTGATGGTGCTTGATGCGATCGCCGATTTGGTGCCTGCGGTCAAACCCCAGAGTGCCTACTATGAGTTATTTGGTTCGGCAGGGATAGTGGCATTAGAAAAAACTATGCAAGCTGCACGCGATCGCGATTTAATAGTAGTTTTGGATGTTAAAAGAGGAGATATCGCATCGACTGCAACAGCCTATGCTCAAAGCTATTTACCTACGGAACCAAAACGCTCTTTAGAGGCTGATGCCATTACTATCGTTCCTTACTTGGGAAAAGACTGTCTCGATCCTTTTTTTGAATCAGCAATTGAATGGGGCAAAGGTATATTCGTCTGTGTGAAAACCTCTAATCCTGGGGCGGCAATTGTTCAAGAACAGCACATAGATCAGAGATATCTTTATGAAATTGTGGCTGATTTGATTAAACCTGCCTCAGATCGCAGTCTAGGAGAATCTGGCTATAGCGGTATTGGTGCCGTTGTCGGTGCCACTTATCCCGAAGCAGCACAACGCTTACGGAAGCAACTACCGAACAGTTTGTTTCTGGTTCCAGGTGTGGGCGCACAAGGAGGGGGTAATCAAGGTATTAAAGCCTGTTTTAATGCCGATGGTTTGGGGGCAGTCGTTAGTAGTTCTCGGACAATTATGTATCCCCATCTCTATGGTAGTAACACTTCAAATAAGGAGACAATTAGACAGGCGGCATTAGATTTAATTACTCAAGTCAGAGAGATTCAAACAAGCTAATTTAGGCGCTCGCTATTTAAAGCAACGTAAATTAAATTAATAATAACAACTATTTCAATCTCGATTTCCAGTAACCTGGCTTTTTCCGACTATGCATCACTGCTAAAATAAGTATGAAATCTGGCTCGATAGTATACAAGATACCGTAAGGAAATTTACTGGTTAAACAACGCCTAATATTTCCATCAATGGCTGGGTAGCGGCTGGGTGAATCTCTGAGACGATAGACAGCTCCCTCAACTGCATCAATGAATGCCTGCGCCACATCAATACTTTGCTCTGCATAGTATTTTACTGCTTCTGCATACTCGGTCAACGCTTCTGGATGAAAAAAACATACTTCATTAGTCTAGGAGCTGCCTAACCTGGGCTAGGGCTTCTTCTCCAGGAATAGACTGAACTGAACCATTTAAAATATCATCTCGTCGTTTCTGTGCCTCTGTTAGCCATTGAGATTGAACTGCTTCATCTACTTCAAGGCTATCTAATAACTTTTCTACAAGTTGAAGTCTAAGATCTTGAGGTAGAGATAAAGCTTCTTGCATTAGCTGTTCAATGGACATGATATTTATATATAAAAGCTAAAAACTGATAACTATACATTATATTTTAAGATTTTTTCCTTTCTTGCCAATAAAGGCTTTATTTCATTTAAAGCTAATTAGGAATTTTAGAATTTTAGTTAATTGCGATCACATATTATCTCTTATTGGCTTATGTGATCGTATTATTCGAGGTTTTACTCAAAATAGTATGATTACTAATGTTTCTTAATATGAGTTTATAAAAATATATCATCGTATTACTCTTAATAATAAAAGGATTAATAGTTTAAGGACATATAAAATGAATTAAGGAATCATTTAGAATTTCAAATAACTCAGTAAGCATTTCAGGAGTACTCCAAGTTTTACTACTGAGTTGTTGTATCCATTCTAATTTTCTCTCATCTGAGTAGATTGTTTCAAATCCTATATCATATTCATAGCCTACATCTAAAGTATAAATGCATCTGCTTTGATGATCTATAATCCAATGACTATATTGGGTATTAAAAAAATCTTGTAACCTATCTAAATCGACAACAAAATAATTGCCTTGTATGGTAATGAACCAATGATTAAAATCTTTTATAAAATCTCGCACTTGAAGAGAATTTGGATCTAAATACTGATTACACATCTCAGCAATCTTTTTGTATTCCTTTATTTCAGCAAAGGAATTACATGTCCCGATAAATTGCTTAATTACTTCTCTACTAGTTTGATCTTCATCACTATTTTCGTTTTTTTGATTTAAATCAGCAGACTCAACCTCTTCATCAAATTCATTAAAGCTATTAGACTCAGATTCAGTCTCTCTATATGATTCTATAAAAGCCTCCATATCTTGTCGCCACTGTGTCCAATTACGTACATCACAAGCATGTTGTTTTAATTTTTCAAGACTAGCACCACAATGATATGCTTTCTCTAAGAGCTTAAGACATTTCCATTCATTTAAATAATTTAACCGTTTACGAAGAATACCCCTTATATAAAAGAGTTCTCGCATGTAGGGCTT
This sequence comes from Cyanobacteria bacterium P01_G01_bin.39, assembly GCA_039180345.1. GTDB lineage: Bacteria > Cyanobacteriota > Cyanobacteriia > Cyanobacteriales > Xenococcaceae > Waterburya. The sequence goes on along the minus strand of JBCDDK010000003.1, from coordinate 93,507 downwards.
ACTATTTTCTAATTTCTTAGTTTTACAAATGCCTCCAATTTTAGACCACGCATGGCTAACACTTTCTTGAGTGGGTTGGTCATTGTCGTATTGCAAGTATTGTTTAGTTGCAATACGCATTGCTTCCATAATTTTATTAGCGTTGTACTGTTTCAACAGCTTTTTCAAACTTTTTAAACCTTGATCAGTAAGTTGATATGGCTCAACTAACTCCGCCCAAAACTCAGCAACTTGCTCAACTAAATACTGATCAAGCTCGACTAACCCTCTTTGCCAATCCATCATCATCTCAATTAGTTCACGCCGTTCTTGAAGTTCATCCATTTGTGTGCGCTTGCGGTCGATGATGGTAGTATCTGCCAAAGTTCGATTGCTCTTACCTAGATTGCAGTCTGCGCAGGATGTAATGAGATTTAATAAGTCGTTAGTTCCACCTTTAGATACTGGATTAATATGATCCACATGAAGGATTGCATCAGGTGCCTTATTTCCGCAGTATTGGCAGGTAAATTTATCTCGTTTAAAAATTTCAAAACGGATTGACTTAGAAATGGGCTGTCGCTCAGATTCTTGATGGCTCATGTTCGGCTTTCACATCTTATTCCAATATAGTTCTCTGGCAAGAAACTGACATCAACTGGCATACTGTTTAAATATCGATTAAGTCACTCTTTCAAACAGCCCTGAGTGGCTCAATATTAAAAGCCATTATATAATAATTCAGACATACTGCCCTGGGGAGGACTCATCATTTTACGATATTGCCGACAAGTCTGATAGAAGAGTCGCAATTTCATTGGCGGATATCAAACGTCATCGTTAACAAGACTTAGAAATAGGATAAGATTTGGTTTATTTGCTTTTTGATTTCGATATAAATACACCAAAACTAAAATCTTGAGTAGAGTTTGATAGCTGAGAAAGTACGATGGCAGATTTTTAACTTGTGTTAGATTCTCCCATTAAAGAATCAGTAAGATTAACAGTCTTACTCAACATTCAATTAAAATCATAAAAAAGATATTGCTCTTTCTTGAGCTTGAGCATGCAATCGCTCGGCAATTCTAAATATCTCCTGTCCTGTATGAAGATACTGATCGTTATAGTTCATGGTGAACCACTTTAGTTCTTTGATACCATCGCCAATATGATTAAGGCAATAGTAAAGATTGCTAGCAACTCCCGCAAGTTGTGACGGATTGGGTTGAGAGGAGATTGTTTGCTGTGCAAGTTGCCAATATTCCTCGCAGGTATCTAAATATGTTTCAAAATCTCCCATCAAATCATCATCAAAAGGATCGGCAGACAAGCGATCTATTTCTACTTCTAAAGGGTCGAGGATCTGGTTTGCTAGACGATGAATCGGAAAATAAACTTCTTGCAACCACTGCTGGTAAGTAACTTCAGGAGGATGATTGGCACGCTGACGTTGGTACTGTTTTTGTGCCGCAGCATCCCTTGCCTGACGGTTAGCACAAAAATCATTAGCTTGACCGAGCTGCTGTTGTCGGTCATATCTGCGTCGATTCTGGCGATCGCCCAAAACCTCATAAGCAGCATTAAGAGCGATAATTTGCTCGGAATCGGTCGATTTTTGGCTATCGGGATGAAATTGCTTGGCTAAACGTCGGTAGGACTGTTTGATCTCTTGCTGAGTAGCTTGGGAACTAACTTGGAGAACTTGATAATGATTCACGGCTTAATATCATTTTGGCAGGCTTTATTAGGGTGAGGTTGAAAGAGATAAATCTAGATATGATGCTTATAGTGGTTTGCACTTTGATCTAGGACAATACAAGTCCACAGATAAACGCAGATGAACACAGATGAGTAACTGGCTCAACCGAGAATTGAAAAAGATGGATGTACTTATTTATTGTGCAATCGGCTGTATGTATTAGAGAATTTGACTCTTAATCCTTAATTTAATTAAATACAGGCTGTTCCAAATCGGCGAATAAGGGGGTACTGAGATAACGTTCACCAAAACTAGGCTGAATCATCACAATTAACTTATCTTTATTTTCTGGTTTTTGCCCTACTTTAATCGCTGCTGCGAGGGCTGCACCAGTAGAAATACCAGATAGCAAACCTTCTTCCCGAGCCAAACGACGACCAAATTCAATCGCCTCATCATCAGTTACGGTGACAACTTCATCAATCAAATCTACCTTTAACACTTCAGGCACAAATCCAGCACCGATGCCCTGGATTTTATGGGAACCTGGATTCCCTCCAGATAGTACAGGACTACCAATTGGTTCTACGGCGATCGCTTTTAGTTCAGATTTATACCGTTTAAGAACTTCTGCGGTTCCTGTAATGGTTCCACCAGTACCTACTCCCGCCACAATTATATCTACCGTGCCTTCTGTGTCTGCCCAAATTTCTTCGGCAGTGGTGCTTTTATGAATTTCGGGGTTAGCAGGATTGTTAAACTGCTGCAACATATAAGCATCGGGAACTTGTTCGCTAATCTCTTGCGCTTTTCTAATACATCCACCCATGCCCTCACTACCAGGAGTTAGTTCTAACTGTGCGCCATAGGCTTTTAGCATTGCCCGACGTTCTTTACTCATGGTTTCAGGCATGGTAAGAATGAGCTTGTATCCCTTTGCCGCTGCTGTCATTGCCAAAGCGATTCCTGTATTACCAGATGTGGGTTCAACCAAGATTGTTTTGCCAGGGGTAATAATGCCTTCCGCTTCAGCAGCATTAATCATATTGACTCCAATCCTATCTTTGACAGAGGCAGCAGGATTCATCCCTTCGAGTTTGACCACAATGTTCGCCACACAGCCTTCCGCTTGAGGAATACGGTTAAGCTGCACTAAAGGAGTTTTGCCCACCAGTTCAGTTACGTTTTTGGCAATTTTCATTTCTACTAAATGGTTAGAGTTCTGTATTATTTATTTTGCTTGCTGATGGACTCTACTATCCAAAAATTTTCTTAATAGTTTATATTTGCAGATCAGACTCAAAAAATCCGTTCTTAATGCAGCTTGCGTGCGGCTGAGAATATAGCAACAAGTCTTTATCTTAGAACATCCTTAACAAGAGTTTGTTCTATTTTTTTATTATCCAAGCAAATAATTAAACCTGTCTTAATGTGACCCAGTAGCGGCTATGTATATCTTGATATCTTGACAAAAACTATCCGCCCCCACAAGTCAGTAACGGAAACAACAAAGGCGTTGTCAAGGTTATGGCTCGTGAGGGCGGTCTAGAGGGTCTCTTAGTCGAAACCTAACTGCTGGAAGGAACTCCAGCAATGTCTACCTAGTTACTTCCGTAGAAGCTTAAGATGCGACTGCTTAGAGAACAGCCCCAGCGCACAGCTGGCTATCTTCAACTAGGAGACCCATGTTACTACTATGTTCTGTCATGGGCATCACCTCCTGTATTGCTAAAATGATCATGATGATAACTATGTATCCAGAATCAATATAACTAAGTTTGATAATTTCGACAATCTTGCAGATATTTGTGAGCCAGAGATTGTTGACTACCCCAGTGAAGGTGGAGATAAGAAGCATGGAGTTGATTTAGGTTCCAGCCTTCGGTTGTCGGCATACTAGATTTATGAAAGCCTTGTAATTGCCATTGAGGAGAGTTTGAACCAATAGTTAGCTTAGAACGATGAAATTCGTGTCCTTTAACTGTTTGCTGTGGCTCAACTATGCAGCTTGATCGTAGCGCAGTTGCCTGTCGGTAGCCCAGGGTCAATTTGGCTTGCATGGTAACGTTACTTGGAATTATTCCCACCATTGACCAGGTTTGCTGCTGGAGGTCAATTAATTCTTGACAGAGATACATCAAACCTCCACATTCAGCGTAGGTAGGAATGCCTGTTTGAATAATTTGTCTTAGCTGTTGCCGAACATCAATGTTATCAGCTAGCTGTTGGGCAAAAATCTCGGGGAAACCACCGCCAAAATAAAGACCGTGAATATCTTTGGGTATCTTACAGTCGTTTAGGGGACTCCAAAATACTAATTCTGCACCTAATTCTCTCAGGATGTCTAAGTTATCTTGATAGTAAAAATTAAATGCCTGATCTCTAGCAACTGCAATTCTGATTGAAGAGTTGAGTTTATAACTATTAGAGAATAGACTCTGTTGAGCAGGTATGGACTTAAGGCTTGTATTTAAGACTTGGGCAGTGTTACTTTTTGTAGTCAAGGTAGCAGCCGCATCTAATGGAGGAGGCTGTCTGAGCAAAGGTAGTAATTGATCCCAGTAAAAAGATTCTTGAGCCAAACTAGCTAGTTGTGAAAAAACTTGGTTAATTTTCCCTAGTTCGTCCGAGGGAACTAAACCCAAATGGCGATCAGGAATCTTGACAGCGGTGTTACGCCTCAAAACGCCCAAAATTGGCATCTGGATGCTGTTTAAAGTTGTTTCTAGCAATTCCCAATGCCGATCGCTGGCAACTTTATTGAGAATTACCCCTGCAATCTTCACCCTAGGGTCTAGATTAGCATAACCATAGGCGATCGCGGCGATTGAGGTAGACAAATTAGAACAGTCTAAAACCAGTAGCACTGGCAAATCCAAAATCCTAGCAATATGGGCTGTGCTGCCGTAATCATTGCGTACTGTTGGTGTATCGGGATGGTAGATCCCATCAAATAGCCCCATTACCCCTTCAACCACAACCCATTGGGCATTGTCGGCATGACGGTTGTAACAATCTTTAACATAGTTAACAGAAGTTAAAACTGGATCTAAATTGCGACAGGGTATGCCTGTGGCAGCGGTATGAAACATAGGATCAATATAATCAGGACCCACTTTAAACGACTGTACCCGCTTACTCTGGGCTGCCAAATACACCAGGATTGCCAGAGTAACAGTAGTTTTACCGACTCCAGAGCGATCGCCAGCAATGATTAATGCCATGTTATCAAAACCATTCTCAAAATTATCAGTAACTAAAATCTGAATTTGAGTACAGATTTTGGGAACTATAAAAAAGCATAAACCAAACAATGTGGTCAGGGTTGTTTGCAGATATTTAATTTCCTTTCTATTTCTTTTGCTCAGTCCCGCGCAAATTTACAGCAAAATTATGAACAACAAATTTCAAAATCCGTTAAGGGTTCTCCAAGAAAAATCTAAAGAAGCCTGGTCTGGTTGTGTTGAAATTGAATCGCCACAAGATTTCTCAATTTGCTGGAATGTTTATTTTTTAGAAGGGAAAATACAATATATCAATAGTGCATCAGGTCAACAGATACGATTAGATTATCTGTGGCAAAGAAATAATTTAGGTTCCAAGTGTCCTCAGTTAGAGAAGAATCAAGAATCCTCTGAGTATTTACAGTTGTGCGAAGCTTTGTCGGCTAAGCAGCTATCTAACACTGATCTAAAAAAAATCCTTTTTAGATTCCTTAGGGAAGGACTAGTCAATGTTTTGAGCATTGATCAAGCTAAAATCCAGCTAGTACCAAAAAGAAGAATTAAGAAGGCAATTATTAGTTTTACTTTGGAGCAGTTAGAGACTAAACTAGAAGGTCATATTAAATCTAGGCAGCAGATTAATAGTTATATTCCATCTCCTTTTAGCCGCCTCTATTTAGATCAAAAAAATGCGCTGCAATTCTATAAAATCTGGAAATCTAAGTATAATAGCCCAGAGTTAGAGCCAATCGCCAAACATCATAAGCTATCGTCTTTTGTCAGTCTGTTTGTTGCCAAAGATTGTCTATATCAAATAGCTATTAAAGCCAACGTAGATGTACAATTTATAGCTAAAACTCTCCATAAAGTAGTGACAGATGAGTTGGTAGCGATTTTTCCTTTTAAAGAACTAACCTTAGAAGAACTAAATCAAAAACAACAGTCTATAGAACCCCAATTTGCCAACAAACCTGACGATAATATTTCAAAGGTAGCAATTACTAAAGAGAAGGAAATTGATAGTAGCTTAATTGCATGTATTGATGATAGTAAAACAGTTCAAAAGCAAGTCAGAATGACATTAGAAGCTGGAGGATATAAAGTCCTAGGCATTACCGATCCCACTTTAGCCTTAAAAAAGCTATCCCAGCACCAACCAGCCATAATTTTTCTAGATATAAACATGCCTAACATTAATGGTTATGATCTTTGTAGTTTGCTAAGAAAATCACAAAGATTCAAGGATATACCCATTGTCATGCTCACTGGGAGAGAAGGCATGATTGATCGGGTTCGAGCCAAGCTAGTTGGGGCAACTGACTATTTAACTAAGCCTTGCGATCCTAATAAATTGATTGCCTTAGCTAAAGCATTAGAAAAAGTTACAGCAACTGTTCAGCTTTGAGATATAAATTAATTATTTTGTTTAAATTAATTTGATAATCTTGTTGGCTACTTATTACTTCTATTACCGAAGATAACTAAATAATAATCAAGATTTAAACTATGGTAGTTTGAGCAAAATTTTGGGAATTATAACTATAGCCAAATTATTTATCTTAAGAGCAATTGGAAAAGCAATAAAACATCATGAAGACTATTCTAATCGTTGAAGATACCCATGCCGAGAGGCAAATGAGTTCGGCTTTGTTAACCCATGCTGGTTTTAATGTTGCTGTAGCAGAAAGTGCAGAATCAGCCTGGCTCTGGCTTAATAATAACCCTGCTCCTAACTTAATCCTGTTAGATATTGTCATGCCAGGAGAAAGTGGCTTGGATCTCTGTCGGAAAATTCGAGAGCATCCTGAATGGAAGGATTTGCCAATTCTTTTTTGTAGTTCAAAATCAGAAGAATTTGATCGTTTTTGGGCAATTCGCCAAGGTGGTAACGAATATATTACCAAACCTTATGTTCCTCAAAATTTAGTCGACAAGGTGATCCAATTTGTTAATTAGACAGTAATCAAATTTGTCTAAAATTAAAAGCAAAATTTATTTGTCAGCTAAATGTTAGAAAGTATGTTCTTTAGTTAAGTCTATTTAGCTAGATTGTGAGTCAACCCCGTAGTTATGAATCAAGAATATTTTACCTTTGAATTAGCTTCGTCAATTCAGATGGGGATAGCGTTAGACAGTATGAGAATGGCATCCCAATTTGAACTACAAAATATTTGTACTGTACCAGGAGTAGCTAACTTTTGGTATGGGGTAGTTAATTACAAAGGCTCATTACTTTGGGTCTTAGATAGCGATCGCTTCTTTAATATACCAACTCAAAAAGGGCAAAGACTGCAAAAGCTTACGGCAGTAATCCTCAAACCTAAAGCTGAGTATGGTCAGAAACAAGTGGCAATAGTGACAAAACAGCTCCAGGGGATTTTAGCAATTGAACCATCATGTTTGCAGCCTCTTACAGAACATCCGCCTCAACTGCAACAGTGCTGTAATGCTGTAGCTCAGACTGATGGAGAGACTGTTTATCTGCTCGACACCACTAAGTTTTTGGAACAGTTACACCAACGCTCAATTTTAATCACTGCTTAGATTAATTGCATATATTACATTATTAGGAATCAAGCCTATGTCTGCTAACTCTGGAGATATTGTCAATAAAATTGTCGAGGCAAATGCCCTAGAAAGTACAGGAGATATAGAAGCGGCGATCGCCCTGTATCAAGAAATTTTAGAGCTAGACCAGGGTGGCAACTATGGAGACGTAGCTCAACAAGCACTATACAATCTGGAACTAAGTTCACCTAAATCAAGTAAATCTACTGAACCAAAGCCTACTTCAACAAATCAGTCTGACTTAAAAACGGCAAGTTCTGATGATGATATTGTCAATAAAATTGTCGAAGCAAACGCCTTAGAAAGCTCAGGTAATGTCGAAGCAGCGATCGCTCTTTATCAGGAGATTTTAGAGCAAGACCAAGGTGGCAACTATGGAGACGTGGCTCTACAGGCATTAGATAATCTGGGGCAGAGAGCCAATGAGACTGTTACGGAGAATAAACAAGCCAAATCTGGCTCTTGGTGGTCAAGATTAAGCATTAAAGCTAAAACTAGCTGCATCTTAATTGGTGTCACTTTGACTTCCAGCATCGGCATTAGTACTGTGGCTTATATTCTGGCAGACAAATCCATCACCCAGCAAGTTAATCAGATAGAACTGAAAGAATCTTACGATATCACCAAAGAAATTGCCTTATTTGTCCGTCAGCGTTATGGTGACATCAAAATAATGGCTCAGACTAGCGTAATTGCTAACCCTGAACTAAGAGCCAGCACCAATGCTTTGCAAAAAAGAGCAGTTTTAAGAAACTATCTGAGGGCATATGGAGTATACAACAGTATCACCGCACTCGATTTAGCAGGGAATCCCATTGCCCATTCTGCTAAAGAAACTATCAGTAATCAAAAGGAGCGCAATTATTTTCAAGAAACCCTAAAGTTTGATCAACCTTTGGTTAGTCAACCAATTGAGATTGAAGGTTCTGATAGTTCAGAGATTTATTTTTCAGCACCAATTAAAGATACTAAAAGTGCTAACACTATCGGCGTCATGGTAGCTCGAATGCCAGTAGACGTATTAAGTAGTGTTGTCGATAGCTCTGAAAGTTATCAGACAAGCTATTTGCTTGATAGTCAGGGAGAAATATTTTGGTCTTCAAGTGGCAAGAGTAATTCAAATAACATCGCAGTTTCTAATCTCGATTATGGTCAGCAATTAAAATCTGAGTTAAGTCGCCAACGTAATCAAAGACAGACTCAATTGGGTAGGCAATCGAGAACAGCACTCAACAAGTCGATTTTTACGGGACGATCAGAAATAGCTTATCTGACTACCTTTGCCCAACTAAATGCTCAACTGATTCAAGATTTACCATATATTGGCTGGAGTACTGTTAGAGCTGTTAATAAAAACTATATCTTTGCTCCTCAAAAACGACTGTCGCAAGTATTTATCCTGGGTAGTATTGTGGCAGGATTGGTAGTTGCTGTTTTGTCTAGATTGATTGCTGAAAGAGCAACTCAACCCATCGTGGAAGCTGCTGCTGCGGTGAAGCAAATGGGACAGGGAGATCTCAGCGTTAAGCTCCGGATATCAGGAGAAGATGAGTTAGCAGATTTGAATTCTAACATCAACAAAATGGCGGGGCAAATTGAAGACTTATTGTTTACTCATGAAGAGGAGACCAAGCAACAGCGTCGTGAGAAAGAACAACTTCAGCAAGGAGTTATGGGTTTGCTGTTAGACGTAGAAGGAGCGCAGAAGGGAGATTTAACCGTAAGAGCGCAGATGACTGATGGTGTGGTGGGTTCGATTGCCGATGCTTTCAACGCGACTATGAATAAGTTACGGGGGCTGTTGCAGCAAGTACAGGTGGTCTCTAGTGAAGTTGGTCAACTGTCCCTCAAGGGTGAGGATTCGGTACGTCAGCTTTCAGAATCTGCTCTAAACCAAACCCAAGAAATTGACCAAGCATTAAGTAGTATTGATGAGATTAATTATTCTGTAGAAGTCGTAGCTAACTATGCCCAAGAAGCGGCAAAAATTGCGCGCAATGGTTCGATTCAAGCCAAGGAAGGAGATCTGGCGATGGATGCTACGGTAAATAGCATCGAGAAAATTCGCAATACGGTAGCAAATACCTCCAAAAAAGTAAAACAGCTAGCAGAATCCTCTCAAGAAATTGCTCAAATTGTGGAAATTATTTCGGGAATTTCAGAGAAGACAAACCTATTGGCGTTTAACGCCTCAGTAGAAGCGGCACGGGCAGGGGAACACGGTGAAGGATTTAGAATTGTTGCCGAAGAAGTCCGTCGTTTGGCAGACCGAATTACAGAAGCAACCAAAGATATTCAACAACTGGTAAGTACGATTCAGCAGGATACAACTACTGTTCTACAGGGTATTGAAACTAGTACATCTGAGGTTGTTAATGGGACTGAGCTAGTTCGCATGACCAAGACCAATCTCAAAAGTCTGGCAGAAACTAGTAAGCAGATTGACGAATATCTCAACTACATTTCTACTAGCACTACAGATCAAACCAATACCTCGCGACTAGTCAATCAAAAAATTAGCGGGATTGCTACGGTAGCCAAAACCAACTCTAGCGAGGCACAGCAGGTGGTGCAATCATTAAAAACTTTGGTATCAGAAGCCGAAAATCTCCAGTCTTCGGTCTCACAATTTAAGCTGGAAGCTTAGATCCTGATGATCAAAACCAATTAAATTTACGACATGAGAGTTAATTTGCGATTTGTCCCTTAATTGCTCTCAATTTCCTCTCTCATGGCACCTACAATTATTCCTCTCCCAGAAAACCTAAAATGAGTTCTCAGTTAGATCCTGCAATTCTCGCTGCTATTACCGCCGAGGCACGTCAATGCTTTTTAGACGAGGATGCCCCAGAGTATCTGCAATTACTAGAATCGGGTTTTCAAGACCACGATCATCCCGATTACAATAACTTGTTACGGGCAGCTCATTCTCTTAAAGGGGGGGCGGGGTTGGCATCTCTGCCTAGCTTGCAGCAGTTAGCGCATAAGTTAGAAGATGTCCTTGTGGGGTTACAGCAGTCACAAATTGCTGAAGTGGAACTAGCTTGGGCTTTAGTGGAAAAAAGCATTGATGAGGTGGGATATGTCATTAGTCAGGCTCATACCAACGAGGATGCGATCGCTAATCCTGAATTGATTGTGGCACTAGAGGCTCTAGTGGGTTCTGAATCTAAACCTGAAGCATCTTCAGAACAGGAGTTTGGTAGTGATCATCATCGGCTAATTCGCCAGACTCTCACCGAAGAATTGGACAGCAGCTTTGAAGCAATCGAAGAGTTGTCAATTGATGCGCCAGTGGCAATAGTAGAACCATTATTAACTGGTTTGGTTGATGAATGTAGTTTTTTAGCAGACACTTTAGAGCTTTCCTGGCTACAAGAGGCTGTAGATCCTATCCCAGAGTCGTTACAGTCTGATCCTACAGAAGCACTGCTACTTACCCAACAAATTATCTCTCAATTAAGGACGGAGATTGAGCAATATTTAGACAGTTTAGAATCAGCTTCCCAGCCTACTATATCGCCACAAAATGCTAATCATGATTTGGTAGCTCAAACCTTAAATCAAGATCTCGAAGAACTGTGTCAGGCGATCGCCGATTTGGCAATGGACACCCCAGAATCAGTCATTGCCGAAGCTTTAGAGAACTTTGCCGATGAATGTACCTTTATGAGTGAAACTTTGGATTTGCCATGGTTAGGGCAGGCTGTAGCCCCCATAGTAGAGATTCTGGTAACCTGTGAACCTCTCGAAGCACTGCTTACGGTACAGGAGTTAGTGGGAGAAATTCGTCAACAACGGGAGCTGTATCTAGCACAGACTCAATCAGAGATTATTAGTGAGCCTGATGCGGTGGCGATTAGTGAATTCGTAGCAGGCGATGAGTCTGAATTTTTTGCTGATAGTGAAACAGGTTCTTTTGATTTTGCTGAATTAGAAGGCGATACAGAACTTTCAACAGTGATGTTTGCCCCCCCCGCAGCATCCCCCGAGAAAGTATTAGCCAAAGTAGTAGAATCCTCTAAGCTAGCCCCTAGTAGTCAAGTGAGAATTTCTCTCGAAAGACTAGAGGATATGACTAATAATGTGGAAGAATTAATCCTCAGTCAATCCCGCATTGGTCGTCAACAAAAAATTTTAAACCAAGCGAATCGTCGTTTGCGATCGCTTACACGCCAGTTTGAACCAATTCGAGAACAGATCCAAAGTCTTTATGACCAGCTTGCAGTCAGCTCTATTGGTAGTTCATTAGAGGAACAAGATGATTTTGATGCTTTGGAAATGGATCGTTACACAGAGCTTCACAGTAGTTTGCAATCTTTTCAAGAATTAATGTTGCAGATTCAAGAAACTCGGACGGATATTGATTTTATAGACCGCGAGTTATTTGAAAATCTCGAACATACTGAGAAAAACTTAGGCACCCTATATTCTAAAGTCACCGATTCTCGTCTGGTTCCTTTCGATGTCTTGGCTAAACGATTTATTCCGCAAATCAAAGGTCTGAGCCAACGTTTTGATAAGCCCGTTAATTTAGAGATTGAAGGTAAAAATACTCTGGTAGACCAGATCTTACTCGAACAGTTGCAAACTCCCTTAACCCATTTGCTCAATAATGCTTTCGATCACGGCATTGAGTCTAAGTATGAGCGAATCGCCGCCAATAAGCCCGAAACAGCAACTATTACCCTCCAGGCACGGTTAAAGAATAATCAGCTAGTGATCAAAATTCAAGATGATGGTGGCGGGATTAATCCTGAAAAGGTGTACCGTCGAGCAGTAGAACGAGGAATTTGTCCTCCCGAAAAATCAATCACAGAGTTTCAACCTGAAGAAATTGTCAACTGGATTTTTGAGCCAGACTTTTCCACTGCGGCTAAGGTGAGCGATATTTCTGGTCGCGGTATGGGACTGGATATTGTACTTAATTTAATTCGTCAACTGCGGGGTCAATTAAACGTTGCAACTGATGTTGGTTTGGGGTCAACTTTTACCATTACTTTGCCCTTAAACTTGAGCTTGCAATCCCTGATGTTGGTCAAATTACAAGATGAGTTAATCGCTATTCCTCATACTAGCATTTTGGAAATTCTACCCTATAAAGAACTCTACTTTATCAATCGAAGCAAAGACTCGATCAACTGGCAAAATCAAGTAATTCCTCTAGCAGCAGCCGCAAATTTATTTCCTCGCCCCAGAAAACCACTGAATTTGACTCAGGGTGGAATTGCCATAGTCTTAGAAACTGCTTTTGAACCTTTAGCAATTTTGGTTGATGCTATTGCTGGGGAAGAAAAATTAATTATTAAACCTTTTGATGAAACTGTACCTGTGCCTACCTACGTTGCTGGCTGTACGGTTCTAGGAACAGGAGAAGTAATTCCCGTAATTTTGCCCCAAGGTATTGCCAAAGACGATGTTTCCGCAGTATCGGTCAAAAATAGCACCATGACTATTGCTCAGGCAGTTACTACAGTGCTGGTTGCCGAAGATTCTGTTGCTACTAGAAAAATGCTCGACAAAGTATTAACCGCAGCAGGTTACCAGGTACTTGTCTGTCGTGATGGACAGGAAGCTTGGTCACAGATCCAACAATACCCAGGACGAATTGATTTAATTCTTTCTGATGTGGAAATGCCAAAACTCAATGGTTTTGAGCTGCTGGAAAAAGTTCGTGCTTTACCCGCTTTTGCGAAAACACCAATTGTCATGGCAACTTCCCGTACAGGCGATCGTCATAAACAGGAGGCTAAACGTTTAGGAGCTACAGATTATCTTGGTAAACCAGTCCAACCGCAACAATTAATTGATACTGTAGCCGCATTGTTAGCCAAAAATTAATCTTATTAATAAATTATTCAAAAGCTAGCTTAGACTAAAATTGAGGTTAACTTTAAGTCAAAATGTTATTTTGACTTACTCTAAGTGATGCCCCAATTGTTGCCCCCAAAATAGAACTTAACTTACCGATAAATTCTGCCCCAACGTCTCCCGCAGCTACATTACTGCCGTATAGATAGAGTCGATGATCCTTTAACATTGCCTTAGTGGGATTTCTAAACCAGCTTTCTAGTTCTGAACTGTTGTTAATCAAGGTATTGAGACTTAGTTCAGTAGTACCTAGATAGAGACAACCAGGTGAACCTTGAGCAATGATATATATTTCGCGGCAGCAGCTAGAGCAGAGAATCCGAGAAATTTCTTTGATTCCATTAGTCTGGGAGCCAATCACAATTACTCTTAGTTCAGGGCTAATTTGCTGAATTAAAGCATCACAGAGCGAGAATTCGGCGTTGATAAACACGATTCCTCTTCTATCTCGATGCTCGGGGTAATTTCTAAGGTTGGTAAACTGACGCGGTGAAAACGACATGAGGTTTTATTAAAGCTTGATGTAGTAGGTTGAAAATATGAGTAACTCAGATTGAATCAATAAGTATTCAACCAGCTGAATTTTGTAATAATTAAGTAATCTAATATTTGAATGTCATTTGCCCCAAAGGACTTTTTTATAATATGAGATATGCTGTAAGACAATGATCATTAGATTTTGCAAGGATTAAAACAGATTTAACCTTTAAAAGGAAGGTTACACTTTTTTCAATTGTAAAAGTTAAGATAAGACTCTTCTTGATGAAATCTTTAATAAAATTAGTTGCAGCTCCAATTCTTCGTGATGGCAGATAATAATCTGCTCTAAGCTATAGTGACTCTAGATCTATGAGATTTTAGACCAGGTTGACCCAGAATCATAACCAAATGTTAAAAAGGTGATTACCTGATCTTTAGTAGTCCTCTAGTAGGGGTTCCAAGAGATCACAACCCTATTTTTTAATTAGCGTCAAATTTGTAAAGCAAAGATAAAGGTCAATGTTACTTTGTAACTTAAGTCCATAGAGGAAATGCTATCTAAGCCCTAAAGTATATCTAAATGCAGATCTAATTGGGGAGTCCACTTACCAAGATAGAAGAGCAGTCCATAAATAAAAACTACAGTTCCCGTCATTTCTAGAACTTCTTCTACTGTGGCAATTAGAGCATAAATTAGATGTTGTTGTCCGATAGCTTCGGCAAAATGACTACCAATCATTTCCATAATTAACGCTCCACCAATGTAGATCATGGCAGCAAGTATAAACTGCCGTTTTGATCTCGCTGGTAAATGAGAGACAAACTTACGATAGCGTTTGCCAAACCAAACTACAAAAGCCACTCCAGGAATTACCCACATAGAATGAAGAAACCAGGGTAAGTTCAGCGCTTCACTAATCTCAGGAATAATCAAAACTTCGTGAATGCTCAAGATTTCATCCAGCGCCATCAAACCAAAGATAACTGATAAAAGCTGCCAGTCTGAAGTATAGCGATCGCTTTGTTGTTTTTTACCCATAGCAATAATTCTCAGTAACAGCCCGCAGAATCCGAGCATTAGTGCTGAATACCAGGTGGGAAAATTTAATTCGCGATCGAGATTAAACAACTTCATCCATTCATCTCGATAGTCAAAGACGTACTTGGAGATTTGAATTCCAGTACTAACTACAGCAAAAAAAATTATTCCGATCACTAAATATTTGACAATTTTGCGAGGAGCAACCTTAACTGTAATTTGCATGGGTCATATTCAAGGATGAATTAAGACGATACTAAACTATCTTCTGAATAAATTGGAAAATTGAGCAGAAAAAACTGCGGTAACAAAAAAGACAACTCTAGAGGATACCGTGATGAGAGTGCGAGGGATTTGATTATCCAGATCAGAAATTGCTCAAATGCTGAGACCGACCCACGCAGATTGATCGCCTGTTTCTGGATTCACGTTAATAAACATCAGTTTTCGGATGCTTGAAGAGCTTGAATTTCAGCTTGAATTTCGCCAATTTTATCAATTATTTCCCGTCTACGCTGAAGGTCTTTGACGTGAACCAAGACACCAGACCAGGCTCTAACTTGAGCTGATTTCAAATCAATTTCAGTAGTAGATTCAAGAGCTTGTTCTAAATCTTTAATAGTTAAACCATCAGGGCGATCGCTTTTACTCAAATTTGCCCATTTTGCTGCCATTTTGTAGGATTTAATTGCCGCTTTTTTGTCTCCCAGAAATAGCAATTCATCAAGCCCTTTAGAAGTCCATAATAATGCCGCTTGTTCTGATTCAGGGTCAACTGACGCTAAAACTTTTTCCATCAAAGCGATCGTTTTTTCTGGGTTACCTGAATACATTGAATTAGCAACGGAAAGCTTCAAATGAGCCTGAGTAAATCGAGGATCGATCTGAGTAATAGTCTCAAAATATTCGGAAACTAAGTTATAACCAATTGTCTCTCTCGCATCTCTATTGCCGAAGTACTGAACAAAATTCAAGTATGACCAATTAGCTTTTAAATTACTAAAACTAAAATCTGGGGCTTGTGATTGCCAGTTAAT
The DNA here is from genome assembly GCA_039180345.1 of Cyanobacteria bacterium P01_G01_bin.39. Classification (GTDB taxonomy): domain Bacteria; phylum Cyanobacteriota; class Cyanobacteriia; order Cyanobacteriales; family Xenococcaceae; genus Waterburya. The sequence continues at coordinate 77,610 of JBCDDK010000003.1, read as the reverse complement.
TATCTTAGCTTGTTCTTGTTCTAAAGCTAAGTAATCTGCTCGGTTCAGTTGCTGCACCGATTTCTTATATTCTTGACTTTGTAGAAAAACTATTCCTGCTAAACAAACAAAAGGAGAAAGTGCCGCTACTAATTTAGTGGGCGCAAGCGCGAATTTATGAGTCCTGGGACGAGAAACTGCGTCGGCAGCTTGTATGCCCTGTGACCGCCCAGTGATTTCACATGTTTTTCCTAATTGTGCAGGAGGCATATTGGTGTGATGTATGAAGATAAAAAACGAATATTAAGTATTTTCTCTTAAGAGAATACACTTATATTATCATTGTCTTAATTTTTCGCAATAGCCTTGAGATAGGGGTCAATTTTGACTTGATAAAAGTAAAATATTGCCGACGTGTAGTTTTTACTCCCCAATTTTCATAACTGAGCAAATAAATAGCAGGAAAAGTTTATCAAAACTTTATTTAATACTTAATTTAACTCTGGGATTTTAAAGACTTTGTAAAACAATTGGATAAGTAAATAGTTAACCTTTTGTAGGAACAATTTTCAGGCTTGAAAGTTAATAGTACATGGGTCGCCCACTGTCGCCTTTGTGTCTATCACAAGGGCATAACATCATTTGCTATAAACTCTATTAAGTTAAGAATTTATGCAAGAGATATAGGGATTGCTTTGGCGATTATTGTGAAAACATTAAGCAGCGCAATCAGTCATCTATCTATCTTGTTTACACCATTTGTTTGCTGCCAATTTGCCCAGGAAGCGCGCGATCGCTCACTATGTAATCCTAAACACAATCTTTAGACCTGTTGCATCCTAGACAAATTGATCAGGGCGTAATTGGCTCCAGGGCTGAATCTGTTCTAGTTGAGCTGCCAAAGCAATAATTGTTGCTTCAGAATTTGGTTTACCTACTAGCTGAACTCCCAAAGGAACCTGATTGCGATCAAATCCCGCAGGAATATTGATTACGGGCTGTCCTATAACGTTAAATGGTGGACAGGGAAGTATCCAGTTAACAATCTTGTTAAACGTTTCCTCTGGCTTTAGATTTGCCCATTCTCCAATCCTAATCGCCGAATGCATATAGGTGGGAGCCAGCACCACATCGAACTGAGCCAAGATACCGCACAACTGTCGGGCAAATAGCTGCATCTGCGTAACTGAGCGAGCATATTCTCCTGCGGTACCAGATTGATTCAGAACCCACTGGTTCATCGAACTTAACACCTCTGATGGAATTCCAGCAGCGGCAACGGCAGAAGCCCAAACAGTTTTGAAAGGTTCAATTAAGGGAGACAGATCAATCTCTTGGGGAATTAAGGTGTGACCTAAAGCTTCCAATTGTAGAATAAACTTGTGGATACTTTGCTGATATTCTGGAGTCACGGCGCCTACTGGCAGTAACGAGGTAAGATAGCCAATTTTCAATTTTGGTAATGTTTGCTGCATAGCCTCTAGAAAAGAAATCTCTGGAGATTCTAGCCAATAAGGATCTCCTGTGACGTAGCCCGAAGCAATATCCAGAAAAGCCGCCGCATCAGCCACGGTACGAGTGATAATCCCATGAGTTCCCAATCCACTAAGGCGATCGCCTACAGGAGCAAAGGAGATACGTCCTCGACTGGGTTTGATGCCCACTAAGCCACAGCAGGCAGCAGGGCCCCGAATCGAACCCCCTGCGTCTCCTCCCACAGCCAGGGAACAAAATCCTGCCGCCACCGCAGCAGCTGAACCACCACTAGAGCCGCCAGGGGTATAGTCTAAATTCCAGGGATTTCTGGTTGGAGCAAAGCCTTCTGGTTCAGTATAGGGAAAAGAGCCTAATTGTGACGTGGCGGTTTTTCCCAAGATAATAAAGCCAGCTTGTTTGATTTTGGTTACTATTTCCTCATCGAATTCAGCTATTTGGTCTTTAAGTGCCGCAACACCATAGCTTAGAGGCATATTGGCAACGGATTTGAGATCTTTAATAGCGATTGGTACTCCAAAAAAAGGCGGCAAACTATTAGGATCGCTAGTTTGCTTCAACTGCGCGGTTTTCTGTTTAGCATCAGCGATCGCGCTATCTGTAGCTACATGGAAAAAACTACCTACTTGAGCATCGTATTGTTCAATCCGAGTTAAATATAATTCAGTTAATTCTAAAGGTGTGATTTGATGTTCTTTAATCAGCTTGGCTTGTTCTAATGATGAGGTAAAAGCTAAATGGGAATAATTTAATGACATAAATGCAGTTTGTAGTTAGGTAAAAGACTAAATTATTAGATGTGGCAAGCTATCTTGGGCAGCTATAACCAAGATCTATGATTCTAAATATCAAGAGTTCTACCGCTATTAGCATCAAAAATTATTAACTGATCAAGAGCAAATTTGACACCCAGGCGATCGCCCTTGTGACCTCTCCAGGTAGCATCTGCCAATAGGTTTAGCTCCATGGTTGATTCAGGAATTATTGCCTTGATTAAAGTTTCCCTACCCAAAGGTTCAACTAAATCTACTGTAAGCCAGAGACAATCATGATCATGATCGACATTCGACTGAATCATGATGTGTTCGGGACGAATTCCAATGTCGAATTTTTGCCCTGGAACAGGCTGTAATCGTTGTAGCAATTCTGTCTCTAATGATATTTTCTGGTTATTGCCGATAAGGAAACAATTATGAGCGTAAGTTGCAGCTAAAACATTCATGGCGGGATTACCCAAAAACTTCGCCACCATGGTGTTAATTGGATGGCGATAAATTGCTTGGGGAGTACCGATTTGCTGCACTTTACCATCGGCTAGAACAACAATTTGCTCAGCAAGGGTCATTGCCTCTACCTGGTCGTGGGTCACATAAATCGTGGTAATGCCAAATCGCTGATGTATTCGCTTTAATTCGGCTCGCATCTCATCCCGCAACTGGGCATCTAAATTAGAAAGAGGTTCATCCAGCAAAAACGCCTGAGGCTGACGAGCCAAGGCTCTACCCAAAGCAACCCGCTGTTGTTGTCCTCCTGATAGCTGCTTCGGCTTACGCTTGAGTAAATGTTCAATATCCAGTGATCGTGCTACTTCCGTGACTCTGCTAGCGATCGCTGAATTATCTTCACGACGCATTTTTAGCCCAAAAGCCAAATTATCAGCCACACTAAGGTGAGGATAGAGAGCATAATTTTGGAATACCATTGCCACATCTCGCTGTCGTGCAGGAATGTTATTAACCAGTTTTTCTCCCAAATAAAGTTCGCCTTTAGTAACGGATTCTAATCCTGCAATCGTCCGTAATACAGTAGATTTGCCGCAGCCTGAAGGACCAATTAAAACCCAAAAAGCGCGATCGGGAACCTTAAAAGTAATATCTTCAATTGCCGTAATATTGTCAAACTGTCGGGTGATTCCTTGGAGACTGACTTGAGCCATAGGCTAACTATTCACTTCTACTTCAATCTTCTGTCATTATAGAGATGTCTTTGTCGGGATCTAACTTTGTATTACTATTAAGTTAGTAAACAACTGTTAATTCCCTTAAACCATTGCTAAAATGGCATTTGTTTTCTGAAATATAACCACCTGCTGATGTCTAGAACTTCTGCTTCTGCCTTAAAAGATGGAGTCATTCTAAACAATCGCTACCGAATTGTGAAGGAGATAGGTAGAGGAGGGTTTGGTCGCGCTTATTTAGCAGAGGATACCCAACGCTATCGAGAGCTATGTGTACTTAAAGAGTTTGCCCCCCAAGTCAAGGGAGAGAGAGAATTAAATCAAGCAGAAGATTTGTTTGAGCGGGAAGCAGGGATTCTCTATAAGTTAAATCATCCCCAGATTCCTAAGTTTGAAGCTTTACTTAAAACTCGTATCGATGGTCGGCGATCGCTATTTTTGGTTCAGGAGTATATTGAAGGGAAAAGTTATTGGCAATTACTGCAACGCCAAGGTCGATTAACCGAGAAAGAAGTCGTCAAAATGATGCAGCAAGTACTTCCTGTCTTGGAGCATATTCATAATGCAGATTTGATTCACCGTGATATTTCTCCCGATAATTTAATTCGCCGCGACCTAGATGAAAAAACAATCTTAATTGATTTTGGCTGTGTCAAACTTGCCGCTAATGCTGTTTCCAAATCAACAGGGCATTCTCTCACCTTGATTGGCAAGCAGGGGTACTCTCCTCCTGAACAGCTGCATCGTGGACATGCAGACATATCCAGCGATTTATACTCCTTAGCAGTTAGTGCTATTGTCTTACTCACTGGCAAATCACCCGATCAACTCTACAATCATTCCCGAGGACGCTGGGACTGGCACCAAATCAAGGTTAGCTCGCGATTGACCAAAATCTTAACCAAGATGTTATCAGAAAAACCGCGCGATCGCTATCAATCAGCTATGCAGGTTCAGCAAATGTTATCCCCAGCAGATAATGATAATGCTGGCTTAAATATAAATAGCTTGATTAGCCGCTGTCGTACTCTAATTCTGGCACCAGGAGATTCTCAAGATAGCAATGCTGCTGAGGATACTTCTCCTACTACCCCCTTTAGATCTCGATTCTACAGCCAAATTGATCGCTTTCGCTCCCAAACTAATCAGGTTGTCCGCAGACAAATTACTCGCATTCCTACCCACATTCCCACCCCAGCCGATTTTAAAAGAGTTAAATCATGGCAGTGGGGCATGATTACCGCAGGAGTAATTCTCGTCCCTGGATTAATCAGTTTTGCGCTAGTTAAGACTAAAATTACAGCCTCAATAAACTCTAACTTAGGACAAAATTCCTCCCCGCTCAACTTAAGCTCTAGTGAGCAAAAACTTCAGCAAGATATCTATCAAAAATTACAGTCTTTAGATCTTGATGAGGCTGCTTTCTATACGCAGGTAGATCAGAGCTTTTATAAGCAACATCCCGAACTGGCAGGAGTACAGTTGACGGGTGTTGCTGAACATCAACCCTATCGAGAAACTTGGTATCAGATTGCAGTGAACATGCTAAACCAGCACAGGGAAAACCCTTAATTTGTCAGTGAGCAATGAACAACAAACAATCCACAAATGATTAATTAAGTTTAATATTGACTTTCTTTTTGACTAAAACAGATAACATTAACTGTTGACTGTTGACTGTTTACTGTTCACTGTTGACTGTTGACTGTTGACTGTTGACTGTTGACTGTTGACTGTTGACTGTTGACTGTTGACTGTTGACTGTTGACTGTTTACTGTTCATCAGGCTCTACAGTTTTACTAGGAGAAGCATCATAAAGCGCGTCTAACCTAGAACGAGCATCATCTACCGAAACTGAACGCATTACTAGTAAAGGTTCTTCAATTACTTTACCTTTTTCGTCTAATAACTCAGGGTGGACTTTTTTTGCCTGAGAACTATTATGTCTAGAAGCTTCATATTTTGGCGGGTAGAGCTTTTGCGTCTCGGCACTTAGGGTTATGAGACTGCGGATTAAATTACTAACTGCTAACAGAGCAATGATAGTGAATACTAAAATGTAAATTAAATGCAACATATGGCTTAACTTTCCCTCATAAACTCGAAAGACTAATTGTAAATAGCTATAAATATGAATTTTTTATTGCAGTTTTTTAAGATTCTGGGTAAGCAACCTTAAGCATAAAAACAGGGCATATGCTCAGTGAGATACCCCGCAAACGACAGGACTGCCTCAGTCTTGGTCAGTTTGATTTAACTGGCTTTTGACTTCACGTCGTTTTTGAGCGATGCTCCAGCACTCGGCAACTAGCTGATGCCACGGTAACAAGATTTTAGAGTCTATTCCTGCCAAGCCATCGGTGGCTTTAAACAGCATTTGCGCTGTTTGCACCTCCTGTAGACTGCGGACGATTCTGGCTAATAATTGTTTCTGCTCAGAAACAGACAGAAAGGACATTTGCTCAGACTCTAATAAAGTACGCGATCGCCCGAACCAATACTGAAAATCTTCTAAAAGTGGCTCTAATACTGATGTTAGCAATTCTTGCTCGGTGGGTTGTTCGGTAGACATCCAACTACTTTAAACTGGTTTACTTAAAATTGGCTTGTAATATCAATATTTATCTTAGCGTTATTTACATAAATCAATATAAACTTTGTTTTTTTAATATTTCTACTTTGAGTGAGTCTGACTCATACTGAATCCGATTCCCAATCCTGCACTATGGATTAAAAGCGTGAAATTCCCTCAAATCCTCCTACCTCCTACTTTCTACCTTCTACCCCAACCCAGCCTTTAAGTGTTGTATGTCAACAGGATTTAGTATCAGACCCCGATGACGATCTAGAATATAACGATATTACTTGCGCCCTTTATAAAAGCTGATGTCCGAAGCAGAACAACTACAACAACCGATCAAACTACCTCGTACTAGTGAATCTGAATCTTTACAGAAGATACGTCATACTGCATCTCACGTCATGGCAATGGCAGTACAAAAGCTGTTTCCCCAAGCACAGGTAACGATCGGACCTTGGACAGAAAATGGTTTTTATTATGATTTTGACAGCCCCGACTCTTTTACTGATAAGGATTTAAAGAAAATTCGTAAGGAGATGATTAAAATCATCAACCGCAAGTTGCCTGTAATCCGTGAAGAAGTCAGTCGCGCTGAAGCTAAAAGTCGCATTGAGCAGCAAAATGAACCTTACAAGCTAGAGATTCTCGATAGTATTCAAGAACCAATTACGATTTATCATTTGGGAGATCAGTGGTGGGATCTGTGCGCTGGTCCTCATTTAGAAAGTACTGCTGAACTTAACCCCAAAGCGATTGCTTTAGAAAGTGTTGCGGGGGCATATTGGCGCGGAGATGAAACTAAAGCTCAATTGCAGCGTATCTACGGAACTGCCTGGGAAACCCCTGAACAGCTAGCTGAATATAAGCGCCGCCAAGAAGAAGCCCTTAAGCGAGATCATCGTAAATTAGGCAAAGAACTGGGACTATTTATCTTTGCTGATCCTGTGGGTCCTGGCTTGCCTTTATGGACTCCGAAAGGGACTATTCTGCGATCGCAACTTGAAGATTATTTGAAGCAGGAACAAATCAAGCGGGGTTATTTGCCCGTAGTTACACCTCATCTGGGGAAAGTAGATCTGTTTAAGATTTCGGGACATTGGCAAAACTATAAAGAAGACATGTTCCCCATGATGGCAGAGTCTGAAGCAGCAGCAGCAGCAGAACAGGGATTTGTGCTTAAGCCCATGAATTGTCCCTTTCACATCCAAATCTATAAAAGTGAACTGCGTTCCTACAAAGAATTACCCATCCGACTAGCGGAATTTGGTACAGTCTATCGTTACGAACAGTCAGGAGAATTAGGGGGACTAACTAGAGTTAGAGGCTTTACTGTTGATGACTCTCATCTATTTGTGACCCCCGAGCAGCTAGATGACGAATTTCTCAAGGTAGTTGATCTAATTTTGGCGGTATTTAACAGTCTACAGCTTAAGAATTTTAAAGCTCGTCTTAGTTTCCGCGATCCTGAATCAGATAAATATATCGGTTCCGATGAGGCCTGGGATAAAGCGCAAAATGCGATTCGCCGTGCGGTAGAAAAGTTAGAGATGAATCATTTTGAAGCTCTGGGAGAAGCTGCTTTTTATGGACCCAAGCTTGACTTTATCTTTGAAGATGCTTTAGGTCGAGAGTGGCAGTTAGGGACAGTGCAGGTAGATTATAATTTGCCTGAGCGCTTTGAATTAGAATACGTTGCTGAAGATGGTTCCCGTCAGCGCCCAATCATGATTCACCGCGCTCCTTTTGGTTCCCTAGAACGCTTAATTGGCATCCTGATTGAAGAGTATGCTGGGGATTTCCCCCTATGGTTGGCTCCTGTGCAGGTTCGATTATTACCCGTGAGAGATACTCACTTTGACTATGTGAAAGAAGTTGCCGCAAAAATGCGTACGGTAGGAATTAGAGCAGAAGCAGATACTAGTGGCGAACGTTTGGGCAAGATGATTCGCAATGCTGAAAAACAGAAAATTCCTGTAATGTCAGTAGTCGGCGATCAAGAAGTGGCCGATAATACTCTGAGTATCAGAACTCGAGCTTCGGGGGAATTAGGCGCAATGGCGTTGGATACTGCGATCTCCAAGCTCACCGATGCTATCTCTCACCAGACTAACTTTTAAGTTTGATGCTAATCCCAAATGGTTCAGGAGGGGGCATCTGAACTTTTTGGTTTTATTTAACTACTTTAAACAGCCAAAATTGCAGGATATTGGGTAAAGTAGAAAAGATGACTCGCAATTTAAGATTATTTTGCTGGAATATTTCAAAGCGTTTCGGTATTTTGTAAGCATCAAATGATCCACTTATGTCGATGATGTATAGTCATAGGTTGCTGACAGGTATACAAACCGTGTTTAACTTCTGCTTTAGAAAGTCAGGCAAATTTCTTTTTTATAGTTTACTAGGGTTGAGTCTCGGTACAGCTAGAGTATCAGCAGAAGATAACATTTTAGTAATTCACTCCTATGATTCAGAATTGTCTTCGACTAAGCAACAGCAGTCGGGAATTGAACAAGGATTTGCCGAACTTGGGAACCAAAGTAATATTTATCATGAGTTTCTCGATAGCACAAGGCACTCAGAATTAGAACATGGAAAAGAGTTTCTTAATTATATTGACAAGAAATACAAGCGGATTCCCATCGATTTGTTGATGGTGGTAGAGGATCCTAGCCTTAAGCTAATGCTGAGTCAGCATCAAGAGTTTTTTGATGATACTCCCGTAGTTTTTTTGGGTATTGAATATTTGAGCCAAGAAATACTCGATACTCCTTGGCTTACAGGTGTCATCGAGACTAATTCAATTTTTGAAACTGTTTTGGAAGCGACGCGACAGACTTGGACAGATACGGTAATTGTTGTCAATGAAAACACCCCTCAAGGCAAAGAGAAGCTAGAAAAAATTACTGCAGTTAAAAATATTCCCTACAAGTCGATTGAAATTGAGGTGGTTAATGACCTCACTCCTGAAGAAATTCCCACTCGCCTGGGTAAATATCCTGATAATTTACCCGTAATTCTCTTGGGTCACCTGCGCCAGAATGGCTCGAAAAAAGGTTTGATCGATCCTAGTCTTGATACTCAGCTAATTCAAGAGCATATCCCTAATCCTATTTACACCGACCAGATGATTAGAATTGGCAAAGGAGTAGTTGGAGGGAAAGTTTTTGATGTCGATTATCATACTCGACAAGGAGTAAAATTAGCATCCAGAATTTTACAGGGGGCACAGCCTGATGAGGTAGGACCAATCTTAAGAGGGAAAAATCGCTGGATTTTTGATTATCGACAGCTACTAAAGCATAATATAAAGCTGGATTTGCTTCCTGAAGATAGCGAACTTCTCTTTATGGAACCACCTTCGTATGTCAAATACAGAACTTTGATATTTCTAGTTGGTTTTATGATGCTTTCTAGTTTGTTAGCAATTATCTTATTGGTTGAAAAAGGTAGGAAACGAGAACTGACTAATAAAATTCTCCAAGAAAACGAGCAAAGGTATAAAGATCTGGCAAAAGCAGGAGCTAACGTTTTTTGGGAGCTAGATGCGTCACTAAGATATTCCTACATATCAGGTGATTTGAAAGATTTGTGTGGTCTGCATCCTGATGAGATGAAAGGTCATGATCCTCTGGAACTTCATCAAGATAATTCTCAGCTTAACGTCGATTGGGAATCTTACAAACGCATCGTTCAGACAAGACAACCATTTAAAAATTTTACTTTTAGCTTGCAAGATGAAAACAACGGCATCAGAATTTTTAAAATTAACGGTAATCCCTTGTATGACAGCGAGCACAACTTTTTAGGCTATCGCGGAGTTAAGCAGGAGATTACCGCAGAGCAAAATCTTTATCAGAAAATTGCCTATCAAGCAACTTATGACGATCTCACAGGATTGTTAAATCGCCGCGAATTCAATGAAAAATTGAAATATTCTGTACAAAAAGCCCAAAAATATCAAACAGAATCAGTATTGTGTTATTTAGATCTAGACCGCTTTAAAATTGTTAACGATACCGCAGGACATGTAGTTGGAGATCGCCTATTATCAGAATTGGCGCAGCTATTACAAAGCATGATTCGCAAAGAAGATACTCTCGGCAGACTGGGGGGAGATGAGTTCGGTTTGCTCTTGGAAGGCTGTTCGATTAGAGAAGCCGAAGTAGTATGCGAACAGTTGATTGTAGCAATCAACAACTATCGGCTTAAATGGAAAACCGTGGAATTTGATGTGGGAGTAAGTATAGGCATTGTCGGTATCCGTGATAATTATACTGATGCGGCAGAACTACTGAGTCGTGCTGATTTAGCCTGCTACCAAGCCAAAAATCTGGGTCGAGGTCGAGTTTATATTGCGGAAAATAACCATCAAGAACTAGATCTACAGCAGACTCAGATGGGACATATTGCTAATGTGTCTCAAGCAATCAAGGAAAATCGCTTCTACCTGGTAAAACAGTTGATTAAACCCATGGTTGATAGTGGTCAACAGCGTCGACACTATGAGTTGTTGCTGCGTCTGAAGGATCGCAATGGCAATTTGATTACCCCTGAAGAGTTTATCCCTGTAGCCGAACGCTATGGGGTAATCACCATTGTTGATCGCTGGGTTCTAGAAGCTACTTTAAATTGTTACCAGCAATATTTTGCTCCTGGTCAAGATTTGGTTTCGATTAATTTGTCTGGTGCCAGCATCAATGACGAAAGGTTTACTAACTTTGCCCTCAATTTAATCAAAAATTCCTCGGTTCCTGGAGAGTGCCTCTGTTTTGAAATTACCGAAACCGCAGCCATTACCCAAATTAATTATGCCCAAAAGTTTATCACTGCCATGAAAGATCTTGGGGTTAAATTCGCCCTGGATGATTTTGGCAGCGGCTTATCTTCTTTTTCTTATCTGAAAAATTTACCAATTGATTATCTTAAGATTGATGGCAGCTTAGTTAAGGCTATTCCCAATGAGGAATTTGATCGCGCCATTGTTCAATCTATTAATGAAGTGGCGCATTTAATGGGCATCAAAACCATTGCCGAATTTGTGGAAACCGACCTGATTTTAGAGCATATTGGTAAAATCAGCATTGATTATGCCCAAGGTTATATTACAGGTAAGCCAATTGCGATCGCATCTTGAATTACGTAAATTCGGGTTAACAAGGTTTATAAAGTCTCTAATAACTGAAGAAATGACTACAAATAATCAATTAAATTCTTTACCTGAACCTCCAGGTGAAAATGGACTACCTTTTATCGGAGAAACGATCGCCTTTTTTACAGACCCAGATTTTAATCAAAAACGAAAAGCTAAATATGGCAAAGTATATAAAACTAATATTTTGGGCAGTCCCACTGTTACCATGATTGGTTCAGAAGCTAATACTTTTTTATTTCGCAACGAAAATAAGTATGTAGTTTCTACTTGGCCTAGAAGCACCAGGATTTTGCTAGGACAAAAGTCTTTGGCAGTAAACAACGGTAGCTTTCATACCTCCCGTCGGCAGCTTATGTATCAGGCATTTCAGCCGAGGGCTTTAGCTAGTTATATTCCAGCGATGGAAAAGATTACAGATGAGTAACTCCATAAGTGGACAAAGATGTCAACTCTGACTTGGTATCCAGAATTGCGGGACTATACTTTTGATATTGCCAGAAATTTATTTGTCAGTACTGATGGCGGTTCAAAAACTCCTTTGGGACATCATTTTGAAGATTGGTGTGCGGGTCTGTTTACAATTCCGATATCTCTTCCCTGGAATAAATTTGGCAAGGCATTGAAGGCACGTCGCCAGTTATTAGAAAATCTAGAACAAATTATCTTAAAACGTCAGCAAGCTGATGATCCTGGATCGGATGCTCTTGGATTACTAATTCAAGCAGAAGATGAAGACGGCAACAGCCTGAGTCTGGAAGAATTAAAAGATCAGGTCTTACTCTTGTTGTTTGCAGGACACGAAACCCTGACTAGTGCGATCGCATCTTTTTGTCTTTTGACAGCACAGCATCCCCATGTAACGCAGCGCTTACGAGAAGAACAGGAACACTTAAATATTACAGGTACTGCTACCTTAGAAGATCTCAAAGCTATGATCTATCTCGAACAGGTATTAAAAGAAGTCATGCGCTTGATTCCTCCTGTAGGTGGTGGGTTCAGGAAAGTGATTAAACCCTTTGAGTTTGCTGGCTATCGCATACCTCAAGGGTGGACTGTTCAATATCAAATAGCTCAAACCCATCAGGATCAAGAGCTTTATCCTGAACAAGACCGTTTTGATCCTGATCGGTTTGCCCCTGAAAACTCGGTAAATAAGCAAGCAAGTTTTGGCTATATTCCCTTTGGCGAAAGTTTGAGAGAATGCTTAGGTAAAGAATTTGCCCGTCTTACATATAGTATATTCTTTTAATTCTTGGTAAATTTTCTTAATGGTTTTTAATTGATTAGAAGTCATTTTATAAAAACAAATTATTGAATTATTTTTCATTGCTTAACGTATTATTAATATTTAACTTAAAAATTATAATCACTGAAATTAGATAAATCACACTATTGATGTGATAATCGATCAATAATTTATCTTGTATTTAATGACGCAAAGATTACAGCAAGGTCAAGTTGTCGAACTAGAAATAACTGACCTTAATACTAGTGGGGAAGGGGTTGGCAGACATCAAGGGCAGGTGGTATTTGTTCCTAATACCGTAACAGGCGATCGCCTGACTGCCAAAATAATTCAGTCTAAAGCCAAATTTGCTCGGGGCAAGATTGAAGAATTATTAACTTATTCTCCTTATCGAATACGTTCTCGTTGTATTGTTGCCGATAAATGTGGAGGATGTCAGTGGCAGCACATCGATCCTAACTATCAAAGAGAAGCAAAACGCCAGCAGGTAATTCAGGCTTTGCAGCGTATTGGTGGGTTTGAAGATGTCCAAGTGCAGCCGATTTTGCACACATCAGACGATCTCAATTACCGTAACAAGTCCACATATCCTCTGGCTAGATCTAGTGCGGGGCAAGTACAGGCAGGGTATTATCGCCAGGGTAGCCATAAGTTAGTAAACCTCAATCAATGTCCTGTGCAAGATGAAAGGTTAAATCCCTTATTAAAAGAAGTTAAGCAGAATATTCAGCAACGAGGTTGGTCAATTTATAATGAAAGCACTGCTCAAGGTAAATTAAGGCATCTTTCTCTCAGAATTGGTAAAAATACAGGAGAAATGCTGCTTACCTTGATTAGCACCAGCCAAAATCTGGGGGGTATTGAAGAACAGGCAAGGTCTTGGCTGAATAAATATAACGAACTAGTGGGAGTTTGTTTAAACATTAATCGCGATCGCAGTAACAGTATTTTAGGTCAAGATACTTATACAATCGCAGGAAAACCTTATTTAAAGGAGCTATTTGCTGGAATCGAACTCCAGATCGCGGCGGATACTTTTTTTCAGATTAACACTACTACTGCCGAATTATTATTTCAGGCAATTATCAAACAACTGAATCTTACAGGTAAAGAAAAGATTATTGATGCTTATTGCGGCATCGGTACTTTTACTCTTCCTTTGTCACAGAAAGTCAAGCAAGTTTGGGGAATTGAAGTTTACCCTGCATCGACTCAGCAGGCAAAACATAATGCGAGCCTCAACCAGATTGATAATGCAATTTTCTACCCTGGAAAAGTTCAACACTGTCTTCAGAAGATCAGCGAAAAACCAGATATTGTGTTGCTTGACCCACCCCGTAAAGGATGTGAATCTCAGGTGATTTCAACTCTTAGAGAATTACAGCCATCGCGCATTGCATACATCAGTTGTAAACCAACGACCTTCGCCAGAGATCTTAAATTATTGTGTCAGTCGAATCTATATCAGCTAGCATATGTTCAGCCTGCTGATTTCTTTCCTCAAACCACTCATGTTGAGTGCTTCGCTATTTTAAACAAGCGCTAGGCTTCAGTTTAGAATTAGAGTGGTTTGTAAAAATTAGTATAATAAGTAATATAATTGGGTATAGACATATGGAGTTTTATTTAAACCTATAAGTAGTAAGATTATGATTTTAGCTGTTAAATTAGTCAACAAATTAATTAAATCATTATCTTAGTGAGGTTTTGAATGTAAGAGATATTGGCTATTTTGAAGATGCTGTAGGACTTGATTTATGAATTTTGTAACTAAGACCAGTAAATTGGATTAATTGTAATAAACGATGAATAACTCTGTAACATGCTGACACAGTTATAACAATTCAACAGTACAAATCCTAAAGTTTAACTTAGAGGTATAAATTAGTGATTGCAATTCCTATTCCTTGGAATAGAAGCAAGTGGAGTACTATGAGCTTTACTTCCACACTTTATCTCTGTCCCGTTCTCGATTTACTTTTAGTAAACGTACCTCCAGAATGGCGAGCAGAAGTAAGATTAGGATTACAAGAAGCATTAGTTAATGCGGCAAAACATGGTAATCAACTTGATCCGACTAAAACCATTATGGTTAAATTTACAGTTACCAGCAAAGAGTATTCCTGGGTGATTGTTGACCAAGGAAAAGGATTTACTGAAGGGTGTATGTGCATCGATAGCCGACACATTCAAACTCAAAAATTACCGACAGAAGAAGCTGAAAATGGTAGAGGATTTTCTATTTTACATGAAATTTTTGATGGAGTACATTGGAATAGAGATGGGACTCAGCTCACCTTGTCGAAAGCCGTCTCAGGTAATAAAGAAAAACAACCATCCATTTGTTAATGGTTTTGCCTACTGGATTTAATCTTGGACAAAGTTTGATATAATAGTTGGGCATTGTATGCGGCGACATAGCCAAGTGGTAAGGCCGTGGATTGCAAATCCATTATCCCCCAGTTCGAATCTGGGTGTCGCCTCTGTATATTTAGTTAGATCTAATAGCGTGAAATAATTATTAATCTTATTTTAAACGTACATATTTTCAAAAGCTAACAGCTATGTACGAAGCGCAAAAGCCAATTAAGCGGAGAAGCGCTACAACAGGGATAATTCTGAATAGTGCGTTCTTGGGAAAGACCAGTATTGTGACCGCGGAATGCGGTGAGCGCAGCGCGAAAGTGCTGTCATGGGGGAGACCCCCATGAGCAACTTTTGTAATAAAGGCTTTAGCCGCATGTAGGCACCGTCGTTTTACAAGTCCGCGTTGCCTGAACTTGGTTCAGGCACTCGTGACGGACGCGGCGGTGTAACCCTGACCTATTTTATCTCTTGAGTTAAATTAGCAATGCCTAATTCAAATATAACCTCTTAAATTACAAGCCTAAATTTGAAAGCGCTCACATCCTTATAAGATATTTGTTAACTGTCATTAACAATAATATCTGTACGTAAATTTACCATGCATGAAAATTGCAACTTTAACTAAAGAAAATAGCAAGATTGAGTTGAATATGCTCATCCCAAATTAAGTTTTTTGCTCTTTTAGAATATTTCACTATTTCTACTTGCTATAAATAGCAAAATAACAAATTCTCCCCGTAATTACTGGTAAATATTCTTATCAAAACTTTGGCTTAATCGTCACAAGTACTGATACCAAAAGTTGTTTTTTAGGATTAAAATTTAAACAGGCAACAATTGCCTCCTGAGCAACTTTTGTAGCGCACGCGCCAACGGAGGTTGTGTGGCAAACTAAGGTATAAATTAGGGTCAGAGACAAAGATATACGTCATGTCTTGATGAACTTAGTTCAGTAAGTAGCCCCTTGATTATTCAGTAAAGAGCAATTTTTTAAACTTAATATAAGGTTTTAGAGGGAAGTTTTGTGCAAAAAAATGCTAGGCATTTACAACAATTTAATTCACTGTCAATTACTAGTTTTCCGCCAATTAGTCTGAAGCTAATTCAATTGCTGGTCACAGTGTTTCTTGGTACTTTATTTCCCTTGCCGAGCATAGCTTCCTCTAGAGTAAATGAAGCTAATAATGTTACTGAAACCTTAGACCCAATAAAACCTAGATCAGATATATCTCAAGGTGATCAATATCAGTCAGAATTGACAATTGCACCTGGTAAACTTCGATTAATGACTGAAGAGCTAGAAGGGTTAATCGGTAGGTTTCAAATGACGCTGTTAACAGCTGATGCCAATCATACCCAAGTAGATCTTTCTTCAAGTGAAGTTATTGAAAGAATTTTAGAGCAAGAGACTATTGGTCATAAACGCGACAACAAAGACCAACAAGTAGCAAAATCCCAATATCAAAATTCTCATCGAGCATTGCAATTAGCAATCAGAAAACTAACTAGATTTCAATACCTAGCTACTCAAAAAAAATTTGCTGAAGCTCAACTAGAATGGACTACCGCCAAGCAGGCTTTATGGGATAACTATCCCCGCAACAGACCGATCGCTGAATCTGAAGTGAGAGGAATGTGGCTAGACAGAGGCACAATTGTCAAAGCTAAATCAGAAGCGGATCTTGCCCAAGTTTTTGATCGCATGGCGATCGCAGGAATCAATACCGTATTTTTTGAAACTTTAAATTCAAGCTATACCATATATCCCAGCACCGTGGCACCACAGCAGAATCCTCTAGTCAGAGGATGGGACCCGTTGCAAGCTGCTGTAAAATTGGCTCACGAGCGCGATATGGAGCTACACGCTTGGGTTTGGACATTTGCCGCAGTAAATCAACGTCATAACGCTATTCTAGGTTTAGCGCGTACTGATTTAGGGCCTGTTCTATCACGACATCAGGATTGGGCAATGACAGATCAGGAAGGTAGCCGTTTTCACTATAGCTCGGGAAAGGTTTTTCTCGATCCTGCTAATCCCCAAGTTAAAGGTTATCTTGACTCTTTAATTACGGAAATTGCAACTGAGTACGATGTAGATGGTATCCATCTTGATTATATCCGCTATCCTTTTGAGAGTCTTAATGGCAAAGTGACCTATGGTTATGGAACGGCTGCCAGGCAAGAGTTTCACAATCTGACAGGGTTTGATCCGATTGACCTTGATCCCGCACATCCACTCTGGTCAAGATGGACAGAATTTCGGGTTGAACAGATAGATAATTTTGTGGAGTCAGTGTCGCAGAATTTGAAGCGGCTTCGTCCTGAATTGACTCTGTCAACGGCTGTTTTCCCGATGCCACAGCAAGAGCGTTTGGGTAAAATTCAGCAATCTTGGGAAAAATGGGTCAATAAAGAATGGATTGATATGTTAATCCCGATGACTTATGCCCAAAACACAGATCGATTACACAGTTTAACCAACCCTTTAATCAGAGAATTTGACCACGGGAAAGCTTTGTTATTACCAGGAATTAGGCTGCTAAACATATCTGATGTGGCAGCGTTAGACCAAGTGCAGCTTTTGAGAGGTATGTCTACCCAAGGACATGCTTTATTCGCAGCAGAAAATTTAAATTCTCATCTCACTACTACTTTTAGTATGACTCAGGGAGAAAACGTTACTGAGTCTAAACAAATGTTACCTCATCGCGAACCTTTTAGAGCAAGCCTGTCGCGATATCAAGGCTTACAGCATGAATGGAATTACTTTTTAATCAACAACTCTCCAGAAATGGACAAGAGTGTTTTAGAAAAATGGGGTGAACAAGCTGATTATCTTAAGTCGGAGTTAGAAAGTTTAGCTGAGGAACCATCCCAGAGAAATTTTTTCTCAGCTAGGCTTACTCTCAACTCTCTGCGTCGTCAATTTCCTAATTGGATGGAACAGAGTAGAGATATTGACCCCTATCAAGCACAAGTTTGGCAGAGTCGTTTGGATGCACTAGATCGTCTGTTGAGTTATGGAGCCAGAAAAAGCTTAAATCGCTATTAACAGGACTTAGGCAAAGAAATAGCCTCAAACTCTGATGAGAAAAAGAACTTATACCAAATATCAAAAAATCGCTGAAACTAAAGTAGATTTAGAAAACAACTAAATCGAAGTATGAGTATTACTGTATATAGGTACTAGTAATCAGAGTTTGTATACTTTGGGCGGTATTTGTTAAGTGTCAAGTATGGCTCTGAAGCAGGTGGGCAATGTTAAAGGGGTGAAGAAGCGGTTAGGGTAGTAAGTAGTAAATTAGAGGTTTATTGACTTAGATAATAAACTTTTTCTCAAGTTTAAATAATTTTATAATTGGACTTAAGAAGTAATCGGTTCATTCCAAAAACTACCAGCAAAACATTGGTCGCTTGCTATTAAAATAGGCATTTTATCTTTATATGATTTACCATCTAAATTCTCATATTTAATCGTAATGTTAAGTCTTATGTTTGCTTTCCAATATGATTGTTTGCCATATTGATCATTGTGAAATTTACCATGAAAAGTAGATGTCTCATATTGCACATTAAGACATCCAAAACTATTACTTATACTTTGACCGTTAGCTAGCATTGGAATGATTGTTTCATCTGAGAAACAACGTTCAATAGCTTGACGATCAACATCTTCGGTATTTTTTAGCAACGCAGATTCGAGTTTATTATTATCTACTAATAATCTGATATTTTTAGCATGACGATTACCAAAATTTTCAACAATAAGATTTAGATTCGCGTAGCCGACCGATCGCCAGACCAAAATCCAGACTGGTAAAGTAACTCTACTCTTTACCGCCTATGATGAATTTGACTCATGCAGCGATCGCTTTGGTGATGTTGAATTAATTCCTCCAGAAGAACTTGAAGAAGAACTGAATACTTGTTCAGATCAAATGTGCTGGTGTAGCTTTGACTCTTTAAATTCCTCTACTGCATTAATAATAAGCGCGAGTTGAAAGCATTTACCCTGTTAAAATAACAGTGACGTAAATTTTCTCATGATTAAAAGCAGTTATGCTACTTACAGAGACTAACTTAGTCGCTCTACTATATCTGGTTTTGAGTGGTACATATCTATTAGTGCTGCCAGCATTAGTATATTTCTACCTCAGTAAACGTTGGTACAATGCTAGCTCCATTGAACGGTTGATTATGTATCTGTTTGTGTTTTTGAGCTTCCCAGGCATGTTATTACTTAGCCCACTGCTTAATTTCCGCCCCAAACGTCGCAATCTAGAAACCTAGAGAAATTAAAATGCGTAGAATCGATGCGTTAGGAATTGGTTTGGTTGTATTTATTGCGGCTGGACTGGTTTATTTTGCTCTGCAACTATTTGGTTTGGACGGCATTAATGCTGGCATCTGGACACAAGCATTACTCGTGGTCGGATTAGTTGCTTGGTCTTTAACCTATTTATTACGGGTAGGTAATAAAAATATGACCTATAACCAGCAGCTCAAAGATTATGAAGAAGCTGTAATGCAAAAACGTTTAGAAGAAATGTCCCCCGAAGAATTGGCTCAACTACAACGAGAAGTTGAATCGGAGCAAGAATCTTAGATATTTTTTATCTTCTGTTATTTTAAAATACTTTATTTTGATTTACTTTGCCTCATGAATGTTGCTCATCGTTTCGAGAAGCTAAAACAAAATTCTGAATGCGCTTTAATTCCTTTCATCACAGCAGGAGATCCTGATTTAGCTACTACCTCCAAAGCGTTAGAAGTTTTAGCGAGTAGTGGAGCAGACATGATTGAATTAGGCGTTCCCTATTCAGATCCTTTAGCAGATGGTCCGACAATTCAGGCAGCAGCAACCAGAGCCTTGCAAAGAGGAGTTCAGCTAGAAGATGTCTTATCAATAGTTAAACAGGTCATTCCCAAGATTGACGTTCCGATCATATTATTTACTTACTATAATCCTATTTATTATCGGGGTGTAGACTCTTTTTTACAGCAAGTAAAAGAAGCAGGAGTAAGCGGCTTAGTCGTACCCGATCTGCCCCTAGAAGAAGCAGAGGCGCTACTAACTTCGGCAGCAGCAATTGGTATTGAAGTAACTTTGCTAGTAGCTCCTACAAGTTCTCAGGCAAGAATCAAGGCGATCGCTGATAAATCTCAAGGCTTCATTTATTTGGTTTCGGTAACAGGTGTGACAGGAGTTCGCTCCCAGATGGCATCAGAAGTGAAAGATCTGGTAACTAACTTACATAACTCCACTAATAAGCCTGTCGGAGTTGGGTTTGGTATTTCTAGTCCCGAACAGGCAAAACAAGTTAAAGAATGGGGCGCTGATGCAGTAATTGTCGGTAGTGCGATTGTGCAACGTTTAGCAGATGGTACTCCAGAATCAGGATTAAAAGCGATCGCTGATTTTTGCCGCTCTCTTAAACAAGCGATCGCCTGAAGTCTCTGACTCCAGGCGATTATGTCGGACTTTCAAAACTACGGCGCTGACTCTAACTTCGTTATAATTGATAATAACTGATAGCTGGAGTCTATAGCGTTTCTCATTTTAATGCGGTACAGTCCAGACCTTGTTTTTTGTTGATTGCGGTGCGACCCCCTAAAGGGTTCACTAGTTGCTCTTTGTACGGCGCGTTTTGAGAAAGAATACTCTGTCTCAAAAGCCGCCTTTGGAAACCAACAAGACGAAGCGGACGATTTAAAGGGCGGAAACAAGTTCCGCCCCCACGTCCTTGTCTTCGCAGCACTCGGAGCTTGCACCTCTTGTGACCGAAGACCGCACTAGCTCACCGCGCCGCCTTCAGGCGCAAGACAAAGGACTTGTCCGCATGTACGCGCACCGTTGGTAATAGTTGATTGTTGATTGCGGTGTACCTCACTAATTCGAGAAAGGCTATAAATTAAAATAAACTTTTAAGATAAATTATTTACTAATAGTTTAACTACGATTGATTCCCAGTTAGCTTAATCAAGCTAAAGATGTTGCCACGATAGTAATTTAAGACTATGCACAACCATTAGTGCCGCTTTTTGAGCTGTCATTTGGTAATAGAGAATTAGGCAAATCTTCAAAACTTTTGTGGACTGCTTTACAAAATTCTTTCATTTGAGCCACTGTCATAGTTGGTTCAGCCTGCCCTTTCTCCCAGCGGCGAATTGTGGAAACAGCTACGCCAATTTCTCTAGCAAGTTGCTCTTGGGATAACTTGACGCTTAGTCTCAATCTCTTGAATGGAGAATTTGTTTCTTGATGTTGATGTTTTTTAGGTCTGGTCATGATATTTGTACAATCCTCAGTTTAGATAGAGAGTGGTAGATATTAGTTTTTTAGCAGCAAAAACTTTTATATTGAAGTTGAGTTTCAGTCCTTTTGTTTACTGTTCCCCGATCATCAATAATAAAAAAATACTCCAAGTCAGAAATCAGAGCTTTAGCTGCTATAAAGTAATAGATAGAATAAACAAGCAAATATATTTTTGGTTGCTGTATAAATAAAATATGAGTGAGTACTGACTTGAAAGATATAGATTGCCTATAGCCTCATGATTAATATTAATGTTTTACCATAGAGCAAAATCACAATTATTTGAGACTTAAACGCTCGATTTATACGCTCAATTTTGTCCCATATTAACAAATAAAAAATATAAGACTATTCGCAAAAATACCGAATTTTGTATTAATTGCAAATTAAAATTTCAGCATATTTAGCTTCTTTTTATTTGAATTAGCTATAGAGTAAAAGTCTTAGACGTTAGATATACATGAACATGTTCGCTAGTTTTGCTAAGATGTTACATAAACATTATAAACATAATAATGTTTATGGATATTATGTTTAACTTGGCAAGCTGACTCACTCAAGAAATTAGTAGTCAAACTTGCATTTATTACTATTGATCATAAAACAGAACACTATTGGTATCTAACAACCTCAGCGGAGTATCTTTCTGGCAAAATATTTAAAATCCATTACATTATTTTATTGATTATAAGGCGATCGCGGCTTTGTCGATGAATTTATCAAATGGCTTATTGGCAGGGGAACTGGCTTATTTGCTGTATAACCCAAGCGAGAGGTTACCTAGTGGGGGAAAGATTAGTTTCTGAAGAAGCTGTCGTGAAACCAATAGAGTCAGATCCTTCTTTGCTCCTCATCTTTTATCCTTCATCCCTTTGAAATCTCCCCTTGTTCTAAAATGCTGATCGCGTCACAATAAAGAGAAGTATATATACTCAATATATTTATATATTTATCAAAATAAGTTTTGTATTTCTAGAGCGAATGTTACTACAGGCAGAAACTAATAAGATAGATACTCATAGCCACTACTGTGACCTAGCTATTGTTGGGGGCGGTATTGTGGGTACCACACTGGCGGCAGCGTTAAAAGATTCTGGCTTAAAAATTATTCTGATTGAAGCGCGGCCTCCAGAAGTGACGGCAGCGAAAACCCAAGCCTATGCTTTTTCTCCTTTATCTAGCTATATCTATGAAGGGATTGGCGTTTGGCAAGATATTTTGCCTCACATCGGCAAATATCAGCACATTAGCTTGACCGACGCTGATTATGAAAAGAAAGTGCAGTTTGCAACTAAAGATTTACCTGGAGAGCATCTAGGTTATGTAGCGCAGCATAATATAGTAATCTCTGCTTTGCACAAGTATTTAGCAGACTGCGATAACGTTACCTGGTTCTGTCCTGGAGAAGTGACAAATGTAGCCACAGGGAAAGAGCTTTCCACAATAGAAGTAAACCTAAAAGGGCGACAACATTTAATTAAAACTCGGCTGGTTGTCGGAGCAGATGGAGCGCGATCGCATATTCGTAATTTAGCAGGTATCAAAACCCGTGGCTGGAAATACTGGCAGTCTTGTGTGGCATTCACAATCAAGCATACTGCTCTAGAGAATAATACGGCCTTTGAGCGTTTTTGGCCTAGTGGTCCGATGGGAGTGTTACCCTTGCCAGGAAACCGCTGTCAGATTGTTTGGACGCATCCCCATGAGGAGGCTAAAGCATTAGCCCAATTAGACGAATCAGCTTTTCTGGAAAAACTACAGGTTTACACTGGGGGAGCTTTAGGAGATTTGGAACTAGTTAGTAAGCGCATGGTCTTTCCTGTCCAGTTAATGCAGTGCGATCGCTATATTCAGCCTCGTTTAGCTTTAATCGGCGATGCGGCACACTGTTGTCATCCTGTCGGAGGGCAAGGTTTGAATATGGGAATTCGAGATGCGGCTAGTTTAGCGCAAATCTTACAGACGGCTAATCACAAAGGTCAGGATCTTGGCACAGTGAAAGTTCTGAAGCGCTATGAAAGCTGGCGCAAGATAGAAAATTTGGCAATTTTGGGTTTTACAGATCTGCTAGACCGCATGTTTTCTAATAGTTGGTTGCCAGTAGTTGTGCTACGTAGACTAGGACTATGGATTCTGAATTATTTAAAACCGCTGAGAATTTTGGCATTGAAGCTAATGACAGGTTTACTAGGTCGCAAGCCAGAGTTAGCCCGAAGGTAGTAATCTAAGAGTCAAATACAAATCTATCCTGTGGCGCAATTGAATATTCTGATTCAACTTTGAAGTCGTGTGGAAAATTTAATCAATGTACCACTTAATCTTATAGAAGCTTTGGGCTAAGTAGCTTGGTGATAGCTGCAAGCCAAACTAGGGGAACGATCAATGTTATTATCAGAGGTTGTAATCAACACAAAGTTACAGCTCAAGTTTTAGGGGAAATGATTTATTTTCCTTCAATTTCAACCAATTGGTAACTAACTACAAAACTAAGATCGCACACTATGATTCACGATATATTCATGCCCGCCCTCAGTTCCACCATGACCGAAGGTAAGATTGTCGAGTGGGCTAAATCTCCTGGGGATAAAGTAGAAAAAGGGGAAACAGTCTTAGTGGTGGAGTCGGATAAAGCCGACATGGACGTAGAATCATTCAACGAAGGCTACCTGGCAGTAATTATAGTGGAAGCGGGACAAGAAGCTCCTGTAGGAAGTGCGATCGCTCTCATAGCGGAAACTGAAGCCGAAATTGAAGCGGCAAAAAAACAGGCGGCATCACATATGGCAGGGGGTAGCGCACCTGAAAAAGCGGCTCCTGTAGCAGTAACCGCCCCTGTAGAAGTTAGTACCACTAGCGTATCTAGTAATGGTAGTAATGCCAAAAGTTCAGGCAGAACCGTTGCTTCCCCCAGAGCCAAAAAGTTAGCGAAACAATTGGGCTTAGATTTAAAGACTCTTCAAGGTAGTGGTCCCTATGGGCGCATTACGGCAAAAGATGTTGAGCAGGCTTCGGGTAAACCTGTATCCGCTCCTGCTGCTACTCCTGTTGGGGTTGCTCCTCAAGCTACAGCTAATGCTGCTCCTGCTTTGGTGGCGGCACCTGTGACCCCAACTGCCACTTCTGCAACTGCAAAGATTACTCCAGGAGAAACTGTACCACTAAACACCTTGCAAAAAGCAGTGGTACAGAACATGATGACAAGTTTGCAGGTGCCTACTTTTCATGTGACTTATACGATTAATACTGATGCTTTAGACCAACTCTATCGTCAGATTAAGCCTAAAGGGGTAACTATGACGGCATTGCTAGCAAAAGCGATCGCCGTTACCTTGAAAAATCATCCTGTAGTTAATGCCAGCTACGCTCAAGATGCAACTAGCTACAATTCAGAAATTAATGTAGCTGTAGCCGTAGCAATGCCCGATGGTGGTTTGATTACACCAGTATTGCGTAATGCCGATCAGATAGATATTTATTCACTATCTCGCACCTGGAAAGATTTGGTTGCTCGCTCACGTTCTAAGCAATTGCAGCCTGAAGAATATAGCACTGGTACATTCACCCTATCTAATTTGGGCATGTTTGGCGTTGATAACTTTGATGCTATTTTGCCCCAGGGACAAGGTGCAATCCTGGCAGTTGGGGGTTCTAAACCTCAGTTGGTAGCGGATGATTCGGGCATGATGGGTGTCAAACGCCAGATGAAGGTCAATATTACTGCGGATCATCGTATTATCTATGGCGCGCAGGCGGCAGCTTTCTTAAAGGATCTTGCTACTTTACTGGAAACTAATACTCAATCTTTGACTCTGTAAGTCTGATTGATAGTTTGATCTGATGGGGAGTGACTTGGTAGACGGTTGATCACTAATCACTCCTATTCAAAAAATTGTTGTTTCTCATTAGACCTCTTGCACGAATAATTTTAGACCTCAAGGGCTAATAGTTTTTTGTCATTTGTAATTTGTTAAAGACTCTACTAACTGAAGGATTTATGCAAGAAGTCTAATACACCAGATGGTAGATCGATTTCTCTACGAAAAATCTGTAGTATATCAATCATGTCTGATCATTCCTTTTGTCTATAGCTCGATTAATGGTCAGGATATTTATTCCTATGCCTTACTCTCAGAACAAGGATACAATAGCACTTTGCACCAAACAGAAAATCCCGCCAAGTTATATGCTAATGAAATAGAGAGCATTGTGGCGATCGCAAAACAGCATCTTGATTCTCAGGTAATCTTTGAAGGAACGAATTATTTTCGGCAGCGTTATACTTATCATCACAACTTGATTATTATTCATCAAGCAGCTAACAAGTGCTTCTACGATCACTATGCTCCTAATAATTTAACTAACATTGCTGCACCTAAAATTTTTGCCAATGCTCAAGACTGTATTAACTGGGTAAGAGCTGGATTACAGAGATATTGATATTAGAGATATTACAGCCGCTTTTAATTGGATAGACTCCGTTGAAGATTAATTATTTGTAGCTGTTAGCCATTAGCCATTAGCCAAATGTGAAGAGCGCAGTAAGTTTAATTAGTTTGAGTTTATTGGTTTATTTCCTTGACAATAACGAACGGCTGCACAATCAAAGCCATAAATTGTTTGTCTAAAGTCTGATTCCAATCAGTCAATTGCTCTGATGTCGGTTTAGCAATAGTTGACTCGCCAATCCATCCTTGAACAGAGCTAGTGTTGTCTTCAGCGATCGCCACAGCAACTTCAGTGAGGTCTAATTCTGGTTTGACTACTATAATGGCATCTCTCTTGGCATGGGGTTGCAAGTCTTTCCAGGAAATATCTGCGACATCTTGTTCAAGTTTTTCTTTTAAACTTGGCATGGTAAATCGATTTTCTTATTTTAATTGAAATCATCTTAAAACTATCCCGACAACATTAGCAAATTAGCTATTGGCTGAGATGGCTATATGTACTTGGATGTATTGAAAGTTATAATTATCTGGTCTTAGAATGATTTCCTAACTAGATAATGTAATTATCGAAAATTAACTCCAACATTGATCGAGAGTTCGCATGTATGACTGAAAAGCAGCATCTTGCACTGGCAGTAATAAAGCATCGCGATCAGAATCATTGTGATGGGAATGCCAAAGTCCAGGAGGGGTGACAAATACAGAGCCTGACTTCCAGTAAACTCGCTCTCCGTTGATGATATTGCCGTTCTCATCTAAGGATTTCCCCACAAGGGTATAAGCGCCCTCAGGAGCATCAATCGCCAGGTCAATTGCTACGGAATTATGACGATGAGGTTTTTGGAGCGCTCCTTTAGGTATATAAACCATCAATGCCCAGAGAGTATGGGTTAAGCTACGGGTTGATTGGGTAGCTCGATTTCCTAGAATTACCCCAATTCGATTGCGTTTACTCGCACCTGGTTCTTGAGCGACTTGCTTCAATTCTGAGAGTAGGCGATCGCTCTGATACAAGCAAGGCTGAAACCTCGGTTTAACGGCTTTAACGCCTAAATAATTTACTAGTGCTTCATCAGTCACCCAATAAATTGCAGTATCTTTGGTGGCAGAATGAATTGCTGCTTCACAACTGGGTAAGGTAAATAAGTCACCTTGCGACCATTCCATCGTGCCGTATTCGCTTTCTGTTTTTCCTTGACCTCTAATGACGTAAAAAAGTTGGGCAGTTGCTGGAGTAGTTGTCTTGAGGCTGCGATCTGGGCAAATACTCAAAAAATAAGCACTTATGACAGGACTGGTTGCAGGAGCAACAGCCTGCATCTGGGGAGATAGATCTAGGGGGATAATTTTGGTAACTCCCTGCTGATGAAGTTCTCGATCAAATGTTTGACAGGGAATTGCGGGGAGTTTGGGGGCAACACCAGCCGAAAACTCATAGTATAAATTATTCGCATCCCATTGAGCTGCTAGGTTTGATTGACGATTAATATTGTGAACCATTTGATTGAAATTGCTTAAATCTGTTTTTAATGAATGCGCTATTTTTATAGTAATAGATCTATTCTGATTTAAATAATCATAGTTTTTTGTCTATGTGCAAGCTTGACTTATAGATCAGGGCTGAAGAAATAAGCAAGATAGCTGAGAAGCCCTGATTTCTAATAAAAGTCTTCAGGAGAGCAGTTTTTACAGCCAAGCTGGACTAGACTGAAATTATTACTATCCAATGTTAATCATCTAAAGATTTCCGCTTTATGTCCATCTCTTCTCAATCTGTTGCGAAGCCCTTGTTTAGTTTTCGTCAGCTATGGAATATGAACTTAGGCTTTTTGGGGATTCAATTTGGCTGGGGTCTACAGATGGCAAATATGAGTGCTATTTTCGAGCATCTAGGGGCAGAAGCCGACCAGTTACCAATTTTGTGGCTGGCTGCACCCCTAACTGGGTTGCTGGTACAGCCAATTGTCGGTAATTTGAGTGACTATACCTGGAATTGGTTAGGTAGAAGAAGACCTTATTTTCTGGTGGGGGCAATTTTAGCCTTCTGTGCTTTGATACTGATGCCTCATGCTTCTAATCTGTTGCTGGCAGCAGGGTTGCTATGGATTTTAGATACCAGCGCCAACATCAGCATGGTGCCATTTCGAGCTTTTGTGGGGGACTTATTGCCCAAAGAGCAAAGGACTAAAGGATTCGCGATGCAAAGTATTATGTTAGGTCTAGGTGCGGTTTCGGCTTCGGCTTTGCCCTGGATACTTAATAATATTTTCCAGGTGAGTAACCTTAGCAGTTTGGAGCGTAAAATACCCCTTACGGTAGAAGTCTCTTTTTATATTGGCGGGGCCTTATTTTTGGGAACTGTATTATGGACAATCTTGACCACTCCCGAATATCCTCCCGCCAATTTAGATAAATTTGAGGAATTAAAAGCTGATCGCGGCGGGATTGTTAGCAGTCTGAGAGAATCCTGGCAAACCTTGCTGGAAATGCCGCCCAAAATGCAGCAGTTGGCTAAGGTGCAGTTTTTTACCTGGTTGGGAATCTTTTGTTTTTTCCTTTATTTTCCTCCTGCGGTAGCCCGTAATATCTTTGGTGCCACCAGCCAAAATTCCGTTTTATATAGCGAAGGGATTGAGTGGGCAGGAATTTGTTTTGCAGTTTACAATGCGGTCTGCATTGGCTTTTCCTTCGTCTTACCTCGGATTGCTAAGTATCTGGGTCGTTCCCTAACTCACACCATCTGCTTGCTTTGCGGTGGCATCGGATTAGTCTCATTGTTAACTGTTAGCAATCAATATATGTTGCTACTGTCAATGATTGGATTGGGTATAGCTTGGTCAAGCGCTTTGATTATGCCCTATGCCATGCTGAGTGGGTCAATTCCGCCCCAACGACGGGGAGTATACCAAGGAATATTTAACTTTTTTGTGGTATTACCTGAAATTGTGGCTTCTTTAGGGATGGGATGGATTATGCAACATCTACTCCATGAAGATCGCCTAATAGCAGTAGTGATGGGGGGAGTATGTCTAATTATTGCAGCAGGCTTAACCTTGTTAATTTCCAATTCCAGCAGTAGCTTACAGTTGGAAATGACCCCCGCCGAATCAGCATCAACATCCTCGAAACTTACAGAAACTCCAGCAGGTGAACAGCAAACATAGCAAATATTATGATTAGTAAATTTGGTCGCCTGAATCAGCTGTTACTGTTAGCGGTAACTGTTTTAACCTATAACGTCATGGCAATGGCGATCGCTAATTCTTTATTTGTCAGTCATGTGGGTGCGGGGGAGTTACCCATCGCCTTTATTTTGATCGGTTTGTGTTCATTTCCCCTTTACGGTATTTTTTCAAACATAGCTGATCGCTACAGTCGTCCCCAGGTTTTTCGGTATGTATTGTTGATTTCGATCTCGTTAATGCTGGGATTGAGACTCTTACTTAATCTGGATGCACCTTGGGTGTACTATGTGTTGCTGATTGTGATCTTTTTCCAGTGGGATTTTAATAATAATTTGCTTTATCCAGGCTTGCTCACTGACTACTTCACTACTATTGAGTACAAGCAGTCTGCCCCTTTGATTGGTATTGCTCAGGCGGTGGGTACTTTAGTTGGCGGTAGCATGACTATTGTTTTGTCTCGCTATTTTCCCAGCCGAGAATTATTGTGGTGCTTGCCTATATTGATGGCGATCGCTTTTGGGCAGTTGCTTTATTTAGAAAGTTCTCAGCGTCGTCTGGAAACTAGCGTCAGCGAAGCAAAGCTCAGTATTATTGAATCTTTTAAAACCTTGCCTGATTTGGGTAAACGCTACCCATTAGTGTTATTTCTGGCTACCAGTACCTTTTTGCTAGTAATTATTTATATTAGCTCGGAATTTCTCTGGTTTAATATCTACGGTCAACAGTTCAATGAATCCCAGCTTACAGGATTTCTAGGACTGATGCGGATGATTATTTCTTTGATTCAGGTGGTGTTTCTTTATGGAGTTACTCGTCCACTGTTGAAATGGATCGGTGTAGCCAGACTTAATGCCGTTTATCCTGTTACCACTTTGTTTAGCTTAGGGGGATTGCTGGTTAATTTTAATTTAGGTGCCGCTATTGGTCTGCACATCAACGGAGATGCCCTATATAAGGCGATTAACCTTCCTGTACATCAGCTAAATTACAATGGCATTCCCCATCAATATGTCGGACGTATTAGAGCCTTGAGCGATGGTTTGATCTATTCTTTGGGTTTGACTTTAGCAGGAGTAGTGTTGTGGATTTGTCATCTGTATCTTAGCCTGGAACAAATTACCTTGCTGGCAATTAGCTTAACGGTATTACTGTTGCTGGTGCGGCTACCAATGGGTAAATTTTATACTCGAAGTCTGGAAGAGATGATCCGCAGCGATACGATCAATCTCGATGATTTTGAAGAACAAAAAACTCAACTACCAGCAGAGTCAAGTACGATAATTCAGGAATTTTTACGCAATAGCGATCGCTATACCCAAATCAAAGGTTTAGAATTGGCGGCTAATGTGGGTAATCCTGAGCAGTTTTTTGATGAGGTCAAGACTTTATTACCTAATGTCGATCATGCTTTACGTCAGGGAATCTTAAAATTATTTAGCAGTTGCGATCAGCAAATTCTCGACAAGTTTGTTGACTTGCTAAGTCAGTCTGAGGCAACAGTACAGGCGACGGCTTTAGAAATTTTGATTGCTAACCAATATCCTTTTGAATCATCTCACTTAGATGCTTTAATCGCTGACGATAACGCAGAATTGAGAGCATTAGGTTTGGTTGCAGCATTTCAGGCTAATGACCAGCTAGATTCGCGGATTTCCGAACAGTTTTGGCAATTACAGTTAACCGAAGAGATTATTCAGGCGATCGCCAGAGTCGTAACCCACAGTCAAAACCCAGAATTTATTACTTTAATTGAATATTTATTACCCCAGGTAAATTCTGCCACCAAATCAGAGGCACTAGGGGCGTTAGTTCATCTAGGCACATCAGGCGATCGCCATTTGGCAAAGATCGCGGCGGCGGAAATTAACCATGATCACCCCGCAGTGAGAGTTACCGCCTTCAAGTTACTAGAAATTACCCATTGTCCCGAAACTTTAGACCATGTTGCTACAGGATTAAAAGATGCTTCGGCACAAGTACGTCATCAAGTAGCCAGTAGTCTCAGGGCATATGGCAAACCTGGTTTAGCTGTTGCTCAAGAATACTTAATCGCCAAAGATCCTCGGGTGGTCAATACGGCAATTGCGGCGATCGCCAAATTTAAGAGTAAACAAGCCAATGAAATATTATTCAAACACCTCACTCCCGAATTTCAGCAGTTTACCCTAACCCGCAAATGGCAACAGCAAATACCTAAACAGGATGATAGCTGGAAACTACTGGCGGTGGCGATTGAGGATTATCAACAACGTTTACTACAAAAAGTACTCTATGTTTTATCCTGTCTTGGCTATTCCCGTACCGTTAGTTTAGTACAGCGCATCTTAGCCACCAGCGATCGCCGTGATTTAGCCAATGCGGTAGAAGTCTTAGCCTCCATCAATCACCGCCGCTTTATTCAACCCTTGATGCCGTTGTTAGAACAAACAGTAGCCGACCAAACCCCGAATAAAATTCAGTCCTCTCCTCAATGGCTACGTAACAAGGGCTACAAAATATTATTAGAAGCCTTAAATTCAAGCGATCGCTGGATCAAAACAGGGGCATCGGTTGCCTTGGCAGTTGTACCCACAGCCCTACTCAAAGATCCCGATCCCGTCGTACAATCAGTGGCACAGGAAATTTTTCCCACAGCCTATCAGTTTACCTGTCCCGTCAGCACTTCTATGAATCGATTACTTTTACTCCGAAACATTGCCTTATTTAAAAATTTATCTCTGGATGAATTGTTTGCCATTGACAAGGCTTTATCACAAAAACAAGTCATCGCAGGAGAAAGCATTTACACTGAGGGTAGCTGGGGTGGTCACTTATACATCATCGCCGACGGTAGAGTCAAGATGGTGAAAGAGCTTGATGGTGAACCAGAAGAGATCAAACAGTTGACTACAGGACAGTATTTTGGCGAGATTGCTCTGTTTGATGAAGCCCCCCGTTGGGATAGTGCGATCGCTCTAGAAGACTCGGTATTGCTTTGTTTAGAGAAGAAACGCTTCCTCAGTTTGATTTCTCAACGTCCCCATATTGTATTAGAAATCTGTCGCTTTTTGAGTCAAAGATTGCGAGAAACGGAAAAGTATATGACAGCGAAGAAAATGCGATCAACCTCAAAGGGATGAGGGATAAAGGATGAAGGATGATGAATAAATTAAGAAATGTGAGTGATAGCAGGTGCCAAAGTGCGATCGCCTTTAAATTAATAGAGATAAGTTTTCGTAATATTACAAGGGTAGATTAAGGTGACTAGCGATCGCAATATTAATATCGATGATGGTAACTATACTGAAAAAGTTCAGGGCAACTATATCAAAGCAGATCAAGTAGTCATAAACCATTTTAATGATTCAGACACAAACAAGATTGCTAATGAATCGCGGGTACCCCAAACCTCTTTGATTGACAAACAAAATTTACCTATCAAAGCTGAAGCACTACTTGTTTTGACGGCGAAGTTAACGGCTGATAACAAAGCACTGCTAAAAGATCAAGAAATAGAACTTAGAGTTATTATTGCTCACATCGAAGAACAATATGGATTGAAGGGAAAGCTAACAATTAAATATTTGAAAGAAGGAAGTATCAAAATCGGGCTAGGAGGCGAGCCAGAAGATTTAGCAAAGTTACAAGAATTATTTCAGTCTGGACAACTCAATGAAATACTAGGTATTCCTATTGAAGATGTTAGGTTAGTTACTGCTAACAACTCAGATGAAAAAGAAGAAATTTCAAATGCAAAAAAGGCTCGTTTAATTAAAAAAATTAGAACAAACGGTGCTAAGGGAAAAGATTTAAGGGATACCGACTTGAGTAATGCTGACTTAAGAAAAGCTGACTTAAGAGATGCTAACTTAAGAGGCGCTATTTTACGATATGCTGACTTAAGAGATGCTAACTTAAGAGACGCCATTTTACGATATGTCGACTTGAGTAGTGCGAATCTAAGTGGCGCAGATCTAAGTGGAGCCAAATTGTATCTTGCGAATCTAAGTGATGCTAATCTCAGAGATACTAAACTGTTTGGCGCCGAGCTGACAGCTGCTAAACTGAGTGGTGCTGACTTAAGTAATGCGGATTTAAGTGGCGCCAAACAAAGTAAAGCCAATCTAATTAATACCAAACTTATAGGTACCACTTTGAGATGTGTCAGTCTTATTAATGCAGATCTTAGTGGTGCAGATCTTAGTGGTGCAGATCTTAGTGATGCAAATTTATATCAAGCTAATTTAACCAAGGCTTATTTCAATAATGCTACTAAGGTCGAAAATGCTCTCTTTGGTAATAATCATGGAATTGAAGAATCTTTAAAACAAGATTTACTTAGAAGAGGAGCAATCTTTGAAGATGCTCCAGACAATTTCGCTAAAATTCTAACCCGCGTCTAAAAAAGCTAAAAGCTAATGGCTAACAGCTAAAAGCTACGAACAGAATCATTATCGGCTTCACAGTCAAATCAACAACGACCGTTAACTTTGAGACAACCTTTTAACAGGCGCACCACCCAATAAATCATGAGTTTCTCGCAACAGATCAGGAACTTTCTCTTTAAAAGGATGATCTGCCAAACATGGTCGCAGATCCAAACTATCTATATTGTCTGCTTTCGCCCCAGGAAACCAATGACCACCATTAGTCAAAAGGTTATAACGAGCTTTGCCATATTCCATCATGTCGTAAGCCAAAGCCAGATTACGCAACCAAAGAATTACAGGCATGTTGACATTACCTGGAGTTTTTTCATGGCTGGGTAAACCCACTTGCCATTTTTCTACCCAATCTTTACCCAATACAGCGATCGCTTCTCGTTCTAAACGCTCTAAAATGGGTGGTAGAATCTCGTCTGCTTGATCCAATAAAGGTAAGACTTTCAAATGTTCGTCAAAGTCTGATGGTTTTGCTGCACCTAGACTGAGAGTATGAACTTCAGGATGGGATAGACAAAATAAATCGTTAAACACCATTGGACTGAGAGGCTGGCATAACTCTACTAGTTTTGCTGGTGGGTTATAAAGATGACCTCCTTTATCCGTAGGAGAAATAATAAATACCCCCATATCCTGACGTTTAGCCGCTTTAATAGCTGACCAATTCCACTGATTAATGTAATACCAGTGGAGATTTACATAGTCAAACTCCCCTGTTTCAATGGCTTTGGTAATGATTTCCGTTGAGCCATGGGTGGAAAAGCCAATGTGTCTCACTTTTCCTTCAGCTTGCAGTTTTCTGGCTTCGGCTAAACATCCCCCTGGGCGGATAGCGTTATGGAGAGTTTCTTCGTTGTTGATGCCATGTATTCCTAGCAGGTCGACATATTCTAACTGGCAAAACTGGAGGGACTGGTTAAATTTGCGTCGAAAACCCAGTGGATCTGCTTGAGGAGAAACTTTGGTTTGAAAGATTAATTTCTCTCGCGGTAACTGCGGCAGAATTTTTCCTAGCTGCATCTCTGAACTACCATAGCCCCTAGCGGTTTCAATATGATAAATTCCCACCTCAAATGCGCGACGAATAGTAGCTTCAAGATTACGTTGATTAGCTTCAGGTATTTCTGATTGGGGTAAATCCTGCCATTTATACTGATATCTCATGCCTCCACAGGAGAAAACGGGCATCTGTAATTCGGTGCGACCAAATCGTCGATATTGCATTATCAAACTACTATCTTTTGTTTCTGCTAACCTCTACAGATATTATTGTAAATAGTATTTGAGTAGAGCAGGAGCAATTTGGGAAGTAATTGCAAATTACATGAAAATTTTGTTGGTGGATGACGAAACTGAACTAAGTGCTCCTTTAAGTCGAATTTTGCTACAGGAAGGTTATGAGGTAGATATTGCTGATAATGGCGCCACAGGAAGTAAGTTAGCCTTGCAAAATCACTACGATCTGCTGATTTTAGATTGGATGTTACCCCTCAAGTCGGGTTTAGAAATTTGCCGTGAGGTGCGATCGCATGATCTAGCTACTCCTGTTCTTTTTTTAACTGCTAAAGATACCATAGACGATCGCGTTGATGGTTTGGATGCTGGTGCCGATGACTACATAGTTAAGCCCTTTGAGTTAAGGGAATTGCTAGCAAGAGTAAGGGCTTTATTGCGTCGGTCTGGTTTAGAAACGTCTCCAGGCGATCGCCTGAAAGTAGCAGATTTGGAATTGGATGTAGAGAATCAGGTAGCCTATCGTAGTGGGAAGGTAATCGATTTATCGGAGAAGGAAATCAAGCTCTTGACCTATTTTATGCAGCATCCAGATCAGCTTTTGACTCACGAGGAGATTTATCACTATCTCTGGCAAGCAGAAGAGCAACCCAGTAGTAATGTGTTGGCTGCTTTGGTCAGACTACTACGACGTAAGATTGAAACTAAAAACGAACCTCAGTTGATTCATACAGTATATGGCAAGGGATATCGTTTCGGTAATTCTTGACACTCCTCGCCCTCCGCTTACGCGCTTTGGACGAGGATTCTTGTTTCAGCGAGACATAGCTAGAGATAGAAGATCTATCTCCCCGCCAGAGGTATCTTCACAAGCTGTAACTGTCTGCCCGACAGCCAAAATGTTTAATGCTGCGTTTTTGTCTCTCGGGTTACGAGAGCCACAGCTAGGACAAACCCACTCTCTAACATCTAGAGGCAGCTTGTCTAATGTTTCTTGTATGTCTCTGTCACGGATGATAGTTCGGATTCTTAAAAAGTCTTAAAAACCTAGCGAATCTAAGTTGTTTTGGGCTTATGCTGGATTTAAATACCGAAATTTAATTCAAAATTTAATTTTATCTAAACTATTGTCATAGATCAAAAATATGAAATGCGATCGCATCATCACCTTCTTCAACATACTGTGGCAAAGTATCAAGAACGTTATCTTTTTCTGATACAGAGGGGGTAAAGAAGTGAGTCCCTGTTTCGCTATTATAAAGTCGGAAAAGGGGAATCGTATCCTCTTGCGGTGTATCATAAGCATAATAAGCTACACCTTCTAGTCTATAGTTAGGTAAATTTGCTTCAATAGTATCTTTTTCAGCTTCAGATATAGTGTAAAGGTGAGCGCCTGTAAAGTCGTTAAAGAATCGGTATACAGGCTTGGCGCCAGTCAAAACATTATCCTCCTCAGCCAAAGCCGCAAAAGATTCACCCTCATAGCTGTATGAAAGCTCATTATTGTCTATTTGTTGCAAAACTGCATCTCTTTCCGATAATGAGGAGGTGTAAAAATGAAAGCCTTGTTCCTTTTCAAAAAAGCGATAAATCTCTACCATACCGTCGGTACTATCTGCATCATCTTCGGCTGTAACTTCACTATTACCGTTGTTTATAAAAACGCTATCACCACCTTCAACTACTTCGATATTAGCCAACACATCAGAATCGCTACCATCTATAATTCTGACAATTTCTGTATCTCCAAGAGATAAAATTTCACTGTTGTTATCAAAAGCTAAAGTACTAACATCTCCTGGTGCAACTTCAAATGAACTAGCATCAAGCTGAATTTTATCGCTTTGTGAAGCATTAAAATCACTGATCGTATCCACTTGGTCTTCAAATAAATCTACAGCTTCTCCACCTTCGCTAACCACTTCACCATTGGTAAAAGGTAAAAGGTAAAAGGTAAAAGGTAAAAGGTAAAAATGTCCTAGCTAAGGTACGTATTGCTATAAATACTTAAAGTAAAGCAAGATTAGCATGT
Organism: Cyanobacteria bacterium P01_G01_bin.39; assembly: GCA_039180345.1. Classification (GTDB taxonomy): domain Bacteria; phylum Cyanobacteriota; class Cyanobacteriia; order Cyanobacteriales; family Xenococcaceae; genus Waterburya. Next base: position 41,201 of record JBCDDK010000003.1, on the reverse strand, counting down.
GATTTTGGCATTTTTATTGATATTAATTTTATAAAAATATTAATATTTTCCTAAGCAATTGCTATGATAACTTTTATGAGATATTCTCTGCAATTTGTTCGAGTCAATATTATTCTCATAGCAATCACAACCAAATCAATCAGAAAGTTATTTGTGACTAATTGATTCTGGTGAATCTTCCCGCCAAAAAACAATTGTGTCATCAAGAGGTTGAAGTTTGGTTTGAGGATAATAAAAAGCGAGAATTTCCTTGGCTGACCAACCCAGATTAGCTAAATTATAGGAACCATATTGGCTCAAGCCTACACCATGACCAAAACCGCCACCAATAAAACTGTAACCAGTTAGCTTTTGCGACTCATCCAAAATTGGCTGAAGATAAAAGAAAGTACTGCGGGGTGGTTCTAAAGCACTACGAATCTCATTTTTATGGAGCTGTAGTTGACCTTGGTCGGTTTCAATATTGAGAGTTAACATTCTCCCAGAACGCGATCGCCTGTGAACCTGCATCGATTTGATAGTATTAAAATCAGCTAGGGGATGGCGAGTTTTGGTGAGATATTTGCGTAAGTCTTGGTTGAGATCGGCAAGACTACGGTCTTTATGCCAGCGAAACAACCTCGAAATACCTGTTTCATTAAATCCCTTGGTTAAATTAATAAAACGACGAAATGCTGGTTCATTATTTAAGGGATACTTAGTTAAATCCCAAAAAGGTCGTGGGGCATCAATTACAGGCTGGAGATAAGGACGTTCTGTACCATCCCAAGTATCGGCAAAGCCTGCGGTCACACCACCTGTAGTTGAGGAATAAAGAGCATCAATTAGTTCATTTTCGTAGGTAAGAACTAAGCCTGAAGTGTTGGCGATCGCGCGATCGCTAGTAGGATTGGTATCATTTAGACCGTAATATACCTGACAATGAACCGTTGCACAAAGTTGATAGTCATCTACCGCAAACCGTCTCAGATTACGTAGGGCATAGGTACGAGCAATTATGGTTTGAGCGGCAACTGCTTGTGCAGGAGCATTAGCGCCAATTTCATGAGGCACAACCCCTCTTAAATAGGTTTCCAGGGGTACTTCATTAACCAGCGTAAATTCTCCATGAGCATTGGGCTGAAGTCGTAAACTACCGCCATAGAGACGAGCCTCTTGAGGTTTTTTGGTAGTGTTGACCCGAACTAGGTTCTTACTGCTGGTAATTTCTACTTCGTCATAATTATATTTCTGTCCCTCAATTTCCAGAATAATATCAGGCTCTTGATAAAGCACCTCGGTATCTAGATAGGGGCTTTCATAGCCATCATAGCCATTGGCTTCGAGACTGTTCAGCAGCCACCGACGTATCAAAGGAGTTTGATAGACACCCCTCTTTGCCCATACTTGCCAGCGTCCAGGTTGCGCTACCTCTACCTCAATTCCCAGTTTTTGCCAGGTTTTAGCACTATCTTCAGCAGTTTCAAAAGTAGCACGATCGCTCAATATAAGTTTTTCTGCCAGCCTTGGTTGAGACAAGCGGTTAGTAGCGACTCGCAGTACTGCCTGTTTTGTTTCGATAGTTGACTGAGGTTGACCAGGAAAACTGACTTGGAGCGAGTCCCCAGGTGTGCTGCTAATTGTAACCTGTTCGATATCTGGCTGATGGGTGTCTGAGTCAGATGCGCCCAAGCGTTGAATAATGCCAATCTCCAATTCCAGATCTTGAGTTTTACCCTCAGCAGCAACAACAGACTCTAAACTACATAAGCTTCCCCATAAAAAAACACCAAGACAGACCGTTATTCTAAACATGTGACTTACCTCTAAGACTACTGCGGCAATTTAGTATCGCTTCGCTTAAATAGGAAGTAGGAAGTAGGAAGTAACAAAGGCACTTTGCCGCCGCATGTAGTTAGATATTGTTAGGATTTTAAGCCCAACCAATAGTTACCCTATTTTCGTCTACGCCCACTAGTGAATAAAAAAAGATAAGAGGTATCAAAAAATACTTCTTATCTTTCAATTTACTAACCTAATTAAGCCTCCTCTGACTCGCTTTCAATTAAAATTTCTCCGTTCATCATTCTGGTTGCCGCTTTTAATAAATCCTCTTCAACATAAGGTTTAACAAAGTAACCATTTGCCCCCCGAGAAGCAGCTATGTTACGCATTTTCTGCGCTCCGCGAGAAGTTAACATAGCGATCGGTAAAGATGCCAATTTTTCATCTTTTTGCAGTTGCGATAACAACTCCAAGCCGTTCATACGGGGCATTTCAATATCGCAAAATGCCAGATCGCATTCCAAACCATCGCTGAGTTTTTCCCAGGCTTCTTGACCATCTCTAGCTTGCTCTACTCGGTAGCCTGCTTTTTTAAAGCTCATGGAAAGAAGTTCGCGAACTGTTACCGAGTCATCGATAATTAAAACCAGCGGTGCATCTTCAAACTCTGTATTAGGCTTAACTCGCTTAATATTAACCGTTGCCGATTTTGCTTCTTGGTTGGCTCGATTAATTTCGATTAAATGCTGTGCCACATCCATTAAGTCTTTTTCAGTATAAGGCTTGGTTAGGTAAGCTTTCGCTCCCAAATCACTAGCAATCTGACGATGTTTATCGGCACCGCGAGAGGTCAGCATCGCTACAGGTATGGACTTGAGATTACTATCATGATGAAGATTAGACAATAACTCCAAGCCGTTCATGCGAGGCATTTCAATATCGCTAAAGATCATGTCACAAACCAAGCCGCCTCGGAGTTTATCCCAAGCCTCTTGACCGTCTCTGGCTTGCTCTACCCGATAACCCAATTTGTTGAAACTCATAGATAACAGCTCTCTGACGGTAATTGAGTCATCCACTACCAGTACCATTGGTTCTTGCTGAATACTTTCTGCCTGGGCTTGTTTAATTGCCCCTTCCCCAGCCAGAATATTAAAGCCAATCTCAATAGTTCTCTTACCTTGAGCAATTTCAATCAACTCTAGTACGTCACCAATGGGCATAATCGTACCATCTCCTAAAACTGTCGCTCCAGCAATACCTGGTGGCTTGGCAATTGGTCCATCAATTTGTTTGATTACAATCTCTTGCTCGGTCTTGATCTCGTCTACCTCAATCGCTAGTAAATTATCCAAACTACGGAGAATAACCACCGAGACTGTATCGTCATTGTTTTGATTAGCATTGTACATGCCTGTACGACGAATTTGGCGGTTGTAGTTGAGTAAGCCGCTCAAAGGTCTTAAAGGTAGTAAGGTGTCCTTCCAGTTAACGCAGCGTACTCCATTAACATTAGTTTGAATATCGTTGGGCAGATATTCTTTAGTATCTTCAACCCCATCGATGGGAAAGGCAATATTGCTATTGTCATTGACACAGGTTAAAGCTTTACAAATACTGAGAACTAGAGGTAAACGAACAGTAAAGGTCGTCCCCTTGCCAATTTCCGATTCGGTACTGATTGAACCTCGAATTTTTTTGAGGTCGGTATTGACCACATCCATCCCCACACCTCGACCAGCAAAGTCGTCTGCCTGATCTTTGGTACTAAAGCCAGGATGGAACAACAGTTCATATACTTGCTGGTCGGATAAAGATTGTGCGCTTGCCCAGGTAATCAAGTTTTTCTCGATCGCTTTTTGCTTAACTATTTCTGGATCAATTCCCGCCCCATCATCTCTGACGGTAATAACGGTTTGGTTTCCTTGAAGAAAAGCGCGAATGTAAACATTACCTGCCTCTGGCTTGCCTTTTTTAAGTCTTTCTTCTGGCTTTTCTATCCCATGGGAAATCGCGTTATTTACTAGGTGAGTCATAGGATTGTAGAGGTGTTCCACAATCATTTTATCGATCAGAACATCTTTTCCTTCAACATGAAGCTGGGTTTGTTTTTTCTGCTTACGGGAAATATCTCTAACCGCCCTGGGTAAGCGATCTGCTGTCTGCCCAAATGCCACCATCCGAGAGGAGTTCATCCCATCCTGCAACTGACTAGTTACCTGACGGAAAGTTTGAGCCACCTTATCAGTTTCGTCTACTACGAACTGAATATCCGATGCCGCTTCTCTAACCCGCACAATCAGTTCGATAATGTCTTGAGAAAGTAGATGAAACCCAGTAAAGCGATCCATCTCTAAGGCATCTAATCCCTCTTCTGCTGGTTGTTCTCTAGCTAAACCTGGAACTCCTGCCGCAACCGCAGCATTGGCACGAGATTGGCGGCTAGCCATCAAGGCTCCTTCCAAAAGCGATCGCTCATACATGTCATGCATCTTGGCTCCTGCTTCCCCCAGGGACTGAACATGACCCAAAAGGTTATCTAAAAAGCGCCGTAATCTTTCTTGATCATCTTCTAGACGGTTGCGCTTAACTACTAGTTCCCCAATTAGGTTATTTAAATTATCTAATTTTCGTACCGAAACCCTCATGGTTTGGTCGAAAGCTTGAGCCTTAACTGGTGATGGTGCGGAAGGGGCAATGCTTCGGGATACGACTGGTTTGGGAGTAGCAATAATTGGGGAACTAGGAGGCTCTATCTGGGGCTCATCTGTTAATAGTGAATCTAAATCCGTTGCCTCTAGATTAGAGTCCAAAGAACCTAAGATTTCTGATTCATCTAGACCAGCTACTGGCTCCATAACTAAAGCGTCTAGGGATTCTGGTTCTGAATCTAAGTCCAGTAAACCGTCTAGCTCATTGTCTTCTAGTCCATTGAGTGTTTCAATCTCGCCTAAATCTTCAAGCTCTAAGGTGTTAGCTGAATCATCTAAAGATAATATCGGTTCGTCTAAATCATCAAGACTCAACTCTGACATCGGCTCTTCTGTTAACGAAACGATACTATCTAAATCGTTAGATTCTGAAAGTGCGGTATCAGCGTCTGACAGATCTAGATTGCCTGAATCATCTAAAGACAAAACAGGTTCGTCTAAATCATCAAGACTCAACTCCGACATCGGTTCTTCTGTTAACGAAACGATACTATCTAAATCGTTAGATTCTGAAAGTGCGGTATCAGCGTCTGACAAATCTAGATTTACTGAATCATCTAAAGACAAAACAGGTTCGTCTAAATCATCAAGACTCAACTCCGACATCGGTTCTTCTGTTAACGAACCGATACTATCTAAATCGTCAGGTTCTAAGAGTGGGGCATTAGTATCTGACAGATCTAGATTGCCTGAATCATCTAAAGACAAAACAGGTTCGTCTAAATCATCAAGACTTAATTCCGACAGCGGTTCTTCAACTAAAGATTCAACCCCTCCCCAATCATCTATTTCCTCACAACTATCTTGATCCGAGTCGGCTGAACTATCCATATCAGGTTTGATCGTAACATCATCAATCCACTCTTGTTGCGGTGGACTATCAGAAGTGAAATCATCTATTTCAGATTCTGTGCCTATTTCACTACCAACATCTAGCTCTATATTTGCCTCAGATTGAGCCAAATTTGGCTCTGGTGGATTACGAAAATCCCAATCATCAAGATCTAAGCTAATGTCTTTTTTTGGTTGAGATGAAACCTCTTGCTCAGATGAGACATTTTCTGCTAAAGCTTCCGCATCATTTTTCGCTGCTGTTTCAACAGAAATAAACTCTGTCACGATTTCAGCATCTTCATTATCATCTGACCATAAATCTGTTGAATCTGACTCTCCCTGATCTATGGCATCTAAGATTTCCAATGACGGATCTAAATTATCATTTGCTTCGATGGGCTTATCTTGACTGTTCATAGTAGTTGGTAGTTTTGATCGAGTATTGCTTGACAGCTCAACCTTAAATAAGACAATGGATTTTGGTACTCTTAATTAAAGATGAATGCTAGAGATGAAACAGACATCATTTAATGTTCTAGCTGGAATTTATAAATAGAAATAAGAGATTGTAGATCAACAGGGTAACTGCTCAAAACAAGACATATTGAGTTAAATATATTTATCTGAATTATATAGTTGAGTATACATTTTTAGTTTGCCCAAAAATTGGGGTTAAATAAAGTTTAGTAATAAAGAAATATAGTTAGCTACAACTATTCCCTTAACCTACTCTTTTGCTACTCAAATTATGCATTATGCTAATAGCTTTAGTAGAGTTAATGATTATTCGATTAATTAATGTCACAGTCCACTGCCACCCTCTTGATTTCTTGTCCTGATAGCCCAGGTTTGGTCGCCAAAATTGCTAACTTCATCTATGCCAATGGGGGAAATATCATTCATGCCGATCAGTATACCGATTGCGCTACAAGTCTATTCCTGATGCGTGTTGAATGGCAACTAGAAGGATTTAACCTACCCCGTGAAGCGATCGCTACAGCCTTTACGGCGATCGCCAAACCTCTCAACGCGACTTGGCAACTACATTTTTCTGATACCATCCCTCGCATAGCAATTTGGGTAACAAAACAAGATCATTGTCTCTGGGATTTGCTGTGGCGACATCAGGCACGGGAGTTACCAGGTAAAATTTCCCTGATTATAAGCAACCATCCCCAGCTAGAGAAGCTCGCCAAACAGTTCGACCTTGATTTTCATCATTTGCCAATTACCCCAGAAAATAAGGTGGAGCAAGAGGCTAAACAGCTTCAGCTATTAGAGCAATATCAGATTGATTTAGTCGTGTTGGCTAAATACATGCAAATTCTTAGTCCTAATTTAATTAAACAATTTCCTAATATAATTAATATTCATCATTCGTTTTTACCAGCCTTTCCTGGAGCAAAACCCTATCATCGCGCTCATGCTAGAGGGGTCAAAATTATTGGTGCAACTGCTCACTATGTCACTCAAGATCTAGATGAGGGTCCGATAATTGAGCAGGAGGTGGTTCGAGTTAATCATCAAGATACTGTCAAGGACTTGATTCGTAAAGGGAAGGACTTGGAGCGATTGGTATTATCTCGTGCTGTGAGACTGCATTTGCAAAATCGTGTCTTAGTCTATGACAATAAAACTGTAGTCTTTAGTTGATTGTGAGCTGATAAAGTTAGTAATAGATTATTTGAAAATGTTAGAAAATATTCATGAAACTTTTCAAATGTTACAACTTTAATCCTTTGGCAGGATGATGATTTTTAATTTAAATGACCTCTAGCAAAAAAACCAGGAAGCGCACTTTTCGACCCCGTAAGCAGTTTGGTCAACATTGGCTAAGGGATGAAGCTGTTTTAGACCAGATCATAAACGCCGCTAAATTAACTAAAAGCGATCGCATTCTCGAAATTGGACCAGGTACGGGAAATTTAACCAGTCGACTGCTAGCAGAAGCTGCCGCATTGGTTGCTGTGGAAATTGATCGTGATTTGTGTAAAAAGCTGGTTCATAAATATGGTGAACAGGATAATTTTTTGTTGGCACAATCTGATTTCTTAAAGCTGGATTTAGCATCTTTATTACAGGATTTTCCTCGCTTTCAGAATCCAAACAAAGTAGTGGCAAATATTCCTTATAACATTACAGGTCCAATTATTGAAAAACTGCTAGGAAAAATTGCTAACCCTGCACCACAACAGTATGAATCGATTGTACTGCTGGTGCAAAAAGAAGTAGGAGAACGTTTAGTAGCCGTACCTGGCAGCAAAGCCTATGGTGCATTGTCAATTAGGGTTCAGTATTTAGCTAATTGTGAATTAATCTGCGATGTTTTGGCAAAGTCCTTTTATCCTCCACCAAAAGTTGATTCGGTTGTGATTAAATTAACTCCACGTAAACTAGAAAATACAGCTAACAATCCCCGACAATTATCAACATTAATTAAATTAGGATTTGCAAGCCGCCGTAAAATGTTGCGCAATAACTTAAAAAGTTTAATTGATACTGATGAATTAAACCAATTATTAGAAAATTTAAATTTTAATCCTCAATGTCGGGCTGAAGATCTAAGTTTAGCAAATTGGATTTTATTAAGTAATAGTATTGATCGGTGTTGCTGATTTAAGGTGTGAAAGCGATAGTAATACTGTTCGTAGCCATTAGCCATTAGCTATTAGCTTTTGATAGATTTTACTTTCTTGAAATATTAAAGTAATTAATTCACTGTCATATCCTGATTCAGCAACCCCTGATAATCTTACAAAATAAATTACTTAAATCTGAATAAATTAACAACATAACAATCAAAAGAATGTCCCAATACGATCTTATTTATGCCACCGTTCGCAAAATTCCCTGGGGTAAAGTTGCTACCTATGGGCAGATCGCAGATTTAGCAGGACTATATGGCAAAGCTCGTTTAGTGGGATATGCTTTGTTTCGGGTTCCGATAGCTGAAGATATTCCCTGGCATCGAGTCATTAATGCTAAAGGAGAAATTTCTTATTCAAATCAACGTCGCGGTGGCGATTATTTGCAAAAAGTTTTACTAGAAGATGAAGGGATTGAGTTTAAAAGTAATGGCAAAATTGAGCTAAATAAATATCGTTGGCAGCCAAAAGATTTGATTGTTAATTTAGAAAAAAATATATCAGATAAACCGACATCAAACTATAAGCGATCAAGGTTAGATAATTAATAGCTTTGAAGATATTACTCTGACTTGTAGTCATTACTTTTTGAGATGAAGTAATACCAATTCCCATAGTTAATAGCTGGCATCGTAAAAGTAAAATAAGACTAAATACAATTAAAAAAGCAACAGCCCATAAATAAGCTAAGTGCCTTTCTGGTTTTTCTACTATTTGGGATACTGCTGTTCCCAACCAAATAAAGAAGAGTGCTGTCCAACTAACACAGAATCGAAAATACCTGCCTGGAGTAAAGAAAACTATGCTTGTGTATGTACCTATAATCAAAAAAATATATGTAAAACCGTAGATTAAAACTGGATTCATAAAAATAATTTAGTCTATATTTGATTTATAGTAGAAATGTTAATGTTGTTGTCCCTAGCTCTAAATTAACATTTTGAGAATTATTTTCATTTTACGCTCTAGTAATTTTCTTCATCATCGGTAATCCTGTAATAGAAATACTAAACCCTAGTACCATTAGTATGAGTTCTCTATCCCTTTCTAGCGGCATTTTATTAATTTCAAGATCAAAAATTCTAATTAATCTAGATAATATAGCGTTTCTTGATTTTGCGAGGTACATCTCGATTATGTTTGGGCAAGGGGGAATGTAGAAATAATTTAGTGTGATCGATATCATTTGAGAAGTTTTTTTTATCTGCGAAAATCGACTCATGAATTAAAGTATTTTATATAGGTTTATTTTATGGATTTTATCGATCAAATAAAAACAATAGCGCAGAGAATTGATAAGGTAAAAGATAAAGTTATAAATGAGGAAGCAACTAAAACCGCATTCATTATTCCTTTTATCGAAGCGTTAGGATATGATATTTATAATCCTGGCGAAGTTTTTCCAGAGTACACAGCAGACATTCCTGTGCTTAAAAACGATAAAGTAGACTACGCAATTTTATCAGAAGGAAAACCAACAATATTGATCGAGTGTAAGTGCTGTCAGGATAGTTTAGACAATTTTAAACACACTGCCCAACTACACAGGTATTTTCAAAATACAGAAGCAAGATTCGGCGTTTTGACCAATGGCATTACTTATCGATTCTATACAGATATTGATACAGGTCATATTATGGATACCAAACCATTTTTTGAATTTAACTTAACTAAGTTTAATGACTCAGATGTCAATGAACTAAAAAAATTTTCTAAAGCTAACTTTGATCCTAATACATTAAATGATACTGCCCAAAATCTTCTATATACAAAAGAAATAAAACGCCTGGTAACTGAACAATTTGCTAACCCTTCTGCGGAGTTAGTAAAATTCTTTGCTTGTCAAATCTATAATAAAAGAATGACTAGTAATGCAGTTGAAAAGTTCACTGAAATTACTAAAGCATCCTTAAAAGAGTTTATCAATGAACGTATTGCAGAGCGATTAAAATCTGCTATGGAGGATTCTGAAAAGATTGTTGAAGATACAAAAGAAACAACTGAAGAAATAGAAAAGCAACCGCTTGGTATTGAAAACGCAATTGTTACTACAGAAGAAGAACTGGAAGGTTTTTATATAGTTAAATCTGTTCTTAGAGAAGTATTAGATGTTAGTAAGCTACAGTCCAAAGATACCATAAATTATTTTGGAATCAATCTGTACGGAAAAGTAAATCAGACTGTTTGTAGACTGTATTTCAATGGTAAAAGGAAATACATTAGCATAATTGATGCTAATGGAAAAGAGGTAAAAAAAGAGATTGCCAATTTAGATGGAATATACGGAGTAGCTGAATTCTTAAAAGATAGAATTACCTATTTAACAGAAGGTAAATATATAAGCGAAGCGAGAAAAGTTGAAGCTGAATAATTTTATCTCGCTGATGAATACGCTAGTTTTCCCTCTGGAACAAATTTAATTGTTTTTTAGAGGGATTTATTTATGTAAACCTTTCATAAATAAGCATATCAAGCTTGTATAGCCTTTCTCGAATTAGTGAGGTACACCACAATCAACTATTAACAATCAACAAAAACCAATGCCTGGACTATATCGCATTCAAATGACAAAGGCGAGAGTTTGCCGCATGTAGCGCTATATCCTTGCTAAAAAATACTAAAATGCTTAAAGACGAATTTTAAGCTGAGAACATGAATCCCGATCAAGTAAACTGCGCCGTAGATTGCGCTGAAGGTTGCGTTTTAGGCGATCGCTGTCCCCATAAAGAGTATCAAAATGAGGCATCTAATTTTATTAAAGATACCTCCCTCGACAAGATGATAGAAATGGCTGAAATAGCCAAGATGAAAAAAATGTCCGAACCACCGAAGTGGGTAATTCCTGACGAGATTTAAAAAGTAAGGAATTACAAAAGTAGCGAAATAGTAGTTCGGCAACTTTTAATTAGTGAATTAAGGCAGGATAAGAAAGACAAGAGGGCAAGGAAGAAATTTGCTAACAGTTAGAATCACTAATTAATGGATACAGCGATAACAATAAGTCAATTTTAGTATCCTATCTAATTAATATTCCTTGTTCCTTATCCTTCATCCCTCATCCCTCATCCCTTTAAAGTTCTGGTTGCTTTTTATGCCATTGAGTTGCTTGTTCATAGGCATGGGCGGTATGAAACAGGACATCTTCTCTCAAAACATTACTGATTAACTGTAGTCCAATCGGTAAACCCTGAGAATCAAACCCGCAGGGAATACTTATTCCTGGTAAACCTGCGAGGTTGACGGGTATGGTCATTAAATCTAGAAGATACATGCTTAACGGATCTGTAGTCTTATCTCCTGCTTTAAAGGCTGTAGTTGGCGCAGTAGGGGCAACCAGAATATCAACATCTTCAAAAGCACGTTCAAAGTCTTGCTTAATTAAAGTACGAACTTTTTGCGCTTTAAGATAATAAGCATCGTAATATCCTGAGGATAAAGCGTATGTACCAATCATAATCCGCCGTTTTACTTCATCGCCAAAACCAGCAGTACGGGTGTTGGTATACATCTCAAGTAGGTTATCTGATTCCTTACGTAGCCCATACTTAACCGCATCATAGCGTGCTAGATTAGCCGAAGCTTCACATGGAGCAATAATGTAATATGCGGCGATACCGTAGCGGAAACGAGGGCAAGAGATTTCTTTTACCTCTGCGCCTAACTCTTCTAATTTTGCGATCGCAGCTTTGACCGTTGATGCCACTTCAGGATCTACTCCCTCGCCAAAGGTTTCGGTGATGATGCCCACCTTCAAACCTGGTTTTAATTCAGGCTGGAGATATTGAGTGTAGTCGGGAATATCTACCTTAAGACTAGTTGAGTCATTAGGATCATGTCCTGCGATCGCATTTAACAAAATCGCGGAATCTTCAACACTTTGTGAAAAAGGACCAATTTGATCTAATGAGGAACCAAAAGCGACTAAGCCAAAGCGAGAAACTAAGCCATATGTAGGTTTCAAACCCACGACACCACACAAAGAAGCTGGCTGGCGAATGGATCCTCCCGTATCAGAACCCAAAGAAACTACACATTCTCCTGCTGCTACCGCTGCTGCTGAACCACCAGAAGAACCTCCTGGAACTCTAGATATATCCCAGGGATTAGCTGAAGTTTGAAAACTGGAGTTCTCGGTTGATCCTCCCATGGCAAACTCGTCAAGATTGGTTTTGCCGACAACTACCATGCCAGCATCCTTTAGTTTCTGAGTAACGGTAGATTCATAAGGAGGCACAAAGTTTGCCAAAATCTGAGAAGCACAGGTGGTTTTAATCCCTCTGGTACACATGTTATCTTTTATACCGATGGGAATACCTTCGAGCATTCCAATTGATTCCCCTGCGGCAATCTTGTCATCTACAGCTTTGGCGGTAGCTAGAGCTTGATCGGCGGTTACAGTTAAAAACGCCTTCACTTTTGGTTCTACTGCTTCAATTTGTTGGAGAGTAGCCTGGGCAATTTCTACTGCCGAACGTTCTTTACTAACTAACTGCTGATGTAACTCTTTTATACTTCCTTGGTACATCAAAATTACCCTTGTTTAATTAATTTAATACCTATTTGAGACTTAGTTGTTTTATCTTGTTTTGGTTGTTCTTGGCAAGACGAACTAGAGGAACCACCACAACTTAACTCTACTATTTTCTGGGGAATTGAGGCTAGACAGTATTGATTGAAAATTAATTCCTGATTTTGCCACACATTTTTTATCAATATTTGTAAACTAATCAAGGAGCTTATTTTTTATAGAATAATCATTAAAAGTGGTAACTTATGAAGCGAATATTCAGTATTGAGAATTATTTAGTGCTGGGTCATATTTTGGCAATGGCATTCGGGTTGGCAGGGATTATTCTTGTATTGCCTAATGTTGATTTTCAGGCAAAGTTAGCCTCCTTTTCTTGGGGTTCTCAGGTCTTTGGGTGGTCGATGGCAGGAGGGGGCGTAGTTTATATGCTGTTAGCCACTGCCGCTGTGGCACTCTATGCATATCGCACCTTGGGTGTTTGGCATTGGTTAAGCTTCATGATTCCCGCCATTGGTTTATCCCTCGGCAGCGAATTACTAGGTACCAGTACAGGTTTTCCTTTTGGTGAATATCGTTACCTCAGTGGATTGGGTTATAAAATTGCGGGGTTAGTCCCATTCACCATCCCTTTGTCTTGGTTTTATCTAGGTTTTAGTGCCTACATTATTGCTTTAGCAGGATTAAAAAGATTAGAGATTAGTAATTGGCTGTGTCAATTAGGCGCAATTTTCTGTGGTTCTTTATGTCTTACTTCATGGGACTTTGTGCTTGATCCTGCTATGAGTCAGGCACCAGTTCCTTTTTGGATTTGGGATCAGCCAGGGGCGTTTTATGGCATGCCCTATCAAAACTTTGCAGGTTGGATGGGAACAGGAATTATTTTTATGTCGGTAGCTACTCTTTTATGGAAAGTAAAGCCGTTTAAAGTACCTCATGACGATCTCAAACTTCCTTTGGCTATCTATCTGGCTAATTTTGTTTTTGCAGCCGTGTTAAGTTTAGCCGCAGGGTTTTATGTTCCTGTCTTACTGGGAATTGTCTTAGGAATTTTGCCCCTGATGATTCTTTATTGGATGGCAACTAGTCAAAATACTACTCCTGACGGAAATGTCTTGATAACAAGTAATTAGATAAAAATTAGAACTTAAAACTTACATAACTATAAGAGTGAATTCTGAGCTTTTTTACGCGCTGGCTTGGCTGATTTTAATCTCTCAAATAGCAGCCGCCGCCATTTTATTATCTCGCTTGCTTAAAGGGGCGACAAGACGATCTCCTTTAAAACCTGAAGTAGCCGACCCTAGTTTACTCGGTAAAGTAAGCGTGGTTGTGCCTACTTTAAATGAAGCAGACAGAATTACTCCCTGTTTAACAGGTTTAAGTCGTCAGAGTTACGAACTAAGAGAAGCGATTATCGTCGATAGTAATTCTCAAGATGGAACCCAGGATCTAGTTAAGGCTGCGGCAGTAAGTGATCCTCGACTACGTTTGGTAACGGACGATCCTTTACCTCCTGGTTGGGTAGGACGTCCTTGGGCTTTGCATACAGGATATCTACATACTTCTAGCCATAGTGAGTGGTTTTTAGGTCTGGATGCGGACACTGAACCACAGCCTGGTTTGATTGCTAGTTTGCTCAAGGTTGCTGAAGCAGAGGATTACGATCTTATATCTTTGGCACCTCAGTTTATTTTGCAGTATCCAGGAGAATGGTGTTTGCAACCAGCCTTATTAATGACTTTGCTCTATCGGTTTGATTCGGCAGGGGTGGATGCGGTTAGTTCAAGTCGCGTTATGGCAAATGGACAGTGTTTTTTATGCCGTCGTTCCGTTTTAACTCAGCTTGAGGGTTACAAATCTGCCGCAGGGTCATTTTGCGATGATGTGACTCTAGCCCGTAATATTGCGGAGGCGGGTTACAAAGTAGGTTTTTTTGACGGTTCTCAGGTGATTAAAGTCCGAATGTACGAAGGGGCAAAAGAAACCTGGAATGAATGGGGGCGATCGCTCGATCTTAAAGATGCTGCATCCTCGGCGCAAATTTGGGGTGATGTTTTGTTTTTGTTCTGTACCCAGGCTTTACCATTACCTTTGCTGCTGCTAACTAGCTACCTGGTGTATTTTGACAATAGCTATCCCATCATAATTACATTATGCAGTTTAAACGCCTTTTTGTTTTTACTGCGTTGCGGAATGTTAATTGCGATCGCACCTTCCTATGCTGGTTCTTCTGGTTTCTTCTGGTTATCACCATTAGCAGACACCTTAGCGGTATGGCGCATCTTGTTATCTTCACTCAGCCAGCCAAAACAGTGGCGAGGGAGGAATTACAGTTAACAGTTAACAGTTAACTGTTAACAGTCAGAGAGAGTTTAAAACACTTATTACACAATTTTAACCTTCCGCACAGTTCCTATTTGGAATGACTACACAATAATTTTGATTAGTTTAACAGCACTGAGGATAAACAAGACAAGCTAAAACAATAGTTAGGACAGTTTAAAAAAAAGCTCTCAAAGCCTAATTTATCGTTAGTTATCTCAGTCCAAAATAAGGCTCAAATATCTATTATTCCGTTGGCGATTAAATTTTGTCCGAACCATTGTAAAAATGAGGAAATATTTTTAAGAATGGCATTCCTTAAATAGGCGTTGCTGAAGTTTGGTAGACAGTATAATAATTACTTTGGCACCTCAAAAAACTAAAGTCTGTTAAAAGCTAAAAGCCAATGCCTAATGGCTAATAGCTACGAACGATATTACTATCGCTTTCGTACCTTAAATCAGCAACGGCTTATTGAGCTATTGACGGCAAGTGAAAGTTTTTAGGTTCTGGCAATAGTCTGCCTTGAGACAAAAAAGATTGAATTAGAGTATCAATGGCTTGTTGTGCATTGGCTAAGACGGTTTCATAAGATTCACCGCGAACGTTTACATCCGACCATTCAGGCAAGCTGGCAACGAAACAGTTTTCTTGGTCTGACCACTGAATAATAATTGAATAATTGCGCTCTATTTGCATTTGACTTACCGTGAATTAAACTGAAGTTTTTTAAGATTATCTCTGTTATAACCTTTGTAATAGGAGTTGAAAACTTCAGTTAACTAAGGGAGCAACCAACCACTGTCAATGGCTAGTTTTTGCCTAATTATTATTTTTATTGAGCAATGATTCTCGCCCAAAAACCAGCTTTTGCTAGCTGACGTACTATATCTTCGGCATTATCTTGTTGGCTAAAAATTCCCACCTGAATAACGTCTCCTTTGATAAAGGCTTTTGGTTCAATATCTCTGACCTGAAGCAATAGTTCAGAGGCATTACCATAGACTTCTACTTTGTAACCTTGTCCTGCGGCTAAATGTTCTGTGTTGCTTAAAGTCTTATTTCCAGGAGCTTTAAAAGTGTATTCTCTCGTTTGCTCTTGTTCATTGCTGTTATTTCGACTCAGATAAATAATATTACTGTCTCGAATATTTAACCCCTGCTGGTGAACAATTTTTGCTGTATCTTGGGCGATCGCACCCTGACCTACAATCAAGAGACTGACTAATGACAAACAAAGATATTTATAGTAGTTCAAGTTCATAAGAGTAATCAAAAAATTTACAAATTATCGGAATTAATCAGCCAAGTGTACATTTAAAATAACGGTTTAATTTAGCTATTCTGATTAATAGTTTGGAGTATCAAATTGACTTTGTCTAGTAGTACTCAAAACTTCATAAAAGCTTAATAATCCATGTTTGTTTTAAGCAAAGCTTAAATTGTGAGACATTCAATTAAATAAAATAGTTGCACCACAGCGCTGACTGGCTTTTGAGCAACTTTGACCCGCTGAATTATGCGGTAAAATAAAAGACTGTGTATAAATACAGCCTCTATTAGGTGACGCAAACTGCAAACATCTTTAAATTACTAAACCAAGGCAAGTAAATAAAAAGTACCCTTAATCTTTACGAAAGTTAACATTCTCTAATATAAGTTCATGAACAAGGTCGTTGTCGGCTTATCTGGTGGCGTAGACAGTTCCGTTGCTGCCGCCACCTTGCACGCGTCAGGTTACGAAGTTATTGGTTTAACCCTTTGGCTAATGAAGGGCAAAGGGCAATGCTGTTCGGAAGGAATGGTGGATGCTGCCAGGTTATGCGAAGAATTGGGTATTCCCCACCACGTAGTAGATAGTCGAGATGTCTTCCAGGAACAGATAATCGATTATATAGTCAATGGTTATGAAGCAGGAATCACCCCTCTTCCATGTTCTCAATGTAATCGGGCGGTAAAATTTGCGCCGATGTTAGATTATGCTCAACGGGAACTAGGAACAGCTAAAATTGCTACTGGTCACTATGCTCGAATCAGCTATGATGCCAAAAGCGATCGCTATCAATTATTAAAGGCAGTTGACCGTAATAAAGATCAGTCTTATTTTCTATATGATCTAAGTCAAGAATTACTAGCAGGTTCGGTTTTTCCCTTGGGAAATCAAACCAAAGCCGAAACCCGTAAAATTGCGGCTGAGTTTGGCTTAGCTACTGCCGAAAAACCAGAAAGTCAAGATTTATGCTTGGTAGAAGCTCATGGCTCAATGCAAACTTTTCTAGATCGTTATCTCAGCCAAAAAGAAGGCGAGATTGTAGACCTGGCGGGTAATGTCTTAGGGAAGCATACAGGTATTCATCACTACACTATTGGACAGCGCAGAGGACTGGGTATTGCTGCACCAGAACCTTTATACGTGGTTAAATTAGATGCGGTAATGAATCGAGTAGTCGTAGGCAACCGCCATGCAGGGGGAAGATTAGACTGCACTGTGTCTAGGATGAACTGGGTATCTATCACAGAACCTCAAACTCCAATTAAGACTGAGGTTAAGATTCGCTACCGTTCTACGCCTGTTCCTGCACAAATAGTGCCCTTAGGTGATTCGAGGAGTAAAATTGTGTTTGAAGAACCCCAGTTTGGCGTAACTCCAGGACAAGCAGCAGTTTTGTATAGTGGAGAACTAGTTTTAGGTGGTGGCATTATTGAAGTTGAATCCAAAACTGATTGATCTAAGCGTCTTTGTCCTTTACCCCTTTCCCCTTAACCAGCCCTCACAGATAAATTTGTTTCTTAGGAGTTAATAAAAAGTATGGAACGAGGTTTATTGTGGCTACCACTGCTGATAGCTTTCATTTGGTTAGCCTGGAGTGGTTGGAACGAATACCATAAATTAGAAGCCTATAAAATTTGGGCAGAAGAATTTGATAATGCCAAATTTGATATCTATGCGGTTTTGGGCAAAAAAGCCCAACAAGTAACCTGGGGCAAACCAACTCGTAAGGGCATGATTGACCTGGAAAGCTTTTCTCTAGATAAGGTAAACCAAATCAATCTGTTAGTTAGCAATCAACGTTATAACCAAACTGACCTAAATTCTTTACAACCAGAAGAACTACCAAAGGGAAAAGCTGTTCTTGAATTTGACTTAATCGATCAAAAGTCAGTACAAGTACCCTTTACTGATCTGACTTTAGCTGCGAAATGGTGTGTCTATTTAGGAAAAAGCCTGTCCGCCTAAAATATTTTGTGATCTGAGATATTGTTTTTAAAATTAATCTTAGTTAACATAAATATATAAATACCGTTGGCAGACAACTTATAAAATTGCCAACAAATGAATATCGCATCCAGAACTTTTATAAAATTGGATGCTTATAAGATATTTTCTTTTAAATTATTCAAATTAAGAAAGGACTTGTCCGTATCTGCTGCTATAGCATCTCATACCCAATTCGATTTTCAAAAGATATTAGATATTAATAGATTGAAAGTGCCGAATCAACGTAAACCCTTATACCGCTTGCAACTCCAAATGCATTCGGAGTTGCAAGCGTGGTGCATTCCGCACCTGCTACCTCAACCCAACCTTTAAGTGTTGTAAGTAAACAGAATTTAGTACTACTCTATACACTCATAGCGAAAATTTTAATTAAAATTAGACTCGTAATAGAAATAAATATCCAAGATAAACCCGCTAGATAAAATGGTTTCAAACCTGTAGTAGCGATCGCTTTAAACCTTGTCTCTACACCCATTGCTGCCATTGCCACGACAAACAAAAATGAATCAATTTGAACCAAAGTCTGTTTCAGACCAGGTATCATTGGTAAATATGTATTAGCTAAAGACATTGCTAAAAACAGCACCACAAACCAAGGAACAGTAACCTTGGAAAGTAAACTCTGCCGATGAGAACTGCGATTGGAAGCTGAAAGCGATCCCAGAAGGATAACTACTGGAACTAAATAAATTACTCTGGATAACTTAGAAATTGTTGCCAAGTCTCCACTTGCAGTTCCATAGTGGAAGGAGGTAGCAATTACATGAGCAGTCTGTTGGATAGAAAATCCACACCAAAAACCAAACTCGGTCTGTGACAAGTTCAAGATTGCGCCCATTAGGGGATACAGCAGCATTGCGATGAGGCTAAAAATTGTCACTGTGGTAACCGAGTATGCCGTATCTTCATCCGAAGCATGAATTACAGCATTAGTTGCCACTACTGCCGAAGTTCCGCAGATAGATGTTCCTGCCGCTATTAACTGAATAATTCGAGTATTTAGTCCGAGTTTTTTGCCCAACCAATAGGTAAAGATAAAAGTTGAGGTGATAGTAACAAAAGTAATGCCAACTCCCAGATTACCAATCTTGATGGCATCATTAAAATTTAACTTAAAACCAAGAATAATTATTGCCAACTTAAGAATTTTCTTGGAGCTAAATTTAATTCCTGGCTGAAATAAACTAGGCAATTTTACCGTATTCCCCAAAGCAATTCCCAAAGCAATTGCGATCGCAGAAATACTCACCATCTCCATCCCTGGTCTAGCATGTAAGAAATAAGTAAATCCGCTAAGAACTAGTGCTAATATAAATCCTGGGATAATTGATCCAGTTTTACCGAAGGAGTTTGCCTGGGGAGACTCAAAGGAAAACTTGTTAAGATTGCTACTTTTCATAGTCGATAATAATCTCAGATACTATGGCAATAATTTATGCTGCTAATTGAAATCAATTAACAATCAATCAAGATCAATAGCTTTTATTACATCAAAAACAAATAGTATGAGACTAGGATTAATGCTAAATAATTAAATAACTATTAAAAGTAGTATATGTATGCATGAAACTAATTCAATTACATACTGAACTTAGTCATATTGCTGGATAACCAAGTTGCATCCCAGGAGCGATCGCATTTAAGTTCCAAAACCCTGATTCCTTGTGAGGGTAAATTTGTCATTAACTCTGAAAGTTGCTGCCAATTATCGATGGGGTGATGTTCGATTCCGTATGCTCTACAAAGTTGAGACAGATCTACTGCTTGGGGAGTGGCAAAATACTCTTCAAACTGGGGAAAATCAGCAATCGACAACATCCCAAAAATACCGCCACCGTTATTGTTGATCACGATAATAGTTAGATGACCTTGAAACTTCTGACTAATTAAAAAGCCATTAGTATCGTGTAGTAGTGCCAAATCTCCCGTTAATAACACTCCTGCATCCTGATAAGCCATTCCCAAAGCAGTAGAGAGGGTGCCGTCAATCCCATTAGCACCACGGCTAAAGAAAGGAACTATTTGCCGATTGTTAGGCTGCCAAAAAAATTCTGCATGACGCACCGACATACTATTAGCCAAAAAAATTGGCGTACCTGGAGGCAAAGTTTGGGAAATTAGCCAAGCTGCTTTGCCCTCATATAGATATTCTAGAGATGCAAGAGTATGGTCAAGATTGCTTCTAGTAACACTTTCCAATTCGCACCAATGTTGACAGTAGCTTGTTGGGAGACTGCTGTTAGATTCTGGCAGGATCTCATCAGTAATTTGTGACCAGGCAAGATTAAGATGAATCGATTTACCGTGCAGCGGATCGAAGTTGTCTATTTTAGGATCGATTATCCAACGAGTAACATCAGTTTCTTGCAGCCAGTGGCGTAACTGTTTACTAGTAGGTAATTCCCCAATTTGGATTACTACTTCGGGAATCAACTGTTTCAACTCCATTTGACGCAGAATAGCATCATAAGTCGAAATCAAATACGGATTGAGTCGAGCATAATTTCGTAGTGGTGATAGAGCTTCAGCTAATACAGGGAAAGATAGTCTTTGAGACAATAAAGCGATCGCCTGACAATAGGCTTCGGGATCTGGTGGTTGAGCTAAACCTGCAATAATAATGCCCGACTTTCCTAACCAGCTATGCCACGGTAAAGAGATATTAACTGTATTGCTAATACTGCTTTTGCTAATTTCCTCTACTCCATCAAAAAAATCTGGAGTTAGTTGGTCGTGGGAGCCTGCATCCCTTGCTGCGACTGACTTCATTAGCTGACCCGTAATTTCCCCTAACGGCTGTTTAATCGGTGCTAAAGGTTCTCGCAGAGGAATATTGAGATGTACTACCCCAGGCGAAGGTAGTAATGACTGTCTCCACACTTGAATTACATTTTGTCTCAAATAACGCAACATAGATAAATTAGCCTCTGCCACAGCTAATTCACACTGCCAGTTAGGCAGATTGCCATAGAGCTTTATCTGATCGATAGTTTGCCCAGCATGGCAGTTACGAAGTTCAGGAGGGCGATCTGCGGTCAAGATGATTAGAGGAATCGAACTTTCTTTAGCTTCAATTACTGCCGGGTAAAAATTAGCTCCTGCCGTACCAGAGGTACAGACCAAGACTGTAGGTAAACCTGTTTTTTTCCCTCTTCCCAGAGCAAAAAAAGCTGCCGAACGCTCATCCAAAATGGGGATGGTGGTAATTTCTGGGTGGCTGGCAAAAGCTACCGTCAAAGGAGTTGAGCGAGAGCCTGGGCAAATCACCGCCGTTTTTAATCCACAACGACACAACGTTTCCACCAGTATTGATGTCCATAGGGTATTTACGTTGCGAAAGTCAATCATTAATCGTGACAAGTTAAGGGTCTGCGTTGTTTGTCAAATAGTTTTTAGCTCTTAGCTGCACGATGCGGTTGCGGAGCAATTCGTAGACTCAGCATCGAAGCCCGCAGGGCTGAGTACGCGGGCGACACAAGGTTCTGAGACAAGCTCAGAACACGCGCCCTTGCGAATGCGCTGCGCTCTTAGCTCTTAGCTTTCAAGACGTTTCAGTGTACTCATTCGTCTGGCGATTACGCAACCCGTTCCAAACTAAACGGGATAAATAGCCGACCAATCGCAATTATAGATTAGATTCAAATCTATATTTAGTGTTCAATAATAAGTAGAGAACTGCATATGGTAGTCAACTTTTACTTTTTTTCTTAACTTGTCACCAATGGTCAATAATTGATGTTGTGATGGAGAAATCTTAATTAGACCAAAGCTTTGAGCAAAGACTGCAATTTAAGCTGGATCTCATCAAATTCCTTATCGGGATTAGAACCTGAAACAATACCAGCTCCAGCATAAAGAATAGCGCGATCGCCGTCAATCAGTGCCGAACGAATCCCGACAATAAATTCACAGTTGCCTTCGTAGTCTACCCAACCCAATGGTGATGCATACAAGGAACGATTAAACTTTTCATAGTCACGAATCTTGGCACAGGCGGTTTTGGTGGACACACCAGCTACAGCAGGAGTGGGATGAAGCAACTCGACAATTTCTAAAGGCTGAATATCTGCGGGGAGGTGGGCATAAATTGGAGTCCAAAGATGCTGAATATTAGAAAGCTTGAGTAACTGTAACGGCAATTGTTGTGCTTTCAAACCAATGCTCCGCAAGCCATCGATCATAAAATCTCGTACTGCTTGATGTTCCCGCTTCTCTTTGCGGTTTTTGAGCAAGAGATTTGCCAGATGCAGATCTTCGGTATTATTAGCTCCTCGGGGCGCAGAACCTGCTAAGGCATCAGTTACCATCTGCTGATTTTGGACACTTAATAAGCGTTCTGGGCTGGCACCGACAAAGTTTTGCCCTTGACCATTACTAGTAGAAAAGATGTAGCAGTCTGGATGAAGCGATCGCAAATTAGCCAAAGATTTTACCAGATCGAACGCCACGGCTGAACTAATTTCAGTGGTGTGAGCGATCACGATTTTGCTCATCTCACCCTTAGCAATAGAATCTAAAGCGGATTTAACTACCGATTTAAAATATCCAGTATCTTGAGATTGGGCGCGATCTATAGATAGTAAACTATTGTTTTTATCGGGATTTAGTTGTTCTAAAGTTGACCAATCAATACTAGCGGCTTTTTGCTGAAGCTGTTGGACTATACAACTCTTTTTCTGTCCTTTGTCTAGAGGAAAATTGATAATCAAACAGCAATTTTTATTCTTCTTAACTATTTGGAACCGAGGTAAAAATAAAGTTCCTGAAGGAAATGGTTCAGTTTGTTTGATCTCAGGAAAAAACGTAAAAGCACAGAAGACTCCTGGCTTACCAAGTGCCAGATTGTTTGCTCCTTTACGCGTAATTTGTTTAAAGCAGCTTTGAATAAATTTTTGAGCATAACTAAACCGTGAATCCGAGTCAGCATAGCTATGCCTGGTGACTCCCCATGCAGCTACAGCCTCTTGTTTACTACAGTTTTCCCAATAAAAACTTAATGTATTATTGTCACTAAACTTTTGCAGACAAGCAAGGGGGTCGACACTAGGAATAGAAGAAGCAAAACTAATAATATTCGTCTCTTCAGTTACGGTAAAACTTAGCTGTTTATTTTGCCAAAAGTTATCTAACTCACGATTAAGATTATTATCTAAAATTAAATTACTAGATTGAGTTGCAAAGGACATAGAGCTTTTAGATTTTGTCATTACCCAAAAAGTTCAGGCAGAAGAATTATAGTCAATTATTAAATTACGGGTTTATTTAGTAAATAGCTACTAAAGTGGGATTTTTATGATTTTCATTATAAGCTAATGTCTGCAATAGTCCTAACGCCAGACATCCTCAGAGATTTGACACAAATGCTACCAACAAAATAAATCCAAACTGCTAAAATCAGCACCCAAATTTGGTGACTTGCTTTGAGAGTATGAACAATGACCCAGGAGTTTAAACTTTCGTAAAACTAAGGTTATTAGCAGAGACACTAGCTGATAGGGTACTAAATAATTGTGTTTTAAAAAGCAGCATCTTTCCCTTTGACTGCGAGTACCCCAACCTGGAATGACTATTAACCAAGCAACTAAAAATAATCAGAAACTATGGCTAGCGGCAATTAAACCACCAATTTATAGTGTTGCGATCGCACCAATCGCAGTGGGAACGGCAGTTGCTTTTGCCCAAACCCGTCTGTTTGATCCTCAAAGTTGTTTTACCTTTATTGCCTCGGCAATTTTGATTATTGCCTGGCTTAATTTGAGTAATGATGTTTTTGATTCGGAGACAGGGATTGACGTCAATAAAGCCCATTCTGTAGTTAACCTTACGGGCAATAAATCTCTGGTGTTTGGGGTGGCTAATCTTTGTTTAGTCCTCGGCATTGGCGGAATTTTGGCTATATCTTGGTGGCAACAAGACCTGACAGTAATAGGATTAGTATTACTGTGCTGCTTTCTCGGCTATACTTACCAGGGTCCACCGTTTCGCCTTGGTTACCTGGGGTTAGGAGAAATAATTTGCTTTTTCACCTTTGGTCCTGGCGCAGTTTCTGCGGCATACTATGCCCAAACTCAAGCCTTCTCTGGGAGCAGTTTGGCAATTTCTAGCATCATTGGCATCAGCACCTCAATTATTCTGTTTTGCTCTCATTTTCATCAAGTACAAGATGATCTCGCAGCAGGAAAGCGATCGCCTATCGTTCGCCTGGGAACAGCTATGGGGGCAAAAATTTTAACCATAGCTACCGCCAGCATTTATCTGATCACCGTAGTGTTGATCGTGGCTGGGGTTTTGCCTCTGCTTAGTTTGCTGATCTTTATTAGCCTACCTTTTGCTTCTCAATTGGTTACTCACGTCAATCAAAACCATGCCATCCCAGATAAAGTAAGCAATAGCAAGTTTGTGGCAGTTAATCTCTATCTATCCAGCTCTCTATTATTAATTCTAGGATTAGTTTTAAGTTAAATTCTTATCGCCAAAAAACATGCCTAAAAAAGTTATTCGTACCGCCCAAGCCCCTGCCCCAGTTGGTCCTTACAATCAGGCGATCGCAACCTCGGGACAAATGCTCTTTATTGCTGGACAAATTCCTTTAGACCCCGCCTCAGCTACGATAGTTGGCTCAGGAGACATCACAGCACAAACTAAGCAGGTAATGGCTAATATCGAGGCAATTTTGACTGAGGCAGGAGCAAGCTGGGATAAAGTAGTTAAAACTAGCGTCTTTATGACTGATTTAGCTAATTTTGGCGCTATGAACCAAGTTTACGCGCAATATTTTGCTGAAGAAACGGCTCCTGCGCGCGCCTGTGTAGAAGTTTCTCGTTTACCCAAGGATGTCTTAGTTGAGATTGAATGTATTGCTGTAATCGATGCCTAGTCTTGAGTTAGTCGATCAAAATGCTTTTGATCGTCTGATGTGAATTATTTTCGTTTATATTAAATAGCTGATGTTACGCACTAATTGATCTGTTGAGATTGGGTAAAGGTTAAAGGATTGATTGATCTGTTTTCTTTCCTTATTCAAACTACTGATTTTCCGTTGCTTTGCGTAACGTCAGTTAAATAGTTTTCAGCTCTATGCTCTAAATTGTTGCCTGTAATTTATTAACCAAGAGCCAGCTAAGTCCGCGAACATTTTCTATGTCAAAGTGATCAATTTTATAGCGATCAATCAATCATAGCTATTGGCGATTACGCGACCCGTAGCCGACTGATCGCAATTATATCGAGACAATTTAGCAACCATTTCAGCGCGGGATGACACTTCTAACTTACGAAACATCCTTTTTAAAGCTTGCTTGACTGAGTTTTCCTGAATCCATAGAGTTTTGCCAATTTCGGCATTAGTTAACCCTTGTGCGACTAATTCAGCAATATCTAATTCACGAGGAGTAATCCGTTGGATACTATCTTGGTTAACGTTGAATTTTATTTGCTGGGATTGCATTTTAATCAGTTGCGTTGAAATGTGCAGACACAAAGCACTTAACTCTAAAATATTTTGCTGATTAAAAGCTTTAGCATGGCGATCTCGTGTTAAAGCCAAAGCCCCTATCAGACTGCCATTATCGACAATTGGACCAAGCATAACATGACCGTGATCCCAGCGAGGACAAATAGCTCTCCACTTTTGGGCTGTCAATAAGACTTCTTCATGGACTGGTACGTGATTTTCCACTAAGTAACGTAAAACGGGATTATAGTCCAAGGATAAAGCTAATTGAAATAGCCTTGATTTATTAATAATTTGGGGAAGGTGGTCTAATAAAACTAGACGATAGCGTTTTGCTGCAAAATATTCACCAATTTGATTAACAACGGTTTGTTGCAGTTGTAATTCGCTTTTGGTTTGGGCGATTGCTGTAAATAAAGTTTTTAAGTGCGTCATTTTCAACCAAGTGTACCCGTTCGAGGACTATTCACGGTTTAACACTATCTTTATCATGGTTATTATTAATTTACAGACCAATTAGATACCATGTCTCAGCAAAAACCTGACCGATACGTTAACTTTCAAGGTATTGATTGTGACGGCAGAGCGCGTCGTATTTTGGGCAATATTGAGAAATATACTGAAAATCCTCCTCACAATAGCTCTTGGTCTGACTATTTTCAGACTAAATGTGGCGAACGATTGTCAATTGAACAAGACGAACTGCATTTTGTCTGTAGTCAGATGAATAATGTTTATTCTCTGTTTGATGAATATGAAGACACAGATGCTTTGAACTTGCTCGAACAAATTGAAGAAGAATGTTGTTAAAGTGCGTAGCGTAGCCATGCCGTAGGCTGATCGCTCTTTGCCAGTTAACTTGAATATTTTGTCTCAGAGAATATCTGATACGCTTAATGTGAATTAGCGGTGACAAAGGGGTAATAGTTGCGGACAAGTCCTTACTCGCATGTAAGGCGCTTAGTTTTAAGGGCGTAAATGTGAGGAGACCTCACATTGTTGACCGCCCGCATTGCCGCATGTAATGCTCACCAAGACGCTTCGCTGAAAAGTTTTAGTTCGGAGCCTTTAGCCTTTAGCTTTAATTATTTTTCGCTCTTTCAAACAGCGGAATCTGGATTTACCTAGATTGTATTTTATCCATAACAAGCGAGGCCACCCATAAAATCCGCAGATTATGGTACAAATATTCCAATTTTAATTTCTCCCATAAGTTTTCATTGGTTCTTTGATAAAGCGAATGTAGAAGTTCTTGAAAGTTGAGCGCAAGACTCGGGGTAGCCCAAAGTCGATTGGCATTAAGACATCAGGTAATTTCCAATCAGCCACCTGCAAATCCGCAGGCTTGCAATAAGGAAATTCAATTTCTGCTAACTCAGAACAATAGCCCTGTTTAAACTGAGCGACTAAAGTAGGTACCGTCAGCGGATCGACATTTAAAATATCAATCATTGCCCGGTCTAGGGCGAAAACATCACGAGATGCCCCTAATACTCCTAATTGCTTTGGTTCTCCGCCACTAGGACCATTTCCCTCGTGACCAATAATGCCGTCAATAATCGTCAAGTTAGGAGCGATCGCTTTAGCAGTTGACACAATCATCTCCCCAAAGCGATCAGCATCTTTCCCCGCTTCCATATGCCACCAAGCCTTCATTTTGCCTGGAACACAGCCAAAGAGATTTTTCACCCCTAGAGTCATGGTTAACTGGATATGGGACTTTACTTTGGGTAGGTTAATTACCACATCTGCATCCATTGCCTCTTTAGATAGCCTTAAATGCTGAAAGTTTTCATTTTCCGTAGCATAGCGTTGTCCTTTAAATTCAATTATGGGAAGATCCAATTCGGCACACAAAGGCAGATAGCCGTTGGCTTTAGCAACACCCCTAGCACTACCAAAAGCAGGACTATCACCTAAAAAAGGCTTACCCCCTGCTGCTTTGACTAGTTGTGCCACACAGTAGACAACTTCAGGTCGAGTAATACATTCCTTTGTGGGACGACTACCAGTTAATAAATTAGGTTTTAACAATACGCGATCGCCTGGTTTGACGATCGCTTCTATTCCCCCCAGGGGTTTGAGTAAATATTCGATATGTGCTTTTAATTCTTTCAGTTCGTAGGACTCAGCGCGGATTAAACTAACTTGGTACATTTGATGCGTGTTTATAATATCTATGACTCTTGTCTTAATGATATTCGGCGATCATTAATTATCAATTGTTAACCCGAAGCAGGTTTGCCGATTAGTATTGCATCAACTCTTGTTTCAGACGATAAATAATAGTATTTGGTTCTACTTGTGACAAAATCTGCTTAATTAAAGTAGAAGCACCCATTTCTCCCCAGGTACAGCCCTGTTCCAGATATACCTGCGCCACCCGACCGATAACAAAAGTTCCATAAGCCGCGATCGCACCCTGAACCGATGCCGTACCCAAATAAGCGGTAATTGCTCCCGAACTATCAAAGCCGCTGGAGAGGACAGCACCACTTTTGCCTACCCCCAGAAAGAGACTGCTACCAACCTCACCTAGTAACAAACCTCCAGAACTAGCAACAATTCGTCGCAACAGATTGCTTGCTTCATAGGTAGTGATAGGTAAGCCGTATAACTTGGATAAAGCTCGAATTAATGCCAAATCTGCCACCAAACCACCCAACAAATCCAAAAAGACAATTGGGTTACAGGCAACAGCGATCGCTTTGTAACGAGCATATTTACCAATCAGCTTTTCGGCTTCTGACTGAGTGTGGGAAATCGTTTTCTGAGCAATATTATGTTCGGCATCTCTTGCCTGTACTAAGGCGTTTAAAGCCAATAGAGATTTTCCTTCTTGTTGTAAAATCTGTCTGAGAGCATTTTTCAAAGGTTCAATTTCTGGTTCGGGATATTCCCAGCTATGGGAGACAGTACCGTCGGCTGATTCAGTTCTCACCTGTATCGGTTGTGGTTTTGCTGCTACTGTCACAATTTCATGAGGCGCAATGATATCTGCTAAACTACCGCCGCTATTGGCTGCATTTAGTTTTTGTAGTTGCTGATAGATCTTTTGCTGGTCTTGATCAGGATAAAGGTCAATTTTATTAAAAACTAAAATTAAGGGCTTTTGGGTACTTCTCAATTCACATAAAGCTTCATACTCTGTCCGCGTAATATCTCCCGCTACTACAAACAGAATCAAATCTGATGTTTGAGCAATTGAGCGAGCCATCGTCGCTCTAGCATCCCCAGCAACCTCATCTAAACCAGGAGTATCGATTAATTCTGCGTTTAATCCATCTTCAGGTAAAGGACTCCAGCGTAAAATTGTTAAAGATTGCGTCACCCCATGAAGCGGTCCTGTGGCGACTACTTCCTCCTCCAACAAGGCATTGATCAAAGACGATTTACCGCAGCTTACTAAGCCAAAAGTGCTAATCCGAATTGCCTTACGGTCTAACCTGCCCAAGGCACTTTGAAGAGATTGCAAGTCTGGTTTGACCGCAGTTTGTAGGCGATCGCTTGGTATGGAGTTTCCATGACGACGAAAGCTAGAATACCAAGATATTGCTTGTTGCAGGCTGGCATTTGCCTGATTTAATTGAGCTTCCTGAATCGATTTCTTACTCACAGCCAATATCTACATCCCCATAATCAACAATAAGTTTCAAACTCGCGCGTTCCCAAGTCCATGTCGCCAGGGGGCTCCCCACAAAGGGTTTATCCGCATGTCTTTAATACTGGACGTTTGCGCCTGTCAGCTATTTATTTTTGGTAGCTAGATCCAAAGCCCCTTTAGGATAAGCAATGCGCTTATGATTAAATTGCTCCCAGACCCGCACAAAAACTTCGGCAACAACTGGCAGCTCATCATAACTTAATCCACTATCAACTAGCTGTCGGTCTTGCCAGCGAGACTTAAAGATCTTTTGTACCGTAGCTAGTGCTTGTTTAGGGGTAGCATCCGTCAGCGATCGCAATGCTGCTTCACAGCCATCCGCCAACATCATGATACCAGCCTCGCGAGATTGAGGAACTGGTCCAATATAACGAAAATCGTCTTCTACTACAGTAGTTCCCTCCGCCTCAGCACGTTGTTTCGCCTGATAATAAAAATAAGCAATGAGCAAGGTTCCTTGATGTTCGGGAATAAAGTCTCGAATTGCCTTGGGTAAGCCATATTTACGTGCCATGACTAACCCTTCAGTAACATGTTTTCTAATTATTTCGGCGCTGACCCAGGGATCATCAATTTCGTCATGTTTATTTGGTCCTCCCATCTGGTTTTCAATAAACCCCAGAGGATCGTGCATCTTACCAATATCATGATACAAAGTTCCTGCTCTAACCAACTCTACATTGCAGTTGAGTTCCCTAGCAGCCGCCTCGGCAAGTGATGCCACAAACATTGTATGTTGAAAAGTCCCAGGAGCTTCAGTTGCTAATCTTTTTAGCAGGGGCAAATTAGGGTTAGATAGCTCTGCCAAACGGATCGGCGTAATTAAGTCAAAGCCCCGTTCTAAATAGGGAGAAATGCCAATAGCCACGACAATCCAGGCTATGCCAAACAAACCACAAACAATCGCATCAGGCAAAAT
This sequence comes from Cyanobacteria bacterium P01_G01_bin.39, assembly GCA_039180345.1. Lineage (GTDB taxonomy): Bacteria > Cyanobacteriota > Cyanobacteriia > Cyanobacteriales > Xenococcaceae > Waterburya. The sequence goes on along the minus strand of JBCDDK010000003.1, from coordinate 11,081 downwards.
TGCTGACCAAATCGTCGCAGGACTGGCACTAAGAATTAAATTAATGATTAAATAAACAGCTATTTGACATAAACCCACTGCAATTCCTAACCTTGCGATCATCTCTCGTGATCGCAATCTTCCCGCAAAAATGGCGGTAATCATGCCCCCCACCAAGCCTGCTAAAAGATAAGTAGAACCCAACGTCTGATTACTGAACATAACCAATCCCGTAACCAAACCAACCTCACAAATTGCGATCGCAGGAGTGTAGAAACTACTTACTAATAATCCAATAGCAGGCAAGCTAGTATAGGGAATATCAAACACGCTTAATAAAGGTGCCGTTAAGCCCAGTAAACACAATAGCAAATAGTCTCGATGGCGAATAGAACCATAGATTTGGCGCTGAATCAAGACAAACAAAGCAACAACAGCACCAACGAAAAGCGTCGACAGTCTCAGTCCTGACCAATTTACACCTCGCTGGCTCAATTTAAATCCATCGAGAAGTACAAAATCTGCTTGAGTAATTCTGGCTCCTTCTTCGACAATTATTTCTCCCTGCTCTACCTCAACTACAACTGAGTTAATTGCCATCGCCGCTTTTTCTGCTATGTTACGGGTTGCATCTTTATCTTCTTCTAAATTAGGTTTAAGTATGCCTAGCAATAAATTGCTTGAGAGGCGTTCGGTTATCTCGGGTATTTCAGGATTAAGTTGTGCGGTAACAGCCTGTTCTAGTAAGTTTGAAGGTATTCCTAAAGGAATGCCTTGGGTTAAAATTCGTTCGGCAGTTATTAGAATTGTGTTTTTGGTAGTTTTCCATTCATTTTCAGTTAAATCTAACAGAATAATTAGCTCTTTATCATCTAAGCGCTCCATTTTTTGCTGTGCCAACTTTTTCCAGGCTTGAGCGTAGCGATAACGGGTTAAGGTAATCTGGGCAATCTGCGTATTAAACTCAGTCTCTGAGGTTTTTTCCCGATAGGCTAGTAACTCAGAAGCCACTTTTTGCAATCTAACGTTGAAATCGGAGCTCTTTTCTAAGGGCAGACTATCATTGTCTTCTGTTTTTAGAGCTTGTGACCTTAGATTTTGAGCAACTGAAGCCAAGACGGCTTTGAACTCAGCCTCGGGACAAAAACGAATATATCTTTGACTAGGTAAAGATAGCGCTTCTTGACTCGTGAAAGGAAATGGAGCTGTGGCTTTTCTCAGTTCATCAATGCGTTCCACGAATAAACCGAGCTTACCCTCGATTTCTCTGGTTAACTCTTCATTTTGCTTGAGAATTGGAACAATACCTGTTTGGACTTCTTTTCTTTTTTCTAAAGTAGTTTTAGTATCTTCAAATTTTGCTGTAAAGGGAGCCTTGATCGTTAAGGGAGAAATCTTTCCCACCGTTAATTGGGGCTGATTATAAAAGCGATAACCCACTACGCTTGTAATTACAATGACGCCTACTACTAGCATCAGCAAGAAATCTCTGAATTTGGTTTGATGATTTTTTCTTCTCGACTGTCCAAAGCTAGCGCTACCAGAGAATCTGCTGGGTTTTCTCCTCGCGACCCCTTTGCCCCACCACAAGATCCCCTGGTGTTGATCTTTATAACGCCATCCCTCAATTTTTTGGAGCAGTGAATGCCAAGTTTTCATCATAGGTGAGGACCGTGATCAGCTATAAAATGCCTGGTATAATTTTAGCCAACGTTAAGCAAACAGAAAAACAATGCCATAATCCATTCTAAAATAAACCACTGAATTGACTGTCTGCATAACGTTTAATGAATGAAATTAAGAAATAATCAAAAAATCTAGTTTTTAGTCTATGTAAGTTGAAAATTAAGTATAAATTCTGTATTTGATTCTCGCCAGATTGAGCTAGATTTCGAGGGCTTCTTGGGAGATGATTTGTAGAGTTTTTCGGGGCTGAATCATTTGGCAAATAGCCACTGCATCAATTTGATAATTGTATAACTCCTGATTGCGATTAATTGAATAGATTCCCAGCCAAGTCTTATATAGTTCTAGCAATACTTGATTTTCTGAGTCATAGTTAGAATCAAGTCTAATTTTTCTCTGCCAATTACCAGGGATTGCTGTTATCCCATTATATGCTCCAGACAAGGTACCTGTAAGAGCAGTTATTACTGACGCTAGGGTCGAATCAAGACTAGCCGCTCTCAATACCGATAGTTTATAGTCTTGGGGAGTGCTAATAAAGCAAAACCATGACAAAGCGATCGCCATTTGCAGAGCATTGTGAAATGGTTGTAATTCTTCATAGAGCTGACATAAGCTAAGGCTCTCCTGGACATCGACAACTATTTGCTGAAGTTTATCCATTAATAAATCTTCTTTTCTCTCTAGCTTTTGTCTGACCTGCTCAACTACTAAGGCAAAATCTAATTGGCGTTCAGAACTCATAACAAGACGTAGCAAATTATGCCATGCTACTAGCGCTTGATCAATCCTGCCATCTTTTAGTAGCAAATTTTGTTGTTGTGGCAAAAATATGCAAGATGTTAGCAGTAGTGGATGATTACTGTTGATTAATAGATTGAGTTGATTAGTCTGATGATCAGCATCCGCTAGAGTCAAATTGTCATTGTTAACCAAACTACATTTCAAATCTCTAACTTTGTCTAGCTGTTGCTCTATATAATCTAGCTCTACTTCTGTATTTGACAGTAGTATTTTGGCTATTTGCTGTCGTTTCCACACCCAATGTTGAGATGGGAACTTGATTATATTATTGAGTTTCCTGTCGTGTTTTCGATTAGCTAAAGCCTGTCCCACGATCCCGCCGAACCACATTCCTTGGAATTGCTCAAAAATCTGGTGTTTCATCTAATTCAATTCAAGATTAATGTTAGATCGCAAAAGATAAATCCTAAATCTCAATATAATAAATGCAGCAGTTAACCATAGTTACTATAAACAAAAATCAATGTTAGTCACCACCACCGATACAATTCAAAACCAATCAATCGACTCTTATTTGGGCGTTGTCACTGCGGAGGTTGTTTATGGTACTAATGTTATGCGAGATTTCTTCGCAGGCATTAGAGATACTTTCGGTGGTAGAACGGGAAGCTACGAAAAGGTTTTTGAAAAAGGACAGCAAAAAGCGATCGCTGAATTAATTGAACGAGCCCAAAAGCTCAATGCCGATGCGGTAGTTGGGATCGAAATAGATACAGGAACCATCAATGTAGACGATAAAGGTGTTCTGCTGCTGATAACTGCTACTGGAACAGCCGTCAAACTAGGCTAATTATTAGGAGCAATCTTACATTTTGCTAATCTTCCGCTTAAACTACAATCAAGATTAATTTCCTTGACTGAGCAAAAACTATGCTGTCCTCAGATACCAACTTCACCCAGCCCTCAACTTTTCCAATTTTAGATCTGCATGTACATTTGCTGGATAACTATACAGATTGGCTGGTAGCTAGGCTTAATCAGAGAATTGGAACTCATGTTGTTACCCTGAATGCAGAGATGAGCATGATGGCTCAAGAAAATGAAGCCCTAAGTCAAGCAATCTCCACCGCAGATCTAGTGATTCCTGATGGTGCTGGTATTATTGTTTACATGCGTTTGCGGGGTCGCCAGCATCAGCGTTGTCCAGGTATTGAACTAGCGGCGTCTTTAATTGAATATATAGGAAAATCTGCTAACGCTAATTCTTTGTGCTTCTTCGGTGGCAGTCCTGGTATTGCCCAACAAGCAGCTCTAACTTGGCAACAGCAATTTTCTAATTTGACAATTTTAACTCAAGACGGATATGTTTCGGGAGATGCGGAAACAGAGTGGAAACAAAGTCTAGCAGCAAAGCAACCTGAGGTTATTCTGGTGGGAATTGGAGTACCCAGACAAGAACTCTGGATCAGAGAAAATCGTTCACTTTGTCCTCAGGCAATTTGGATTGGCGTTGGTGGTAGTTTTGATATTTGGGCAGGAAACAAAGAACGCGCTCCTCAATGGTTAAGAAACAATAATTTGGAATGGTCTTATCGACTTTATCAAGAGCCTTGGCGTTGGCGCAGAATGCTTTCTTTACCAAAATTTTTGTGGCGTTCTTTACTCGCATAAAGACATATTTTCCTACTCCAAATCAAAAATTCAAACGAAAAATGCCCTCCGACTCAGGTTCTAATTCTGGCTCGGAGGGCTTGACTTAAACTGCAAATGAGCTGCCGTAACCAACTAGCTATTAGCGGAGGCAGAATCACTAGAGCTACCAGAATTATTAGCTTCTGTCGTCTCTTTATTCTCGTTGCTGTTACTGTTATAGTTTTTTCTGCCACGATTTCCATAACGGCTAGTTTGTTTACGGAATTTACGAGCGTTGATTTTGTTACGAGCTGCTTTTTCTTTTTTCGCGTTACGACGTTTAGCCATTTAGGTATGATTCCTCATTAGACAGTAAAATGCTTCCGAGAGTCTCTAGTCTACGATACCTTGTTGCACAACTGCGAGAATTAAAATAGCGCAGTTGAGGGTATGATGAGCTGGTTACTCTCCAGAAGCACAATTTGGATTTAAATTTATAGTTTAGAAGCGATCGCGACGACCACCGCCACCAAAAGAACTTCTGTTTTCACGGGGTCTTGCTTTATTTACCTTGATCTCACGACCCATCCATTCGGCTCCATCTAGAGTCTCAATAGCCTTTTCTTCTTCTGCTTCTGTCTCCATTTCTACGAAGCCGAAACCACGTTTGCGACCTGTTTCACGGTCAGTAGGAAGATGAACTCGCTTCACTTTACCGTATTCTGAAAATACTTCATTTAAATCTTCTTGGCTAACCTCATAGTTGAGGTTACCTACGTAAATTGACATGAACTGAACGTCTCCTGAATGCAAATTAGATGTAGAGAGTTTAAATTTCGGAAAAGAACCAAATCAATACTTTATGGAAAAACCTATCAATACTGAATACAAACTGGATTGCCGATCTTTATCTCAATATGAATCCTAACACTTTATGCTAAAAAAAAGATCCCCTTGGTAAATGCAATATTTTTTTACATAAGTTAATTAATTATCAATTTTTAAGCTCGAATTGTAATTAGCCATAATTCGACTCAGACTAGGCTCAATAACCTTTTGCGGTGCAGAGGCAACAATAGTTCCAGGATAAACATGATGATTCCAGACTGGGTGAGTGAGCAGGGTACAGTTTTGATAACTGCTCACAGGATAGTTTAATAAAGCTTGCACAACTGCATTATCATCCCAAACCCAACCTGGGTTGGTTAAGAGAGGAAGCCCAGTCCGAGGATCGATTAAATCGCCAACATAATTTTGATCCTGCAAAGTAAAGATCAGACCACAACCTAATCTGATAAATTTTGCTCGCAGACGATTTTTCTCAAAGGCAACTTTGTCAGTAGTTTCTGCCAAAGAAACTGAAGACTTTTGTAAAATTATAATTATATGATTCAATGGATCATTCCACCCTGGCAATAACTCTTTTTGCCAACGCACAGCAAATTGATGTGGAGGTGCAATGCAGATTTCAATTTCGGTTCCTGATGTGGTGTAGTAGCTTGTCAACGATGGTGAAACTCCCATATTAATCATAAATTACTGTTAGCTGCTATGGCTCTACGCAGATACGTTAGGACGTTTAATTGTTCTAAGTAAAAGGAAGCAAACTCTTACTTGCTACTCGTTACTCGTTACTTGCTACTCGTTACTCGTTACTCGTTACTCGTTACTTGTTACTTGTTACTTACGAACGATTTAATTAACTCGTTCTACACTTAACTTTGTACGGCTATAATTATGATTATTGAGCGTTTAATGACTGAATTTGGGCTAATTTAGCAGCAATTTCTCCTTCTTGAAGCATTTTTTCTGCCAAGGTAAAACCCGCATCTAATGTATGAGCGATCCCAAAACGCCAGAGGTAAAAACCGCCATTAAGAATAGCGGACTGAAGCAGTTTACTACCCTTGCCCTGAATTACTTCTTTAATTAAAGCGATCGCCTGAGCATCAGATTCAAAAGTAATATCTGAGCCTTGGAGATCATAGTCGGCAGGATCTAGTAATAGACGTTCAAAGTTATCTTCTGTAGTGCTTAGGGCAATAATCCCAGTACGGCTGCGGGAAAGGTCACAACTACCTTCTAAGCCTTTGACTAGGGTAAAATCTCGGGTTTGTCTGATCTTAAAAGTTTCTCGAAAACGCAATTCGGTTGGAGGATGAACAAAGCCAGCAACTAGGTGAGCATGACCAATGATTGGACACCAGGCTAATTCTGCTGTAGCAAAGGGAGGACGTTTGCCAATCTCTTCGCGGAAGCTAACAAAATCAGCAGCAGCAGGAAAATGTTGTGGTAAATAAATAAAACCTAGGTGACTCTGATTGTAGATAGTTTGAGTCTGAGCTAAAGTATTTATCGTCAGGTCAATTCCTAAATATTGCCAAATTTTGATTAGGGGTATGCCGTATTTAGTCGGCATACAGTCTCCACCATGCAAGATCACAGGTACCTTAGCACTTACCAAAATTAATGCAGTAATAATCGTTACAGGGACGGTGCGAGAACGACCATCATAAGGATTACCCAGTACTACTGGTTGTGAATCATGTTGAGGACAAATTTGGAGTTGATTGCCAAGTTGGTCAAAAGAATCCAAAATACCTGCCAATTCCTCTGGAGTAGGACGTTTAATGCGATGGGCAATCATAAATGCCCCAATTTGAGCAGGAGTAGCACTCTGAGTCAACATCATGCTGGTAGCAGTCGCAGTTTCAGCGCGCGAGAGGTTTTTGCTAGTATGAGTTCCACTGCCAACTCTTTTTAGTAATTCTCGAAACTCGTCACTCATAGTTTGGGCAAATATATTTTTTATTTAGATTTTATATAGGGATTCTTATGTGAGCTTTAGCTATCTGCTAACTAGAGGTGAAGTTTTTAGCTCAGAAGATTTTCCTAAATCCATAACTAATTTGTAGAAATGAGCAATAGGCGGAATCATTAAGCGATCGCGAGTTGTCACCATTACCACTTGGCGAGTCAGAACACTATCTAGTTCAGATTGTTGGTTAATTCCTGTATTGACCGCAGGTTGAGAGATGGGACGGATAGCTAGGGTGGGGTCATTATAAGAATCAATCAAAGCCTTGTGGGGTAAAAGTGCAACCATTTCTCCCTGGCGAATCACTCCTCGAAAAGCATCAAGGGTGTTTAATTCCATAGCCGTCTTAACTTGGATATTTTGCTCGGCAAACCAATCCTGTACTAGCCGTTGCATCCCATAGCCGTCTTTGAAGACTATTTGAGGATACTTAACCAATTCTTGTGGAGGAATCTTGGAGAGCTTACTCAAAGGATGTTTAGCAGCCATCAAAACATCCACCTGCTCTTCATATAGTATGGCTAACTCTATTTCGGTCGATGTAGTTAAAAAACGATTATTCATCACAATCGCTACATCAATTAAACCATCTCGTAAGACTTTTAGGGCGCGATCGCTCCCTAATGCCGTAACTCGCAATTGGACTTCAGGATAGTCAAGACAAAACTGTTGCAAAATTGGCGGTAAGTAATGGGCGCAAACTGAATGTATGGCTGCAATACATAGCTCAGGCTGTTTCCCAGCAATCAAATCTGCACATTCATTGCTAGCTTTCAACCATTCTTGACAAATTCTCTGTGCGCGAGGAAACAACTTTTCTCCACCTAGGGTCAATTTGGCTTGGGTACCACGGTGAAACAAAGGCAAACCCAAATCTTGCTCTAAAGACTGGATCTGTCTGCTAATGGTTGATTGAGTTACTCCACATTTTTTGGCTGCTTGCCCAAAATTCCCCATTTCTGTAATTGCAATGAAGGCTTGCAACTGCTCAATCCGCATACTTCCTCTTAAAACAAACCGTTGCAGGTTTATCAGGTAACTATCTGTTGAACATAGCTGATTATATCAAGGAAGTTTGGTATAAGTAATCACATTAATTTTCACCATAATGCTGCTCTAAACAATTTACTTTTATATTTAACGAAGTCAGAGTCAGCCCCGCCCTGAACGGACGGGGTACTGTTCACCTCTCAACTTCGTTGCTGATTATAATTACTGAGGTCGAGGAAAAGTTGGCAAATCGACAGCAGCTAAAGACTGAGGCTTTTTTGAACGAGGGGGCTTTACTGGTTGAGACTTCTCTGTTTTTTGGTTAGGAAGAGTAGAGGCGGAACGGGTAGCAATCTCTGCCGCTGTTTTGATCGTGTCTGAAGTTGGGGAATGAGTACGTTCAAATTTAGCAGGCTGAGATTTTCTTGGTAAAGCAATCTTGGGTTCAGCAATAGTTGACGTTGACCAAGGTTGAATATATCGATTATGGGGATAGTTTTTCTGATTAGAGGTGGCTTTTTCTTTACGTAGTGCTGCTGCCTGATATTTTTTCAATTCAGCCTCTTGTTCTAGAGTATGTTGCTGTTGCTGATTGAGTTGAATTCGCAATTGATCATTTTCTTGTTCTTTAGTTGTCAGTTCATAAGCCTGTCGAGTATATTTCTCTTGTAATAAAGTACATTCTCGTTCTAGTTGAGCTGTTTGTTGTTGTGAGAATTGCTGCTGTTCTGATATTTTTTTATTCAGTAAGTTTTGTTGCTCTACGTGTTGCTGTGAGGTAGCTAGCTGTTGTGTCAGTAAAGTAATTTGTTCCTGATATTTTTTTATTTCTTCTGCTTGATGAGCTAGAAGTATGTCACTATTTTGTGATTTCTCGACATACTTATTAAACTTATTATCAATTTCAGCCAATTCTTGCTCTAACCGAAATACTTTCTTAAGCAACTTGCGGTTATATTCGCGAAGTTTATGAGCAACTTTTTGCCAGTTCATCTTTTGAGTTACGGACTCTTTGTTGGCTTTTATAGAGGAACTTGTATTTTGCTCTAATACTAATTCTGAAGCTGTTTTGGTCTCAGAATCGCTATTGTTTACTCTAGATTTACCTACAGCTTCTGCCATTTGATTTTGCTCTTCAGTATAATCGTCACGCCAGTAGTCTGACGAATCACTTTGGTTGGATAGCATTGATTCTAAATCGCCAAAGTTATGATTTTGGTTAGCTTCACTCATAGTATTCGTATCTCTAGTATGGCTCGAAATATAACAACAACAAAATCTAAAGTTTCTGCGTAAATACTCGCAAAAAGTTAAGCATTAATTGTGATTGAGCGGGTTGTTATGATGCTAATTGATAAATTTAGTATAAGTATAAAATTTAGCTGACAATTAATTATTTTGGGATCGCTTTAGATTTAGTTAGATATAGCTTATACGTTGCCTTAAAAATTGCCAAGGTTAATCAGTGATCTAAGATAACTCTTGCTAATAGCTGTTGACCGATTAAAGCTCTATCTGTTAATGATTGAACCTGTATTGAGGCTAAAGTTGTTGGTTGCTGAAATTGTCTTAACCACTCATGACTAATTTGTTGCGGATCTTGAGGTAAATTTCCGAGTTCATAACCTGGTAACTCAATCTCAGACATCAGTTGAGTAACTTTGGGATCGTAGCTAAGAGCAAAACAGTTACATCTTGCTGAGGCTGCCATAATTAAGCTGTGAAGGCGCATGCCAATTGTCATTCTCACCTGCCCAAATAATCCTTTTATTTGTTTGGGATCAGAAATAGAGATAATTGTGTGGTCTTGAGACAATTTTGAGGCAATATTTTCGGCGATCGCCTGATCTTGTTGCGGTTGAAAAGGAAGCAGCAGAATAAAGCTATTGCTCTTAATCTGAAAGTCTTGAATGGCATTAATTAGAATTTGTAAGCGCTCACTGGTTAGCAAGGGATGAGAACGCAAAACTATTGCCACAATCGCCTTGTCGGTAGCTGGTAATTTAGGTGGCGGCGTACTTTGCAATGCCCATACAGGATCGGGAGCAAGTTGATAATCAATTTGCCAACTACTCAATAACGCTGCTGATGCCTGATCCCTAACGCTAATGGCATCACAACCGAGCAACACCTGTTTAGTTAACCAACGAGTAAAAGATTTATGCAGTGGTCCAATGCCCTGCGCCCAGGCGATGGTTTTCAAACCTCTTTGCTGTGCTAGCGCCATCAATCCTGCATAGTAGATTGGACTAGCTAGACTTGTGGCATCCTGCATCAGGCTACCACCACCCCAAATAAAAACATCAGACTGTCGCAAAACTTTAAGTAAGGTTAAGGATGATTTGCGATCGTAGCTAGCAACTCCATAGCGTTTTCTGGTCTCTTGAGGATTACCAGATAAGACGATAGGTTCAACTGATTCAGGCAACATTTGTAGTAAAGACACTAATAATGCTTCGTCTCCTACATTACCCATGCCATAATATCCGCACAATATTGCTCTATTTGAACTCATTTACTTGGTTAACTTAAAGGTGCTGAGTTGAAGATAGCATCGATTTTGACTCTTAGACATCTATCTTTTGTGTATGAAGCTCTATTGAGTCAGTAGATGGATAAAATTAATTGAAAGATAATTAGGGTAGGTAGTAGGTAGGCAGATCCAGAACTTATATTTATGCATGAAATGATTCATGCAATTTTAGGGATAACTGACAATGATGGTTAGCGAACATTCGATTCCCCAGAAGCTTCATTGGGATCTACTCAGATTATTGCAAACATAATACATAAAAAATTAGATCGTCCAACACGAGTATCTTATGATAGTACAGCTTAACTAATTACTTTATCAATCACGAAATTGCCCAAAACATCAACTTTGGCGTAATTCAATTCAGCCGTTATGCCACACCCTACTTTAACTTAACCGCCCAGAACCGCCCAAGAAACTATTTCTACCATTGAGGGTTTGAAGGTATCTACCAATGCAATCGAGGGAACAAAATATAACAATGCATTCTATCAAATTCACTTAATTACTAATAAATACTTTTTAAAACCAAGTATCTATCTAAAAACATTTATGAGATAATCCACAATAAAAATAAACATGACTTTTTGCAAAAGATATCCTCTTAATCTAAATAAATTAGCAAGTAATTTCAACTAAAAAATATTAGATATTTAGTATTAATTATAATAATTAAAAGCTAATTTAGTTTTAATTACT
>JBCDDK010000002.1:0-131703 GCA_039180345.1 Cyanobacteria bacterium P01_G01_bin.39 | reverse complement strand
ATGGTTGGTTTCAATATTTCTCTTCTCTAAAACTTGTGAAATTCATGGATTCAGGAGTAGCTAAGAGCTAAGAGCTGAAAACTAATAAATTAGAACGAAGCTAATTCACATTAAGCGTAATATATATAGCCCTTCTCATTTTGATGCGGTACAGTCAAGACCTCGGGTTTTGTTGATTGCGGTGTATGGTCATTCCTAATAAGAACTATACGAAAGTATGTACTAATTATCTCTCCCTAATCCCTAATCCCTAATCCCTAATCCCTAATTCCTAATTCCTAATTCCTGGTCCCTAATCCCCCGAACAAATTACTGAGATGGCAGGTCAATTAATTAGAACGACTATACCTGATTAATTCGCGAAAGGCTATATTTTTATTTCTTTACTATTTGATGATTGTTTGAGCAAAATACTCGTTAATTAACTCAGATGCTGTTTGCTACCTAAGCTAAGTTGTATTAGCTTGGGTTTTTTTATTTAAAATATCAAATATTGGTGAGTTATAAATGAAACTTTTATGAGAAAGAGTTCATCTAAATATTTAAATTGGCTCGATTAAGTAAGCTAGCTCAATCTTAGGCAACCTTTAAATTTGCTTTTATTTCCTAAAATTGACTCGGTTTGGCTTATTTACAGAGATTTGTAGGTTCATGGGGTACAACTACTCCTGCCCTCTGCCCTCTGCCCTCTGCCCCCTGCCTCCAAGCGATCAACTTTGTATCTCACCAAAATAAGAGCTGCTATACATAGCCGTTCAATATATTTCTTTTTATATGACAAATGTATTTTCTACCAAATGGCAACAACTAAGATCAAACCTATCTAGATTAACTAGCATTGGCTTTTTGAAAGAAGCTAGATCGCGCATTATGATCATGTATGCTCTGGTCATGATTTTGTTCGTAGCTACCGCCATTCCTGCTATTGAAGCTCGCGTATATCAAAAGGTCAGCAGACGAGTTCGAGTAGATCTTGAAGAAGATTTGGAAGAGTTTGAAGAAGAGTTTGTCGAAAGCTTATTAAACTATCCTGATGAACAGACTACTGACAATGTTAGCAATGACCTTAGTAATAAAAAGATTTATGCCATAATCGACCAGATTTTTGCCACTATCATGACCGAAGATGATAACTTCTTAATTGCCATAGTTGACGGACAATACTACAAGTCTACCTCTAATTTCTTACCCCCAGAAATTACTCCTGGCTCTTCGTATATGAAGAATTGGCAAAATCTAACTAGAGAGGAGTTTGGTGAAATAAAACTTGATGATCGCAATATGGGCAATCTTCTTTATGATACAGAACCGATCAAGACTACAGATCGAACTTTGGGGGTAATCGTCGCCATCCATACTACCGCAGGAGAGCAGCAAGAGGCGATTGAATCCTTAGATGTAATTATTGAGACTTTGATTGTCATTCTGATTGTCTCCTTAGCTGTAGCCTGGCTGACAACAGGAAAAATTCTCGCTCCTTTAAGAAGACTTACGAATACAGCCAAAGCAATTAATGAATCAAACTTAAATCGACGGTTCGACGTTGAGGGTAATGGAGAACTGGCAGAACTAAGCAAAACCTTTAACGCCATGATCAGCCGCATCGAGAGTGCCTTCGTAACTCAGCGTAACTTTATTAATGATGCAGGACACGAACTGAGAACTCCCATTACAATCATTCGCGGACATCTAGAACTCACCGAGGTAATTGATGATGATCCTCAAGCACGACAGGAAACCATCGATTTAGTAATTGACGAACTAGACCGCATGAACCGTCTAGTGGATGATTTAGTCTTACTAGCCAGAGCAGAACGTCCTGATTTTTTGAACGTGGAAACTATTGATCTGGCAGTTTTTGTCCCAGAATTATATAGCAAACTCCAGGCTTTAGGTGAAAGAAACTGGAGTTTCAGCAATAATGTATTATCAGGTCAGATGGCAGGCGATCGCCAAAGAATCACTCAAGCAATCATCAATTTGGCTAACAATGCCGTACAGCATACCAAAGCAGACGACACTATCGCTTTTACCGCCAATCTAGAACAAGATCGCTTAATCTTATCGATTCGCGACACAGGAGAAGGAATTCCCATCAAAGAACAGCAGCGTATTTTTAATCGTTTTGCCAGAGTTAAAAATACTCGTCGTCGCTCATCGGGTTCTGGATTAGGTCTGTCAATCGTTAAAGCGATCGTTGAATCTCATGGAGGTTTGATAAATCTGCAAAGTCAAATAGAAGTTGGCTCGACTTTTACTTTAATTTTTCCTCTAGAATTTAACCAACAAACAATTAAATCGAATCTTTGGGAGGTATAGAGTGTAGAAAAGCAGAGATAAAACTACAGTTGGCTCATTAGACGAGGTTTGTCTAGATATGAAGCAAATATTAATTGTCGAAGATGAGAGCAGAATTGCGGCATTTATTGCCAAAGGCTTAAAAGCTAAAGGATACAACACTACTATCGCCGAAGATGCTGATGCTGCTTTAAATTTAGTTTTTAGTTATCAGTTCGATCTAGCTCTACTCGATCTCGGTTTACCAGGACAAGACGGTTTAGAGGTTTTAGAAGCCTGGCGCGGACAAGGGATTTATTTTCCTGTAATTATTCTCACCGCCAGGGACGATGTCATGGATAAAGTCGCGGGATTGAAGGGTGGAGCAGATGATTATATGACCAAACCTTTTAGCTTTGCCGAACTATTAGCTCGGATTGAAGTGAGATTAAAAAATAATCATCACAGTCAGAAACACGAAGACAAAATGCAGATTCAACGGGGTAACATGACCCTCGATTTGCGAACTCGTAGAATCCTAGTCGGCGATCGCACTGTGGAATTACCCGCCCGTGAGTTTACCATGATGGAGGTGTTTTTTCGCCATCCAGAACAGGTAATGACTAGACAGCAACTTTTAGATCTAGTTTGGGGTTACGATTACGATCCTGGTTCTAATATCGTAGATGTTTATGTCGGTTATTTACGTAAGAAGCTAGGCAACAAATGTATTGAAACTGTCAGAGGTATGGGGTACCGACTTAAGATCTGATAAAAATCTTAAATCAGCTTTTACGATCATGCTGTAGTAAGCAACTGCTTAACTAATTCCAAGTTCAAAGGCTGTTGCGCAGATTGCTCGGCACTCAACCAAAGCAAATATTCCACATTGCCCGCAGGACCAGTAATAGGCGAAGTAGTTAAACCATGATATTGCCAGCCTAATGCTTGGGCTGCTTGCCACACCTGCATAATTGCTCCAGCGCGATCGCCTGTGTTCCTGACTACACCTTTTTTACCAACTTTTTCTCTACCTACTTCAAATTGCGGTTTAACTAGCAACACTACTTCTTGGGGAAAAGCTAATAAATTCCAGAGAGGTTCAAGTACTTTAGTCAAAGAGATAAAAGATAGATCCATGACTCCCAAATTTGCCATCACCTCATCACCATAGAGTTCGGTGGCAGTTAGATGGCGGATATTTGTTCTTTCTTTGAGAATTACGCGATCGCTGGTACGTATTGACCATGCCACCTGTCCATAGCCGACATCTACGCCATAAACTAGCTTTGCTCCTGATTGTAGCAAGCAGTCGGTGAATCCCCCCGTAGAAATGCCGCCGTCGAGACAAATGCGACCCTGAACCTGAATCGGAAAAGTCTGCAAAGCCTGGGCTAATTTTTTGCCGCCACGGGAAACATAAGGAGGTTGTTCCTTAACCTCAATTGATGCAGTAGTTTTGATCTCTGTACCAGGCTTATCAATAACTTCTTGGTTAACTTTAACTTTGCCTGCCCTGATCAAACGCTGTGCCAAGGCTCTAGAATCGCATAATTCTAAGCTAACTAGTAATTTATCTAATCGCTGTTTGGTCAAAGTTAAATTTTAAATGGTAAATAGATTAAGCACAATAATTTAATTTTATCAGCTCTGATCATTCTCTTATAGCGATCGCCTGATTCTCCGATTTCTACTTTAGTGCGACCGCTGTTTCTAAAAAACTAGTAATGATATAGATTAAACTGTTGATTAAGTACATAATAAAAATTTTTATCGATGTCTTACAAAATCAATATTATTATTGAAGAAGATCAAGACGGATTTTATGCCTATTACCCTCAATTAGAAGGTTGTCAAAGTCAAGGTGATTCTTTAGAAGAGGTAACAAAAAATATTCATGAAGCAGTAGAACTATATGTAGAAACTCTCTCAGATAAAAAGCTTAAGTTATTCTACTTAAATTAAGACAAGATGAGAAATGAATAGTAAACTGCATAAAAGATCGATTCATGTTAACGAAGCTGCTCGAAACTTACCAGATTTAATTGATGCAGCATTGCAAGGCGAAGAGATAGTTATTATCAAAGATGATTCAGTGGTAAGGCTGACACCAGCTAATTCAATTAAAAAACCTCGTCAACCTGGAAGTGCGGAAGGAATGGTTTGGATGTCTGATGATTTTGATGAGCCTTTAGAAGAATTTAAAGAATACATGGAATGAGACTTCTCTTGGATACTCATACATTTATGAGGACACGGTGCCTGGGGTTGCCCCAGGCACGTAAGATGTCCGTTTGGTACGTAACAAATAACCCCAAACTTAGTACAACAGCACAGCAACTTATTAATGATGGTGATAATGAGATTTTAATAAGTATTGCTAGCATTTGGGAAATTGCAATTAAATACAATATTGGTAAACTTACTTTTAAATTACCATTTGAAGCTTTTATTTTCGAGCAGCTAAAAGTTAATAATTTTGATTTACTCGATATTAGAGTCGAACGTCGAACATCTCAACGCTGTTGCTAATTTAGAATTACATCACCGAGATCCTTTCGACAGATTAATAATTGCTCAGGCGATGGTGGAAAAAATTCCTGTTGTGGGAGTAGATAAAGCTTTTGATTTGTATGCAGTTGAGAAACTATGGTGATTGTTTATTCTGAAGATATTGTTTTATTTTAGTGCGGTCGCCTTATTTTCTTGTGTGTTACGCAATATTTATGCTTCAATAAATCCTTTAACTGTCTCCACTGGAATGCTAACCAAGGGGTTTTTGAATACAGCTTCTAATGCCTGAGTTAATGCTTCCGTACCTCCAGCTTTTAAGGCACTTAATAATCTGGATTTAATTGTTGGATTACTTTTTATTTCCCTTTCAATATTTTTTAGTATCTTCTCTTCTTGCTGTGATTCAACTATAGTTGGGTTAGTTTGGGCTAATTGCTCTAATAATTGCTGAATTTCCTGTGCTGCCTCGGCTAGATTTTGTTTTTGTGCTGCATATTTGTGAGCAACAACATCACCATCAGCAGATTCTATAATCTGAACGGTTTGAGCCTGGGGAAAATTATATTTAGAGCTTGAGGAATTTTCGGGCATGGTTGGAATATTTTGAGTATCTTGTTCTGATGATAACGAAACGGAATTGAATATTTCATAGTTATAGAATTGACATCGAGCTTGAATTTTTTCAATGGCATCGCTGATGTATATTTCATTAGTTGCTAATTGTAATTTCCAGAGACGTTCTAATATTGTCGCGCTACCGATTTTTCCCAGGGCAACTACAGCTTTCTTACGAACCCAATAATCTTTATCCTTCAAAGCTTTAATTAGAGCAGGAACTGCTGTTTCCGAACCAATTTCTCCTAGGGCTACTGCTGCTCTAATACGAACGGAATAAGTTTTATCGTTTAAGGCTTGAACCAGAATGGGAGTGGCGTTTTCCGAACCAATTTTCCCCAGAGCAGATGCTACTCTTCTTCGTATTCCAGAACTATTATTTTTCATAGCTTTTATCAAACTGGGAATGGCGGTCTCAGCACCAATTATTCCTAAAGCAGATGCTGCTCTCTTTTGAATATCAGTTTTATCATTGCTCAAAGTTTGAATTAAACTGGGAACAGCGATCTCAGAGCCAATTTTTCCCAAAGCAGATACTGTTATCCTTCGAACATCAGAATCAATATCATTCAAAGCATTAATTAGATTGGGAACAGCGATCTCAGAACCGATTTCTCCCAAAGCAGATGCTGCATTCCTACGAACATAATAATTTTCATGCTGCAAAGCTTGAATAAGATATGGAACGGTGGTCTTGGAATAAATTTTTCCCAGAGCAGATGCTGCTATATTTCGAATATCAGAATCAGTATCATTCAAAGTCTTAATTAGATATGGAATAGCTGTCTCAGAGCCAATTTCTCCTAAGGCAGATGCTGCATTCCTACGAACATAATAATTTTTTTCATTATTCAAAGCATTAATTATATTAGGAACAGCAATTTCAGAACCGATTTTTCCCAGAGCTTTTACTGCACTTTTACGAACATCAGAATAGTCATCTTTCAAGGTTAGAACCAGAGTTTTGACTGCTATCTTAGAGCCAATTTGTCCTAGTGCGTCTGCTGCTCTCCTGCGTACATCATAAAAGTTATGATTTAAAGCTTGAATCAGATGTGGGACGGCTGTCTTAGAGCCAATTTGTCCCAGTGCTTCTGCTGAACTTCTGCGTACATCATGATCCTTATCTTGTAAAGCTTGAATCAGATGTGAAACGGCTGTCTCAGAGCCAATTTGTCCTAATGCTTCTACTGCTCTCCTACGTACATCATAAAAGTTATGATTTAAAGCTTGAATCAGATGTGGGACGGCTGTCTTAGAGCCAATTTGCCCCAGTGCTTCTGCTGAACTTCTGCGTACATCATAATCCTTGTCTTGTAAAGCTTGAATCAGATGTGAAACGGCTGTCTCAGAGCCAATTTGTCCTAATGCTTCTGCTGCTCTTCTACGAACATCATAATCCTTGTCTTGTAAAGCTTGAATCAATAGGGGAAAGGTTTTCCTGGAATCAATTTTTTCTAGTGCGTTGGTTGCTCTCCAACGCACTTCAGAATCTTTGTCATTTAAAGCTTTAATCAGGCTGGGAACAGCTTTCTCCGAACCTATTTCTTCCAAAGCTATGACTATACTTCTACGAACATACAAACTTTTATATTTTAAAGCTTGAATAAGACTTTTAAGTGCTGTCTCTGAACGAAGTTGTCCAAGCACGGCAGTTGCTCTCCAACGAACTTCTTCTACACCACTTAAAGCTTTAATTAGGCTGAGAACGTCTTTATTAATCCTTGTGTTCTCAAAAAATTTAATCTTTAGAGATACAGGGACTCTTATTTCATTAATCAAACCAACTGTTGTTTCTTGAAACTCAGGTTTAACCTCTCCAGCTAATCTGGCTGCTAAATTTAAATCAACCTCCAAAGCCAACTGAACAATTCGCACTGCCTGTTCTTCTTGTTCTACCAGTGCCAACATCAAAGCTATGGGTTCTGTCCATTTTAGATAGTTTAAGTAATCCCGCTTTACTTCCTCATGGCTTAAGCTATCTAGCTTTGGCAGTAGATATTCGGCAGCATAATATTCTTGCAGTAACTGATGGCGAAATTCGATTTGTTCGGAACTACCAATTTGAATTAAGTGATATTTTAGGAGATCGTCTAAATATTTAATGGCTAAACTATCAGGATCTGCTACTTTTCCTTGCCAAAATTGCCTAATAATTGCTTTGGCTTCTTGTTTAGAAATTGCTACTCGAAAATCAGTAGGCTCTTTGCCCTGCATCATGCTAAATGCCAGATGTTGCAGCATATACTGCCATTGACGACGATCGCTTTCTACGGGAACATCTTCTTTAAGGTGATTTTCATAGCCTTGGGTAAATTGACGAAAGATTAAACCTAAATTGGAGGGGATTTCCTCTCTCTGGCTGAACAATTCGCATAGCATCCATAACAGTAATGGAGTTTGACCGAATTCTCGCAAGCGTTTTCCTAATTGCTTTAATAGCTGTTCGCCTTTCTCAGCTAAATAAGCCCGAACAAACTTCTGGCTTTGAGCTTCCTTCAGCGGCTGCATTTCTAGTAATTTTTCTATCCCCAGATTGCCACCAGAATCTAATTCTCTGGTAGTAAAAATCATTGGTGTCTTGTGGTAGGTAAGACGAAATCTTTTTAAATCTCTAATGGCTTCGGATGAGGGGAGTTCGTTTAAGCCATCGATCAGCAGTAAAAATCGTTTTTGAAATAATAAGTTTTCAATTTCTGAAGGGTTCAATAATAAACTATGTGTCTTAAACCAATTTTCTATTAGGCTTATTAAGCTAGTATCGTAATATCTAAGCTCTACCAGAACAGGAATTTTCGTCTCTACTGGATTGCCAGAAGAAATAAAATTGAGGCTAGCTTTTTTTGCTTTTTCCAATAGCAGTCTGGCTAAAGCTGTTGATTTACCTGAACCTGGCTTTCCAGTAAGCAATACATGGTTCGGGGCATATTTAGATATTCCCTCTAAAACTGGTAGTTGTTCAGTTTCTTCTTGCTTACGTTCTGCTTCAGGTTGTTTAGTAGAGATGCTTTTTACTGTCTGTCCGAAATCAAAGGGAGAAGCAAATCTATTTTCTAATTCTAATGGTTTTTTGCCCTGAGCATCAGTTGGCGTGTAAAGTCTCTGCCAACGCTGATAGCGATCGCAAATTGATTGGAGATAATTCTGAAAATCAGGATCAGAAACTTGTGTCACACTGAAATAGATTTCAAGCACACTACTAAACTGATTTTATCTTAACTATTTCCCAATCCCCGTTCTCTATTTCAGCGTTTGTGGGATGTTGCTATTTATGCCGCCTGATTGGATAAATTCAGGCTCAGTAGGTAAAGAGTAAAACCAGAGCGAGCAATATATTCTCACCATGCAAGCTCTGGACATGTTCGAGAAGTATCTTTAAGTATTCTAGGATTTCTTAATTTACTTGAACATCAGTCATATGACTTAATAAGCCTAGGAGATCGGCATCTATATCAGCAATATGACTTAAATTGAGAGCAATGACTTGAGCTGGAGCAAATTATCAGATCACAAAATTGTTAAAAGCTCTTTCTACACCTCAAAATTATAAAATTATAAGACAAGTACAAAAATAACGGTCAGAAAAAATTTTATGTTTGATGCTTTAGCAGATCGCCTGGATGATGCGTGGAAGAAAATACGCGGTCAGGACAAGATATCCAAAAGTAATATTCAAGATACTCTCAAGGAAGTACGTCGCGCTCTTTTAGCTGCGGATGTTAATCTTCAGGTAGTTAAAGCCTTTATCGCTGATGTGGAAGAAAAGGCTTTAGGAGAAGGGGTAATCTCAGGTGTTAACCCAGGACAACAGTTTATCAAGATTGTCTATGATGAACTGGTGACAGTCATGGGAGAAAGCAACGTCCCCCTGGCACAGGCAGAACAAGCCCCAACAGTTATTTTGATGGCTGGACTACAGGGGACAGGTAAAACTACCGCTACAGCAAAACTAGCTCTCTATTTACGTAAGCAGGAACGTTCTTGCCTGATGGTAGGAACCGATGTCTACCGTCCTGCGGCGATCGATCAGTTGCTTACTTTGGGTAATCAGATTGATGTTCCTGTATTTGAAATGGGAACAGATGCCGATCCTGTAGAAATTGCTAGCCAGGGGGTGGCTAAAGCCAAAGAACTAGGAGTTGATACCGTCATTGTTGATACTGCTGGACGACTCCAGATTGACGATGACATGATGGGAGAACTATCCCGCATCAAAGCCACGATTAAGCCAGACGATACCCTGCTGGTGGTAGATGCCATGACAGGTCAGGAAGCCGCTAATTTAACCTATACTTTTCACGAGCAAATTGGCATTACAGGGGCAATTTTAACTAAGTTAGACGGTGATAGTCGTGGTGGGGCAGCGCTTTCGGTGCGACAGGTATCAGGACAGCCGATTAAGTTTGTCGGTGTGGGGGAAAAGGTTGAGGCATTAGAGCCATTCTATCCCGATCGCTTGGCATCCCGTATCCTTAACATGGGGGACATTCTTACCTTAGTCGAAAAGGCTCAGGAAGAAATCGATCTGGCTGATGTGGAAAAGATGCAGTCTAAGATCATGGAGGCAAAGTTTGATTTTAATGACTTTGTCAAACAAATGCGCCTACTCAAAAATATGGGTTCCTTGGGGGGAGTTCTCAAGTTAATCCCAGGCATGGGCAAGATTAGCGGTGCTGATTTGGCTAAAGGGGAAACTCAGCTTGAACGCACCGAATCGATGATCAACTCTATGACCAAGGCAGAAAAAGCCGATCCTGATTTGCTAGCACAGTCTCCCAGTCGCCGTCGTCGAGTGGCAAAAGGCTCGGGATTTGACGAAAAAGATGTCTCTCGATTAGTTAAAGATTTTTCTAAAATGCGCTCCATGATGCAAAATATGGGTCGCGGCATGCCTGGTATGGGGATGCCTGGCATGGGGATGCCTGGCATGGGGATGCCTGGTATGGGGATGCCTGGCATGGGTGGCTATCCTGATCAAGGTAGACGCAAGAAGAAAAAAAAGAAGAAAAAAGGCTTCGGTACGTTGTAAAATGAGAGATTGTCCTAGCTAATCCTAGGGAAAAATAGAAGAGATCGACTACAATCGTAAAGGACAAATTTGCATAACCAATGATTAAATTACGTTTAAAACGCTTCGGCAAAAAGAGAGAAGTTAGCTACCGTATCGTAGCCATTGAAAGTAAAACTCGTAGAGATGGTCGCCCCATTGAAGAATTAGGTTTTTATAACCCTAGAACAGATGAGACTAGATTGAATGTTCCTGCTATCGTCAAAAGGCTACAGCAAGGGGCGCAACCTAGCGAAACTGTCAAAAGTATTCTCAACAAAGCTCAAGTTTTTGATCAAGTAAATGCCAAATAAGACCAAATTGTCTGGCGATCAGGTAGCATCTAGTCCCGATTATGAGAAACTAGTACGCTTTCTGATCGAACCCTTCCTAGAAGAGCCACAAACTCTCAGTGTGAACTTAGAACCCAATCCTAATAAGCGAAAAATTTGGTTACGGGTTGCTTTTGATAAAAGCGATCGCGGTAAGGTTTTTGGTCGTGGTGGTCGTAACATCCAAGCCATTAGAACTACTATTCAAACCGCAGCCAAAGCCAATAACGATTCCGTCTTTTTAGACATCTACAGCGATGAGCCACCGAAATCTGGCGATTCTGATCGTAACGGCAGGAGTTCAGCCAATAATCGCCGCAGAAGCAGCCCCAGCAAACCTGCTCCCAAGATTGCCAAGAAGTAAATTGTTTGGTAACAAGTGATTTTGACGAAGTCGGTGCAGCTCTTGGAGCTTGCATCCAAGAGAACAATGACTTTATTAAGTCTGTCATTTGTTATCGGTCATTTGTGATCAGCGTTGCTCAGAAAATATTTTGGTTTTGGTTGCTAAGTAACTGCAATTACTACTATAGTCGTTCTAATTAATTTCCTTATGCTCTCAATTCCAGGTTCGGGGGATTAGGGATTGGGGATTAGGGATTGGTCAAGAATTAACCCCATAACTGTCTAGATTTCTATCTATATTGATTCATACGGTTTCTATTTAGAATGACTATAACTAGTAGGCGTGGGCGTAAATCGAGTAACCATTTATTTCAGTTCAAATCCTGACTGTATATAACTACATGCGGCGACGGACGGCTGAAATGCCAGATACACTCTCTGGCATCGCGTCCTTAACTACGCGCCTTTGTGCGAAGCGCCACTAGATACCCATATCTACTGACTGATGCATTCTCTGCTGACTAATCTCGATAGCTAGTTCGATTGCCGCATTCATACTACTAGCGTTAGCAATTCCTTGTCCTGCAATATCAAAGGCTGTACCGTGGTCGGGAGAAGTACGAATAAACGGTAAGCCAATAGTGGTGTTAATCGCCTGATCGAATGCCATTAGCTTGACGGGAATCAATCCCTGGTCATGATACAAAGCTAGATAGGCATCGGCAGTATGGGGAGCAACCTGATAATTGCCGTACCATGCCTGTCCTGGTTTAACCCACATGGTATCAGGAGGAATCAATCCTGTAAGTTCTGCTTGGGGATAAGCAGCTTGAGCCTGTTTTAGCCATGACAAAAGCCAGTCTTGTTCTTCTGTCCCTAACTGTCCTGCTTCGCCACTATGAGGATTCAGTCCTGCGATCGCAATTTTGGGTCGCGCAATGCCAAAGTCTTGTTTAAGGCACTTAATTAATAGATCTAGCTTGAGGTTCATTAGGTCAGGGTTTAAAGCATGAGGGACTTCTGCCAGGGGGATATGGGTGGTCGCTAATAAACTACGCAACATCCAGCCTGTATGGGGAGACTGACCGATAAACATCATGCCAAACTTATCGACTCCTGCTTTTTGAGCCAAGACCTCTGTTTGACCAGGATATTCGTGTCCTGCGGCTTTCCATAAAGATTTGGCAATAGGTGCGGTGACGATACCTTGAAATTTACCCTCAAGGGTTAAGGCGATCGCTTTTTCTAAACAGTTAAAGCTAAATCCTCCACTGACTGCATCTCCTTGTCCTAAAGTTACTTGACCGTTGAGAGGGATATCTAAAATAGATAAACTCTCAGGAGAAGCTAAATCCTCCTCTGTCAAGCTTGTCTGATGTAACAAGTGTTCATAAGTAAGCTGCAATAGTTGACGACTGCCGATAATCGTAATTTGCGATCGCTTCTTGAACGGCGCTAACGCACCAGCGCTGCGGAGCCGCTTTGAGCCGATAGGCTCTGTGTCGCTCATGGGACAAAGGCTTGAGCCGCATGTGACCCCCAACAAAGGGCTAGCCCGCATGTGCGCGCTGCATCGCTCGTTATAAGACTCGTTGCTTAACGCCTTGAGGATAATTTCGGCGCCAATTCCAGCAGGGTCGCCCATAGTCAGCGCTAAAGAAGGAATCATGGTCATGGAAATGAATAATTGATTAGGGATGTTTTCGGCTAATGATTTAAAATACCTATTATTGATTATGATTGAGAATTAACGATATTAACAGCTACGAGTCATTTACTTTTAGCCCAATTCAGATCATCCTCTTAAAAAAATAGCTAACAAAACACAGGAGTAATAAATATGAGCGCAGAGAGTATGTTATTTAACGGTGCAATTCTTTGTATCGTTTTGATTTTAGGCGGATTAAGCTTAGGATTCTTGATGCTGAAGATCCAAGGTGGAGAACCAGAATAAGCTCCTAACAGTTATAGTTATAGACTTTTAATTAAGCGATTGTCTCGTATCGGGCGATCGCTTTTTTATTTTTATATTGAATTAAAAATCAATTTTTATAGTCATTCCAGATAGAAACCGTACGAAAAATCAAAACCGTGATAAGTACTTATAACTGCCCTGACTTCTGACTTCTGACTTGAAACCAGTTAACCATGAGGAAACTAATTGGAATAACTATAGTATCATAGTACTAAGATTCTTATTGCTTTTACTTGATGAACTATTCTACAAACTGTGGACTCATGAATTCCCCAGGACTTAGAAATATGGAAATAGGTGCGATATTCGCGCCAGTATTGCAACGAAATCAGCAATCGGTCTTCTACAGTTAGTTTGGGCTGACCACCTCTTTGTCTTGGTTGTGGCAATTCCTGTTTCAAAATATTCACCATTTCATCAAACAGCTTTGGTTTGACCCCACATAGACGCTTGAATTCTTTTTCTTTTAAATTTTTGATCTGTTCGTAGGTCATGGCTTTATTCGCGATCGCTCTTTTTCTCCTACTTCTCTCATTTTTTCGTTATTCATGCAAGAGGTCTATTGAACTCTTTAGCTTTTGCTGATTTGGGGATTAGTAATGATGCTAACCAGACTGCTGCTTTGATCCGTGATACAACCAACGGTAATCAGCTTTTGGCAACGGTTAATGGTGTGAGTGCTGTTGATCTTACTGCTGCTGATTTTGTTTAGAGGGGATCTGGCTGCTTAAATTTAACAGTTATGCATTTTTAATGATTTCGATTAATTTCTATTGCGGGGTTGCATCAAAAGTGTAATTACTTTTGGTAAAACCCTTTTCTCCTCTAATCATGAATTGATTTTTATCAGTAGACAAACTGCACTTACACACATTGCAGACTGACCTCTTTTCCCTATGTAGTTAATGTTGTTAATATTAGTTGTAGCAGTTGCGCGATCATTAACCATAGCAACTGCATCTGAGGAAATAATCTAACAGGCATTGACTATTGAACATAGGTCTCCTGAAACAATGGATAAGATCTAAGAGTCTTAGGGTCTCGAACATCTAGATAAGACTGCTCTTGATTGTAGTTATGGACAGCAAAATGCAGTTGCAAAAATAGTCGAGGTTGATTTTGGGGCGGAGCGCCTTTATGAAAGCAAAAAGTATCCTCAATAAATCCATATCCTGACGAGCCAGTTATGGTTACAAATTGCTCTGGATCATAAACTTTTGCCAATTCTGTTTCAGGTTGAATACGACTTAGATAATTGAGAACATGTGAGAGGGACTTCTTAATATGACTGCCTTTAATACAGACGTGAGGTCCATTATCCAAAGTAACATCCGTTAAATAAAAGCAAAATCTCACACCAGAAACATCATCAATATCATAATGATAATAACGAAACTTTTGTTGCTCCCAATCAGATGATTCTCCCTCAACTGGGAAAGTCCAAAACAGGCTACTTCCCGTATACTTTGCTTGTTTGCCAATATACTTGGTGGCAATTTCTCTTAATTTGGGATCGTTTACCAACTGAACAATTTGGGGGCAATCATGACTAATATTGAAATAACGCGCAACATAAAATGGCTGGGGAAAGACTTTATCAATCTGAGCCTTGTGGGCAATACGAAATCCTATATCAGGTCGTCCCCCTGCATAACAGTCTCGATTATTCAAAGATTGCATTAATTGACTCAAAAAGTTTTGGGGAAGTGAAAAACCTAAAAAGACTCCATCTTGCTTTAAAGTTTTGACAATATTAATAGTGTCTGCCTGAGAGAACAAGGATGTAGAATCATCCCCAGTAGTTGCAGTGGTCTTGGAACCGATTAGTAGTTCAGCAAAAAACGAGTAAATGTAGCGTACAGTTCTAAATCTGGCAAAAGCAAAAACTAGAAAATATCTTGGTTTTCTAATTATATCAATGATAGTATACGTGAGTTTTCGCAGTAATTCACCATAGCTCAAATCATTCGCAATTTTACTGCTCAAGTCAGGAGATTGAGTTTCGGATTCCAGTAAATGAGAAGCCTCAGCCTCAACAGGCTGATTTGTAGCATAATAATTAATTTGAGACATAAAACAGCAAATATGATTGTAGCCAATAAAAAGTAATTTATATAAGCATTATTGTATTACAAATGATTGTGGAAGTTGTTTTGTTTATGTAAAGTTTCCAGCTTAAATGTTTATAGAAAAAATATACTTAAGCTTAATCAACTTCAATTCACGCCGAGAGTTCAAATTTTATAGTCATTCCAAATAGAAACCGTACGAAAAATCAAAACCGTGATAAGTACTTATAACTGCCCTGACTTCTGACTTCTGACTTCTGACTTCTGACTTGAAACCAGTTAACCATGAGGAAATTAATTGGAATGACTATAAATAAAAATGTTTTACTGGCAATAAAAAATAGCCTAAGATTTAAACTTTTTCAAACCTTAGACTAAAAATATTATTGTCTTGAATTACAAGATTCAGATAGCTACAAGCTAACTATCAAACTAGAATTGGAAAGTAGTTCTCAAAACAGTTACAAACACCTCGTCGTTGTCGCTATCTCCATCGGGATTGACTAATAGAAAAGCGCCAGGAGTAATTAGAATGTTGTCATTGACTGGAAACTTATATAATGCTTCAACGATGAAAGGAGTATCATCATCTTCGCCAATAACGTTATCGTTTTCCACGACTGTGGGAACTACACCACCAGCTACAGAAAGGGATGAACCTTCTTTGATCAAATCAAGATAGGACACGCTACCAGAAGCAGTATAGATGAGAGCACTATCATCACTATCGGTTTGGGCATCTGCAAAAGAAACTGCACCATTGATCGCAAAATTGAATTTTCCGATATCATAACTCGCAGTAAGACCAACCTGGTCAGCAGAGGTATCAACATCACCGAAGGGTTCTTCAGCTAAATCAGTACCAGTATCACCAGTTAGATCAACGTCCTCTTCAGTTTGGAAGGTGCGAAGATAAACCACACTCAAAGCGAGATTATCAATTGGTTCAAATTCAATCTGAGCCCCAGTATTAAAGGAACCATTGAAGATACCTTCTGCCTCTTCTGGAGATCCACTTCCGTCATCACCACCACCGTCTTCGGTCATGTACAAACCAGTGACGGTAATTTTGTCGTTAAAGAGGTTAAAGCTAGCACCAACACCAGAACCTTCACTACCACCACGGAATAGTATTGGGTTACGACGGGTGAAACGAGACAAAGCACCAGTACCACTAGAAGCAAGTACAGGATTTTGAACATCAAAAATGTTGTTGATGTCTAATCCTTCAGTACCAGCATAGAGAGTGACTCTATCATCAAACAGACGAGTTCGATAGTAAAGGTCATTGATCTCAACATCGTTGTCATTACTGGCATCGAACCCAAGCCTAGCTGCATCGATACCGATACCACCTTCACCAACAGGTTCATCAAATACGGGAACATTACCAGCTTCTAATCTGGTACGTAAACGATCTTTTCCTGTGAAACTAGAATCAAAGTTTAAACGAACACGATCACTAAAAGTAGTTTCTGTGGGATCATCGGCACCATCGACATCGCCAAAGGTATCAACTACAGCAAAGATAACTTCACCTTTAAGTTTGGTAGTTGTGGAGAACTGGTTATCTTCTAAAACTGCGGCACGGCTTTCTAGTTCATCAACTCTACCGCCAACAGTAGCTAACTCAGCTTCAAATTCTTGTACCAGACGATTTACAGTATCAAGATCTTCTTGTCCAACAGAACCTTGAGAAGCGATTAGACGTTCAATTTGATTTAGACAAGAGTTTAAACCCGCTGCAAATTCGTAACGAGTTAGCGCTTGATTACCGCGGTAAGTTTGATTGGGGAAACCAGCAATACATCCGTAACGGTCAACTAAGCTTCTGAGAGCTTCATAAGCCCAATCTGTAGGGGAAACATCTCTGAGTTGGTTAACATTAGTTACCTGAGATTGGGAATTGTTTTGCCCCATCTGACGGTAATTGTTGATTTGCTCAAGAGTTTGGTTAACACCTGCTCCCTCAGAAGAAACCTCTTGGGCACTAGCACCGTTAGCTGCAAACAAAGATGCTGCAAAGACAACAGGAGCAACCTTCAAAGTTTGCCAAAATAATCTAGTCATATTAAAAATCCTCAACACACCTATAATATAATCTGCTTACATAAAACCGTAGCAGTAACTACAATTACAACCTAATCTTACCTCCAATATAAGATATGTGAGCCAATTTTTTTACTGGCATGGTTGCTGGTCAAAGTCACAGACAGTTTTACACCAGACAAATAATAGCGAAACAACTTAATGAAGTGATTAAGAGTTTATGAATCTCAGGTTAATTTTACAGTTTTCAATTATTGTCATTCACATTTGTGAATGATAGTTTTAATTTCTTTTACCTGTAACTATGTAAGTAACCCTTTGACTGATATTGGTAGCATGGTCTGCCATTCTTTCCAAATGACGAATAATCAGACCCAAAAGCAAAATTGGTTCAACTACTCCTGGAACGTTCTGTTGATAAGCGATCGCTTTATAGAGACGTTCATAGGCATCATCTACAATATCGTCATATTCCTTGACTCTAGCTCCCGCACTCGAATCTAAATCAGCCAAGGCTACTAGACTAGTAGCCAGCATCAGTTGGGCATGTTCGGACATTTCGGCAATTTCTGGCAAGAGGTCATGAGAGGGGTATTTCATTAATTTGACCGCCATTTCAGTTAGATCTTGAGCGCAGTCACCAATTCTTTCAAGATCCCGCACTAACTGCATAAAAGCACTAAGCATTCTCAGATCTTGAGCGACAGGTGCTTGAAGCGTCATTAAAGTCGCGCAGTCCGATTCAATCTGACGATAATAAATATCGATTTGCTTTTCAATTAATGTAAGTTGCTTAATGGCATCAAGATCTCCCTCAAATAAAGATTGATGGCTCAAGCGAAAAGACTGTTCTACAAGAGTACCCATCCGCATAACTTCTTGCTGCACTCGCCGCAGAGAACGCTCTAAGTGATTTACTTCCTGGCTATTTGCTTTGGGGGATAAAGTCACTGACTCTAGTCTCTAAAAATGATTGAATAAAAATTGAAATACGTTTTATATTCTTAGCAAAAAAGCTTAAATTTTGCTGTAAAAATGTGTTTAGTTTGACCGAATTAAGGTAAAGATTTACTTTCTATCCGTCGGTAAAATGATTTCTAACCAAGCACCACCAATTTCAGGATGATTTTTAGCTGAAATTACACCACCATGAGCTTGAATAATTTGTTCAACAATAGCTAACCCCAAACCACTACCTCCTGCCGTCACCGATTGATTTTGCTGTTCTCGTAAACGAGACTTATCTCCTCGATAAAGTCGCTCGAAAATATAAGGTAAATCTGAAGCGTTAAATCCTAGACCAGAATCAATTACATCAATCTTGATGCAACTGGTATTTGATGTTGTTGCAGAATCAACTGATACCTGAACTAAAATTTCTTTTTGCGCTGGATTATGCTTAATGGCATTGTCCAGTAGGTTGAGAAAAACCTGAATTAATCTTGCTCTATCCGCAGCAATAGTTATATTGTGATCGCCCCCGTAGGACAAGCTGACATCTTTTTTATGGGCAATAGGTTCGAGAGTTTGCCAGACTGACTGGATCAGGTCGTAGAGTCGAATATTTTCATACTTCAAAGCTCGATTGGGTGCCGCCTCTAACTGAGACAAGTCTAGCCATTCCTGTACTAAATCAATCAGGCGATTGGTTTCGACAAGCATTTGCTCTACCCAACGTCGTTCAGG
Organism: Cyanobacteria bacterium P01_G01_bin.39; assembly: GCA_039180345.1. Taxonomy (GTDB): domain Bacteria; phylum Cyanobacteriota; class Cyanobacteriia; order Cyanobacteriales; family Xenococcaceae; genus Waterburya. Next base: position 112,794 of record JBCDDK010000002.1, on the reverse strand, counting down.
ATTTTGCAAACGCCGTTGTAAATTCTCGGCTACCAGGGAGATTGAAGTAAGAGGAGTACGCAGTTCATGGGTTAAATCGGAGAAAGTGCGATCGCGGGATTGAGATAGTTCTACTAAAGGCTGGCGATTTTCAATAAAAACTCCGACCTGCTGATTTGATAAAGGAAACCCATAACCTTTCAGGGCGATCGATTCCACTATTTTTTGTAACGGCTGCTCAGAACTTGGGCTGTAATTGGGATCTCGTGGTGAAACGTAGCGAGTGAAATAAAAGATCCATTCTTTAGTATGAGAACGCTGAGATCTACGGGTTTCTTCGATCAATAGATCTAAGTCATAGGAACGAACTAACTCCAATAACAAGCGAACTCTCAGCGATCGCCGAGAATCAATCCGCAGTAGCTCTTTAGCAGTCAAATTACAGCCTAGAAGTTGATTTTCAGCATCGACTTGTAAGTAGCCTATGGGAGCCTGCTCGATTAAATCCTGCCAAGCTTGCTTGTCTCTTTCTAGCTGTTTCCGCTGGCGGTCGAGATCGCTCAACTCACGCCGAATTAGAGATTGTAAAGGTAAAGATACTTCACCGTCTTCTCTCGCATAAGAGCGAAGAGTATTTTTTAGTTGCCGTTTAAAGCGATATTGTTGCAGGACATAAATTCCCAGACCAACTGCGAGTCCCATCAGAAAGTTTAGAGCTGTCACGGGTTAGTTTTAATTAATTCTGAGCTAACTTTAACAAAAGCACTCTTATAAGCAGCATAATTCTTGCTCTCAATCATTAAACTGAAGCTAAACTTAATCTACTTAACCTTAAGAAAATATTAAAACCAGGTAAAACCCAGATAATCAAATTATCGCCTTTTGTAAGCAATAATATAATCTAGCCAAATCGATAGCCAAAGCCTCTGACGGTAATCAGATACTCGGGTTGACTAGGCTCTTCTTCCAGTTTTTCTCGTAACCATCTGATGTGAACATCTACAGTTTTAGTATCCCCTAAAAAGTCAGCTCCCCACACCTGTTCAATTAGCTGTTCTCGTGACCAAACACGGCGAGGATAGCTCATAAACAGTTCTAACAAACGAAATTCCTTGGGAGATAAATTGACCTCCATCCCGCGTACCGTTACACGGCATTCTTCAGGAAAAAGACTTATTTCACGATACTTCTGAACCGAACTGGGAGTAGAATTGCTGTATCTTTGACGACGTAATAAAGCACGGCAGCGAGCTATTAGTTCTCGCATACTGAAGGGCTTGGTGAGATAGTCATCTGCACCAACCTCAAGACCTAATACCCGATCAGTTTCACTGCTTTTGGCGCTAACAACCAAGATGGGAGTAATGTCTCCTTGATAACGCAACAAACGACAAATATCTAACCCGTTAACTTCTGGAAGCATCAAATCCAAAATAATCAGGTCTGGAGTCAACTTGTTACGGCTGAAATCTGGGCTTTGCAGTAGATTCAAAGCTGCTCTGCCGTTGCTGGCAGTGTGAACCTCGTAACCTTCCTCTTCCAATGCAACTACCACCATATCTCGAATTAAGTCTTCGTCCTCAATCAAGAGAATACGGTTGATTTGGGATAGCTTTGATTGATCCGAAGCTTGTGAAGTTTGTAGAGAAAGCATAAATAGATACTTTTTAAAGTCTGTACTATTACATATACACTGATAGTGCCAAAGATGAAATATGCAAAAGATTAATTTCTGAAATTGCTGTCGCCGTTGATACCGTAGTTAGTTAAGCTAAATTTAACCGTCTCATAATGTTATGAGCAACTTAAAAATTAGTCATGAATATATTTTATCTAGTTTAATAGTAGCCGAATAGTGTTTACTCTGTATATAAACTCATCTTAACTATTCTTAAATCGCTTTATAGTAATAAAATTAGCTGTATTTGATTTTCCATAATTTAACGATCACTTAGTATTCAATTCGTTAGTTTAACGTCACCAACATGAAACACTTAAATGTTGATTATAGATTTTTGATTATGGAGCTTGGAAAGTAGAAAAAAATCAATCTGAGTTGTTCTTTTGAGGATTGTGAGTAATTGCTCAGCTTAAACTTATATTTTGCTCCAAAAAACTTAAAGATAATGGAAATATCAAGACTTATGGTGAGTTTCCTTACTATTTTCGAGGACATTGAATTTATTGTCAGATGATTCAACATAGGCGATCGCTTTTTGGAGGGCATAAAGCCGTTCGGGGAAACAATTTTCCGCAGGTATCAGATTAAATAATTTTAATTTATGGAGTCTTTCTTTTACCTTGCCTTGAGCGCCAACCAAAAATACTTGATGTTGCTTTTCATAGGCATCTTTAATGATATTTTCAATAGCTAGAGAGGCAGTTACTCCTAATAAAGGGACATCACTCAGATCTAAAATTAAAATTTCGTATTTTCTAATGATCCCCATACGTTGAGAAATAGTTTTGGCTGCACCAAAACTCATGGGACCAGTAAGGTTAAACAGTAGTATTTTTCCTCTAGCCTGTTTGAGAATATGGCGTTCGGCAATATTTAACTCTAGATCATCATCAGGATTAGTAATTGCTTTGACCTTATTACTTTGAATATCACTTAAGCTTTTGACCGTTAGTAAATTGGCAAAAAATACCCCCATTGTCACGGCAATAATCAGATCAACAAACACCGTCAAAAATAAAACTAAGTACATCAAGCCTGTTGCCTTGAGAGAGATTTGGTGTGCGCGCCTGATAAAACTCCAGTCAATAATATCGATCCCCACCTTGATCAAGATTCCTGCTAATACCGCTTCAGGTATATTTGCCGTCAGTTCTCCTGCCCTTAAAACAATGACTAGCAACACTAAAGCGTGAATCATCCCCGAAATGGGAGTTCTGCCTCCAGACTTGACGTTAATTACAGTCCGCATCGTGGCTCCTGCCCCAGGAAGCCCGCCAAACAAGCCCGAGATGAGATTGCCAATTCCCTGCCCGATCAATTCGCGATCGCTATCATGTTGTGTCTGGGTAATATTGTCGGCGACTAAGGAAGTTAACAAAGAATCAATTGAACCCAAAACTGCCAGCATCAAACCATAGCCAAAAATAGAGCGCAGTTGGCTAATGTCTATAGTGGGTAGTTGTAAACTAGGCAGTCCGCTGGGAATGTCGCCAATCAAACGCAGACCACTATCAGGGACATAATTACCAATCAAGAGGGCGGCTATAGTGCCGACAATCAAAGCAATTAGAGGAGAAGGGACAACGCGAGTAATAAATCTGGGACAACAAAAGACAATCAATAATGTCAAGATACCCAATGCTGTATCCGCCAAATTAGCTTGGGTAAAAAATTTCGGATATTGACTAATTGACTCCACCACATTAGCCGAAGCTTCATGCCCCAAAAAAGGAGCAACTTCTAACAGGATGATAATTACTCCCACCCCTGACATAAAGCCTGAAATTACGGTGTAAGGCATCAGGGTAATGTATTTTCCCAAGCGCATTAAGCCAAACAGGATTTGTAAAATACCCCCCAACATAATCACGGTAAAAGCGATCGCCAAGCCATTTTCCGAGTTATCAGCCGCTACTCCAGAAAATACCGTAGCTACCACTACCGTCATTGGTCCTGTTGGTCCAGAAATTTGCGAAGGAGTCCCGCCAAATAGAGCGGCAAAAAAGCCCACTATAATTGCTCCATAGAGACCAGCGATCGCACCTGCTCCCGAAGATACGCCAAAAGCCAATGCCAGAGGCAAAGCTACTACCGCAGCAGTAATTCCGCCAAAGAAATCGCCACGGATGTTTTTGGAATGTAGACTATTAACCAACTGCATAAAAATTAGATAACTGCGTAATTTGGATAAGATTAGGAGGATAGGTCAAACGCTGTGAAACTGAAGTCACGGCTGAAGTTATTTAAATCACTTTGATATCGCCCGTATTCTCCCTTATGCCCATTAAGGTTTGTTTAGCGATCGCTTGCGGACTAATAGCACTAAACACAGTTTGTTCTCTGTTGCTGAATGAGACTAACATCATTATTAGTTTTATGGCTCACCAAATACGATTAATTATTTCTAAATAAATAGGCAAGGCTAGTAACGCTTCGCTTAAGTAGGGAGTAGGGAGTAGGAAGTAGGAAGTAACAAAGGAGCTTAGTTAAGGAGGCTATGCCAGAGCGTGTATCTGACTGCGAGACACGCGTCGTCTCACAGCGCAAGTGTAATCGCAGTGTTGGCATTACATGCGGACAAGTCCTTTGTGCCGTCCGTCAACCCATGTAGTTAAATGTAGTTAAATTAAATGCGTAACAGCTTATTTAACTTTCTTACAATTATCTGCCTGAAGATCACTCACCAATTAAAAAGTAACAATTGATCTTCTTTTCAAAAAAATAGTTTGAGAATTTTTATCAGCAAATTAAATCTCAATACTTTTTTAATAGTTGAGAATTCTTTGTTATCTAATCTTAACCTTAATTGAAATTATTTAATTAAGGTTTGTCAAGTGGGATCACAGCTAGTTTTGTTTATAGGAATATTGCATAACTAGCATTATTTTCAACTGCTTGTTATCAACAATATAATGAAACTAAGTTAAGCCAAAGTGAGCTTATGCAATTAAAGCACTGCAAATATCAGAGATAAATCTTCTTTTGCTGACAATAGCGATAAATGTGAAGAAAAGTACCATAATATCGGTTATAGTGATAAGTCTTTGGGAAACTATAGATTAGATTAGCGAGTAGGTAGCCGAAATATCTTGGGTTTGAATTAAATGGATCTAGCAGCAAGAGTCAATCAAGTATCAACATCTATTACTTTGGCAATCTCCGCACAAGCCAAAGCGATGAAGGAAAAGGGCATAGATGTCTGTAGCTTTAGTGCAGGGGAGCCAGATTTCCCTACTCCTAAGCATATTTGTGAAGCAGCTAAAACAGCTCTTGATCAGGGAAAAACCCGTTACGGGGCTGCGGTTGGAGAATTAAAATTAAGAGAAGCGATCGCTAATAAGTTGAGACAGGACAATAATCTCAACTATGGTGCCGAAAATATTATTGTTACTAATGGTGGTAAGTTTTCTCTGTTTAACCTGATGCTCACCATTATCGAGCCAGGTGATGAAGTAATTATTCCTGCTCCCTACTGGTTGAGTTATCCTGAGATGGTCAAACTGGCTGCGGGTAAACCCATAATTGTGGAGACAACAGCAGCCAACAACTACAAGATTACTCCTGAGCAACTCAGACAAGCTATTACTCCCAAAACAAAGCTATTTGTGTTTAATTCTCCGTCCAATCCGACAGGAATGGTTTACACTCCGACCGAGGTTCGGGCTTTGGCTGAGGTAATTGTTCAGCAAGATATCTTAGTGGTTTCTGATGAGATTTACGAAAAAATTCTCTATGATGATGCCGAACATTTAAGTATCGGCTCAATAGACGAGGCTATATTTGCTCGTACCATTACCAGTAGTGGTTTTGCCAAGAGTCATTCTATGACAGGATGGCGAGTCGGTTACGCCGCTGCATCAACAGAGATTATTCAAGCAATGGCAAAAATTCAGGGACATAGCACCAGTAATGTCTGTACCTTTGCTCAGTATGGTGCGATCGCTGCTTTAGAATCTGATCAAGCATGTGTTCAAGAAATGAAAGATGCATTTGCCCAACGTAGAAGCTATATGTATCAGGCAATCAATGATATTCCCCAGTTGAGCTGTCCCAAACCTGACGGTGCTTTTTACCTGTTTGTGGATATCTCTAAAACAGGTAAAACATCTCTGGAGTTTTGCCAGGAATTATTAGAGAGCAAAAAAGTTGCTGCCATTCCTGGAATTGCTTTCGGTACAGATAGCTGTATCCGCTTTTCCTACGCTACCGATCTCGATACGATCAAGGAAGGTGTCAAAAGATTAGCTGAGTTTGTTGCTGTCTAGATTTGACATTTATCAATTAACATTTACCATTTATCATTTGTTTGTTCGATAACTGAAATTCAAAATATTCAATGTTCAATGTTCAATGTTCAATGTTCAATGTTCAATGTTCAATGTTCAATGTTCAATGTTCAATGTTCAATGTTCAATGTTCAATGTTCAATGTTCAATGTTCAATGTTCAATGTTTTAACGTGATGGTTTTTAGACTTTAGTTTTTGAGCCAGAGCATGATTTAATTTTTGTGATGCTTCAGGAAATTGTGGTTCTAATTGCAGAACTTGACTATAAGTTTTGACTGCATTTTCCCAATCTTGGAGACATTCCCACTGTTGAGCTAGTAGGTAATAGGATTGAGGGTTTTGCGGATTTTGACTAATGCTTTGGGACAAAAATTCGATCGCTTGCTGATGCTTACCTTGTCTACTCAAGACATCACTCAAACGGTGATAGGACTGGGAAAATTGAGGATTTGAGGCGATCGCCTTACAATAAAAACTAATTGCTTGCTGCCCTTGGTTTCGATCAACCAGGGCATTAGCCAGGTAGAAGCGGTCTAAAGCATTACCTATTGTGGGTTGCAAAGCCAGCGCTAACTGCATTTCCTTGACAAACTCCTGCTGTTTACCAATTCTGAGCAAAACTCTAGCTAAACTTAGGTGGGCTTTAGGATATTTACGATTTAACTTGATTGCTTGACGATAACAAGCGATCGCATACTGCAATTTACCTTTTTTAGCATATAAATTACCCAAATCAGTATGGATTTTGGGAGAGTTGGGCTGTAACCTAGACTGACGATGATAGCGTTTAATTGCTTTATCTAACTGACTCTCTGTATCAGTAGCTGACTCACTGACTTGGTTATGGTTATCTACTGGTTGAGCAGCAGCAACTGAGATAGTTAATGCTTGAGGATTTGATTTTTGGGGCATCAAAGCGGGTCGAGACATGCTCAAGTCTAAAGCTTGGCGATAATATTTAGCGGCATGTTGCCATTGATTTTGCTGCTCTAACTTGATTGCTTTACGACAATAAGATGCGATCGCATCTTCAATATTAGTAGAATTTATCTTAGCTAATTCTGGGTCAACTGCTGCTACGTTGGTTGATGTCTCAGGCAAGTCTAATTCCTGAGCCTGATAAAGGTTAAACTCAGCTTTTTCTGCCTCACCTAACTTTTGCCAGACCATCGCTAATTGACGATGTATTTTGGCACTGGGTCTAATAATAATTGCTTTTTGATAGTGCTTAATTGCCTGTTGCCATTGCTCTTGTTGGGTATAAATATCTGCAATACCAGAATATACTTCAGCCAAATTGGGTTTGATTTCTACTGCCTTGCCATAGCGAGACATTGCTTCGCCAGTTTTGCCCATTCTCTGCAAAGCGTTGCCCCAAATCTTGTAGGCTTCAGCCATATCAGGCATAATTTGAGTCGCTTGTTTACAGGCTAATGCTGTCTGCTGCCATTCTTGTCGTTCAAGATGCTCTAAGGCTTTTTGAAAGTAGACTTGTGCTGTTTCCCAATCAATATCCCTGGCTTGTTCAGGATTTACTGCTTTAAGACGAGGACTAAACGTAGAAGTTGTCCCAGAATTGATTACTGCATCGGGCAAAGGGGAATTAGAGGATGTTACATTAACTATGGCTAAATTAGTAGGTAAAGGCTGAAAAGAAAACGCCGCCTCTTTGAGATTAGCGATCGGAATTGGTAATCTTTTTGGGAAAGCAACGCTAGATTTCAATAATTGATTCTTGGTATTTCCAGTCAAAGCTTTGAGATTGATTGCTTGACGATAGTAGTTGGCTGCTTGTTCAACGTTGCCTTGATTTCTGAGTTCTGTAGCTAGTTTTTCGTATGCTGCCGCTAAATCTCCCTGTTGCTTTAAACGTTCTGCTAAACGTTGTTGAATTTCGGGTTGATTAGGATTTTGTTCCATAGTCAAGCCATAAATTCTTAATGCTTCGCTCAATTTACCTTGTGACCAAAGAGTATCAGCCTGAGTAATTTGTTGTGACCAGGAGATCTTTGATTCGGAGAAGGTTGAATCTAATTCTTTGTTAGCTTCACCAGGAAGAAGATTTTGAAATAGCTTGAACATGAGCCAACTAAAATAGTATCTATATATTTTTACTTAATTTGATCTACTGATACCTAGAGATTATAGGGACAACATTTGTGTTTGGGATTTAAAGCTAACTACTTAGAATATAACTTGTGGTTTTTCTCTTAGCTTTGAATGCTTAACTTCGGTGTTTACCGAAGGTCATAGCAGCGTGAAAGTGCGGTGCAGCAACTTTTGTCCTATCAAGCGGGATCAAAATAAGAAGCAAGTCTTAGACCCTCAGCCTGGCAATTTAGCAAATCCAGACTTTAAGGACAGAAGCTAAACTTCTCAGTCGTCCTTAAAGGGATATATTTTAATATCACCAGACGACTTTTCTTTAAAGTGCGCAGAGCGCAATCTGCCTCAAAGGGCTGCATCTCCGTTGGTCTGACCTCTACGCTGACAAGGAGCTGCCTCCGTAGATCACATGCGGGTTTATCCCTATTCGACAAAGGCACTTCTTACAAAAGTTGCTCATGGGGGAAATCCCCAACCAAAGCACAGCTTGCTTTGCAAGCGAGCGTCGCTGACGCGACTTGGGACTATCGCCCCTGTGCGTGCGAACTTTTGCGCTTTGCTAACCCATGTATTTATCCCACTTAGTTGGGGACAAGTGTCGTGTGGGGTTTAAACCCTTAGTTGCATAGTCTATATGCTCCAACCCATCCTGCGGTCAGTAATTACTCTATAGGTTTACTCAATTTTAAAGGTAATGCCCTGGTTTTTACTTAATCTTTATTTTTAATAAAAAATTATTTTCACTTCTTATTTTTATTTTGGCGTTGAGCATTTGGGACTAATTGATCCAAGTCAAGAACTAAAAATTAGGGATTATGAACCAAATTACTTGAAATTGCCTCTTAAATTAAAAAAGATGAGAGATTTCCCTCATCTAAAATGTCAATGGTGTTGTGATTGTTAAATAATAAAAAAAATTAGGATGCAGTTTCCAAAATATAGTGGAAAAAACCGTTGATTTTAGATTTCATCCCAGCCGCTAACCCCAGAAGACATAACATAACTAGTCACGCCAGCTTCAAAGAAATTAGCTTTAGTGTGACCCGCTTTTTTGGTGTCAGAAAATCTTTCGAGGTGTTTATAAGGACTTTTATTATATTGCTCATCACTATATAAAGGTTCCAAACCAATAGCGCGCAAACGCATATTTGCCATGTACTTAGTGTAATGTTCTGTGCTGGCAACGGTAATTCCCAGAACATTGTCACCAACAATATGATTAGTCCAACGACATTCATGCTGCACTGCGGTATCAAACATCTCATAGATTTGCTCTATAGAATGAGGGAAAAGCTGCATCGCCTCTGGCAATAGCTTTTGATATAGTCGAACATGACTCAATTCGTCACGATTAATCATTTTGAAAATATCGGCACTTCCTGGCATCAACATGCGCGAAGCAAGATTATAGAAGTAGATAAAGCCGTTGTAAAAATAAACCCCTTCTAATAAGTAATCTGCCAGTAGAGATACAAAATAATTTTCAGCAGTGGGATTATCGACATACTTTTGATAGATTGAGGCAATAAATTCACAACGATCTGCTAAGACTTTATCAGTACGCCAAAATTCATAAACACTACTACGGCGATCGCTGGGTATCACTGTTTCGATAATATATTGGTAGCTTTGGTTATGCATTCCCTCTTGAGAGATTTGTTCCGCCATACAAACGCTAACCTCTGGTGCGGTGACGCAACTTTTAATATGGGGAATGTTGCAGGTTTGTACTGAATCTAAAAAGGTTAGATAGCTGAGAATACCATCGTAGGCTCGACGTTCTTGGGTTGTTAAGTTCCAGTAATCGGTGACATCTTGAGTCAGATCAAGCTTTTGGGGAATCCAAAAGTTTTCTCGCATCTGTTGATAAAGACCAGTTGCCCAAGAGTAGCGGACATCATTCAACTGCATCAGGTTAGTGGTATTGCCAAACCAAATCGAACGATTTTCTACCCTGTCATCTCCTCCTGGATTGAAGATCGGATTAGCTAACATAGAGCTTTGAGACTGAGATAAAGATGAAGTCATAAAAGTTTTTTTAGTCGAACGCTATATACGGTGCTATAGCTTAACAAATATCGCTAGAAAACACTAGTGGTCAATAGTCATAAAGTTAAAAATTACATTAAATAAAAAAGCGTTGATAATTTAACCTATAAAGTATATCTGCTCGTAGATATCAGCTATTAGCCTCTCATAATTCAATTAATACTCGATAATCCTCAAAATCATACTTAGGTTTAGCAACGGCAACAAAAAAAAAGATGCCTGGCTTTGGTTCAGACATCTTAATAAATTATGAGTAAAAGAGATTTTGCGACTGCGGTTGCGAAGCAAGTCGAAGACTCAGCTAGCCGAAGGCATCGCCCTCTATTAAACCTATTTAAAGCTATACATACTCAAACAATTCGTTGTCAGATAAATCGTGGTTGTCAAGCTTGACATTTTCTAAGACAGCGACACCATCCCAACCATGTTCAGTGTATTCGTATAGATAAGAATTGTGATCCCAACTGCCTAACCAATAGCGACTACCATCACTAAGCTGTACCTTATCTTCGTGAGGAGTAAAGTCATCGATGATTACGCAATCATGCCAGCCTTGACTATTGTAAAATCCACCATTAGCATCAGCTAGAACAAAAGTATCATGACCAGCTCCACCGTTAAGGCGATCTTCTTGATCTGCTCCTGCGGTGTGACCATCAGTACCGTGAAGCACATCATTGCCCTCACCACCAATTAGAGTATCAGAACCAGCTCCCCCAAAGAGAGTATCGTTGCCATCTTCCCCAAACAGCTTGTCATGACCAATAACTTTCTCAGTATCAAATTTATGTGCTAAAGGATCATTTGCCACACGGAATAGTTGAACATTATCAATAAAGCCACCAACTCCGTTACTATGTCCCGCAGCACGGAACTCTAATTTAGTGAAGTCATTATCTCCACCAACAACATCAAAAGTGTAAGTGTTCCAGTTATTGCTGTGACCACCTTTACCACTCAAGGTAGTAACCTGTTCCCCATCCCACCAAACTTCAACTTTACTAGGAGATACATACTGACGGGGAGTATAGTCGACTGATAATTGATAGGTAGCCCCAGCATGAGTATCAATCTGTTGCGCCATCCCGCTATTACCGTAACTATCTAACTCGACCCAGGCATGACCATCAGCAGCGGCACCAAATTTACGAGCCTGTTCTTTAATCTCAATTCCAGGTCCAAAGGTAGTATGCCAACCAGGAATAGATTGAAATACACCACGAGAGCCAGGGTGAACCTGATTATCTTCAAAACTACCGTTCTTTACTAAATCGTGACCAATTAAATTAACCTGGGCTTCGTAGTTATCACCGTAGATAACATCATCACCTGTACCGCCATTGATCGTGTCATTACCCGCACCACCAACAATAGTATCTTCACCTGCGCCGCCGAAAATGCGATCGTTCCCAGCTTCCCCGCCAACAAGGTCATTATCTTTTCCAGCGTAGATGGTATCGTTTCCTGAACCACCTAGAATGCAGTCATTTCCGTGGGTATCTTCTAAGAGGTCGTCCCCAGCACCACCTTTAATCGTGTCATCCCCAGCATCACCCCAGATGCCGTCGTTACCATCGCCACCGCTGAGACTATCGTTACCATCGCCACCTTTGAGCATGTCGTTACCAGCATCACCAGTGACCTTATCATCACCGCCATTACCTTCAACTAAATCATTCCCGTCACCGCCTTGAACAAAATCTTGTTCGCTACCGCCAATAACAGTGTCATCGCCAGCACCGCCAGCAACTAGGTCATTACCGCCATTACCTTGGATGGAATCGTGTCCTAAGCCACCTTGGATAGTGTCATTTCCAGTTCCACCGACTAAAGAATCATTACCAGCAGCACCGTTAATAACGTCGTTACCGCCATTACCGAAGATAGTATCATCACCAGTTCCACCATCTAGGCTATCGTCGTCGTTACCACCTTTAAGTTGATCGTGACCAGAACCCCCCTCAAGAGTGTCTGCACCACCATCACCGAAGAGTTTATCATTACCATTGTTGCCAACCAAACTGTCATCACCAGTACCGCCACCGATGATATCGTCATCATGACCACCAATCACAGTGTCGTTATCAGCGCCACCATCAACAGAGTCGTTACCACCGCCTCCATCTATATAGTCATTGCCTGCACCACCAAAGAGAGAATCGTTGCCAGTACCAGCAGTAATTGAATCATTACCGATACCACCAAAAACTGTATCTTCTCCTTCACCAGCATCTAGAGTGTCGTTACCAGCACCTCCTACTAATGAATCATTGCCATCTAGACCGTTAATTACGTCATTGCCTTCATTGCCGTCTAGAACATCATCACCGCCAAAACCATTGATGACATCATTTCCAGCATTGCCATGAATTGTGTCGTTATCGGCATCACCTTCAATTGTGTCTTCACCTGCGCCACCTTTAATGACATCGTTTCCGCCATCACCTTTGATCAGGTCGTTTCCAGCACCGCCTACTAATGAATCATCACCAGCACCTCCGCTGATGGTATCGTCTCCTTCATTTCCCTCAATAGTATCCTTTCCTTCTCCACCAAGTAGGTCATCATGACCAATACCACCATCTATATGGTCATTACCTTGGTTGCCTTCAATTAGATCATTGCCGTCACCACCATTTAAGGCATCGTCTCCTTGGTTGCCTTTGATAGTATCGTTGCCCTTGCCTCCAAAAATAACGTCCTGGTCATGTCCACCAAGGAGTTGGTCGTCTCCATCGCCACCGTCAAGAGTATCGTTGCCGCCTACACCATTGATGTGATCATTGCCATCACCACCTTGAAGTACATTATCGGCCGCATCGCCAATAATTTTATCGGCAGCACTGGTTCCAATGACGTTTACAAAATTTTTGACGGTAAAAGTTTGATCGCCAACATGAGGAATATCTTTAACGGTAAGTCTGTTGTGACCTAAGTTGACATCTATTGAAACATGTTGATCGCTGCTTGAGGCATCAATAGTGTTACTTTTACCTACTGCACCAATGATTTCCTCTATTTCAGAAACATGATCTGTTCCTAAATGCCCTTTTTGAATTACTCCAGTAGGCTGTAAAGTCACGGCTTTGCCGAGATGACTATAATCTACGGTATCAAATCCGTCATCCCCTACTATGGTATCGTTTCCTGCACTACCAACAAAAACATCGTCTTGGTTGGTGCCGACTAAATTATCGTTGTTATTAGTGCCGTTAAAAAGTTGACTCATTATATCAAAGCTCCAGTTTTAAGATGATTAAACAAGCCAGATTAATTAAACTAAAAGTACTATTTTGATATCTTTTTAAAATAGTTGGCTAACTAAATAATTTGCTTTATAAGTTAGAAGATCCTAATTAAGATAGATTTATAAAATAAGTTAAAAGTACTTTTAAGTAATTTCTGGGTGCTTTGCCGATAATAAGACAAGGTTTTAATGTCTGTACATAGAAATACGGCTACTTCATATAATGCTTATAAACCAAAAAAATTAGTAATAGCTCTCAACTAATGTTTTTGTAGTTTGTACGAGTATTTTTGGTATCTGGGTATTTTAAAAAGTATATAAAGTGACGATAATTTATAAAAATGGAGCAAAGCAAAACATGATTAAAAAAAGTTTTGGTAAATTAATTGATTGATATTGATTTATGATTTAAAGAAGTATTAAGAATCAAAAATATTTTATCAATTATGAAATCATCTAAACCTGCACCGCGCTTATTGCAGCAACTGTTGCTGTATAGCACTGGTAGTGTTGTTTTAGTAGTGTTAATAGTTATTTTAGGCATTTGGCATACTAGCGATCGCGCGGTCAATCTAATCAAGAATATAATTAGACTTGAACCTGTCAAACCACAAGTTGAAGAGATTAAGCCGATTATTCAGCGCCTTCAAGATATTCAACAGTTATCTACTACGGTACAAACCATTGAAACAATTGTTCCTACTTCGGCTGACCGCAAGTTTGGTGATATATCTGTAGCTACTACTAGACTACTGTATGTTGCTCGGGGGGAAATTCGCGCAGGAATTGATTTAAGTGAGTTGACTACAGCAGATATTAAAGTTAGCCAAAACCAAATCGAGATTGATTTGCCACCTGCAAAAATTTTAGACAGCAAGATTGATGTCAATCACTCCCGCGTCTACGATTATGACCGTGGGTTTCTCAATTTGGGTCCTGATGTTGCTCCACAACTACAAACTTTGGCTCAAAGACAGACTTTGGTTGAAATTACCAACACCGCATGTCAAGCAGGAATTTTGGATACGGCTAAAATTAACGCCGAAGAGTCTATTACCAAGCTGTTAGCAATTAATGGCTATGGATCAATTAAGGTTAACCATAGTTCTCCTTCGGTATGTGGAGAGAACAACCCGTTGCAGCAGTCAGGGAGCGAATTTAAAGGGTAGCTCAAGCTAGAGGTTTGGATATTGACCAAGTAAAATTTTAATGTCCAAAACACACAGAAGGCATATTTTTGGTGAATCTAAAGTAAATGTTTGTCAGCTCAATTTAGCGTTGGATAATTCAAATCTAAGTTAAGCTTTCATATACGAAAAACTTCTCAAATCTATCCTCCACAGGACAAACATCTAAAAAATTTTCTTAACAACAAATATTGATGCTTTCTCCATGACCGTTCCCCGTGAGATTATTGGACAATTCGTAGATGCTGCGGTAGAAAATGCAATGCTCGCTGATGAACTCTTGCTGAAGTATCCCGATTTGCGTGTTGCGACCTGGTTAGGTGAATCTATTCTTCGGTTTCTGGCTATTGAAAACTATTCAGCAGGAATTTACTATCTTGTACAACATGGCTGGAACATTGACGAATCAGATAATTTTGGAAATACGATATTAATCGATTCTGTGATGGCAAAAGCATATGATTCTGTAACAGCATTACTTGAACTAGGAGCAAACCCAAATGCAGTTTCTCTATCTGTTGATAATGCTCTACACTGCGCAATATTCAGTGGAAATATCAAGATGGTGAAGGTTTTACTTGATGGCAGAGCAAATCCTAATTATGTGACCGATATTGGAGAGACTGTATTTAATGTATTGCCGCAAAATCCTGATAAAAATGCTCAAATTAGGTTGCTCCTTATGGAAAAGGGTGTTGTTGAGAAGGCTTAATGATAATGAATGATGTTCTCCTAAGCCTGTATAGCAATCGCTGTTTAATACATTTCTTACTTATAAAAATAACCAAATAAAATTAATACTTGAAGTTTACTCTAAATAAAGCGATCGCTATGGTTCAATTAGTCAGACAAACCCTGAGTTTTAGTGAATTTAATCTTCGTTATGGAGACGATAATCACTATGAGTTAATTGACGGAGAGTTAATTGAGATAAAACCAACTGGATTACACGAACAAGTTGCTGCTTTCGTGGGGCGCAAACTGAACGTTGAAATTGATCGCCTCAATCTCGATTATTTTATTCCCCATCGTTGTCTAATAAAACTATTGGGTACACAAACCGCATTTCGTCCCGACATTATTGTTTTAGACAACACTCAGTTACAAAACGAACCTTTGTGGCAACAAGAACCAATAATTACTCTCGGTAGTTCTATTAAGTCAGTTGTAGAAGTAGTTAGTACTAATTGGCAGAATGATTATGCTCGTGAGTTTGAAGATTATGCTGTACTAGGTATTCCAGAATACTGGATTGTAGATTATCTGGGTGTTGGAGGTAGAGAGTATCTTGGTAAACCAAAGCAACCTACTATTACTATCTGCACTGTAGAAAATGAGGAATATAACAGAGATTTATTTAGAGATAGCAAGCTTATGGTTTCACCTACTTTCCCATAATTACAGCTTACCGCAGAACAAGTTTTTACCTCTGTATGAAAAAGTTTGGAGGGATATTTACATAAAATAGTTCTTTGATGAATTTCTAGCTATGGAAGAATTGCTCGAACTTAAACAGTTACTTCTTAAAGGGGATATTAAAGGTTCTTTGGCGATTGTTGAAGACTTAGAAGAAATGGGTCTTAAAGGCATTATTAAAACTATTCGTAGTTATGCAGTAATTCTCTTGTTGCATCTAATCAAGCAACAAGCAGAAAATCGCACTACTCGCTCTTGGGATGTATCAATTCGCAACAGCGTGCGTGAAATTCAACGGGAAAATAAGCGACGCAAGGCAGGAGGATATTATCTTGAGCGCGATGAACTAAAAGAGGTTCTCCAGGAGGCTTATTTGAATGCTCTTGACGGGGCTTCCTTAGAAGTAGCAGAAGGGCATTACGACGCGGAAGAATTGGAAATTATGATTAACCGTCAAGAAATACTTGATCGCGCTTTAGTTTTGATTATGTCACTATAACGACACCTAAATTGTCTGGCAGCGATCGCAATTTCCGCATTTAAACCCTTGTGCTTCTTTGACAAACCCAAAAGCCTGCAATAAATATTGCCAACGACATTGCTTTGTTTTGAGATATCGTTGCATCCTGTGATGATGATTTTTTTGCTTGGCTACTAAGGAAGAGTGAGATATGAGTGGTTGATCTTTGAGTGAACGGGAAGTTATCTGATAATGAAAAGGATCTTGCCAGGAGACTAAATCCGTACTATGAAGAATGCCAAGAGTTGCTTCTATTTGGGGTAATTCTTGCTTAATAGCTGCAATTTCACCTTTATGGGGTAACTTTTTAATAAGCTGTTGTGCTTGACGGTATTGTTGCTCTAATTTGCGACCAAAAAACTGACTGCGTTGTTTATCCCCAGGGTCTAAAATGCCAGTAGGCTCACTAATTAAAGTCAAAGCTGTTGCTCTCTTGCCGTCTCTCCCACCTCTACCAACTTCTTGAATATATTCGGCAAGTAATTCTGGGGCGTGGTAGTGAACTATCCAGCGGACATCGGGTTTGTCGATCCCCATGCCAAAAGCAGAAGTGCAGACGACAAATTGAATTTTACCTGCGATCCAATCTTGTTCAATACTTCTCCTGTTGCTAGTTATTAAACCTGCATGATAAGCAGCAGCAGAATAACCTAATGATTTAAACCAGGTTGCTAAGGTTTGACTGTCTTGGCGCGATCGCACATATACCAACCCTGACTGATTTTTGTGGGCTTGGATCAAGCGCAACATTTGCTGCTTTCTACCTCTAGGTGTCCACACCGTTTTGATTTTAAGACGTAAATTCTGACGATAAGGACTAATCAAAAAGGTTTGGGGCTGTTTTAATTCCAGGACATTGACAATTTCTCGTTGTGCTTGAGGATCGGCAGTAGCAGTAAAAGCAGCGATCGCAATTTTGGTACCAGAGGGTTTATGCTGTAATAAACTGCGCCTCACCGCACCCAAACGACGATATGCTGGGCGAAAGGTAGTTCCCCACTGAATTAGACAGTGAACTTCATCGATAATAATGCCTGTGATTTTAATTTCTGGTTGAGATATGATGTTCCAGACTTGCCGACTTAATAGAGTTTCAGGAGATAAATATAATAAGCTCAATTTCTGGTTAGCGATCGCCTTTAAAGTTTGGTGGCGTTGGTTTCTGGGTAATTCACTATGCAATAATGCTCCAGGTAATCCTAAATCTTGTAGTTGCTTCACCTGATTTTCCATCAGCGCTACCAGAGGAGAAATAACTATGGTCAATCCTGTTTGTAAAAGTGCTGGTAGCTGAAAGCAAATCGATTTACCACCGCCAGTAGGTAAAATTATCAGGGCATCTTTACCTGTCAAAAGAGTTTGAATAATCTCTCCTTGAGGCGCTCTAAAATCTTCATAACCCCAGATCTGCCTAAAGCGATCTTTGACTTCTTGCCAAGAAATATTCATATACTCATCGTTAAATCCAGATAGTGCTAAATCATTTGTGAATATTAACAACGCTACAGACTAATGACAAACAAAGGGCTTGCCCGCATGTACTATAAACAAAATAATTCTCCCAATCGTAAGTAAGATTGCCATAACAACGTTTAAGAACGAATCTTGATCCACAAATCTTGATACTGCTTTTGTGTCTCTGGGGACAAAGGGAGAAGAAATTCATTTTGCTCAGAATCCAACATCCCACTTTTGAGAAACACGTTATCTCTAAGATCCTGGGGTATTTCCGTTTGCTTGAGAGACGATAATATTGGCGAAATGCCGTTGGTGAATAGAGATATCTGCTTTGCTGCTTGTGGCTGCCAACAGTAGTCAATCCATTGCTCAATTGCTGTCGGCTGATCTTCACTATTGGCTATTAATGAAGTCTCAGATGTTTTGGGTTGTACCCATAGATCTGCCCATAAAGATGTTCCTGATTGGGGAATAACAAATTTAATTTCGGGATAGCGTTTAAGTAGGGGAATTATATCAGTTGACCAAGCTACTGCTGCCCAGGTATCGCCCAAAATTAAAGGTTCAAGATAATGATCGGAACTATATAATTTTGCTTGTTGATGGAGAGCCGATAGTTCTGCTGATAAATCCTTTACAGAATCCAAATTATCTGTATTATAAGATTCTCCTAATTTTTTCAAAGTTAAGCCAATTACTTCCCGTGGCGAGTCGAGCAAAGAAAGGCGATCTCGCAATTCAGGCTGCCACAGATCTTTCCAGTCGGTAGGAGTGGAGCTTAATTTATCACTTCTATAGGCAATTACCGTACTTCCCCAGCGATAAGGAGCCCCATAAAATTCTCCATCTTGAGCTAAATCTCCTTGACTACTACGCCGCACCAAATTTTGCCACTTTTGGGGTAATTGTTGCCAATTTGTAAAGCTATCAACAGATAAAGGTTGAATGAGATTTTGCTTAATTGCTGTTGCTAACCAAGTATCTCCTAAACTACTCAAACCAGGGCTAACTAAGGATCTATTGAATATTTTTGACCAGAAGTTTTTTGTATTTTGATCTGAGTTTTGATTTTTGTTTGACGTATAAAGTAAATCAAAAATTTGTCGGAGCTGAGTTTGAGGTTGAAAATCAACTTTTATCGGTTGATTAATTATTTTAAGAAAATCTCTAATTAGCTGTGGCGGAATCGAGTTTTCTAAAAATACAACCTGAGTTGTTGTTTCTTTGCTGCTACAGCCCGTTACAAGCTGGTTTAAAGCAATAAGACTGCTTGCTTGTAGAAAATGACGGCGCGAAAATTGATAGTTCATTGTTGTTCTAAAAGTGAAGAAATAATCCAAGACAGAACAAGGTATATTTACCTAGAGTAAGTAATAGCTAAGTATATTCGGTTACTGAATTTTGGAAGCTATTTTGAGGGAATTATGCCTTGCGATTAGTAGTTATCAGTAAAATGAGAACCTTCATAAAAATACGTTGAGCAATTGTTAAATGAATCAGGAATAGTGGCAGTTAATGCTAACAATGCTTTTAGCATTAGAGCAGAGTAAAAATGATTTAATCTTCAGAAATTATATGGATACATTACAAATACAAATTGGTGATTTACGAGACAAGATAGATCGGCTTCACGAGCTGATTGAAGAAATTGGCGGTCAGGTAAAAGCATTAAACACGCAGCAAGTAAAGCGCGTCGAGCAAGAATCTTATTCCTTACCCAATTTTGCCTCTAGTTCACCTAATTTCGTACCCCAAAAAAATGAATCAGAATACCAACTGACTCACAAAGATATTTTGGTAGATGATACTAGCAGTAGCAGCACCACTAATTCTAGCAGTGACAATTTGGCTCCTGACACTCAAATTCGACGTTTGACGGCACAACTGACCGCAGCCTATAACCGTATTGCTGCTTTAGAAGAGCAATTATTAACCTATAGAATCCATTCTTAAGTTCCGATAATTAGCGAATACAGTTTCAATGAGCCTGAGCAATTGAGTGGAAGTCCAATTTTGTTTTAGTTGAGATGCGATCGCGCAGCCTCCTGCACCAACGCCTTCTTTAACGTATCCTTTCTCATAAGCACGGAAACCAGGATATCTTGAAGTAGAGAAACTCAAACCTGTAGCTAATAAAGGGACTCCACCAATCAAATTTGCTAACTTAACTGTATTGCCTGTGGGATCTTCTGCCACCCAACGTGTGGTTCCCACCACAATTTGAGATAACTGAGCCGAAACATTATAGTAATTAATGATCGCTTCAATTAAGGCATAAACTGCTAGCATTTGAGTTCCTCCTGCTAACATCACTCCCCCTCGACGACTAGCCGCGATCGCCATCCCTGCACTGACTATTTGCATGGGATCGCCGATAGCCGCTACTAACTTAAGAGGCTGACAGGAGTGAGCATCAATATTGGCACTAGATAAGCCAGCCTGGACTATTGACCATTTCTGAGCATGATTACAACTGGAATGACTACTGTTGACCATTCCCCTAGCATCAATACCTAAAGTCATCAGTAAAGCAAGTGCCGTAGTTGTTCCACCAACGACACATTCGCCAATAATCAAGTAGTCGGCTGTCTCAGACAGTTTGGCTCCCCACGATAAACCCTGATTAAACAGATGCTGTACTTTTTCAAGAGGCATAGCGTTACCAGAGGAAACACACTTAGCAGGGATACCTTGAAGATCGATAGTTTTAACTGCTGGTTTGTGAAATAAGCCAGCATCAAAGAGATAGGTGGGTATCTGTAATGTTTCGACCACGGCACGAGAAATAAAGGTAGGGGAGATACCTGCTTCTAAAATTGGTAAGGGATAATCATAATGAGGAACGACTCCCTGAGCCAAAAATTCCGCATCGGCGATCGCCGTATATTCTCGATCTCTTGGGGTTGCTCCTGCTGCGGAAATGCCTGGAATTAAACCTGTGGCAGTAAAACCAAAAATGCAGGCAAAACTGGGACTAGCCCCGCTATATTTTTTTAACCAATGAAATCCTGACTGTAGGTTGCTGTAAACGTAAATCATTAATTACCATTGATTGATCTAAATCAAGCATTAGAGGGAAAAAGCACCGCTGATGTAACTTGATTGGAAAGAGAACCGATCCCTTCTATTTCTACTCTTACCGTATCTCCAGATTGCATTGCCCCCACGCCTTCTGGTGTACCTGTTAAAATTATGTCCCCTGGGGTTAAGGTCATTATTTGGGAAATATAGGAAACCAAGGTCTCAGGACTAAAAACCATGTCACTAATAGTAGCTGATTGTCGAGGATGCTCCTCATTGTTAATAAAAGTTTGAATTTTCGCCTCTACGCTTAATTCTCGGACAATCCAGGGACCGAGGGGACAGAATGTATCAAATCCTTTAGCTCTTGTCCACTGTCCATCTTTTTTCTGCAAATCTCTGGCTGTAACATCATTAGCAATTGTATAACCCCAGATGTTCTTCGCTGCTTGTTCAGGATTGGCATAACTACAGCGATCGCCAATAATTAAGGCTAATTCTCCTTCGTAATCTACTTGCTGTGATTGAGGTGGGTAGTAGATATCCTTGGTATCGGCAACAATAGTAGTAGGTGGCTTGAGAAATAGTAACGGCTCTTGCGGCACGGGAGTTCCCATTTCCATAGCATGTTTAAGATAGTTTTTGCCGACTGCCACAATTTTTGATGGAACACAAGGTGCCAGTATTTGATATGTATCGACGGACTGTTCTATGTCCGTTTCTTGTCCCCCTAACCACGGTGGTGCATCATATACAACTACACTTCGATTTGCCTGGAGCAAACCATAGTAAATTTGCTCACGGTTAGTTTTAATACGGACATAGCGTTGTGCCATAACAAAATCAAGCTTAAAAATTAATAATTAAAAAAAGAATATACTTAATATTAGTCGTCTTTGACCAAGTCAACGCAAGCCCTGACATGCGGAACACTTTTGCCTTTGTTTTGAGATTTCCTCGCCAAGGGCTAGCCCGCATACAGCGTGTATGAACGTCAACCCATGTCGTTTATGTCGGACATAGAGGGGTACTGTTGACCATAAGAATACAGAGTTGGACTAGCTCAATTTTAGATTAATCTGCGGCAAACCAGCTAAAATGCTGGTGATTTAATGTCAAATAATAGTAAGATTGTAGATCCTTGCTTCACGGTTCGATTAAAATATCTTGCAAATTTGAACAAGTTGCTATCCTGTGAAGCCATTTAGTCCAAAAGGAGAATAAATAAAGTGAGTAGTAGTTACGAATTAATGTATATCCTGCGTCCCGATCTTTCTGAGGATCAAGTGGGAGAATCGGTTAATAAGTATAAGGATTATTTGAGCGATAACGGTGCAGAAAACCTTGAGGTTCAGGTAAAAGGTAAAAGAAGACTGGCATATCCTGTTGGTAAATACCTAGATGGTATTTACGTTCAAATGAATTACCAAGCTGACGGTTCGCAGAATGCGCCTCTTGAGAGAATGATGCGTTTGAGTGAGGATGCAATTCGCTATCTGACTATTAAATTGAAAAAGCGGGCTATTATCGCCGCGCAAAATGCGACAGCAGAACCTGTATCTGATCCCGATGACAATTAAATAGATTTTGTTTAAATTGTAAATTAGCGATCGCTCTTTAGCTAGTAGGTTTCTTAACTTCTGGCATAGGGCGATCGCATTTTTTTGTTCGACAAGTTTGTGCTGAATGATTTAATCTATTTCCTTAACGCTTTAGCTGTTGGTATTGCAGTGGTTAGCAGAACAGGCTTACCGAAATTTTATAGTTACAGCTTAATAATATAAGATTTAACTACTGCGATCGAGATCGCTTGTAATTGATGATTAAAAGACTAAATTAGTATTGTACACCACATGCTAATTACACAATGAATCATCACGAAAATAATGACCCTCGCGACAAAATAGAATTAACTAATCCCGAAAATCTTTATCAGATTAAGGATAAAGATGGTCAAATAATTGATTATGACAAAGCTAAAGGTAGGGAGCTTTTCAATCATTATCGCCACAACATGACTAATTATGATGACGTATTGGATATGATTCGCCAAGAGCAAGGTTATGTAAAAGGTTATCAACAAAAAAAAGCAGTAATTGGTGCGGCGGAAAAAGTATTAGAGAAGTACCATGAAGAACATATTAAGATTATCCAAGATAGTCAAAACAAAGGCAATATTTTAAAAAGAATATTTACCAAAGCAAAAGTGGGTACAGGTTCCAGAATGGTTACTTAACCGTGCAGAAAATGCTGCAATCGCTTTTTACAAACCACCTCTTAATATTAAAACTCCTCCCATAGTTTGAAAAAATAATGGATTTTTCTGCAATATAGTCAACAACTATTTTGGCAGACAGTAAAATATCCAGGAGAAGCTGATGATTGCAATTAACAGATATAATTTGAGCAGAATTAAAAATAGCTTCTAGATGCAAATAATTTTCACTTGCTTCAATAGCCTTATCAGTAACTAAATTAATGTCACGATTAAATACATCTTTTAATTCATCTTCCATTAATACTAAGTCAATTAAGATTAAATGAGAATCAGGAGTAAAATTTAACTAATAAATCAACATCGCTTCAGATAGAGACGTAAGCTTAATCGTATTTAATCAATTACAAGTGCGATTGCTAATCTATCGCCTTATAGTTAAAAGAAAACTCTATATTAGACTTTAAACTATGAAAGATTGCCCGAGAATTAATCTCAAACAACTAGCAGCAAAACTAAAACAATCATTAGGTATTATTCAAAAGAAAGATATTCAAACTGTTAGTAAAATTTTAGATCTACAGGCAGAACGTCAAGTTTTAGTTGGCGATGATTGCGCGGCTATTCCTGATAATGATGGCTATTTACTCTTAGCCGCAGAGGGCATGTGGCATGTGTTAGTAGAAGAAGATCCTTGGTTTGCGGGTTGGTGTGCAGTGATGGTTAATATAAGCGATATTGCAGCTATGGGAGGCAAAGCGATCGCAATTGTTGATACAATTTGGACTGAGGATAGTGCTAAAGCCAAACCATTACTAGCAGGAATGAAGGCTGCTGCTCAAGCTTTTAATGTGCCAATTGTCGGAGGGCATACTAATTTTAGAAGTGCCTATAATGCTTTGAGTATTGCTATTTTAGGACGGGCTAAAAAGTTGATTAGTAGTTTTGCGGCACAACCTGGAGATTTGTTAATTACGGCAATTGATTTGCAAGGTGAAATGCATCCTCAATTTCCCTTTTGGAATGCTGCTACTAAAGCCGATCCGAGACAACTGCAAGCAAATTTAGAAATTCTTTCCTATTTAGCTAAAAAAGATCTATGTCGTGCTGGTAAGGATATTAGTATGGGGGGCATTATTGGAACTTTATTAATGCTAATTGAAACTTCCCATTGTGGTGCAGTTTTAGATTTAGATAGTATTATTCCTCCAGTAGGTATAGAGTTAGAAACTTGGTTACTTTGTTTTCCCAGCTATGGCTTTTTGCTATCCATCCCTCCTCACAATTTAGATTTAGTAAGACATAAGTTTAGCGAACAAAATATTTCCTGCAATGTCGTTGGTGAAATCAGACAAGGCTCACAACTAATATTACAATCAGCGTCAGCGTCTCACTTATTTTGGGATTTTAGCTATGATAAGTTTATCAGCGGTTAAAGATTATTAATTACAAATCATAAGCACCTAAATTTCTCTAAAAAAATTGTTTTAAAGTGTGTTTCCATACTAGAAAATTATAGTCTTAAAGCTGCGACGTAAATCTAACTTACATTCACCATTCAGTTTTTAGTTTCCAAGACATGGCTACCCTACAGCAAAAAAGAGTAGAAAATATAGAAGGTAATTTCTATGTAGACTCTAGCTGCATCGACTGTGATACCTGCCGTTGGGTTGCTCCCAGGGTATTCAATCGACAAGCCTCTCAATCTGCGTTATATCATCAACCTACCACCGAACAAGAAGAGATGGCGGCAATGCAGGCATTATTAGCTTGTCCCACAGCTTCTATCGGGACAGTAGACAAACCCAGAAAAATTAAACAGGCACAGCAAACTTTTCCGATCGCGATCGCGGATAACGTATACTATTGTGGTTATCATTCAGCCGCTTCCTTTGGTGCCGCTAGTTATTTTATCCAACGACCTGAAGGCAATATTTTAGTTGATTCTCCACGATTTACACCGCCATTGGTCAAGCAAATTGAGGTCATGGGAGGCATAAAATATATGTACCTCACTCATCAAGATGATGTGGCTGATCATAATAAATTTCAGCAACATTTCCAATGCGAGCGTATTTTACATCAAGCAGAAATTAAACCTGATACCGCTACTGTTGAGATAAAATTATTAGGACAAGATCCAGTTGAGTTAGATTCAGATCTTTTAATTATTACTGTTCCTGGACATACTAAAGGTCATACAGTGTTGCTGTATCGAAATAAGTTTTTGTTTACAGGTGATCATCTGGCTTGGTCGCCTTATCTAGAGCAACTATATGCTTTTCGCCGTTTTTGCTGGTATTCTTGGTCAGAACAAATCAAATCAATGGACAAACTGGCTAAATATCAGTTTGAATGGGTCTTGCCTGGTCATGGACGACGTTATCACGGTACTATTGCCGAAACTAAGCATCAAATGCAGCAGTGTGTCGAGTGGATGAAACAGCAGTAGTTATAAAAAATAAAAATAATCTTGATTTGTCTCAGTCTTCTAATATGGCTTTATAAGTCTGTAAAATAGACTTCTATGTTTTAAATCAATAATGACTTGGTTGCTATAGTTGCGACAAAGTAATCAAATATTTTTTCTGGCGATATGAACAGCCGACAGAAATGAAAGCTCTATATTCCCGCCGAAGCTGTGTAGTTTTTCTCTGAGTCTGATGAATAATAGTTCTTTGATTTGTGGATCGATTTTGCGTAAAGTGCTAACAAGATTTAATTAATTCTTGAGGATAACGTAGTCTTGCTTGATGGTAAATATCAGCAACAGGAGAATACCAAGTTTTTTCTGTTCTATGTCTTTGGCATAGACTTTTTTGAGCTGTGATTCAAAGTTAGGCATAAACTATCGACGAACACTTAAAAAAATGTTTGGGCGATCGCTAGAGTAATTGCTCAACTAATAACTTGTGAGTTGAAAAGCACAATAAACATTATTGACTATTGAACTGTTATCGAACAGCAAGCATCAAGGCTAATTATTAAATGTCGAATTTGATCAAGTCCGTATCTAGCCAGAACATGGATTATTGCTTAGTGTCAGTGAATCTTCTAAACGAGCAACATCAGATATTTGAGTATTAACAAAGATTAAGGTTTTTCATCAAACATGGTCCAAAATTTGCTCAATTAAGAATTAAACAGCGCAAAACTTACTTACTTATGTCCTGACAGTAATCTGAATATAAGTGGTGAATTACAATTGTTTAATTTCATATTTTTATTTAAAGTTACTCTTCAAAACTTGAGCAACTCAACTTTATTTATAAGCTTAAAAATCTGAAGACGTTATGTGGTAGTCAGAGTAATATGTGTAGCAATAGCCAAATGATTACGGCAAAATAGCTATAGATCTGTAAATGAGGGCTTGTAGACAGATTAACAAAACTATAAACTTACCGACATAGATAAGATACTTATGTCTAATTTAATCTCTACATTCTCTTGATCTCCTGATTGGTTTTTTGCAAGATAAATACAGCTGAAGAAATCAAAAGTAAATTTAATTTCTTCCTACAACAAACTCTCTATTATTGTTGCCAAGTTGGCAGATTTTTTTACTACAAAATCAGCAATAAGCATCGGTTTTCAAAATTCAATTATTATTAAAAGAAGTTTTTGGCTATGTTACATATCGAACTAACTAATAATTCGTCTGTTCCAGAAGTATCAGAACGAAGTCAGTTATTGACACCGTTTGAGAGACAATTATTGCAAAGCAATCTAAACAAAGATTCTCGTCCAGAATACCGAAGACGAATTGAAATTATGCTACTTGCGGATTTAGGTAAGTCGCAGTCTGAAATTTGTGCAGTTTTAAACTGTTCTAACGAAACAGCAAGGTACTGGATTACCATGGCTAAAGCTGGTCAAGCTCATCAATGGAATAGTGTTCCAATTGGTAGACCAAAAAGAGTTAGCGATCAATATATTGAACGTTTACAAGAGCTTGTAAGTTATAGTCCTCAAGAATTTGGCTATGGGTTTCATCGTTGGACAGCACGATGGTTGAGCAAACATCTGGCGCAAGAGTTTGCTATTGAAATTAGCGATCGCCATATTAATCGCTTACTCAAAAAAATGGGACTTTCTACTCGCTCTCAAAGCTCCTCCAAGGATTTAAATAAGCAGGGGGGTAATGGTTTGGGTCTTGTTATTGAAGAGTTGAATAATAACTCAAAATCTAATTACTGTTGCTTAGGTCCATATTAAGCCATTTTCCCAATATTAAATTCTTTAGATTAGGTGAAATGATAAACTTATGCTACAAGACTTAGCAGATAAATCCACCTGGCAACAGTATACAATTCAACAGCTTGAACAAAACCTGGGTCAAACACTTTCAATCCCAGAACGAGATGGCTGCATTCGGGAAATTAAATTAATTGAACCGAATCTCGGTAAAGCCTTCTGGCAGGCAAATCAGTCAGCCCCAGGAATCAATATCATCTTAGCAGGGAAAGTGAGATTACTAGATAGGAAAAATAACTTAATTGCCACTCTGATTACGGGCAATTCTTTTGGCGAGATGACCTTATTTCCCCAGGAGTCGTTTTACCCCTACTATGCTAAAGCTTCTTCTCAGCTCAAAGTTGGCTATCTTTCTCGGGAATTTTTAGCGCAGTTGATGCGCCAACATCCCAAAATAGAGGAATATCTGCACCAACAAGCAATCTTGCAGGATTTATTGCTGCTATCTCGTCAAAACTCTGTATTTAAGAGTTTAACTACATATGAGTTAACCAAGACTCTATCTTTACTAAAAGCTTACAAACTAGAATCAGGAAAAGTTCCTGACTCCTTGCTAACTACTCAGAAGCTTTGGTTGCTTAGGACAGGAGAGCTGCTCAATGTTGGTGGGGAAAAACTAAGTGCTGGAAGTATTTTTGTTCCATCTTCTTCATCGCACAACAACTTATGGCAGGTGACAATGCCGACTGAATTATATATTTTGAGCCATGCCGATTGGACTGTGGCTCAACTAAACTTGCCTCAATTGACTGATTTACCCAACTCAAATGGAGAGTCATTGATGAGCGAGCAATCACTTCCTGTTTTGGCTAAAGAAGATCATAGTGTTGTTCTCTCTCCGCCAGCGATTAACTCCCGATCTTCTCAGAAGAGAGACCAAGCTTATTTTCCCCATCCTCGACAGAAAATCGGTCATTTTCTACGAAGAGTTACCCGACGCTATCCTTGTTTTATGCAACAGAGTGCTTCAGATTGTGGAGTTGCTTGCCTAATCAATGTCGGTTTGTACTGGGGCAAGCGATTTAATCCTAATCGGCTGCGAGAAATTGCTAATGTGGGTCGTCATGGCTCTTCATTACGGGGTTTGGTAATAGCTGCCGAAAGTATCGGCTTTGCTACCAGACCAGTCAAAGCTAATCTTAATAAGCTAGCTGAACAGAAATTACCAGCTATTGTCCACTGGGAAGGAAATCATTACATTACAGTCTACGAAATAAACCGTAAATCTGTGATTGTAGTTGATCCAGCAATTGGTCAACGTAGTTTAAGCTATGCAGAATTCCAGGCTGGCTGGACTGGTAATGCCCTGTTATGTGAACCTACAGTCAAATTTAAAGATGCCCAGGAAGCCAGACTAGATTTTTGGCACTTTTTAGGTTTAGTCCAGCCCCATAAGCTAGTCCTACTGGAAATATTGATTATTTCGATTTTAATTCAGCTTTCTGGTTTGCTGGTGCCAATATTTACCCAACTACTATTAGATCGAGTAGTGGTGCAGCAAAGTATACCAACTTTAAATGCCGTAGGACTAGGACTAGTTATTGTTAGTTTATTTGGCGTGGCGATGGGGGGACTACGAAGATATCTTCTTGACCATACAGCAAACAGAATTAATTTGGCCTTGGTAGTTGGTTTTATTCGACATACCTTTCGCTTGCCCATGTCCTTCTTTGAGTCCCGCTATGTCGGTGATATCATGGCTCGTGTCCAGGAAAACGAAAAAATACAGAATTTTTTGACTGGTGATATTCTGTCTATTTTTCTTGATGTCTTGACCGCTTTTATCTATGTGGCAATGATGTTTTGGTATAGCTGGAAGTTATCTATGCTGGTCTTGGTATTAGTGCCTCTATATTTTTTACTAGCTTTTTTATATACTCCCTTCTTGAAACAAATTTCCCGCGAGATTTTTAATGCGGTGGCTAAGGAGGACAGTTATCTAATTGAAGGGCTGAGTGGCATCCGAAGCGTCAAATCTATGGCGATTGAACAGGCAGTTCGCTGGCATTGGGAAAAGCTCTTTAACGGCTTTATTAAAAAGCAATTTGCGGGTCAGATACTCTCTAATCAAATATCTATTATCAGCTCTAGTATCACTGTAGTCAGTAGGACAGTTCTGTTATGGTTTGGTGCTTGGTTGGTCATCAAGGGTGAATTAAGCATTGGGCAATTAGTCGCCTTGAATATGTTACTAGGTAGTACCATTGCACCTTTCCAGCGAATGGCTGGAATGTGGAATCAATTACAGGAAGTAACAATCTCGGTAGAACGGGTTAATGACGTTTTGACAGCCAAGCCAGAAGAAGACTGGGAAAATCATAATCGTCAGTCTTTACCTTCAATTCGCGGTCATATTCGCTTTGAGCAAGTTTGTTTTCGTTATCATTCAGAAAACGAACAGAATGTATTAGAGAATCTCAATTTCGAGATTCTACCAGGTCAAACGATCGCCCTTGTCGGTCGAAGCGGTTCTGGCAAGACAACGATCGCCAAACTAGTATTAGGGCTTTATCAACCCACAGAAGGTAGAGTCTTAATCGATGGTCACGACATAAATAATCTTACTTTGAGATCCCTGAGAGAGCAGATTGGAGTAGTTGATCAGGATATGTTTCTCTTTGGCAGTACGATTCAGGAAAACATTAGTATTAGACATCCCGAAGCTACTTTGGCAGCAGTCAAAGAAGCCGCAATACAAGCTGGTGCCGATGAATTTATCCAGCAACTACCAATGGGTTACGCAACGCCTATTGGAGAAGGGGGTGGCAATTTGTCTGGGGGACAGCGTCAGCGTATAGCGATCGCCCGAGCCCTCTTGGGTAATCCCCGCTTGCTGATTTTGGACGAAGCAACTAGTAATCTGGATGCAGAATCAGAGCGCATTATTCAAACTAACCTGAATACAATTCTTCAAGGTCGAACTTCGATAATTATCGCTCATCGACTGTCTACAGTTCGCAAAGCCGATTTAATTCTAGTGCTAGATAAAGGAATCTTAATTGAAAGTGGCACTCATGAAGCCTTAATGACTCAAAGGGGTCACTATTTCTATCTCAATCAACAACAATTGACTGTCGCTGGCTAGGCATCTGGTAATCGTAGTAATTAAGCAAAAAAAAATGATCTCAACATCTCCTCAAAATTCTCTAATTTCCTTGGATAAGGACAATTTAAGCATCCTAATAATTGACGATGATAAACTAGTTAGCCAAGTTTTGACCAGTGCCTTAGAACCAGAACCAGATCTTAAGATAGTCGGTTCTATCAGGGAAGCTCAAACTGCTCTAGAACAGATGAGTATCTTCTCTCCTGATATAGTTCTCATGGATGTAGAAATGCCAGGGATAGACGGATTAACTTTAACCGCAATGATCACAAATAAAGATCCTGATATCAAAGTTGTCATCTACAGTAGTCACGGAGAACCAGAGCATATCTGTCAGGCTATAGAGGCAGGGGCAAGGGGTTATCTACTCAAAGATACTCCCATCGCAGAAATAGCTGATGCAATTCGCTCTGTTAATAAAGGTTATATCCAGTTCAGAATAGGGCTATTCAAAAAAATATTCAGCACTGGTCAATTTATGGATCAAAACCATGGTTCTTCTGCTCCCAGTATTTCTCCTAGCTTTATAGAACAAGACATATTAGCCTTACCGCCAGGAAAAGATGTCGCAGAAAACAATTGCGCAGTTTCCAAAACTGAAAAAGAGTCATCAGAAATATCAGAAACTGGTGTAGATGATTGGTCTCCTTCTACCACAGATTTGCTCGATGCTTTGCCAAAAGTTTGGACTCGCGGACTAGCATATATGTTGGTAATCTTTGCTGCTATCCTCATACCTGTGGCTTCTATGTCCAGAATTGACGAAACTGGCAGTGCTAGAGGGAGACTAGAACCAAAAGGTAAGACCATAAAATTAGATGCAGCAGTTGCGGGAAAAGTAGCTGCGGTAAAAGTTAAAGAGGGAGATACTGTAGAAGTTGGAGATGTTTTAGTCGAATTAGATGCAGAACTGATGAATAATCAGCTACAAGAATTGCAAGAAAAACAGTCGGGTCAACAAAATCGACTGGAGCAGTTAGAGTTGATGAAAAACCAATTAGCGATATCTTTGCTTACCCAAAAGCAACAAAATCAAGCTCAAGAACTAGAAAAGCAATCTCAAGTAGAACAAGCAAGACAAAGCCTAAATTCCTTTAAAGCTCTCCATAATGTACAAAAAGAAGAAATCGCAGCTCAAGTAGAGCAAGCAAAACAGGCTGTTGAGTCTAGCCAAGCCGACCATAAATTAGCCAGCATTGCCTTAAATGGTATCGGGGAAAAAGTATCTCGTTACCAACAAGCCTTTGATGATGGCATTATTCCTCTAGATCGTTTGCGGGATATAGAACAGCAAGCTCAGGAGAACCAAGAACGTCTACTGCAAGCTAACTCTCAAGTTCAACAAGCTAAATCTCGCCTTAGAGAACAACAACGCAGTTATGAGAGAATTATTCAGGAAAAGGAGTTTGAGATCGAAAACGCTCAGCTGTATTTACAGGAACAACAGCGTAGCTATCAAACCTTAGTTCATTCTGGTAAGTTAGCCTTGCTCAAGACTGATGAACAGATTAAGGACTTAGAAGCACAAATGACAACTCTCCAAGCGGAAATTGCTCAAAGCAATAGCCAAATAGCATCTTTACAACTCCAATTAGAGCAAAGAATACTTAAAGCACCAATTGCTGGCAGAGTTTTTCATCTATCAGTATTGGGTGTGGGAGATGTCTTACAGCCAGGAGAAAAGATGGTAGAAATTGCCCCAGATACTTCCCCTTTGGTACTCAGAGCGCAAATATCACCCAAAGAGAGTGGTTCTCTAAAGTTAGGAATGCCTGTAAAGATGAAGTTTGATGCTTATCCTTTTCAAGATTATGGGATAGTGACAGGTCGTTTAACTTGGATTGCTCCAGACTCCAAATATTTGGAAATGAATCAAAGTCTTCAGGAAGTTTTTGAACTAGAAATTGAATTAGATCAAACTTATGTCGAAGGTCAAAACCAACGACTTCTTTTAACTCCAGGGCAAACAGCGACAGCAGAAGTGATTGTCAAGCAACGTCGCGTGATAGAACTCGTTCTTGAACCCTTTAAGAAGTTGCAAAAAAATGGTTTAGAACTATAAAAAATTATCAACCAAGTAGATTACTACAAGAATTATACAAAAAGCATCAATCTCGATAGTGATTAATCTTTCTTCTGCAAGGCGAGGATCAAAAATATTGATTACTAATTCATCAGAAAATACCTAATACCGCTCTCCTAAAACTTCTGCGTTGCAAGGCTAAAACATTGATAAAAAATAAGTAGGGGTTGGACAATACCAACTCCTACAAGCAGAGATTCTAAAAACCAAACCTTAGTCACACAAAATTAAAAATCTTTACTCAATTTAATTAATATTATAAGACAACAAAGAATTCTCCATCGTTTTCTTGTCTGTTTCCTTTACCTAAAGCCAGGTTAGACTGAGCATTAGCAATAACGACTTGATCGCCACCAACGTTATTTCCTTGAGCATTAGCAACAGTAACTTGATTAACATCGCCTACTAAAAAAGCATCTAAACCAAAA
Source organism: Cyanobacteria bacterium P01_G01_bin.39 (assembly GCA_039180345.1). GTDB lineage: Bacteria > Cyanobacteriota > Cyanobacteriia > Cyanobacteriales > Xenococcaceae > Waterburya. The sequence goes on along the minus strand of JBCDDK010000002.1, from coordinate 79,757 downwards.
TCATTGCGTTGTCGAAAAAGTCCACCTATTACAGATTTTTCACAATCTTTGATATCGGTCAAATAAGATAAGTTAGAAATATTAAGATTAGACATTGAATTTATTCCCAATAGATTAATGGTAGAAAGTTAGTTTTAATTAACAAAACAACAATACGTCTGATGTGAATCAATTTTTAATGATAAATATGTCTACAAAATTAATTACACATTTTCAAAATTTTTGGTTACTTACGGAATGAGAAATTAATAATGCGTCAAACTGTCAAAGTCACCTGAACTGATCTTAATTTATAGGGCTTTACTGATTCCCAAATGGATATCTCATTTAATCCTCATTCTTCAGAAAATCTAATAGTCTAGCAATTTTGAAATTATTGGTCGATATAGAACAAAAGGGGCAAGAGAAACAAGGAAGACAAGGGAGAAATTTTAATGACACTTGTTCCTCAGATCAATTTTGGCGAAGTACTCATGGATCAACTTTCATATATTCGTTTATGACAAAAAGCTTCCATGACTTATGGTAAATGTTTCCTTGTTTTTGAAATACCTATGACTCTGACAAATGATCCACTAGTTAATAATGAAAATATCGATAACAGAAGAGTTGTTCTGTGATCCTTTATCGTTACCAACACCTTGATTTCCCTGGGTTACACTAGAAAGAGTTTGGAATTGATTAATATCTTTGAAGGTATTATATTCACTTCTCTTAGGTTCCCAAAAGGAACGCCGACCGCCAATAATATAGTTAGCTTCCGATTCAGTTAAGCCGATTTCTAAAGCTAGATCGGCAATTTGTAAATTAGACATTTTTGGCTTCTCCTAAAAACACAAACGTACTTGACTTGATCTAATTTGAAAAGATATAGTTATCTTCAGAGTCCCCGAATTTATGTGCTAGCACAGATAGCGGCAGCAATTGTACTATCACAGTTCTATTCAGGGATTTCACTCTAGCCTGTGGCTGCTCTCAAATTTTGATAGCAATCACGGGTTTTTGCTAAGTAGGCACACAAAATTAACCAATGAAATTTGAGCTGTCTTCATTAGTATTGTCTGCATCACCAGAACCGACATTATTATTGGCTTGGTTTACGCTACTTTGTTGATTTGTTTGATCGATATCCTTAAAGACTGCTACTTTGATTTTGACAGGCTTATATCCTTTTTTGCTTTTTTTGCCCCTCCCACCGATTACGATACTGATTTCCTGTTCATTAAGCTCGGTGATGGATTCTAGACTAGAAATACAGATATTAGACATTTTGTTTCTCCTAAATAAATAGAATGAAGTTTGTTCTTATTTAGTAGGAATTTTGCTTTCGTCCTACTGATTTACTTCTACAGGATTTATTTAGTAAAGATCAAGCTTTTAGAGAAGGTTTATGAGACAAAAGTACAACCTTTGTGTCTTGCGAAATCTATATTGTTTTAAAATATGGATTTTTAATGAAATACTTTATGGGTATATAGTTACGACAATTATTCGACTGAAAAATCAACATAATATTATCAATATACTAAGTAAACAGGTATACACTACAATAACCTTTAGGCATGATTTATTTGACATAATAGCAACACTTTAGTCTTAATGTTTTGCAATAGATTTTACCTGTTAACCATAATAATTAGCTAGATAGACAAAGACAAATATAAGATTATTATGTCTTGTGACTTATTGGTTTTCAGTATATATAAAATTGACAAAAGCATTGTTAAAAAAGGAGTCGATAATTTTTCATCATAAATTTTAGAAATTATTAAATCTGTTATAAACAGTTAATCTGCATAAAAAGACTTGTTTTTTAGACACAAGTCATTTGTTTCTGTCTTTTATTTTGCCTAAAATCTTTGATTAATAGAAAAAAATCTGTTATTAATTGTTTATGGCATTTCTCAAAAAAATGATTGAGATAAAAAAATACAAATTTACTTTACTCTTTATTGAATAAAGTCAAAAAAATATAAGTAAGTAAACTCGGAATTTATCTTGAACAAGCTGTGTCTCACTAATACGAAAAATGCTATACAAATTAATTACAATCTAAACTTAGGAAGAATAAAACAATGAGTCTGGAAATTAAAAATTTAAGTTATTTAGAAGTAGTTTCGGAAGATCATAAAGTCAAAGGTGGCTTTTTTGGTCGCAATGGTGGCAATAGTCGCAATGAAGCGGGTTCAGAAGCATTTGCCACAGCTTTAGGCAGAAATACCAAATCATTTACCTCTGTTAATGCAGATGCTATAGAAGGTTTTGGTTCTAGCTCTAGGGCAGAGGCATTTGCAGGTGCTTATTAGTAAATCTTTTATAAGCGTTAGATAAAAAAGTACGTAAGGTTATTTAAAGGCTGTGGTATCCGCAACCATTTGTCAGCTTTAGTTATAGGAAAAAGGGGACAAGGAGGGCAGGAAGAAATTCTCGCGTTTCTTCTTTGTCTCCTGGTCTTTGCATCCCTCTCCCTGATCTCACCCGACTAAGAATCTATGAATACTGAATCTGTGTTCTAGCCCAAAGAAGCTTGATCGTACAAATAAATTTAGTTTGATTAAAATGATATAGGTAAAAAAATGAGCCGATTAAAGATTGCCGAACTTGATTTTGTCGAGTTAGTACCCATAAATCAAGATAATTTTCAGAAAGTGATAGGTGGTGTATCTACTTTTGACGCAGATTTTGATGTCGACTTCGATGCCGAATTGTCCGTAGAACAACAGGGAAATGACACTGTTGTCTTTGTCGGTAGAAGTTTTGCAGAAGCAGATGCTCTGTCTTTTGGTGGCAAGGCAAGGGCAAGAGCAAGAGCGCGACAGAGCTAGTGCTAATTGCTCGATGCATATTTAACCAAGTAAAAAATCCCTAGAAAGGAGAAAAGTCCATGATTATTATTTATGACTTAAATTATTTAGAGGACTTGTCTAGAGAGACCAATATAGACACCTCAACTGTACTCGGCTGTGGTATGGGTTCCATAGTGTTGATTAATCAAGAAACAAATGCTTTTGCTAGTGCTAAGGCTATCAATGGTGATGCAACGGCAATTGCAAATGCTGAAGGTACATTTTCATATTCTCCACCTAGTAGATCTATTAGATCCAGATTTACTGGTCGGTAGTTCAGCCTAGGTGTCTTTTAGGGCAGGCATTGCCCTCCCTAATTTTATTTTTTTTTGCGTCACCTTTTATTTTATTGGAGCATCTAGAAAAATTAATTTGGGTCTTCGATAAGTTAGATTATACTGTCGTGGACTCATTTAAAGGCTGACTCAATGAATGGGTTTGAATTTGTTGAGGTGTCCATAGATTCTTGATTGACTTCTAGAAAGTTGGCGTTAATTTGTACTGTTTGTATTTGTTCGTTAAGCCAAGTAGCAAATAAATCTGAAATAATTTGAGCGCGAAGTTCGTCATCTAATGTTGGCTCAATAATTTCTTCTACCAAAATCAAATGGTTTCCTTTATGAGTTTTGATGGGCTTGAGAATTTGAGGCGGAGAAGCTTCAAAGACCGCCGCAGAAATTTCTGGCTGGAGATCTTGACGATGGACTATACCTAAATATCCTCCAGCACGACGCAGAGATAAATCCTGAATCTGAATATATTTACGAGCAACTTCTTGAAAAGAAATCTCTCGTTCTTGTAAGCTACAAAATAGCTCCATTGCTAGATCTTCTGGTTCCAAGATAACTTCGTATAAAACTGCCGCGACGTAATCTAGTTGGTGTCCGTAAAACCATGAATCTACTTGATCAGCAAACAAGTATTGAGCCAACTTTTCTGTTAAGGCGTTTGCATAAACTAAAGCTTCAAAATCATCTAAAGATAAATAGTGTTGTTCTAACCATGACCAGGTATCTTTAGTATTATAGAGTTGTTTATCTATACGAAAATTGTCTGCTGCCTTTTGTAATTCACTCACTTCAACATTGATTCCAGCTTCTTTGGCTGACAATTCAATGATTTTCTGTTTAGCAACTTCCTCGGTTATTGTAGATATTTTGCAAGAGAGCTTGATATAGTTTAAAAAATCTTCTATAGCTATGTTAATAGATTTTTCATCAATTAATTCTTTCATAAATCAAATTTGTTAGTAAAAAGAATATATAGCTGTTGCGACTATATTTAAGAAATCGGTGAACAACTCACCGATTACCGATATCTTGTTTCTTTTATCTTGTTTCTTTTAAAGTGCTTTTTGGGAAAAAGGACTAAAGTACAAAGTTTTGGGTTTATATTTGGTATCGAGATTCTTGATGTTAATCCCTTTATTCTTAGTATTATTGATACCTACTTTAGCTTGATGATTGACTTCTTTCTTTATTTGTTTATCTTGTGTTGAAAGCCCCATTTGTTTTAGTAAACGATTGACATGGCGCTCACTTATTTGAATGTTGAATTCATTTGCTAAGTGTCTGCTCAACCACTTAGCTGTCCAGCGACTAAAAGCGTATCCACAATCACGGGGGCTTTGTTGAATTAAATGTTGTAAACGATTGAGATGAACTTGATTGATAGTTTTTGGTCTACCAATAGGTATAGTTTTCCACTGATGGGCTTGTCCAGTTCGCGCCATCAAGATCCAAAATCTAGCAGTTTCGTGAGCACAATTGAGCAGATTACAAATTTCTGTCTGTGACTTGCCCTGATCTGCTAAAAGCATAATTTCAATTCTACGGCGATATTTTGGATGTAATTTTTTGGCTAGATTCTCTTGCAGGAATTTCTGTTGAAATGGAGATAGATACCCCATTTTTTGCTCAGGAATATCTATGTCAAGTGTAATCTCGTCCATATAATTATCGAGCATGAAATCAAACTTTTCATTGAAAAGTGATAAAAAAAATTGACAATATAGCATGAATTTTGTATATCAGAAAACAATTCAAAGCATTTTCAATAGCCAAATAGTGTTTTATGACTACCAAATGGTCATTATCGTACATGTCTGAAATAATTTAAAAGCATGCTGTCCAATGTCATATTACAATAAATTATTTTTACTCTAACACCTTTTTAACTTATCTTAAATAAAATGCTTAAAGTACATACATTACTGTTTTAGAAAAATAACGATTAGCTGCTTTAATAACATACAATGTCAATTGTATAATAAAAAAAATTAATCTTATAGTAAGACAAGAATAAAATAACTTTAAGTAATACTGATAGTATTCTGTCTAGTTATATTAGCCAAACTATTATTAAGAAAAAACAAAATGGCGATCGCTAAAGATTAAATCATTTGATATTAATTGACTTAAAAGCCCATAAAGTCGTTTGTGATCTGCAAGCTAATAAGACAATTTGCGATTGAATTTGGTAAATTTATGACTATACAAGCTTAAATTCAAGAATTAACCCCCTAATTTCCCTGCTTCCAAGTTGTAAATAATCAAATTGAGGAACTTGTGAAGATTTCTGAGAATTACTGAAGATTACTTAGCGTTTTAAGGTAATTATTGAGTGTACACAGTGACAGTAGAAGTAATTTTGAGTTTAATCCCCTAAATAGATTAAAGTTAAGAGTCTAAGTCTTACTACCCACAAGAAATCAATATTGCGATCGCATGTCTGCTGTAACCACTGCTGTACCAAAGAATTTAAACTTTCCCTTAACCGCCGTTGTGGGACAAGAATCTATTAAGCTGGCACTGTTGCTTGCTGCTATCGATCCTGAATTGGGTGGAGTGGCGATCGCTGGTCGTCGAGGAACGGCTAAATCGATTATGGCGCGGGCGATCTATAATCTTTTACCTCCGATTGAAATTATTAAAGGTTCCCTCTACAATTGCGACCCTACTCAGCCCCAAAATTGGGATGATGACACGGTTGTTCAATATGGCAATACTGCTGTGGAGGATATTCCCACCCAGATTGTACCCGCACCTTTTGTGCAGATACCTTTAGGGGTAACAGAAGATAGACTGTTGGGTTCAGTAGATGTAGAAGAATCGGTTAAACGGGGTGAACCAGTATTTCAACCAGGATTACTGGCACAGGCGCATCGTGGGGTTTTGTACATTGACGAAATTAACCTATTAGACGATCAAATTGCCAATCAATTACTTACGGTATTAACCGATGGACGTAATGTAATTGAACGAGAAGGCATCAGTTTTCAGCATCCTTGCAAACCGATTTTGATTGCCACCTATAACCCCGAAGAAGGAGTTTTACGAGAGCATCTTTTAGACCGAATTGCGATCGCTCTTTCAGCAGATGGGATATTATCATTAGAGCAACGAGTCGAAGCAGTAAATCAGGTAATTGACTTTACCAATTCACCCCAGAAATTTATTAGTAGCTATGAAGGAGATATCGATAGTCTTAAAACCGATATCATCTTAGCCAGGGAATGGCTCAAAGAAGTTAAAATTACCCACGATCAGATTCTCTATTTAGTACAGGAAGCAGTTAGGGGAACTGTAGAAGGACATCGCGCTGAACTATTTGCCGTCAAGGTAGCCAAAGCCTGTGCGGCATTAGATGGTCGAGATAGCGTTATTGCCGATGATTTACGCAAAGCAGTGGAACTGGTAATTATTCCCCGCGCCACTACCCTTGAAGCCCCTCCAGAAGACGCACCTCAGCCACCACCACCATCACCGCAACAGGAGTCGGATCAAGAACCTGAACAAGATCAGGATGAAGATGAACCAGAAGATCAAGAAGAAGAACAAGAAGAACAGGAACAAGAACCCCCTGCTATTCCCGATGAGTTCATTTTTGATATTGAAGGAATAGTTTTAGATCCTGAAGTATTAACTTTTGCTCAAACTATGCAGCGTCAGGGTAAATCAGGTGCCCGTAGCTTGATTTTTTCTGAGGATCGCGGACGCTATATTAAGCCGATGATTCCTAAAGGGAAGGTCAAACGCATTGCCGTAGATGCAACCCTGCGTAGTGCGGCACCCTATCAAAAAGCCAGACGGTTGCGTCATCCCGAAAAGAAGGTGATTGTCGAACAAAGCGATTTACGCTCTAAACGCATGGCGCGTAAAGCAGGCTCGTTAATTATCTTTGTGGTGGATGCTTCTGGTTCCATGGCATTAAATAGAATGCAGTCGGCCAAAGGGGCAGTGATGCGCCTGTTGACCGAAGCCTATGAAAATCGGGATCAGATTTCCTTAATTCCTTTCCGTGGTGAACGTGCTGATGTCTTATTACCTCCCACTCGCTCCATCACCATGGCAAAAGGTAGATTGGAAACCTTACCCTGTGGCGGTGGTTCTCCCCTGTCTCATGGCTTAACTCAGGCGGTAAACGTAGGCATTAATGCTCAAATATCAGGAGATATCGGACAGGTGGTAATAGTAGCTATTACCGATGGTCGCGGCAATATTCCTTTATCTCGCTCTTTAGGAGAAACTCCAGAGGAAGGTGCGGCAAAACCCAATATTAAAGAAGAATTACTTGATATTGCAGGTAAACTCCGCGCCACAGGCATGAAATTATTAGTAATTGATACCGAAAGCCGTTTTGTTTCCACAGGCTTTGCCAAAGAATTAGCCAAACAAGCTGGTGGTACTTATTATCATTTACCCAAAGCTAACGATAAAGCGATCGCCGATATGGCAAAAGGCGCAATCTCTAATTTATAGTACCCTTGATCTGGTTTGGTTACGTTTTAATTTAGTTGAAGACAATTCTGGTCTAAAGAAAAAATCCTGAGCTAATTTATCAATATTCGACAGACAAACCAAGGTTATTCACCTAATTTTATTGTGCTAAAAGCCATTACCAAATTGCTCAAAAACAAAGTTATTCGCTACCTATTTTTCGGTGGCATAACAGCGCTTTTCAACGTCCTTCTCTTAGCGGGGTTAATTGAAATTCTTGAAATCAGAACTCCCCTGTGGCGCAATCTTGCCAACTTGTTTGCTTTAGAGATTTCAGTGATTTTTAGCTTTTGGGTCTATAAAATGTGGGTCTGGACTAGCCCTGATTGGAATTGGCGCACAATTATGCTGAAGCAAATTCCTCTTTTTCATGCCTCAATGAGTATCGTAATTGCTTTACGTATTTTTTTAATTTTCCCTGTTTTAGATTGGTTAGGAGTACAGTACATAGTTAACACCTTGATTGGGATTGCTTTAGGGGCAATAGTCACTTATTTTTGTAGCGATCAAATTATTTTTAAGAAGTAGAAGCAATACCTGATTGCAGAGGTGCGTTCCTGTGCTTCTTTCAAATCTCAATCCTACATGCGGCAAACTTTCGCCTTTGTTCCCTCGTTCTTTTATCGACTTTCTTAAGCTGTTTCTCAACTAAAATTCATCTGTATTGTTTGTAATGGTATCAGTCCATAGAGGTATTAATACTATTAATTTTTGAGGATATTTATGATGAAGAAGTTTTTGGTATTAGGAATTACTGGCATAATTGCCCTGGCAGGTTGTTCTAATCTGGCAAACTCAAGTCAAAACACAGCTCAAGACACAGCTAAACCATCTGTCACGGCGACAAATGTTTCAGATACTAAGGTAGCAGCCAATCAAGCTTTTGATTATCAAGATTATGCTGAGGTTCTGCAAACTTACGTCAACGACCAGGGATTGGTTGACTATCAACAGTTACAGGCAAACCGAGAACAGCTAGACCGATTTAATCAATCATTAGGAGAGGTAACTCCAGAAACTTATGCCGCCTGGAATGTAAATCAGCAAATTGCTTTCTTAACTAATGCCTATAATTCCTTTACCTTGCAATCAATCATCGACCAAGATCCTATTAAAGATAGTATTCGTGATATTTCAGGAGTTTGGAATCGGCGTAAATTTACTTTAGCTGGAGAGCAAAAAACCCTCAATAATATTGAACATGATATTCTGCGTAAAGACTTTAACGAACCGAGAATTCATGTGGCTCTTGTCTGTGCAGCAATAAGCTGTCCTTCCTTACGTAATGAACCTTACTTACCAGAAACCCTAGATGCCCAGTTAGACGACCAAACGATCAAGTTTGCTGCCAGTCCTCATGGCTTTAAAGTAGATGAACAAGAGCAAAGAGTTTACATATCTTCAATCTTCAAATGGTATGGTCAAGACTTTGAGCCGAGCTATGGTACTAAAAGCAAATTTAACGGTAATGACAAACAAAGAGCTGTATTAAATTACCTCAGTCCAGTGTTAGATTCATCAACCCAAACATTTCTTAACCAAGAAGACTACAAGGTAAAATATTTGGACTACGACTGGTCTTTGAATAAACAATAACGGTGTTGCTGATTGAAAGTATCCCATTTGCAAATCAGACTGTGCCGCATGTACTTGTCCGCATGTAAGGAACAATAGATGCGGACAAGTACACCTTTCTCGCATCTTCCTGTAAGACAAGGGGACAACGTAAACCCGACAAAGGGCGCACATAGCGTAGCGTATTAGGAGCAAGCCCCGTGTTCTAAGCTTTTTGATTAATTTGTTTGGACATAAAAATTATAGAATCATACCTAGATTCAGCATTGGCAAAAGACTAATGACACAAGGCAGTAACAAGTAATAACTCTCCATTTTCAAACAGGATTACTATAAACCTGCACCACTGTATTTTCTGAAAAATTGGCAACAGCACAATGCCAATAATTAGTACTCAATCTCCTTGTCACATTAACCAGAAAATGTGACCTGTATCTCGATGATAAATATATAGAATAGCACCTATTTATTTAGCTTAGAAAGTCTTATATAATTCACATCTTGGCACTTGACTGAACAAATTTCTGCTAAATCTACTCTCTAAGTTGGTAGTGTATTTTTTCCTTTAATTCTTGGCTTATAGACCAAAATTGCTACCATATCACAGCAGGACTAGGACTTTATGTTAACGAGAAATTTACATACCTTTTGTTAAGCTGGCTTTACTTGGATTTGGATAGGTATAACAGCTCTAACTAATAATGCAAACTATTAAGCCAGCATCAGTAACAAGAGGAAGAGTCTACAGTACTCAAAAATTGAGCCACCCCTCAGCTATCCATGCTCCTACTCTGCTGATTTTGTCAGTTATGGGTTTTCTTGGTGCGATCGCTATTTCTTGGTTGTTGGGCAATAGTCACGTTACGGAACTATTTGTCCAACTTCATTTGGTGCAATCTAACCCTCCTCAGTGGTTATTACCGCCACAGCTAAACAATAATACTTATCTGTTGATACCGACGGCAGTTTTATTTGTAGCAGCCTTGATCATGATGAAAGCGTCTCCAGAACCTCAAGTCTGGTCTAGACGTTTGGTTGGAAGTATCTTTTTGGCTTTGTTTGTCCGCTATTTTCTCTGGCGTGTTCTTTCTACTCTCAACTTATCGACTCCTGTTGAAGGAATTTTTAGCATCTCCTTGTTTGCGATGGAGTTGTTAGCGATGTTTGGTGGTGCTTGTCAAATGCTGCTGCTGTTTACGATGAAGAATCGGGCTATTGAGACCGATAAGTATAGTGTTGCTGTACAAGAAAAGCGCTATCAGCCAACAGTAGATATTTTAATCCCCACCTATAATGAGCCAGACTTTATTGTCAAAAGAACTATTATGGGTTGTCAGGCAATCAACTATGAACAAAAACAGATCTATGTCTTAGACGATACTAGAAGACAAAGCATTAAACATCTCGCTCAAGAATTGGGCTGTCATTATATTACGCGACCAAATAATGCTCATGCTAAGGCGGGAAATTTAAACAACGCCCTGAAACAAACCAATGGCGAATTGGTAGTAGTTTTTGATGCCGACTTTGTACCCACCGCTAACTTTTTAGAACGTACCGCCGGTTTTTTCCAGAAAGCAAAAATGGCATTGGTACAAACTCCCCAAAGTTTCTATAATCCCGACCCCATTGCCCGTAATCTCGGTTTGGAAAGAGTTTTGACTTCTGAAGAAGAAGTGTTCTATCGTTATTTACAACCAATCAAAGACGGTGCAGGTAGCGTAGTTTGTGCGGGAACATCTTTTATCGTCAGACGTTCGGCATTACAGGAGATTGGTTATTTTGCCACTGACTCTGTGAGTGAAGATTATTTTACTGGGATTCGATTATCTGCTCAAGGTTATGAACTGGCTTACATCGACGAAAAGTTAAGCGCAGGATTAGCCGCCGAAAGTATTGGCGCGCACATCGATCAAAGGTTGCGTTGGGTCAGAGGAACTCTCCAAGCCTTTTTTCTCAAATCCAATCCCTTAACTATTTCAGGGCTCAACCTCTGGCAGAGATTGGGACACCTAGAAGGCTTATTACACTGGTTTACCTGCTTTCCCCGTGTGTTCTTTCTACTTGCTCCTATTATTAGTGTATGTGCGGGTTTGACACCCGTATTAACCAATTCTGGGGAAATTTTCTATATATTTCTGCCCTATTATGCCCTGCTGTTAACTATCTTTTCCTGGCTTAACAAGCGATCGCGATCTTTTTTGCTTTCTGATATCTATTCCTTAATACAGGCGATACCAGTTTCCCTTACCGTAATTAAAGTTATGCTCAGTCCTTTCGGGAAGGGATTTAAAGTAACCCCGAAAGGTTTATCCCGAGACAAATTCAACTACAATTGGTCGTTAGCCATACCGATGACAATCTTGTGGTGTGCGACCTCTTTTACTCTTGCTATCTCTCTGTTGAATCTTAGTAAGACAGGCTTAAATTTAGGCTTGTATTGGAGTAGCTACAATTTCCTCACGGTTAGCATCGCCATGATGACTTTACTAGATCTACCAAAACCCAGTTTTTACGAATGGTATGACCTCAAAAAAGAAATTAATCTCTATGGCGATAACCAAGTTGAACAAGGTGTAACCCAAAAGCTTTCCGAAGAAGGTGTTGAGATTATTTTAGACCCATCAGTTTCTTTAGCAACTGAGGTGATGGTGGAATTAATTCCTGAAGTATTAATCTTATCGGGCAAAGTCACCCGTAGTCATCTGGGCAACGATAACTTAAAAGCAATTATCAAGTTTCAAGATCTAACCATTGAGCAACATCGAGAACTAGTTGAGATGTTATATTGCCACCCTGGTAACTGGCAAATACGCAAAACCCCTAATGAATTTCAATCAGCATTCATTCTGTTTAACTTACTACTGAGACCACTGATGTTTTTCAATAGTAAAAAGCTCAAACAGTTCAAGCTACAGTACTAGGCTGATATATAGGGGTGGGCATTGCCCACCTTACCAATTATTGCCGCTAAAGCACCAACGCAAAAACTACAGCTACAGTTTTCCCTTTCTGCCCAAGATATGATCACAGTTGAACAAGGTCTACACGAAGAGTTTTTTGCTAAGTTTGGCATTACGTCTGAGATCGCCTTATCGAGTCAGCCTTATCCTACCTATTTAAATTACACCAATTTTCTGTTGGCTACCGCATATCAACACAGTTTTGCGATCGCCATTGCCGCAGTTATGCCCTGCTTTTTGATTTATCTGGAGGGAGGTAAGCATATTTATCCCGCAGGAGCAGAATTTGTTAATCAGCTGGCTTAATGTTTATGTAAATACCAATCAAAAAAGCTAATTAGGATTAAACTTAGCAAGCTGGAACACCAGAATCATAGTTGAATTATGTTTCGCTTATTTGTCTATCCGAAAACAACAAAAGGCTACTAAAATGAACGTTGATATTCAATACTCGGCTCGACGTAAAAACCTTTTCCTAGTTTGTTCTTCGCGGTTTCAATACTTTCGCTAGTGGCTGTAACTTGAATTCGGCGCGAATTGCCGCCAACAATTTTTAATCCTTTAATTTTGGTTAAATCTGCTTGCCAATCCCGATTGACCGATGATCTAAATTCTCGCTTGGGAGAGATAATATATGTGTTAGAAAGCATTTGAGTATCCTCGAAAGTATTAACTGTTTCTGGTGCTAAAATCTGACAAGAACTTAGAGAAAGATTAGTGACTAGGTATAAAGCTAATAGCAGTGGTTTTAAAACTTCTGTGAACATTTAGATTACCCTTTCTCTCTTTAATTATGTCACAATCCAAAAACGATCAAGCTTATTATTGAAACTTTAATATATTCAGTAATAAGCTTTTTGAAAACCGACCAAGTTTTTTTGACTGACTATGACAAGTCTGGCATTCCCTGACCTTCGTAGTCCATTGCCAATCCTATAGACTGAGAAATTCGTCTGAGAATTTGTAACGCCATTTGCGATCGCGTTAAGTCTCTTGGTAATGATTGATAAATAGATGAACGAGACAATGCCACCGCCAAAGCTCCACAAGCAGCAGGACTAGCCATCGATGTTCCACCCATAGAGGCATAAGGTCGTTTTAAACCATTGCTAGCTGGCACCGTCGAAATAATTCCTACGCCAGGAGCCGCACAAGTAATCTCTGAACCAAAGCAACTAAAGTTAGCATGATACAAATTGTCGCTGCCAAATCTTGCTCTTTCTAATGGTAGACGAGTCGAGGGGATCGATCCATCTGGACTCCATCCCAATCGACCAATAGCAGCTACGGCGACTGTTTCATCGAAAGCTGCGGGAAATTCAACTCGACCATTGGAATTACCAGCAGCACAAACACAAAGCGTCCCAGTTTCTAAGGCATCTTTAATGGCATCTTGCTCAACTTGAGAGCCTACAGGTGCACCTAAACTCATATTGATTAGGTCAACATCTTGTTCTAGAGATAGTTCGTCAATAGCATTAGCGATATCTAATTGATTAGCCCCTCGATCTTTGGGAAACACACGAGCTGAGAATAGGTCAACTCCTGGAGCAATGCCTGCAAAAGCATTAACATCAGATGGTCTGGCTCCAATAGTTCCGCATACATGAGAGCCGTGATTATCTACGTCTGCTCCACCATTAGCATCGAAATTGCTATCAATAAAGGCACCGATGCTAGTTACATGACTGAGGAAAGGATGGGGACCAACACCTGAATCGATAACACCTACTTTAATTCCAGTTCCTAAATCTAAATCTAGATTATCTATACCAAGCTTGTTATGCCACCAACCCAAAGAATTATTGGCGTCAGGCAAAGGAGGACAATCTACAACTGTAAAGTCCGAAGGTCCACGTTTAACCATTGGCCAATAGTTTCCTGCGGGAATAACTATCAATGCCGAAGCTGACCAAGAACGAGGAAAGACCAAACTAGCTTTGCCATCAGAGTCGGTAGTAGCTGTTAGCTGTCGATCATTACCCAAAAAGCGTAAAAATAAAATAACTTCTGCCTTAGGCAATGACGTAGAACCAGATTTTACTTCCACAGAAAAAGTAGTCATATTGCCCACGGTTTGTAATGGAAAAGCTGGAGCTGATTGGCGTGAAATCCCCAGAAAATCCAGGGGACGATAAAAATCAAGACGATGGTGAATAATCTCTGGTTCGACAATTACATCTTCTGGAAGGCTGCTAATTTTAGCAGCTACTTCTTCGGGTTTTGCCTCAAATAGAACCAACTGCCTAGATGTCTCGTGCCTCGGTTGATTGCGAGCAAGAACATCAGCTCCTGATAAAAATGAACTAGACATAAATCTAGATATCGATTCTCTAGAAGCTAATTTTTCCGCTTGCGAAAATCTTCCAGATCTGCGATTGGCCATGACATAACGAGCCATTGTCTTCTCCTCATTTGCTAAACTGCTAAAGTTGTTAATTCATCTTATGTTTGTAACTGATATAACAACATTTAACACCACAACCAGCTTGTCTTATGCAACTTTCAACATTTGTTTAAATACTTAAATTAGAGTAACTTACCTTACGAACTTTGCGCCTTTGCGTCTTTGCGCGAGACAATCTAACCAATAAAAAACCCCGCCTAGTAACTAATACCAAACGGGATTGATAACTTCAAAGCTTGTTACTTACTGCGCTTCTGACATAAGTGAACTACAACACTCAAATTCAAAAAGCTAAAAGCTAAATTATGACTTAGCTTCTTGACGCTCTTTTGCCTCAGCAATAACCTCATCAGCAACATTCTTAGGACAGGGTGCATAGTTGGAAAATTCCATGGAGAATTGACCACGTCCAGAAGTCATAGTTCGGAGATCACCGATGTAACCAAACATCTCACTCAAAGGTACATCTGCTTTGATACGAACACCCATAGGAGTAGAATTTTGTGACTTGATCATGCCGCGACGACGGTTAAGATCACCAATTACATCACCCATATGATCGTCAGGTGTAAATACATCCACGTTCATAATTGGCTCAAGGATTTGAGGACCAGCTTTGGGTAGAGTTTGACGGTATCCAGACTTAGCAGCAATTTCAAATGCGATCGCACTAGAGTCTACAGGGTGAAAAGAACCATCTTTAAGGGTGACTTTTAAATCCACACAGGGGAATCCAGCTAATACACCTTTTTCAATACTGTTAGCAAATCCTTTTTCTACCGCAGGCCAGAATTCACGAGGAACGTTACCACCAGTAACTTTGGACTCAAACTCAAAGCCAGAACCAGGTTCACCAGGCTCGATAGTGTAATCAATTTTACCAAACTGACCAGAACCACCAGACTGCTTCTTGTGAGTGTAGCTGTCTTCAATTACCTTGGTGATCGATTCACGATAGGCTACTTGAGGTTTACCTACTTCTACTTCCACCCCATGAGTACGCTTGAGGATATCCACCTTAATATCTAGGTGAAGTTCGCCCATACCCTTAATGATGGTTTCGCCACTGTCGTAGTCAGTTTCGACGTAGAAAGAAGGATCTTCTTGTACCATTTTACTAAGGGCAGTACCCATTTTTTCTGATGCACCTTTGTTTTTAGGCGTTACGGCGATCGAAATTACAGGGTCAGGGAAGACCATTGGCTCTAGGGTAGCAGGGTTTTTAGGATCGCATAGAGTGTGTCCTGTTTGAATGTTTTTCAAACCAACGATCGCAATAATATCTCCTGCCTGTGCCGTGTCAATTTCTTCACGGGAGTCAGCATGCATCTCTACCATCCGTCCCACACGCTCAGTTTTACCTGTAGCGGTATCAAGAACAGATTCACCCTTGTTTAAAGTACCAGAATAGATCCGTGTAAAGGTCAACGCACCGTAACGATCATCCATAATTTTGAATGCCAAAGCACGCAAAGGTCTTTCAGGATCAACAACGGCATATTCACCTGTTTCGTGACCGTCCAAGTCAACTTCAGGCTGAGGTCTAACTTCTGTGGGGTTGGGTAGATAATCTACTACCGCATCCAATACCAACTGCACACCTTTGTTTTTAAAGGAAGAACCGCAGTAAGTGGGGAAGAAAGCTAGTTCACGAGTACCTTTGCGGATACAAGCTTTGATCTCATCAATAGAAAGCTCTTCTCCTTCGAGATATTTTTCCATCAAGTCGTCGTCTTGTTCGATCGCAGTTTCAATTAACTGTTCACGATACATTGCTACATCGTCAGCCATGTCCGCAGGAACATCCTGAATTTCGTAGTTTTCTGGTAAGCCAGAATCATCCCAAACCCAAGCTTTCTCAGTTAGTAGATCCACCACCCCAACAAAGTCATTTTCGACTCCAATAGGCAATACCATCACTAAAGGAGTCGCCGCCAAAATTTCTTTAACCTGCTTACAAACGCTATAAAAGTCAGCACCAGTACGGTCTAGCTTATTGACGTAAATAATTCGCGCTACTTTAGAATCGTTAGCATAACGCCAGTTTGTTTCTGACTGAGGCTCCACCCCACCCGAACCACAGAACACACCAACACCACCATCAAGCACTTTGAGGGAACGGTAAACTTCAATCGTGAAATCTACGTGACCAGGAGTATCAATAATGTTTAACTGGTGGTCTTTCCAGTAACAGCTTGTTGCTGCCGACTGAATTGTAATACCACGTTCTTTTTCCTGATCCATGAAGTCAGTTGTTGCTTCGCCATCATGCACCTCACCGATTTTGTGGCTTTTGCCAGTTAACTTGAGAATTCTTTCAGTGGTAGTGGTTTTACCAGCATCCACGTGGGCGAAGATGCCTATGTTCCGATATCGAGTAAGGTCTTTCATTTTTATCTATATTCTTGGTGGTTACAAACCTCACGTTTGCTTTGCTTACCAACGGTTAGCACAGTCTCCTATTAATTTGATTTATAGGTAGTGTCTAACACTCTTCGGTAATCATGGTTTAAGTGCTGTTAAATGAGGTCATGGATTGTTGCCGATCAAACCTTTGGGGGTTTAAATTTCAACCGTTTGTGAAACATTATGCAGCCAATCTAATTTCTGATGGCAACGATGCCTATTATAAAACTAATTGTTAAATAATGATAAGACATATTACTGCCCTGGTATACCTAGCTACCACGGTGACAACAAGGTAATTACCGAACCTGGGACACGACGAGCGCGTACATGGGTTGAACCGAAGGGTTCCTTTGTCTTGCGTCTACATGCGGAACAGCGCATATGCGCAACAGAGCTTTGCGTCCCTTTGTCCCATGAGAAGACACGGACTCGGAGCGTTTATCCGAGTAGTGAGCGCCGTCAACTAACAAACTCTTGAGGGAGTCGCTGGTTAAACTTGCCTTCACAGTCTATGTTCACCAATAGTCTGTCAGCGCCAATTAAGAAATTATCCAGTCATCAATACTAACTGAGGGGATCACAGATCATCTACTCAAAAAGATCTGTTGCCAAGAGAAGGAAAAGACTGATTGTTATTGACGGCTTTATTTTAGATATTCATTGTCCCTTACATCTGAAGAGAGAGGCGATTTCCAACAATTAATAGTATAGCTCGTAAGCTTGTAGTTGAGAGATTTTGGGTACCTAAATACAGCGCTCTTCTGGCAAGCGATCGCAAAACTTAAACTAAAACCTTAATACTTATTAAGCAACAATCATGCTACCTTTGCCAAGTATTACTAGCTCTAATTTGTCATTCTCAGCATTACATTGCCAGTCTAGCCTGCCTGAACCATAAACTAGATCTTGCGGTTGAGAATTTAGTTCAGTAACGCTAAAAATAGCATCAGCTTGTTCTTGACCTACATTGACCGCCACTAGAACTTCCTGATCTTCTAAAATTCTGGCAAATACATATAAATTCTGATCGGCATAGAGAGTTTTATAGGTTCCCGTGCGGAGTGCAGCATATTGGTGTCGCAGAGCAATTAACTGTTTGTAGTTTTTCAAAATTTCTACATCCCATTGCTCAGGTTCAGGAAATACTCGACGACAATCGGGGTCTTTGCCACCAGGTAAACCAACCTCATCCCCATAGAAAATACTTGGTGCGCCGGGATAGGTCATCAATAACACACTAGCCAACATAAAGCTGTCTTTGTTTTCCCCAACAGTAGTCAGCATCCTCGGGGTATCGTGACTATCTAAAAGATTGAGTTGAGTTTGCTGGATCTCCCAGTCATAAAGCTGATTCAACGCCTCGATGCGGATGGCATATTCCACACCAGAAATGGGGGGATATGGTCTGAGTTCATGCTGACAAAAATCAGAGTCATAATTATCACCTCCTGCAAAGGCGATAGTGGGTTCGGTAAAGCGATAGTTCATTACCCCATCAAACTGGGTTCCATCTAGCCAGGGGGTAGCATCGCCCCAAATTTCCCCGACAATATAGGCCTCAGGGTTAACTGCCTTAACCCGATCTCGAAATTCTTGCCAAAAACCAGGGGTTTCTACCTCTCCTGGTACATCTAAACGCCAACCATCAATCCCTTTATGGAGCCAGTATTCTGCCACCTGCATGATATATTCCTTAACCTGAGGATTATCATGGTTAAACTCAGGCAAAGCGCGATCGCCGATCCACCCTTCATAATTGGCTGGCAGGCTGCCATCATAGGCGGATAAGGGCCAGTCATTAATTTTGAACCAGTCTAACCATGGCGAGTTGGGCCCATTTTCCAAAATATCGTTAAAAAAGAAAAAGCCCCGACTAGCATGATTAAAGACTCCGTCTAAGACAACTTTGATATCTTGCTCGTGGGCTGCTTTAATTAGGGCATCAAATGCCACATTGCCCCCTAACATGGGGTCTACCTGATAGTAGTCGTGGGTATGATACCGATGATTAGAAGCTGACTGAAAGATGGGAGTAAAATAAATCGCATTCGCGCCCAAATCTTTGATGTAATCTAATTTATCAATTACTCCCCACAGATTACCGCCTTTATATCCTTGATAGGTGGGGGTGGCGTCCCAACCTTCATAGGTAGAAGCTTGCCACTGTCCTTTAATCGTTGACTGGCTACGAGCAAAGCGATCAGGAAAGATTTGATAGAAAACGGCATTTTTAACCCAGTCTGGTGTTTTAATCATCGTAAATAGTCGTTTGTTATGTTTGCGGGGGTCATAATCTTGAGTCTTTACCTTTATTTAATAGCGATCGCTCGACCAGATTCAACTGTAAAAAGATGGACTTTATCAAGCTCTACCGCCAACCACAGGCGATCGCCTATACTAACAGACTGTTCTGGGGGCAGTGACACAGTCAGGATAGTATTAGGTTCGGTTACTAAGTGGGCGGATATGTAAGTTTCATTACCCAGCGCCTCTACTAAATCTACCTCAATCTGGAGACTGGAATGACTTTCTTTGACTAAAGTAAGATGTTGCGGGCGAATACCTAGAGTTAAGGATGATGCTGGGATAGATTGCAAGGGTTTACGCCAAATTTCAGGTAATTCCAGAGTAAATTGCTGATTAGTTAAAGTTAAGGGGGCAACAAAGTCCATGGTTAAAAAGTTCATTGGTGGCGAACCGATAAACTCTGCTACAAAGCGATTAGCTGGCTGTTGATAAATCTCCAGGGGTGGGGCAATTTGTTGAATTTGACCATTATTCATCACAGCAATGCGATCGCCCATGGTCATTGCTTCGGTCTGGTCGTGGGTGACGTAGATAGTAGTTGTCTTTAATTGACGTTGTAGCTTTACAATCTGGGCGCGGGTTTGGGTGCGTAACTTAGCATCAAGATTCGACAGCGGCTCATCCATGAGAAATACTTGCGGCGCACGAGCGATCGCTCGACCTAATGCCACCCGTTGTTTTTGCCCCCCCGATAATTCTTTGGGTAAACGCTCTAGCAAAGGTTCGATCTGTAACAAACTTGCCACATATCTGACTCGGTTTCTAATCTCTTTTTCCTGGGCTGATATATACTTTAAGCTGTGCGGCAAATAGCGGGTGGTTACTGTTAAAGCACTCTCTAAAAAACTAGAACTGGCTTGCTTTTGCTCTGTTTCTTGATCTTTTTGTTCTCCACTCCTGGAATTGCGTCTCAAACCAAAAGCAATATTGTCGTAAATATTGAGATGAGGATATAGCGCATAATTTTGAAACACCATCGCAATATCCCTGGCTTTAGGCGGCAAATCATTGACCAAGCGATCGCCAATTGTGATTTTGCCCCCAGTTAATTCTTCCAAACCTGCCAATAGCCGTAGCAGGGTACTTTTACCACAGCCAGAAGGTCCTACCAGAACCAAAAACTCGCCATCATTAACGGTAAGATTAATATCTCGCAACACGCTAACTTGCTTTGTCACTGACTGGCTTTTCGTATCCTTGTCAACAGCCTTTTTTGATACTGCTTCCGATATATCATCACGGACTTCCTGACCGCGTGAGTAGCTTTTATAGACGTTTTCAATTACGACCTGTGCCACTATTAAACCTATATAAACTGGATATTATGAGCTTTGCCCTGTCATGTTATCACTAGCTTTCTCAAGTTGGCTGTTGGCAACCCATTTGATTGGTAAATTAATCTGTGGTCAACAGGTAGTAGTTAGTAATTAGTAGTTAGTTGCACTACGATAATAAAGTGAACTATTGGGTTCTCAATTATGCTCGAATCAATAAGCTTAAAATCACAAGGCGATCGCATTCTTACATTGACCGAAGCTACTTGGTCAGATTACGAACAACTAATTGTTTCTCATCCACACTATCTTATTTCCTATCTAAACCGAATTGTTACTATCGTGGCTCCAGGTAGAAATCACGAACGCATAGCGACGGTAATATCTACCCTTGTTAATGCCTATTGCCGTAAGTATCAAATACCCTACTACACATTAGGGAGTAAAGATATCAAAAAACAGTATGTAGCGGGCAAACAACCAGACGCTTCTTATTGTTTTTTCACGGAAAAAGAAACTCAAGATCTAGCAATCGAAATTAATTATACAAGCGGTAGTATTGAGGATCTTGAAAAGTATCGCATTCTGGAAGTAGCTGAAGTTTGGATTTGGCAGGAAAACGCTCTAAAATTCTATGGGTTAACCAAATCTAAAACTGGCGACAGAGGAGATCGCTACGAGGAGCTTGAGTATAGTATTAAGTTACCTCAATTAAGTTGCGACTTTTTGCAGCCCTTTGTCAATCGAGGACTAACAGACAATAATCTAGCGATTGAAACCGATTTTTTCTCAGCTCTCGATATTTAGCGATTTTTAAAAGCTAAAGGCTAAAGGCTAAAGGCTACGAGCAGTATTGTTTTGTATGTCATTACATAAATTACCAACGTCCATATTAGTTTGTCAAAATTGACATCTAACTGTCATAGCAATGAAAGAACTGGTTGCTAATTTATAAGTATTAATCAGTCTAATCAATCTCAGTTGTTGTTCACGCAAAATACCATTACAGGAGTAAAAGCAATGAACAGTTGTCCCTATTGCTCTCATAATTTACTGCTTCAACTTCGCTCTCGAAATTGCTACTGGTATTGTGGACACTGCCGTTCGGAAATAGCTGATTATTTTATAATTCTCAACAACAAAACAAAATTATCAAAATCTGTACTTTTAAGTTCCGCTTTTTCTTAGTTATTAACCTCAAATAATTTCCAATTTGAACTGGAGACATGTTAGCAATATGCAATCACTTCAAACCATTGCTCTAATTTCAGTCCATAGCGATCCTGCTGCTGATGCTGGTAGCCAAAATGTATATGTGCGCTCATTAGGAGAAGCATTGTCTCGTTTAGGTTGGCAGGTTGACATGTATACGCGCAAAAGCAATCCTAGCCAAGCACAAATAGTACAGCATAATCCTCATTGTCGGACTATTCGTCTCACTGCGGGAATAGAAGAATATATCCATCGGCAAAAATTGATTGGTTATTTACCTGAGTTTCTGCAACAACTGCGTAAATTTCAGTACGAACATAACCTAGAATATCGTCTGATCCATACTAACTATTGGCTTTCGGCTTGGGTGGGAATGGAGCTTAAAAAGACTCAACCTTTAAGACATATTCATACCCATCACTCTTTAGGTGCAGTCAAATATGCTTTTGAGCAAGATCTTTCTAATATTGCGAGGACTCGTTTGGCAATTGAAAAGAATTGTTTAGAAACAGCAGATCTCAATATTGCAACCTGTCCACAACAGAGAGATTTTTTGCGGGAATTAGTTTCGGATCAGGGTAATGTAGAAATTGTTTCTAGTGGAACAGATGCTAACTTATTTGGCTCAATTGCATCTAATAAAGCTAGAAAAGAACTTGAAATTGAATCAGGCACCTTCAATATTCTTTATGTAGGAAGGTTTAACAAAACTTCTGGCATCGAAACTTTAATTAAGGCCATTAGTAAATCTCAATTACACAGTGCAGCAAATATTCGCTTGACCCTCATTAACAATTCTGGCTCTTATAATCCCTTACGGCAAAAAAGAATTGAAAAATTAGTTTGGGATTTAGGAATCGATAATATTACTACTTTTAATCAGGTAGCCAACCGCCAAGAACTGGCAACTTATTATGCTGCTGATGATATCTGCGTAGTTCCCAGTCTCTATAATCCTTCTGGTATTGTGGCGATGGAGGCGATGGCAAGTGGCACTCCAGTAATTGCGGCAAATCTGGGAGGCTTAAAATACGTGGTACAGCACCAAGAAACTGGCTTACTCTTTCCCGCTCAAAATTCTTTCTTATTAACCAGAGCAATTTACCGTTTAGCAATCAATTCTGACAAGCGATCGCAAATGGCAAAAGCTGCCCGCCAAAGAGTAGAAGAGTTGTTTACTTGGGATAATGTTGCTAGTCAATTAAATGAGTTTTACCTAGAACAAATTGAGCAACAAAATGTGCAATTACTACGTCGAGCCTTAACTTATTCTGTTCGAGCAGTAAGTGCATAGAGAATCGAACTTGATCAACTTTATGTTGAATACATTAAGAGGCTAATTATCAATTTTTCTCATGATTAGCAGCTTAATATCAAATAGTTAGCTAAGGGAGATTAAACACCTGATACCAGTAGCGCTTCGCTTAAGTAGGAAGTAAGCGGTGAGAAGTTAAATATAGTCAAGATTTTAACTGAAATGAATGGTTACTTAATTTACTCCTACGCTTACGTCTACTAGGTTTTTATTTTTCATCCACTTAACTATTTCTATCTACCTATCTTATTGAATTTTCAAGTATTTTAAATAATGTTGTCAAATGTTGTATTTTAGTTAATTTTTTTATGTTGGCTGCTATTAGTATCTAAATTTTAGAGCAGTTTTTTCTCATTAAACATTACCCAAAATATAGATAATTTTCTTTTAAATTCCGCTTGTAATTGTATGGATAAATTCAGCTTTTCTAAATCATCATTAGATTCAGAGCATAATAATTTTGTTAGATTTACCACTACGATTTTAATATTACTAATTACATTTAACTTAGGTTGGTTAGTAACTTTACTTAGGCTATGTACCCGCTTTAATATAGTCAGCAATCTCAATAAAATTTTGTACGTCATGCATTAAATCACCAATGCCAAAAATAATAGCTGTTAATTTATGATTTAATAAAGAGGCTGGTATTAGCTTGAATATAACAGCTAGCAAATCGAAATAAAAATGATTGTTGCCCTAGATGAAAAAAGCTAAGTCAAAAGCCCAGCAGTTGCCTCTGGTTGGTTGGCGAGAAAACTTAATTTTGCCAGATTTGGGTGTCAAATGTATTAAAGCTAAGATCGACACGGGCGCACGAACCTCTGCCTTGCACGCTGTTAATTGTCATGAGTTTAAACACGACGGTAAAACAATGATTCGCTTTGGAATTCATCCTCTCCAGCGCAATAACAAAGAAACTGTCTTAGCCGTAGCCGAACTGATGGAATACCGCCAGATAACCAATTCGGGGGGACACGCTCAAGTCAGACCAGTAATTCTAACTACCGTTAATTTAGGAGAGCATCAATGGCAAGTAGAATTGACTCTTACCAACCGAGACGTGATGGGCTTTCGCATGCTTTTAGGTCGGCAAGCTGTCAAAAACCGTTTTGCAGTCGACCCAGGAAAATCTTTTTTGCAAAGTAGTCGCCGTTAATTTCTCTTTATGTCCAATCGAATCATGATTAAACAATGAAAATTGCTATTTTGTCTCAAGACGCTTCTTTATACTCCACTAGAAAACTAAGAGAAGCAGGGGAAGCACAAGGACACCAAATGCGAGTAATTCCCTATCTTCGCTGCTATATGAACATTACTTCTAGTCGTCCCAGCATTATTGTTAACGGCACTCCCCTAGAAAATTTTGATGCGGTGATTCCTCGTATTGGTGCTTCTAGAACCTTTTATGGCACAGCGGTAGTACGTCAGTTTGAGGTCATGGGGGTGTTTAGCGCTAACGAATCTCAAGCTATTTCCCGTAGTCGAGACAAGCTACGCTGTATGCAAATCTTAGCCAGAGAGGGAGTTGGGTTGCCTGTCACTGGTTTTGCCCATGCGACTCAGGATATTGATGGTCTAATTGAAACCGTGGGCGGTGCGCCATTGGTAATTAAGCTTTTAGAAGGTACTCAGGGAATTGGGGTAGTTCTGGCTGAAACTTATCAGGCGGCAAAATCAGTAATTGAGGCATTTAGAGGTTTAGATGCCAATATTTTGGTACAGGAATATATCAAAGAGGCAGGAGGGGCTGATTTACGCTGTTTTGTCGTCGGAGGACAAGTGATTGCGGCGATGAAGCGCCAGGGTGCTAAGGGAGAATTTAGGTCTAATTTACACCGTGGCGGTAATGCTCAGAAAATCGACCTGTCAGTGGAAGAAAGGACTACGGCAATCAAAGCGGCGAAAGCGATGGGTTTAAATGTTGCGGGAGTAGATTTGCTGCGGTCTAATCATGGTCCAGTAGTGATGGAGGTTAATTCTTCTCCTGGCTTGGAAGGCATTGAAAAAGCGACCAAAATTGATGTTGCTGCAAAAATTATTGAATATATTGTCGCTAATGCTGCTAGTGACGGTGTTGAAGATTCAATTAAATATTAAACGAAACAATGTAGATATTTATCAATTAACATTCAACATTTAGTCTTTATTAGGGGTCTACATCCCTATCCTAAGAGGTTGTATCCGTTTGTTCATTTCAGGTTTAAATCCTCATTTGAACAAGTCAATGTTTAATGTTCAATGTTCAATGTTCAATGTTCAATGTTGTAATGAGCCAAACTCTACAATTTATATCTCACATCGTCCACACTCCTATCGCAGCTTTCACCATCCTGCTATTTGTCTGCCTGTTTATTCCACCCTGGTTTGAGCGTCTTGGTCTTCCTGGGCTAGTGGGATTATTACTGGCAGGGATGATTTTGGGTTCAGGCGGGTTGGGACTACTCAATCCTAAAAGCGAAACTATTAAATTACTCTCGGATATTGGCAAGCTGTATCTGATGTTCGTGGCTGGTTTGGAAATTGACCTCGAACAGTTTCGCCAAAAGAAAAATCGTTCTCTCGGTTACGGATTTGCCACTTTCTTTTTCCCCTTAGTAGTAGGGGCGTTAATTGGTAGGGTATTTGGCTTTGGCTGGAATAGTTCAATTTTGATTGGTTCGCTTTTTGCGTCCCATACTCTGCTGGGTTATCCCATCGTTAAGCGACTGGGA
This sequence comes from Cyanobacteria bacterium P01_G01_bin.39, assembly GCA_039180345.1. Classification (GTDB taxonomy): domain Bacteria; phylum Cyanobacteriota; class Cyanobacteriia; order Cyanobacteriales; family Xenococcaceae; genus Waterburya. The sequence continues at coordinate 53,957 of JBCDDK010000002.1, read as the reverse complement.
GTAGGAACTAATGAAGCGGTAATTGTTAGCATTGGCGCGACTATCTTTACTGATATCAGTGCGCTGTTTGTGCTGGCTATATGCGTTTCTATTCATGGTGGAGAATTTTCTTTGTTTAGTCTCAGCGTTCAGTTGGGTTCCCTGGCGATTTATTCAGCGTTGGTTTTATTTGGTTTTGACTGGGCGGGCAAAGAATACTTTCGGCGTACTGGGGATGATGAGGGCAACCAGTTTTTGTTTGTTTTACTAGCTATTTTTCTGGCGGCGGTAGGGGCACAAATTATTCACGTTGAGCAAATTGTCGGGGCTTTCTTGGCGGGATTAGCGGTTAATGATGTAGTGGGTCGTAGTCCAGTTAAAGAGAAGGTAGAATTTGTCGGCAGCGTTTTGTTTATTCCCTTTTTCTTTGTAGGTATGGGTTTGTTGCTGGACATACCAGTTTTTATTGAGACTCTAACCAACAACCTGGGTTTAACTATAGCGATTGTCTTGGGCCTAATTAGCAGCAAACTTTTGGCGGCGGTTAGTGCCAAACTACTCTACCGCTATAGCTGGAATGAAACTATAGTTATGTGGTCGCTTTCAATTCCCCAGGTAGCAGCAACCCTAGCAGCAGCTTTGGTTGGGTTACAGACAGGATTAATTAATGAAGTGGTGTTTAATACCATCATTGTTCTCATGCTGGTGACATCTGTATTGGGTCCTTTATTAACAGCTAGGTTTGCCCCCAAACTGCACTCCTTAGAACCCATTTATGCTGAACAAGATAAAGCCTCAATCTGGTGGGAGGAATCAGACGCGGGTTTAGAGCAACTACCATCTGGTTTCAAAGCCATTGTCCCCGTTGCTAATCCAGTTACCGAAAGATATCTCATCGAAATTGCGGCACTACTAGCCCGTCACGAATCGGGCATGATTATTCCTTTATCCATCACCCAAACTTCGGTTCATCTGCCAGAATTAGAATTCAATTTAGCCATTCAAAAAAGCAGACGTTTATTAAAACAAGCAGAACAAATTAGTACTGAATTTGAGGTAAAATCCCAACCCACATTACGCATTGTCGAAGATGTAGCTACAGGCATCCTCCGCACCGCCCGCGAACAAGAAGCCAGTCTAATTGTCATGGGTTGGAGTGAACAAATGGGTTTGAGATCGCCCTTCAGGGCGGTGCGCGCGGCGCAATCGCGATTATTTGGTAATCTCATTGACAGCGTATTATGGTCTGCTCACTGTCCTGTAGCAGTCATGCGCTTACTGGATGAACCAATTAACATTAAACGTCTATTGGTTCCTGTTAAAAATCTCTCTCCCCAGACTATTAGAACCATTCACTTTGCTCAACTACTAGCCGACACTAATAACGGTTCGGTGACTTTGCTTCATGTCTGCCCCGAACAAATCACCCCAGAAGAAATTGAGGTATTTAAATATAAATTTACTAGTCATTTAGACTCTAGTTCGATCAGAGTAGATTCTGAAGTAAAAATTATCCCCAGCAACAGCATATCCCAGACTATATTACAAGAAACCGCACTAGTAGATCTAATCGTCTGGCGATCGCTTCGTCGTCGCACAGCAGGGGGATTAATGATTAGCGATATTCCCCATCAGGTTATTGATAAACTGGCTTGTTCAATGGTGCTATTTGGGGAGCCACATGCTTAGAATTTGATATTTGATTTTGTTCTTAACTAGATTAAAATTCTGGATATCAAGCCTATTCATGCTATTGAAGCGGGGAACCTAACTCTTAATCATAAAGATTCTTTTGATTTGCGAAGCATAGCCGAAGGCATCGCATGATTATTGCTCAAGCAAGCATAGTGGGTTTGGTGATTGTAACTTCAGATTTAGTATTTAAAAAATACAACGTTACTGTTCTAAATTAAGTCAAAAAACAGCCAAAGTAGCAGAAGAGGAACTGATGAACCAATTCGAGAGTCTGGCGCAATTATATAAAGCTACTTTACTTGATAACGTTATCCCCTTTTGGTCAGAGTATTCTATCGACCCCGATAGCGGCTATTTTACTTGTCTAAACAGAGAGGGCAAAGTTTACGATACCGACAAGTTTATCTGGTTGCAAAACCGTCAGGTATGGACTTATGCCATGTTGTACAATCGCTTAGAGCAAAAATCCCAATGGCTCAATCTGGCGCGTCATGGTGCCGAGTTTTTGGCACAGCATGGTCGAGATGAACAAGGTAACTGGTATTTTGCCTTGGACCGCACAGGACAACCATTAGTCCAGCCCTATAATATTTTTTCAGACTGCTTTGCCGCTATGGCTTTTAGTCAATATGCCTTAGCTTCTGGTACAGAATCAGCCAAAGAGATCGCTTTGCAAGCATACAATAATGTCCTGCGTCGCCAAAGTAATCCCAAGGGTAAATATAACAAAGTATATCCAGGAACGCGATCGCTTAAAAGTCTTGCTGTACCAATGATTTTGGCTAATCTTTCCTTGGAAATGGATTGGTTATTGCCAGGTAATCAGCTAGAAGAGATTCTAGAACAAACAGTGCAGGAAGTAATGAAGGATTTCCGCGATGATGCTACAGGATTGATGTATGAAAACGTTACCAGCAATGGTCAACATCTTGATTGCTTTGATGGTCGGTTACTGAATCCTGGTCATGGTATTGAGGCAATGTGGTTTGTGATGGATATTGCCAGTCGACAAGGTAACTTAGATCTAATTAATCAAGCCGTAGATACGGTATTAGCAATTCTTGACTTTGCTTGGGACGAAGAATATCAAGGGATTTATTATTTCATGGATGCCCTTGGGCATCCACCCCAGCAACTAGAATGGGATCAGAAGTTGTGGTGGGTACACCTAGAAACTTTAGTAGCCTTGTTAAAAGGATTCAAGTTAACTCAAAGAGAAGAATGTTGGTCATGGTTTAATCGAGTTCATGATTATACTTGGAACCATTTTGCCGACCCCAATTATCAAGAATGGTATGGCTACTTAAACCGTCAAGGAGAAGTATTGCTAAATCTCAAAGGCGGTAAGTGGAAAGGCTGTTTTCATGTTCCTCGTGCCTTGTATTTATGTTGGCAGGAGTTAGAAACTATCAAAGGCGTTGGTCATTAAGTAATGTTTTATAGGGGATTACGGTTCGTAGCTTTAAGCTCTAACTAGTACCGCTTCGCTTAAGTAACAAAGGGCACGCAAAGCATAGCTTTGCCAGTCGTCGTTTAGACGACGATCTGCGCGTATGCGCTGTCCCGCATGTAGTAGGAAGTAGAAAGTAACAAAGGCTTTAGCCGCATGTAGTTATATACAGTCAGGATTTTAACTGAAATAAATGGTTACTCGATTTACGCCCACGTCTACTAGATGATAGTGAAGTAAAGAATTTCTATTAAAAGCCGCAATAAATGATGCTTTGTATATATTAAATAAACAATAGTTTTTTGCTACTTTAAAATAGTTTTTATCAACCCAATTCTATAGTTAACTAGCTTAGTAAATTCTGCCAATAGACCAATTATGATTAAAGCGATCGCCATACTAAATAGCTTTTCTATATCTATCAAATCTGCAATTATAGTAACAATAACATTGACTGGTTTGGTACCAAAATCCCAACTGTTAAAGCGTTCAAATCTACCGATATAAATACCAACAACACAAAGAACATGAACCAATAGATTCACTAAAAGCAAATATTTTGCAGATACTAGATTGGCGAGATATTGTTCTAGGCGAATTAGAGAAATAACATAGGCTTGAAATCCCGCCATAATAAATAGAGTATATTGAGGAATTAAAACCAAAATAATTGCCCAAACAGGATGATTTTGACTCAATTCAATAATATGGATGGAATCAGTTAAAACATATGGTGCATTTGGTAAAAAGACAAGAAAAAGTAGAAAAGCTATCCCCCAAAGTAGATTAATACTTACCCTAGAACGAAATAAATAAAAGCTTAAAACAAGGGGGATTAAAGCCAAAAATAAATTCCAAATAATTCTAATTATACTTTGACTAAATAAATCAAAAGCTAATTGCAGCCAGTCTATTAATTGACTCACTTTTATTAGACCTCTTGCATGAATAATAGATTAATATATTTTACCTTTTACCTCTCAGTAAGATAGTTTATGATAATTCGTGCCAGAAAACTATTGCCTATCTTTTCTCTGCTTAGAGGTAAATTGTGTCTCAGATTCAGCCTCATGAATCAACTCCTCACAATCGATGCAGTTACCACATGCATGAGAATCTAAGGCAGATTCAGATTCAGATTGAGTTGCTTGAGTTTCAGTTTCAAGATCACATTCATATAGTGGATATTCCGTTGACCGAGCAGGAATTTCTAAAGTTTCTTGACCTACTTCTGGAGGTGCGCTAAACACGTATTCTGTAGCTGAACAATTTACTTTACCAATTAGTAATAATGCTATAGCGATCGCACTAGAGCGTTGACCAGTAGAAAACAATTTATAAGCCATAATTAACTAATTTTATGGACAACTACAGCATTCGTTAGAATTTGCTAGAGGAAAAAAATTTCCCCCTATATTTAAACACAATATTATTTAATGTCCTGCAACGATAACAGAGTTAGGACAGATTAATGTCTGGTGTAATTTATCAAAATCATGTAGTGGCTATGGCAAGAAAGGATCCCTAGTATTGCTTCTCAATCACTTAACCCAAGAAAATATAGCAAAAAACATTCTAAAGAGTTAACTTTTATGTACAATACCCCTTTAGTTATATTTAGGGAATGAATTATGGGACGTGCCAAAAAAGTTGTATTAGCTTATTCAGGTGGAGTAGATACCTCCGTTTGTATTCCGTATCTTAAGAACGAGTGGGGGGTTGAAGAAGTAATTACCCTCGCGGCTGACTTAGGACAGGGGGATGAGTTGGAGCCAATTCAGGAGAAGGCTCTAAAATTTGGCGCGGCTGAATCTTTAGTATCAGACGCAACGGCAACCTTTGTTAAGGATTATGCCTTTCCCGCTATACAGGCAAATACTCTGTACGAAAACCGTTATCCTCTATCTACTGCTCTGGCACGTCCGTTGATTGCTAAATTATTGGTTGATGCAGCGGAAAAATATGGCGCAGATGCAGTAGCTCATGGTTGTACAGGAAAAGGGAATGATCAAGTGCGATTTGATGTGGGTATCATGGCATTAAATCCCAATCTTAAGGTTTTAGCCCCCGCTAGGGAGTGGGGAATGAGCCGAGAAGAAGCAATTTCTTATGGAGAAAAGTTTGGCTTGGATTTTCCTGTTAAAAAGTCTTCTCCCTACAGCATTGATCGCAATTTACTGGGTCGCAGTATTGAGGCGGGAATTTTAGAAGATCCGATGGCAGAGCCTCCTGAAGAGATTTATTTGATGACTAAAGCGATCGCCGATACTCCAGATGAGCCAGAATATATTACCATTGGTTTTGAGCGAGGTCTGCCTACCACCATCAACGGCGAGCAACTAGACTCTGTAGCCCTAATTACTCAGTTAAATGAGACGGTGGGTAAACATGGCATCGGACGGATCGACATGCTGGAAAATCGCGTCGTTGGCATCAAATCACGGGAAATTTATGAAGCACCTGCCCTGCTAGTCTTAATTCAGGCTCATCGTGACCTAGAAAGTCTAACTCTAACGGGAGATGTTACTCAATACAAACGAGGTATTGAGCAATCTTATGGTGAATTAGTCTACCGTGGTTTATGGTACAGTCCCCTCAAAGCTGCTCTAGATGCTTTTATTCAAAATACCCAAGAAAGAGTCTCAGGGGAAGTCAGAATCAAATTATTGAAAGGCAACGCAACCATAGTTGGTCGTCAGTCCGATAATTCGATTTATACACCAGATCTTGCTACTTACGGTGCAGAAGATGAATTCGACCACAAGGCAGCAGAAGGATTCATCTACATCTGGGGTCTACCTACAAGAGTTTGGTCACAAAAAACTAGAGGCATGTAATGTTTATTCAATAATATTTTGATTAATAAGGTGGGCGATGCCCATCTTATAGAAACATTTGTTGTCTGAATCTATCCCACTAATGTTTGAACAGGTCAGAATTTTTGCGATCGCAGATAATCAAGGCTTAATCAATTGGAATTGTGGGGCAATAGATGGCTTTTCTGCCTCCGTCCTTACGTCTGATACTAATCCGATTACCAAAGTATACTTCGGGGAAATAGGTTGAATTAAACTCAAACTCTTCTGCCTCAACTCAACTTTTAAATGTTGTATCTAAACAGAATTTAGTATAAGGTCTCCTCACAAAGACGCTCATATCGCCCCATGTCAGGGCGGTGGGCTGTTTAAAGAGAAGTCCTCATCCTCCTATGAGATGGGATAGTTCGTCTATTAGACCTCTTGCACGAATCAAAATTGTTAGTTGAGATCGAAGTCAGAAGTCAGAAGTCAGAAGTCAGAAGTCAGGAAATAAAATTTCTACCGAGAAAAATTTATTTATGCAAGAAGTCTATTATGTCAAAGAAAACAATTAGAAACCTTTTTCTTACTCAATTACAGGCAATCGGGCTAATGCCATTGCTACCTCCTCCGTGCTATATTCTGTATCGCGCAATAACCCCCCTTGATAATCCATATATGCCTGCATATCAAAGTGACCGTGACCACAGAGATTAAATAAAATAGTTTTACTAGCTCCTTCTTCTTTGCAGCGTAAGGCTTCATCGATTGCACCTTTAACTGCATGATTGGCTTCAGGCGCGGGAAGAATGCCTTCGGTACGAGCAAAGGTAGTACCCGCAGCAAAACAACCTAACTGTTTTTCGGCGCGAGCTTCAAACAACCCTAGATCGAGGACGTGACTCAGCAGGGGAGCCATACCGTGATAGCGCAGACCGCCAGAATGAATTCCTTCTGGCACAAAGGAATTGCCTAATGTGTACATTTTCACCAGCGGAGTTAGATGAGCGGAATCGCCAAAATCATAAGTATATTTACCTTTGGTTAGAGAGGGACAAGCAGCAGGTTCTACCGCCACAATTTTAATTGGCTGTGAATGTTCTTGACGCAAATTCGCACCTATGAACGGAAAAGCAATACCAGCAAAGTTACTGCCCCCACCCGTACAGCCTACCAAAATATCGGGATAGTCACCTGCCTGTTCTAGTTGTGCTAGTGTCTCTTGACCGATAATAGTTTGGTGGAGTAGTACGTGATTAAGAACGCTACCTAAAGCATATTTAGCATTCTCGTCTTGGGCTGCTACCTCTACCGCTTCACCGATCGCAATTCCCAAACTACCAAGACTGTCGGGATTTTCTTTGAGTATTTTGCGTCCTGCATTGGTGGTGTCGCTAGGGCTAGCTATCACCTGGGAGCCAAAAGCCTCCATCATGGCACGACGGTAAGGTTTTTGCTCGTAGCTAATTTTGACCATGTAGACTTCTAAATCGAGTCCAAATAAAGCACCTGCAAAGGCTAGGGAAGAACCCCACTGACCCGCACCAGTTTCGGTAATTAATCGTTTCACTCCTGCTTGCTTATTGTAGTAAGCCTGGGGAACAGAGGTATTTGGTTTATGACTGCCCGTAGGACTAACCCCTTCATATTTATAGTAAATTTTGGCGGGGGTATCGAGGGCTTTTTCCAGTCTTCGGGCGCGATAGAGGGGAGTTGGTCGCCACTGACAGTAAATTGAGCGCACCTCTTGGGGAATTTCAATAAAGCGATCGCGACTTACTTCCTGTTTAATTAACTCTTCGGGGAAAAGGGGAGCAAGATCGGCTGAGCTAATTGGTTGACCCGTACTAGGATTGAGTACGGTCGGGATGGGAGAAGGCAGATCTGCTTGGATGTTGTACCAAGCTTTAGGCATCTGGCTTTCTGACAACGTATACTTGATTGTGTCCATAGAATGAATCTGATTGAATACAAAGTTTTTAGCAATTTTAATTCTCAAACTGTCTTTGATATTAGATTTGTTTGAGTATTGAATGAAATTAAAGAGAAGCATCACTGAGTTTATCTTCTGTCTTTCAGCAATAAATGAGAGTTGTTATCTGACGAAATACAGGATTGAGAAGCTATAAAAACCGTCACATTAGGCAAGTCATGTTTTTGATTAACAACGTCTTAAAAACTAATTTAAAGCTCATATCGATCTTGCAACCTTAATAACTTCTCACAAGCCCAATCTGCATTATCGGCTAATTCAGCAAAGGTGAGAAACCGCCTCAACTCTTTACGTAACAAATTCTTTTCCACCTCCCAAGTATCACGATCCAAAGTGGGTGGGACAACCAGCATATCAAACAGGGTCGCCTGATGTTTATTAGTCAGAGGGCGTAAGATGCGACCACGACGTTGAATAAATTGACGAGGATTGCTGCTGCTAGCAAGAATTACGGCAGTTTTGATGGCAGGGATATCTATTCCCTCATCTAAGCAGCGTATGGCTATTAATCCTTGAAGTTCTCCTGACTCAAACTGACGGCGCATCAGTTCTCTTTCGGCTAGAGAATTGTCAGTAGTATAGGTGTTGACGCGATAACCTAATTCTTTCCCCAACAAATGAGCGATCGCATCTATCTGGCGAGTTGACGAAGTCCAAGCACAAAGGGCTTGCCCGCATGTGTCCGTCGTTGCACGGCGGAGTATCTTGGACTCATCTAAATAACCATCACCACAGTAAAACAGCGTGTGACTAGTGTTGATTCTAGACTGCATTAATTCTCGCAGACAAGTTAATTTGTTGGCTGCGGTGGCAACTAAACGCGATCGCCTGGTCAATAAAGAGGTCAGGGTTTCATTTTGATGCCAACTGGGGTTTTTGTGCATACTCCAGCCAATACGCTTGGTTAAGCTGGCATAGCTAGAGGCTTCTGCGGCAGTTAGTTCTACTAAGACTGGATAGTATAAATAGTGAACTAATGCCCCCTGTTTGATAGCATCTGCTAAGGTAAATTCTGGTTGAATAATTTTGCCAAAATATTTGAGTATGGCTTCTGTGCCAAACTGATCGTACTGTCTTTCGGGAGTAGCGGTTAATCCTAAACGCAAGCCAATATTGCGGGGTAAGCTAGATTCTGAGCGAGTTGAACCCAAGTTATGTGCCTCATCACCAACTATTAAAGTCTTGGCAGGAAAGTATTTGAGCTGCGATTGGAATCCTTCGCTGATTAGGGTGGAATTGGTAGTAATAATCGTGCAGAAGGCTGAAGGCGATTGACTGAGATTATAAAGTTGGTTAGATAGTTCTCCCTGCCAAGTATCAACCCGAGTCATGGCAATTAGCGGGTTAAGGTTGAACTTTTGACATTCCCTTGCCCACTGCATCACTAAATGACGATTCGGACAGATAATTAACAATACCTGTAATCCGATCTGTTGATAAAGCTCACAGGCGATCGCTAGAGCAATGATAGTTTTACCACTACCCGTTGCCATTTTTAGCGTTCCCCTGCCTTTGTTTTCTAGCCAGTTTGCTACTGCCTGATGCTGATAGTTTCTGAGACACAAATCAGCAGGAAAGGCGGGAATTCCCGACGGCTGATGCCGATAACCAGGACTACTTTCTCTAAGTAGCTTGGTTTGATATCGATGGCGATATACAGTAGCGATCTGCTGCCAGTCTATCTGATTCACCTGGGCAATAAATTACTTGAGATTGGATCTATTATAAACATTAGAGCTAAAAGCTAATAGCTAAGAGCTAATAGCTATTAACTTTATTGATAAATGATAAATGTTTAACATTGATCAGGCTTTGGGGCTAAATGCCGAACAACTAAATATTTGGCAAATGGGATTACGGGCGGCAATAATTTACGTCGCAGCATTGGTGATGGTGAGGCTGGCAGGCGATCGCCGTTTTATTGGTAAATATGCCGCCTTCGATGTTATTCTCAGTATTATTTTTGGCTCTACATTAAGCCGTGCAATTAACGGAACCTCTGCTTTTTTTGCCAGTATTTTTGCAGGTTTTGTACTAGTAAGTATGCATTGGCTATTTTCGGCGATCGCCTTTCATTTTAACTACTTGGAACATCTGATCAAGGGAAGATCTCGCGTCATCATCAAAGATGGTCAACTGTGTCATAAGACAATGAAGACTTTGCATATAACTAGGGAAGATTTACTCTTCACTTTACGTCTACAATGTCAGCTCAATACCTTAGAAAAAGTGGAACAAGCTCGTTTTGAAAGAAACGGCGATATTAGTTTTAGTTTACGAGCAACCCTTACTTCAGATAATAATAGCGATTAAGAAATAGTCTTTTCCTGATTATTAAATTATGAAGTAATAATTATTATTACATACGATATTAAATTCAATATCCAATCATTAAAAATGGTACACTTGGTATCAAGAAATCTCTTATCAGACCAAAATTTTTCTTCTGCTATACAAAGGCGAAGTTGATTGCCATAAAGAATCTAAATTTTTCACAATATTAAATATTGTTGGTGTATGGATAAATGTTGGTATTTTAGTAATTTTTTTCTCTTTAGCATTTGGAATTGAAGAAACAGTCGTTAACCAAATCACTAAAAATGTCGATTTATTTACTATAGAAGTACAATCAAGAAAGTTTGATGAAGTTTTATCTTTTGCTGAGTTCTCAGTTCTTCAAAAAGATAATCGAGTTAGACAAATTGTTCCTGTAATAAGTGAATATCCTAACTTAAAGCTAGCTGATAATTTTAGTAAAACATTGGAAGAAAAACCTTATGAACCTGTATACACAGAAAGTTATTTTATTACGGGAGAAACTAATGAAGATTTAAGGAATAGCAACCTAGATATAATAAATGGTGAAAAAATTTCTCTTACAACTCCTGATGGTATTATCGTATCTGAGGTTATTTTTAATAAATTAGCTGATACAAATAAAATTATCAATAGAGGTACTTATCGCAACCAAACTTTTTCCTTAGATGTAAAACTCGGAAATGAGCAAATTCAATCTTTTCCGTGTAGAATTGTTGGAATTGCTAAAGAAACACCATATAACGGAAGTTTAGTTTATGTAGCTTTTCCTCTTGCCGTGCAGATTGACAATTGGGTTAATCCCAGAGCAGATGGTTCATCAAATTACAAAGAGCGTAAATACAAACGTTTTGATTTTGTTACTAATTTGCAAGGTTTTTAGAGAAATCTTCCAAGTCGTGTACATCATTCGTTCACAAGAGGCTTGAACCAAAATGTTTAATTTTTACCTTTTATAAAAGTATTTAATGGGTAGAGATAACAGCAACAGTGCCGAAATGACTTCTAGGCGACCAATCCACATCAAACAAATTAAGGTGAGTTTGCCTAACCAAGGTAAGTCAGGATGAGTAATACCAGTAGATATGCCCACGCCGCTGGTTGCTGAAGCAACTTCAAAGATAACGTCGATTAGGTCATAGGTGGGCAGCTTGAGATATTGCAGCATAAAAATGCCGATCACTACTACGCTTATCCATAAAATAGCCAAGACCGCAGCAGCTTCTACGCGACGATTAGCCTCGGATTCGGGGATAACTTTGCCATCTAGTTCATAACGCATCATTTCATGAGGTAGAAGGGCAACCCGCCGAAAACGCCAGACAATCGCTTTGAAAATAATTACCAGTCGGCTTAACTTAATTCCCCCTGCGGTAGATCCCGCTGCCCCGCCGACCAACATCGCAAAGGTCATCAATAGTTTTGCCCCACCATCCCAAGATTCAACGGAAGTCGTACCAAAGCCACAGGTACTTAATGCCGAAGACCACTGAAACAAAATATCAACCAAGGGGACAGTTTTGAATGCCAAACGGTTAAAGCCCCAAAGTAAGACAGTCCCCAAAATCAAAATGATCCATAAAGTTCGATGCTGATCGTCTGACCAAAAAGCCGATAACTTACGATGGCGCAAAAATTGATAATGATTGGAAAAGCTGATTGCCCCTAAAATCATCACCACAATAACTGCCAGCTTAACCGCAACTCCATAATCCCCAATGCTATTTTGCGTGACGCTAAATCCACCTGTGGCAATTCCTGTCATGCCATGATTGAGTGCTTCCCACCAGGTCATACCCACAATCCGAAATAAGAAAATACCGCCCACAGTATAGATAAGATAGATCCACCAGATCCGTTTAACTGTTTGACTCAAAGTTAAACCAATTCTTTGACTTCTCCCCTCGGCATTGTATAGCTGATCGGGTTCAGTAGCTGGTTCAAGTATGGTGATCACCAGAACGATTACACCAACACCACCAACCCACTCAATTAGAGATCGCCACCACTGGAGGGTATGGGGCAATTCGCTATAGTTGAATGCCATAGACAGTCCCGTACTGGTAAACCCTGAAAAAGCCTCAAAAACTGCATTCCAAGGGTTCTGGAACTGCAAAATAGTGGTAGATAGATCGGGGGCTAAATTTGGTGCGTTTGCCATCATGTAGATGGGAATCGAGCTAAATAAAGGCAAAAACAACCAACCTAATGCTGCTGTTGCCATAGCATAGGGAATACGGCTACTGCCTTTGGATTTAGACAGGTTATATAGTACTTGACCAGTTACTAATGAGGCGATCGCACAGGTAAGCAGGGGAATCAAAGCATAGTTTTCTTTAGCTAATAGACATACAGGTAGGGAAATCACCGCCATGATCCCAGGTATGTGCAAAAATAAACCAAGATCTCGTATGATAGTCTTCATTAATTCTGCGCCTAAATTACTAATCCGAATCAACCAGACTAAACAGCTTTTGTGCCACAATCTTTTCAGGGTTGCTTAATACCTTTATTCCCAACTTTTCAAACATAGTTTGATGTTCTGCTTCTTGAAGCAAAGAAATTAAGTTTTCAACTTGATAATGTTTGCCCAAAACCATTGTCATCAGATTTACGGCATCATCTTTAGTAGTAGCAATAATCCCATCAGCCTTGGCTACATTTGCTTCTTCTAAAATGTTTTTCTGAGCAATATCGGCATGAAACACCTGGACATCAAACTGTTGCATGATCTCTCTAGCTCGTTGTTCTTGCTTTTCAATTACTGCAACTTTGTGTCCTTGCTCTTTAATAATAGAAACTAATTGTTTACCTACTGCACTGGCACCAACAATAATTAGATACATCTCTATCTAGCTAAAATTATGATTATTAATTCGTTTCCTGATGTTCAATAGACGATGAATAGCAAATGTCATCAAGAACTGATTTATTTCGAGCAAGCAATTATTGCCAAACTAAATTATCACTAATTTTTTATAGTGAAAAAGTTATCTGAAAACAACACCTGATTTTTCAGACATTACCGTAAATATAAACTAAACCTTAAAATTTAAGATATACCTCTAGACAGAGTTTGCGATCGCTAGCTCTTTACCAGTGAATAGTGAATATTGATCAACTGCTCATTTTCTCCATCCACAACGGCGATCGCTGCTCAGGTTTGTGTAATCGTCAATTTAAGCTAGTATAAATACTCAGTTAAAATTATAATTATTACAAAAATAATTCAGAACTATAGATATTTTGCGACAAAAAATGAAGCAGCTTTTACGATTATCTTCAACCATAGGAGTCAGCATAGCTTTGCAATCAGTGCTATTGCCTGTCGTCAATGCCCAAGCCACAGTTGAACCAATATTACATCTACAAGCCCAAAGTAACCAAAATACGACCGATAACCAAGCCCAAGAATTTGCTTTTGACTTCAATAATACTTTTGATTATGCTGCTTGTTTGGATGTAATTTTACTAGCATATGAACAGCGTTATGCAGAGCTAGAAAATGCTTTTAAAAGTGATTGTGCTACTAAGGTTTTGAACATCTTTGGTAAAAATTTATCCCAAGAAGTCGCGTTAAAACTGGTTAAATCTGCTGATTTTTACGCTACAGAGGAATTAGAAAGTCCACTATACCCTACTCTTGGTTTGAGAAGAAGAATCGCCATCAATCTCGGCTATGTCTATGAAACAGACAAAAATAATCCCGATATCTTAAAGTATGTAGATTCCGAGATGCCATAGGCACAATTAAGTAGGGTTGGCATTGCCACCCTACCTTGAAATCATTTTTATATATTGCGCGACCAACACACTTTCAACTTGCAAAGCAGCAGATAGTAAGATAATCATTAACTAAGAATTACAAAAGTATTAACTAAAGATGATTACTAGTAACGACTTAGATTGGTTAGCAGTGTGTGGCTACTTAGGAATAACCTTATTTGTCATGTGGCGCATTTTCACTAGCGATTAAGCAAACTAAAATAGCCTCAACATTTCAGATCTAACTGTCCCCAAGGATAAATGACCAACAACAAATGACCAACAGCAAATGATAAATGACAATACATCACTTGCTTTTCATGGGACGAGATCAAAAATAACCGAGAAAATTTCTTTGCAAAAAACAGATAGTAAAGTACCCTAATTAGGAATTAAACCTAGCTTAAGATTAGATTTTCCCTAAAGACTTGCTCTATGAAACGGATTTTTATTACTGGCGCGAGTGGTTGTATTGGTCACTATATGACCGAAGCCTTGATTAACAATACCAATCACGAACTATATTTGCTGGTTAGAAATCCCGACAAACTGCGGTTTGATTATCGCTCACGTCCAGGGATTCATCTTTTAGTAGGGGATATGTCTAGGATTGAAGAATACAGTGATTTGTTGCTCAAAGATATTAATATCGCGATTCTGGCAGCAACTGCTTGGGGTGGTCAAGCCGAAACTTATGATATCAACGTAGTCAAAACTTTGGCGCTAATCAATCTGCTCAATCCTAAGATCTGTGAACGGGTAATTTATTTTTCCACCGCCAGTATCTTAGACCGCAATAACCGCTTATTATTACCAGCCAGTCAGTTTGGTCATGACTATATTCGCACCAAATATCAATGCTTTTCGCAACTTTCTAAACAGGCGATCGCCGATAAAATTATTGTCGTGTTTCCGACGCTGGTGTTTGGTGGAGAACAGAATAAGCCTTATTCTCACCTGAGTGCAGGTATTACCGACGTTACTAAATGGATTGGTTTGATTCGCTGGTTTAGCCTTGAAGGGAGCTTCCATTTTATCCACGCTAGAGACATCGCCGCAGTAATTAGCTATTTAGTAGAACATCCCAACTATGCGCCCAAAAAAGAGCCAGATAGTCAGGAAGTAGACTGCCTAGTATTAGGGAATCCTGCCATCTCCGTAGATCGAGCGATCGCCGAAATCACTAACTATTTCCAGAAAAAAGTCTATTTGCGGATTCCGCTTTATACTTGGCTAACCAATATCTTTATCAAAATCTTTCGTATTCAAATGGATTCCTGGAGTCGTTTCTCCCTTGATTATCGCCATTTTGTGTATCACAATCCTGTGACTCCCGCTAGTTTTGGCATGGAAAACTATTGCTCTACTGTTAAGGAATTGATGAAAGCTTCAGGAGTTTGAAATACAGTCGTTCTAAATAGTTTTTCTATCCTTTGATTTGTCTGTTCGAGGGATTAGGAACTGGGGATTAAGAAAAATTCATGTGAATTTTATTCGGAAGATTCTTATTTGAAGCAACTATAAGATAAATTGTTTAACTGACTTTTGTCCATCCTCCTGATTGGGGGTCAAAGTCATGGTCAAAAATTGTATTTTGATCGTAATAGACCTCATAGGGAAAGTCTCCAGGTAAGGTAGCTTTAGTTAAATCGGCTCCCGCAAAATTTGCTTGAGCTAGATAGCTGGAGGTTAAATTAACCTGCTGCAAAATAGCAGAGCTAAAATTAGCCTTTTCCAAATGGGCTTCGCTTAGATCAGCTTGAGTTAACAAAGAATGACTCAGATTAGCCTCGGTTAAGATCGCTTTAGTGAGATTCGCACCATTTAAATTAACTCTAACTAAGCTAGATTGACTCAAATTTGCCTTACTCAGATCAATGCTGCTCAAGTTTGAACTATCTAGAATAACTCCTCTTAAACTAACAGCCATCATGGGAGCTTTTTGAAGATCAATGTTGGCAAAATTGTAGATACCTTTGGAGTAGTTTTTAAGGACTTCATAAGGTTTAGCGATTGAGACTGATTTTGGGTCGTAAATTTTAAACAGATATGCTAGAAAAAAATTGACCGTTTTTTGTTTGAGATATCCCTGTTCAACTGCCAAGTGATGAAATCTGGCTTTTTTATGCTTAAGCTTTTGCAATCTCAGTATTGCTTCTATTTGCTCTATACTAAGCAATGAGGCTTGTTGAAAATAGTAGACTAAAGGCTGTTTATCTGGCTTCAATAAGAGCTGCTGCCATTGTTCGGCAAAAAAATCGACGGTTGACTGCTTAATCCAGCCATGAGCTACTAAGATTTCACCAATTCTTAATTCTCTTTCTTCCTGCTCTTTTAAAGCTATTTCAATTTGGTTAATAGAAATAAGACCTGCTTCAATTAAAATTTGACCTAGAGGTTTGTTGGGACTATCGGACTGATTATTCATTGTGGGACGTAATAGTTTTAGCTATTGCTGTTTGCTAGCTTGGAAGTTTAGCTACTCTGAATTTGATGAACCCAATAATTAACATTGGGATAGCGATCGCATTTAAAGTAACAATTACTAACTTCCGTATCAAGCATGTCACCACCACTATAAAGTGTTTATAGGAAAAGGCACCTAATCTTACGTAATAAAACTAAAATTGGCAGTATAAATTAATCAAAAATTAAAACTAGGAAATTTTACCTATTGCCTACTTTTCAGAATTTGTAGTAATCTTAAATAGTTTTTGAGATGGGATATCTGGCAAAATAATTATTAATAATTTAACATAAGTTCGGGATAAGAAAGAGACAAGCAAGTTGGCTAACATTAGCTATGGTTTGGTAACTGTGTTTGCCTCATATTTATTTCCAGAGTAGGTCGGTTTTTAATGCTATATTTGTCTAATTTTTAATATTTTTCAATGTGTTTTCGGTAATTGGCTCGGATTTTAGATGATGTACTTCTTCTTCAAAATGATCGCAACAGTAACGATGAAAAGCTGCTGAGTTAAATCCTCTACCGTTTCAGCATAGGGCATTAAACCACCCACAGATTGCAGATTAGTATAAACTCCCTCCCCAGCAAAACGTTTGCTGCCGCGATAGTGAATTGTCCGCATCGCTTTTCCTGCCACTCTACCTTCATAAAACGGACAGGCGCGAGATAGAGATACAATCGCCATATCAAAAGCGATCGCCATACTTAGAAATTTGCCTGTTAGTAAATCAAAGCTCAATGGGAATACTTTGACTACTAAAGATATTTGAGATGTTTCTCAATAACAGTTATTAAAGTATGGTTTGCTAAAAAATGGATTTACTTAACGGAATAATAGATAATTTTCAAGAATGGCATTGTCAGACTTTTGATGATGGGACTGTAATGCACTCTCAAAAATTCTCAGGAGAAATACACAGTCAGCTTAAAGATAATTTTACCAGTGCTTATAATTTATTTTCTGACCAAGATAGAACTATAATTGTTAGTTGTTTTGTTACTTATTCTAATATTGCCGTGTTATTAGAATAAAGTTTATTACGAAAGCGAATAAGTCATAGTTCCTTGACGAGCCTCCTAATTGTCCTAATTTAACCTAAGTTCGAGATCAGCTGAAACATTTGTTAAGCTGTTGTGCATTTAAATTGCATTAACAGCTTATTAAGATGCCAAGTTCACCCATTCAATATTTAGCTGGAACAAAACTTTGGGTGCTTATTGGTGGACGTTCATAGTCTATTT
Source organism: Cyanobacteria bacterium P01_G01_bin.39 (assembly GCA_039180345.1). Lineage (GTDB taxonomy): Bacteria > Cyanobacteriota > Cyanobacteriia > Cyanobacteriales > Xenococcaceae > Waterburya. The sequence goes on along the minus strand of JBCDDK010000002.1, from coordinate 36,252 downwards.
CTTTTTGGCGAGGAGGTAACTCAATTTTTTTCGGTGGCAATTCTTCATAGGGAACTGTTTTCAACAGATGGCTAATACAGTTTAGTCTCGCCCGTTTTTTATCGTCAGCTTCAACCACATTCCAAGGCGACTCAGGAATATCTGTAGCGGCAAACATATCATCTTTTGCTCTAGAATAATCAACCCATTTTTCCCTGGCTTTTAAGTCCATTGGACTAATTTTCCAACGTTTGGTGGGAATTTTAATTCGTTCTTGGAAGCGTTTTTCCTGTTCTTTGTCGCTAACAGAAAACCAGTACTTAATTAAAATTATGCCTGATCGCTGAATCATGGTTTCAAATTCGGGACACGAGCGCATAAACTCGTTATATTCTTCATAGGTACAAAAACCCATGACTTTTTCCACACCTGCGCGGTTATACCAACTACGATCAAACAAGACTATTTCCCCTGCTGCGGGGAGATGAGCCACATATCTTTGAAAATACCACTGAGTTTTTTCGCGATCGCTTGGGGTACCTAAAGCTACTACTTTACAAACACGGGGGTTTAGACACTCACTAATACGTTTTATAACACCACCCTTTCCTGCTGCATCCCTACCTTCAAAGATAACTACAACCTTCAAACCTGCGTGTTGCACCCATCTTTGTAGGTTGACCAATTCTATTTGTAGCTTTGCCAATTCTTTTTCATATTTTTTTTTGTCAATCTTCCTGGATTTACCCTTACCTTTATGGTTCTTTTTTTCGAGTTTGACAAGACTATTGGAATGTTGCTCGCTCATGTTTTTAATTTATCCATAATTCAAGTAAATGTTCAAGACGCTGGGAAACCAAAAGTTTTGTTAATTCAATTCCAACTTTACTGAAAACAAATTTTGATTATTTACCTAAGACTTTTGCCCATTTCTGCATCCACTTCTTTACCAGGGTTACCATAATACAACACGTCAGATTCTTTGATAAAGCCACTGTATGCTTCCATACCATGTTCGCTAATATCTAAACCTCGGATTTCATCTGCTTCATGAACTCGCATACCTATAGTGGCTTTAATTATTCCCCAGACAATCGCGCTAAAAACGATGGTAAATGAGCCTACCGCAAGAATGCCAATTAATTGAGTCAAGATATTACCGCTGCCAAAGATGCCTACTGCTAAAGTTCCCCAGATACCGCAGACTAAATGAACAGAGGTTGCACCAACAGGGTCATCAATTTTAAGACGGTCGAAGAAAGCAACAGAGAAGACCACTAAAATTCCTGCGATCGCACCTATAATAACGGCAGATAAATAGCTGACATCGTTACAGCTAGCGGTAATACCAACTAGTCCAGCCAGAATACCATTGATAATCATCGATAAGTCTGGCTTGCCGTCTTTTAACCAGGTGGTAAAAGTAGCGGTTGTGCCCCCTGCTGCTGCTGCCAAATTGGTAGTGACAGCAATATAAGGTACATTTGCTGTTGCCGCCAACTCCGAACCAGGATTAAAACCAAACCAGCCAATCCAAAGAATCAAACAACCCAAAGTGGCAAAACCCATGTTATGACCAGGAAGGGCATTGATTCTGCCACCTTGATATCTACCTAGTCTCGGTCCTAAAAGTGCTGCCCCAACTAAAGCAGCCCAGCCCCCTACAGAGTGAACCACCGTTGAACCAGCAAAGTCAGAAAAGCCGAGTTCGCTTAACCAACCGCCGTCCCAGACCCAATGTCCTGTAATTGAATAAGAGACAGCAACTAATAAGGTACTGAAAATAAGGAAGGCTGTAAATTCAATTCTTTCTGCCACCGCACCAGAAACGATAGTTGCGGCAGTAGCAGCAAAGGCGACCTGAAATAAAAATGAAATTGCTGCGGGTACTGCTGCTGGGTATGCCTCGTCTCCATAGGGAGCAGGATCGCCATTAAAAAAGAATCCGCTGGTACCGATCCAGGAATTACCTTCCCCATACATTAGACCATAACCGATCGCCCAGTAAGCCAAAGTAGCAATACCAAAGACAATCAGATTTTTTGCCAGAATATTTACCGCATTCTTTTGGCGACAGAATCCTGCTTCTAGCATGCCGAATCCAGCATTCATAAAAATTACTAGAACCGAACAAAATAAGAGAAAAATTGAGTCTAAAACAACTCTGATTTCGTCTAAACTAGCAGGCGCATCAAGACCTTGGGCGGAGGCTGCCGTATTCCAAATCATAAAGATCGCAGCGGAGAGAGGAATACAAACAATCCAAGTGGGAGAGAAAGATTTGATGATCGCCCTTAATGGCAGAGGCAGGGAAATATTATTTGCTTGAGAAGATTTAAAATTCATTAATTCTGAGACTAGATAGGGAACGATAGTTGCAATCCGACAAGTGTGGACTCATTGATAAGACTAGTATCGCTGCGCTTAAGTAGCGAGTAGCAAGTAGCAAGTTTAGACATAGTCGGGGTCTTGAATTAAACAAATGGTGCTTTTATTTACGCCCAAGATCACTAGATAAAAAGTAACTGACGTTACGCAAAATCAAGAACAATCAATAGTTTGAACAAGGTATTAAAAAAATATCAATTAACCCTTTAACCCTTCCCCTTTAACCCTTTACCAGTCTAAACAGATAAATTAGTGCGTAACATCAGAAAGTAAAAAGAATACCTAACTCAACGGTTATAAGCTCTTTTCTGTTTTACCCAAACAAGCTAGTGGTCATTAGCTTGTGATTCTAAAGACTAGCTAAGTCCAAGGCTAATAGCTAATAGCTACGGCGAAGCCGTTTACTTAATAAACAGCATTTCTTGATATTTTGGTAGGGGCCAAAGTTCGTCAGCTAATTCTCCTTCTAAAGTATCGGCACAGACGCGAATTCGATCCATTAGAGGGCGAATAGTCTGGGCAAAATACTGCATATGCTCTTCTGTTGACTCAAAATCTTCTTTTTCCAAAGCGATCGACAATTCACCAGTAAGATCGACTATCTTGTTGGTAAGCTCTCCAGACTTTTTGGCAATTTTGAGATTAAAGTCAATACCCAGCTCTTTAAATCCTGAAATGGCTGAAGTTAGCTCAGTTACGTATTTGACTGCTGCGGGATAAATTAAGGTTTTTGCCATATCTACCACCAGATTAGCTTCTACTTCAATGGAAAGAATGTATTGTTCGGCATAAACTTCAAAACGGCTTGACAACTCAGTTGGGGAAAGAACTCCAGTTTTCTCGAATAACTCTTCGATGGATTTATCTTTCAAATATGGCAAGGCATCAGCAGTGGTGGGTAAATTTAATAAACCTCTCTCCTCTACAGCCATCTTGTGCCATTCCTCTGAATAACCATCTCCGCCAAAAACAACCGCACCGTGGTCGTCCATAACTTCTTTGATAATGCCAAAGATAGCAGGTTGGAGTTCAGTCCCCGCAGCAAGCTCGCCTTCAAGTTTGTTGGCAATCCAATCTAAAGAGTCTGCCAAAATTGTATTCATGGCAATCAATGGTCCTGCTACAGATTGATTAGAACCCACGGCACGAAATTCAAAACGATTACCAGTAAAGGCAAAAGGCGAAGTACGATTTCTATCTCCAGAATCTTTGATGAACGAAGGTAGAGTTGGTACGCCAAAATCCATTACTCCACTGGTTTTACAGCCTGTAAGTTCCCCTTGTTGAATCTGCTCAAACACATCTTCTAGCTGAGTACCGAGATAAACCGAAATAATTGCAGGGGGAGCTTCATTCGCACCCAATCGATGGTCGTTACTTGCAGTAGCTACTACCGCACGAAGTAAGGGACCAAACTTATGCACTCCACGAATTGCCGCAGCACAGAAGGTTAAAAATTGAATATTTTCGTGAGGATTGTCCCCAGGATCGAGCAAGTTACCTTGAGTAGCATTGCTGACCGACCAGTTAACGTGCTTACCCGAACCATTAATACCTGCAAAGGGTTTTTCGTGGAGTAAACAGACAAAGCCATGTTTTTTTGCCGTATTGCGTAAAATGGTCATGGTTAATTGCTGATGGTCGGCAGCAGCATCGGCAGATTCAAAGTATGGTGCTAGCTCAAACTGACCAGGAGCAACTTCGTTGTGTCTGGTTTTGGCAGGAATGCCCAAACGGTACATTTTTCTTTCTACTTCCTGCATAAAGACTTGAACTCGCTCGGGAATTGCGCCAAAGTAATGGTCGTCAAATTGCTGACCCTTGGCAGGAATCTTACCAAATAAGGTTCTACCAGTGAGGAGTAAATCAGGGCGACTGCTGGCAAAAGCTGCATCGACTAAAAAGTATTCTTGTTCTGCACCACAGCTAGAGCTAACGGGAGCTACATCACTATAGCCAAGTAACTTGAGAACCTTTCGTGCCGATTTATCCATTGCCTCAATCGAGCGCAACAGAGGAATTTTCTTATCGAGGGCTTCCCCAGTCCATGAAACAAAGACAGTAGGTATGCATAAGGTCACTCCATTATCGGTTTCCATGACGTAAGCAGGAGAAGTAACGTCCCAAGCTGTATAACCTCTTGCTTCAAAAGTGGAACGAATACCACCATTGGGGAAAGATGAGCCATCGGGTTCACCTTTAATTAGGGTCTTGCCAGAAAACTCGGAAATTACCGTGCCATCACTCTGTACGGAGATAAAACCGTCGTGCTTCTCTGCGGTGGCGTTGGTTAGGGGATAAAAGACATGAGCGTAATACAATGCACCTTTTGACATTGCCCAGTCTTTCATTGCTGCTGCCACAATATCAGCTACGTTCGGGTCGAGCTTAGCATCAGACAAGATAGTTTGCTTGAGGGATTTGAACACAGCCTTTGGCAGACAACCCTGCATCTTATTCAAACTAAATACATCAGTTGCCCACATGTCTTTTAAAGTTTCGGGGGGCTTAACTGCGATCGCATCTCTTTCAATGATTTGATGTATAGCTTGAGTTCTTGGCTCGTATCCCATATTAATAACTTCCTTTTGTTGTGTCAGTAGTTTCACTATGGGGTGAGTATTTTATTTATACAAGTAAAGATGGCATTTTAAAGTAGCAACTTAATATTGATTGTTATAGTTTGCTCAAACTAGATTTTTTTTGGCGAAAAATGGTTAAATATGCTCAAATATAGAAGATATATGCTTTTAAATTTAACCCTTAAGAAAGCAGTTTTATAAAAATACAAGATGAAAAGATAAGCCGTCATTTTAATGGCTGTTTTTAGTGGGCGTAAGCGCGAAATGAATTCGCGCTGATGACCGCCCAGTGATTTCACAAACGGATAAAATCAAGCAAAAACAATCTATACAGTCTTATCTATTAATTTATTAAAGTGCCATATTGCCTCTAGTACCGCTTCGCTTAAGTAACAAAGGGCACGCAAAGCATAGCTTTGCCAGTCGTCGTTCAGACGACGATCTGCGCGTATGCGCTGTCCCGCATGTATTAGGAAGTAGAAAGTAACAAAGGCTTTAGCCGCATGTAGTTATATACAGTCAGGATTTTAACTGAAATAAATGGTTACTCGATTTACGCCCACGTCTACTAGGCACTTTAACAAGACAACTTAAGCAATATTATCTTTGCTTGAATAATCCAACAGAAAGTATTAGAATAGGTGCCTAAAATATTGTCAAGAAATCCTTATAATTAATATAGCTAAAAACAAGGTTTAGTATTATTTTACACAGAAAAATGCTGCGAATCTAATTGTCAAAAAAAATATTATGAGCTTATTGTAAAAGTTCAAAAAAAGATACAGACAAAAATCTTGCATGAAAAACATCTTCTTAGATCTCTGTTTGTATCTAATAATGTTTGGCTCTCAAATAAATGCCAAATATAAAATAGAGGTTATTTAGGTTGTTAAAAACCAATCCAGTTTTATAAACAATTGCTAGCTATAAGTGTTACATGAGCGCCGGAGTGAAATTGAGTGCAATTGGCATTCGGTAATTTGAACTACAGCCGCGATCGCTTTTTACCGACAAACTAAGTGTTAGATTTAAATCTTAAAAATACTCAAATATAAATGAAAATCAGCAAATTATCTATTTTTATTTTTACAGGATTCTTATCTATTATATTGCTTATTGCTCCTGCTAATTCTCAGTCTGAAGCATCATCTACCGAACATTATGTTGAATCTACTCCCGATCATGTAATTTGGGGAGAATTATTTACTGCCGATAATGAACCTATCTTAGAAGTAAAATCTGGAGATATCGTTACCGTTGAGACTGTATCCCACGAAGGCATTTTACCCGATCAAGGAGATACGGTAGAATTTTTTACCTCAGCAGGAATTGATCGGGCAGATATCCTACCAGATCAATTGGCAGTTAAAGAACAGATCGAACGAACTGCACCAGGTCCTCATGTGATCACTGGTCCAATATTTGTCGAAGGTGCTGAACCAGGAGATGTTCTGGAAATCAAAACCATAGGTATCGATTATCGCGTTCCCTATGGTGTAATTTCTAATCGTCATAGTAAGGGTGCGTTACCAGGAGAATATCCCCTCAATGATGCAGATATCTATACCAAAGTTATTCCCCTTGATACAGAAAACAATATTGGTATTTTTCGCCCTGCCAATGAAAGACCAAACATCGATCTGCCCCTTGAACCTTTTATGGGCATTATGGGAGTAGCACCAGCAGATCCAGAAGCAGCGGTAAACTCAGTACCGCCAGGTAATTATGGTGGCAACATAGATATCAAGCGTTTAACTGCGGGTTCTAGCTTGTATTTGCCAGTACAAGTCCCTGGAGCATTATTTTATACAGGTGATCCTCATTGCGCTCAAGGAAACGGGGAAGTTGCACTAACAGCAATTGAGTGTTCTTTAACTCCTACCTTTGAATTAATTGTGCATAAAAATAAAAAATTAGAATCACCAGTGGGAGAAACAGAAGATGCTTGGTTGGCTATTGGACTAGATGAAGACCTCGACGAAGCAATGAAGAAAGCGGTACGAGAATCTCTGCGAATAGTGAATCAAGAATATGGTTTAACTAAGCAAGATGCTCTCTTATTTGGCAGTGCGGCAATTGATTACGAGGTTTCTCAGGTGGTAGATATAGTTAAAGGTATTCATGGAGTTATCCCCAAAGATATTTTAGAACCTCTTTCATTTGATAACAGAACCTAACAAATCATCAATTTGCTGTTCTACTTTAACCAAATCAAAACGTTGAGCAGCAGATCTTTTTCCTGCTTGAGCGATCGCATCTGCTATTGCTGACTGTTGACGGCATTGATTAATAATTTGTGCCAGTTGCATGCTATCTCCTGGCGTGGTCAACCATCCTGTATGGTTGTTTTGGATTAACTCGATTGCTCCTCCTGCCGCACTGGCTATGATCGGTTTGCCGCAAAGCATTGCTTCGACAATAACTCTGCCAAAAGGTTCGGGTGCAGTAGAGGTATGAACTACTAGATCGCACAGCGACATTAGCTCAGGAATATCTGTCCTAAAGCCTAAAAAACGCACGCGATCGCTCAGTTCTAATTTTTCTATTTGCTGATGTAACTCTGCAACATATTCATCTTCGCCAAATAGGGCATCTCCTACCAAAATAGCCGTAGCTTCGGGGCAGCTATGTAAAGCCTGTATCAAAACATGCTGACCTTTCCAGGGGGATAAACGGCTAAAATGACCAATAACATATCTTCCTTCTAGATTTAGTTCCCGTTTTAACTGAGTAACGCGATCGCGATTAACATCATATTTTTTTAGATCAAAGCCGTTGTACACTACTTTAACTAACTGCTCTTTTCCTCCCGCTTCCACAAAAGCAGTTTTAGTTGCCTCAGAGTTAGCGATAACTAAAGAAGCAAAACGATTTGCTAAGGATACAGCCACTCGGCGATTTATGGCACTAAAGTGTTCTAAAGATAGGATGTCGTGTAAATGGTAAACCAACGGCTTACCAGCCAAAAAACTAGCGATCGCCCCTACAACTAGTGCTTTTTGAGTATTAGCATAAATTAAATCGCGATCGCGACTAAGTTTTACAACTTTTCTGATTAAATCAAGCAACAACCTCGTAGTTTGAATACTTTGCCAAAAACTACTATCCTTGCGAATTTGCAACGATTGAGTTGACAAAATGTGGACAGGAATTTGGTCTTGTTTGAGAGCCTTTAGGAATAAACCATCAACAAACAGAGCAACTAAACAAGAATCTCGATAAAATCTCGCTAGATCTAAGAGCTGTAATTCCGCACCACCTAGATTACCACTCTGATCTAGAAACAAAATTTTCATATTTCTTCTGGATTCTATATTTAACAGGCTATAAAATGATTGGAAAATAATATATTCTTACTTCTCTATAAGTGTCTCATAATTTTTTTCTCAAAACCAAGAAGGCAACCATAACAAAATAGAAATACCCAATCTCGGCAAACCTATTGAATAAAGAGCATTAAAACATTTTGTTAACGTTAAAAACAGCAAAGGAGCAGAAATAATGGCAAAATTATTAGAACAAAAATGTATTCCTTGTACTGGTGATTTGCCTCCAGCTACAGCGGAAGAAATTGATACCTACAAGACTCAAATCCCAGACTGGAATTTAATTACAGAAAATAGTGAATTGCGCTTACAGCGAGTTTACCAGTTCCCCGATTTTAAAAGCGCACTCGCTTTCACAAATCAAGTTGGAGATCTCGCCGAAGCTCAAGGACATCACCCTGCTCTACTAACAGAATGGGGTAAAGTTAGCGTTACTTGGTGGACTCATGCTCTCAAAGCACTGCATCATAATGACTTCATCATGGCTGCTAAGTGTGATTCAATTTATGAAGAGGTTTCGCTCTAACTTTAAGGAGTACTATCGCATTATTCGTATTATGATGTTCTAAGCTTAGAAGCTGTGGTAATTTCTGGCGGACAGTTCGCCAACTCCCCCTTCAAGATAAAGGCATCAAAAAACGCAAAATAAATAGAGATACTTGAGAAAGGTATTTCCCTAATCCCCGCCTCAACTATTGCATGTTTAATAGAGTGGAACTACTTATGTGGGGCTGAAAATTGCGATCGGTCGGCTACACGTAGCGTAATCGCTTTCAAATTGCTATCTAATTTCGATAATCAATTAACTCTTGATTATTCCAGGTAATCGTATCGCCAATTGACTGACCATCATGATAAGCAGCTAAGATCACCTCACTGGTTTTACCCCAGCAAATAGTACCGTCAGCGGCGATCGCAATTGCCCCAAAGTCTCGATTACGACTACGAGATTCCTTCATCGATTTTGTCATAGCATCGGCTAAAGACATGCCGTCGGTAACGCGAATCACAACCTTAGCAGCGAGGCATTCTTCCATAATGTCCTCCCCAATTCCTGTACAGCTAACTCCAGCAGAAGCATCAGCATAATTACCTGCGGGCATTGCCGAATCACTTACTCGCCCAATTCGTTCTAAACCTTTACCACCTGTAGAAGTTCCTGCGGCAATTTTACCCTTGTTATCCAGCGCCACTACGCCGATAGTTCCCTTACGAGGTTCGTGTATTAGAGCTTCCTCTGCAACAACCCCCGCCATGTTCTTATCAAAATTCTCATCTCGCTCTTGTATCCATTCCTTAAGCCGAATTTCCACCAGAGGATCGTACATGGGAATATTTAATTCCCGCAATAGCTCATTAGCGCCATAGTCAGATAACACACGATCATCATCTCCTTGCAAAAACTTAGCCACTTCAATAGGATGTCTGACGCGAGAAACATTAATTACCCCGCTAAAACGCTGTCTAGCCCCATCCATCAGAGAAGCACTCATGCGAATTTGACCATCAGACTGCAACACCGAACCTGTACCTGCATTAAAAATTGGCTGATTCTCTAATAACTGGCAACCCATAACTACAGCATCAACGGCACTCCCTCCAAAAGACAGCATTTCATAAACCTCCTCAATGATGGTATGAAGAGCCTTACGAACTTTGCTCTCCCCCTTTTCGCTTCTGATATGCCCCCCTGCACCACCATGAATGATTAACTTGGGCTGTATTTGTTTAGCAGACATAATTGTTGTGATGAAGATAATAACTAGACCTTGCTGATTGTAGGCTAAAAATCGTTCAGAATAATGTTTTTACATTGATCATTTATCAATTAACATTTACCATTTAGTATGCTTGTATTTGTTTGTGGTTTAAATCCCCATCTGAACGAGTAAATATTTAATGTTTAATGTTTAATGTTTAATGTTTAATGTTTAATGTTTAATGTTCAATGTTTAATGTTTAATGTTTAATGTTCGATGCTAACTATTAGCAGATTGTTTGCGCCGACGACAACGATCCGAACAATACTTGACATCATCCCAGCACTTCTCCCACTTTTTGCGCCAGGTAAACGGGCGATCGCACACAGGACAAACTTTGGTCGGCAAATCTGATTTTTTACGCTGTCGAGACATGTTTAAGGAATAAGGAATAAGGACTAAGGAATAAGGACTAACAACTAACAACTAACCAAAATTACTGGATTTATAACAAACACTCATATTCATATTACTGCCCATTGCACAGATTACGATTGTCTGGAGTCACGTTAGGATTAGTTTTGAGATAGTCAGCAATCCAATCACAGGCTGCGGCAAAATAATCAAGTTGCAAAATACGTTCTAGATCCCAAAGAATGATGTTGCGATCGTCGCTAGCTGAAACTAAAGTTTTGCCATCAGGACTAAAGTTGAGTGACCAAACTTTTGCCGTATGTCTTTCTAAGGTAAATAATTCTTCTCCCTTGAGGTTCCACAGTTTTATCGTACGATCTGCGCTGGCGGAGGCAATAGTTTGACCATCAGGACTAAACCGAATTTGGTTTACTTCTCCTTCGTGTCCTTTAAATGTAGATAATAACTGACCCTGGCGGTTCCACAGCTTAATCGTACCGTCCCAAGAAGAAGTTGCCCAGATTTTACCATTGGGACTAGGAGTAACGCTATAAACTACATTTTGATGTCCTTTTAACGTGATGATATGTTCATTAGGAGAATCATCAGTCCAGTCCCAAAGCTTGCTCGTCTTATCTCTTGAGGCAGTAGCCAAAGTCTTACCATCTGCGCTAAACGCCAATTCAATAATTGCCCCCTGGTGTAAGATAACGCTTTTGATCAGTTCTCCTTGAAGATTCCAGATTTTCACCGTCTGATCCTCTCCTGCACTGGCTAAATAATTGCCATCGGGACTAAATGCGACAGTAAATACCGAGGCTTCGTGTCCTTCAAGATTTTGTACTACTTGCCCCTCCAGATTCCAAATCTTGACAGTATTGTCATCTGAACCTGATGCTAATAACTGCTGGTCAGGATGGAACACTACATCATGAACTCGATTGTTATGTGTGCCTAAAGTTTTGACAAATTTTCCCTCAGCAGTCCACAGCTTGATCTTAGAATCTCGACTGCCCGAAGCAATTAATTTACCGTCTGGGCTAAATGCCACATGCCATACTCCTTCCCGATGTCCTTCTAAGGTTGTGAGTAAGTTATTGCGAGGTTGCCAGAGGCGAATTGTTCTATCGTATCCTCCAGAAGCAATCATTTCTCCATCGGTGCTTACTCCCAAGCCCACTATGCGATCGCGATGACCTTTAAAAGTCGTAATTAGGGTACCTTGGGGACTCCATATTTTGATTGTTTTATCATCAGAAGTAGAGACAATTTCGCCAGTGTTTTTGTTGTAGGCAACGGAAGTTACACGATCTTGATGTCCAATTAGAGTTTGTTGTAATTGAGGTTGTTGGGGGTTACTAACGTCCCATAAAATTAAGGTTCCATCATTAGAGGCACTGACTAGATTCTGACTGTCACCGCTAAAATCGACATTGTTGACTTCTCCTTGATGCCCTTCTAAGGTGGCAAGTATTACTGGTCTTTGGAGTCTGATCGATTCTTCGACATCCCATAGTTTGATCGTTTGATCCCAACTGGCAGAAGCCAAAATTTTGCCATCATGGCTAAAGTCAAGCCCCCAAACTCGGTCTTGATGACCCGTTAGGGTAGTAATTATCTGCCCCTCGGGAGTCCACAGTTTAATCGTTTGATCCCAACTAGCAGAGGCAATCATCGTGTCGTCTGGATTATAGGTTACTTCCCAGACCCGATCTTTATGCCCTTTAAAAGTTTTTAAAAGTTTGCCATTGAGGTCCCACAGTTTTAGAGTTCGATCCCAGCTAGCGGTAATTACCTTAGTCTGATCCTGGCTAAAATCGACTGCCCATACTCCAGCCTCATGTCCTCGATAAGTCGTCACTAAAGTTCCATCAAGTCGCCACAACTTAGCGGTGCTATCTTCGCTGGCAGATAAAATTAATTGCCTGTCGGGGCTAAAATCAACCTCCCACACAGGGCCAGTATGTCCTGATAGGCGATTTACTTCTTGGATACCATAGGTGGCACGGCGCAGATAGCGATCAACCTTGGCGGTTAGGTTGGGTTCCGTCCAGTCTAATTTTTTCAGCTCTACTTTGGCTTTGATCGCCTGGGTCAAGGCTTCTAATCTTTGTTCTGAGACAAACAATGCTTCAGAAGAAGTTGCCAAACTATCAATTACCGTCGCTAAGGTTATTTGTTCACTTTGTGCTGCCCGATAGCTTTGTCTTTGTGCCAACAAACCTAGTCCCGTCGCTAGCATCAAGGCAATACTGAGGGCGCCAATGAAAATTTTTTGTTGTTGACTGTTACGTTCTTCGACAGCTAATCTTACTTCTACTTCCTGTAGGCGAGTGATTTCTAAAGCCTGCTCAACTTCAAGTTCTTGAGATGCGGTTAAAAACTTATACTCAGTTTGAGAGATATTATGATTATTTGCCCATGTTTGTGCCTCTTGCAGCGCTTTTCCTCTTAATAAGCGAGATTGATCTTGACAGTCTGATGCCAGCCAAGACTCAACCTCTTTACCAAAAGGGCGTAATTGCGATTGTTGCTGTTGAATCCAATCTAAATTGAAGATTTTTTGATAGATAAGATTGCGATAGTTTAATTGGCTGTTTTGTTTGACAACTAAATTTGAAAGTAGTAAATACCTCTGTTCGTTACTATCGTTCACAGGAATTACGACCCCACGTAAAATTTGTTCTCCTAAGCTAAGTAGCCGACTAGCCCGCTGTTCATTTCTTAAAAGGCGATCGCGGATAGTTTTGAGGTGTTCGGGTTCGTCTTGTGCTTCCCAATTGGTAATTATCTTTTCGGTAACTAATTTTTCTACCCAGAGTGCCTCCTCCCCCGATATGAAACATTTGTTGGGGTCTTGGCAATGTTGAACTACTAGTTTGCAGAGTTTTTGAGTCAAAAAGGGCTGTCCCCCAGTCCAGTTTAAAATCTCCTGTAAGATAGCTTGAGGATTGGCAAAACCGGCTTTAAATCCATCACTCAAAGGAGTAGCTTCTTCGAGGGTAAATCCTCGCAGCTCAATCGCCGTACCAATATTAAACGGGGTGCGCCTAGGATCTCTAATCAAGTCGCTGGGGGTAGCTACACCGAATAAACCAAAGCTGAGACGATTAAATTCTAGATTTTCTGCTCTTTGATTGTAAAAGTAGCGAATCAAGGCAAAAAAATCGTCTGTAGAAAAGTCGAGGCTAATTACACTATCGATTTCGTCAATTAAAATAAAAATTTTATCCGCTGCAATTTCGGACAAAACAATATCGCTAATAAATCGGCTCAACTGCTGTATGGGAGATAATCCCCTCTGTGACTCCCACCATGCCTTAAACTTGACCTTGCCCATCAAATTGAACCCGCGCCACAATTCTGAAGCAATGCTTTTATACCACTGCAACGCCGAGATTTTCCGACTTCCAATATTGGTCATATCGAGAGAAACACATGCTGCCCCTTGCTGCTCAAGACGTTTTTTGACTCGAACTCGAAGGCTAGATTTTCCCATTTGACGGCAGTTGAATACATAACAAAACTCTCCTCTACCAAGAGCCTGATATAATTCATCGTCAGCTTTTCTGGTTACGTAGCTAGGATTAGTTACGTTTAAACTGCCGCCAACTTGATGATAACTGTTCATATCTTGCCCTCAAGGAAGTTTAAAGGCGATCGCGAAAATAGAGACGATAAAGCTGACAGCTTGGAGCTACTAAATCTTTACTCAGCTTAACTAAACCAATACTTTCTAATTTATAGGCGCAGATTGTAGGTAACTTTACAGGATTATCAGCGGTTACAACCTGCTTGTATGCCCTGGCTAGTTCAGGATATTGTTGCAGAGTTACTAAGTGGCGCTGTAGATGATTTCGATAAATACCAGATGCTGTGGGGGCTTCTGCCAACAACTGCTCCATTGTAATTGGTTGAGTCGCTAGGGCATAGAATGCTAATCGGGCGAGGTAAGGATAGCCGCCGATCATCTCCATTAAAGAGTTTAAACTGTCATCTAAGTCTTCGATCTTTAACCGAAATTGATGACGACTTGCTAATATTTTGATCTGTTCTAAATTAAAAGCAGGTAAGTCAATCGATAAACCAACGTTAAAGGGAGACTGATTGATATCGAGGGGAATATAGACGTCCGTGGAGTGAACTACAACCAGGCGTAAGTTTTGCCAAGTAGAAAAATTATTACCCTCTTCATGCCAAAATCTGATTAAGGGCAGAAATTCCTGAGCTATCTCAGGATGTTCAAATAAGTGGTTTACTTCATCCAAGACTAACACTATTGGCTCGGACAACTGCTGTAAGACATAGCCTTGCAAATACGCACTACAGCTTACTTTAGTCCCCAAATCTTGATCCCAATATTCATCTAATTGGGATTTGATTCCCAACTGGAAGGTAATATTTGCCATTAACCAACGCAAAAACTTATCTAAATCCGATAAGACAGGAGCTTCCGCTAGCTGCAAATCCAACATCACCGTATGGTATCCATGGGATTTCGCTTGGTCTAAAATCCTCGCCGCTAGAGATGTCTTCCCCATATTTAAGGGAGATTTGATTCTGATTAAAGCAGCAGGATTGAGAATTTCCTGATAAGCCAAAGTTTCTTGTGGAGGACGTTCGATATAAAATTTGGAGGAGAGAGGAACTCTTCCATGGGGTGCCTCAATTTTATTATCAGCAAAATCACCAGTTGTTTCTTGCTGTCGTAAAATGACTTTAAAATTATTTTTAGTTACTTTTTCCGCAAAAGCTTCAGACAGCATCAGCCACAGGCGGGAGCCGACAACCCTTACATAATCTGGATCATAGCCAGAATTTTGAGCAATTTCCTGATAATTTTTTTCTAGCCAGCACTCCCTTAGTATTAGCTCTTGTAAAGTACTAAGTCGTTTAGGAGCGATCGCTTTGTCTACAATCGCTAAAGCTATCTCAATCCCGATAGTTGCCATGTTTGATTATTTTAAATTTATGTTTTCAAGCTGCGGCTCAAAACACTTCTCGTTTATTACCATTTCTTGTAATGGAATTAATTATATTAGTCTACAGTAATTCCTTGAACGAGGTAATCAAGCTCCAAATCATTAAGTTCAGGGATTGATAACTTCTAAATATTTAGGTAATTTAGATTACATTCATTATTATTGCAGCAAACGTGTTTGGTAAATTGAAGTGTAGCTTTTAATTGTTACTTTTTAGAATTAAATAGATTTATCTGGGTCAAATACTTGGAAAATTGCTCGAAAGCTTGATTTAATGATTTTTCAAGCTAGAAAAAGCTAAAAATCATCAATTTCAATAACAGAAATGTTAATTTTGTCTGCACACTTGAGTAACCAAATTATAATAAAAAGCAAAGCTATATCTTCTACTAGCTTGGCGATCGCTTTTCAAAATCATAATCACCAAAAATATAAAAATAGATGATAAACAAACAAATCATTTGTGTTCATCTATGGACATGTTTTGAAGAAATTAGAAATTATAAATTAGGGATAAAACAGATAGTCATATTTTGTTATTTCTTAAGTATATTTTAGCGATCGCCTGAGAATTAAAATGGTGATACGAGCGATCGCTTTATGAAAAAATTGCTGCTAAAAAAAGATTTTAAAAGATTAATGCCTAAAGCACAAAAAGATTACCATTCGTCTCTTAGTTTTCTTTGTGTCTCTACAGCATCACCTTGCCAGCTAAGTTTTCCTGCTAAATCAGAAAAATCATAGTTAGTATTAGTTGGACTTGATGTCTTTTCCCCAATATGAGTAATAATTTTACTGACTAATTTTAATACTTTCATAGCATTAGATATTTAGAATTTAGACTATATATTATTCCAACTATCACTTTTTTGTGATTTTGATGCAGTACAGGCGATCTCATTATAAGAAAATAATAAATAATAAAGCGATATCTTCGACTAGCTAAGTCCGTAGAACTTGCTTTATAACCGCGGTCGCAATTGCCTTCTCAAAATCAAAACCATCAAAAAACCCAGAAATAGATAGTAAGCAGACAAATCATCTGTGTTTATCTGCGTTCATCTGTGGACATGTTTTAAAAGGATGAAGGATTATTCTCTGGCAAAATCAAAAATAAACTATTGTTTGCTCCAGATATCTATACAATGATCATGTAACACTTACGAAGCTTAGAACTTAAAACTATGGCTTTTGAGCGCATTAATCTAGGAGTTGCCATAATTGGTGCTTTAGCAGGAGTGGTTGGTGTGGGGTATGCCATTAGTCAAGATTATCCCGCCCAATTATTTAGTCCCAAAGATCGTTTTTTCTGTAGCCTTAAGGAAGATACTCAAAGAGGGGGTGATGTTTGGACGGTAATGTATCGTAAAAACAAACGAAAAAGTCAACCCTGGTTAAAGATGGTGACAACTTTGGGTGATAAATGGAATCCCTCCGAAAGATGTCAAGAAATAGCCCGCAGATTAGAAATATATCGAGAAGATGGTTTACTAGCTTTAACCTACCGCGATGATCCTAATACCCCTAATCAAGAAGTTATCTGTGCCAAAACCAAAATCAGTGGCGATAATTGCCCTTTAGTAATTACGTTAAATCCTGGTGCTGATGGTTATGAAACCTGGAGAGAAATGAGCACCGCCTTAACTGGAGGAGATGGAGTTTATCAAAGCAGCGATGGAGAAACTACTTATCAATTTTCCCGTGAACAACCAGTGATTTATTTAGAGAATTTTTTGGCAAAGGATGATCGCTAAATATAGCCGTACAAAATTAGATTAGGACATTTAGAGTGATTGGCTCGTAAGTAGGAAGTAGGAAGTAGGAAGTAGGAAGTAGGAAGTAGGAAGTAACAAAGGGCTGTACCCGCATGTAGTAGGAAGTAGTAGCAAATGTCCTAGTCTTTATGCGTAATGCTATTTTTATCGAAAAAGCTATTAGCTGTTAGCTTTTAGCCTTTAGCTCTAAAGTTTACCTAAGCAAATAGCTGTGTTGTTGATATAGCGATTCTCATTTTAATGCGGTACAAGTCTAGACCTTGGTTTTTGTTGATTGTTAATAGTTGATTGTTGATTGCGGTGTACCTCACTAATTCAAGAAAGGCTATAGCTAGGGCGAAATCTTTTATTAATTCATTTTTTCCAATAGAAGTTTGCGGTTGTTAATCGCATTAGCATAATCTGAATCTAATTCAATTGCTTTATCGTAAGATTCTAGTGCTTCTTCGTATCTTTCTAAGTTTTTTAGAGAAATACCTCGGTTATTCCAAGCATAAGAATAATCAGGATCGAGTTCGATGGCTTTGTCATAGGAGGCAACTGCTTCCTCGTATCTTTCCAAATCATTTAGAGAAATACCTCGGTTATACCAAGCGTAAGTATAATCAAGATCGAGTTCGAGGGCTTTGTCATAGGAGGCAATCGCTTCTTCGTATCTTTCTAAATCACTTAGAGAATTACCTCGGTTATCCCAAGCTATAACATAGTCAGGATCGAGTTCGAGGGCTTTGTCGTAAGAGGCAATAGCTTCCTCGTATCTTTCTAAATCAGCTAGAGAAATACCTCGGTTATTCCAAGCATCAGCATCATCAGGATCAAGTTCGAGGGCTTTGTCATAAGAGGCAATAGCTTCCTCATATCTTTTTAAATCATATAGAGAATTACCTCGGTTATTCCAAGCGGAAGTATAATTAGGATCAAGTTCGAGGGCTTTGTCATAAGAGGCAATAGCTTCCTCATATCTTTTTAAATCATATAGAGAATTACCTTGATTATTCCAAAAAAGAGCAAAATTAGGATCTAGTTCAATCGCTTTTCCATAATAATCCAATGCTTCTGCATATTCTTTTGTCCTGGTTAATATCACGCCCTTATTGTTCCAGGATTTAGCAAACTTAGGATCTAGTTCAATAGCTCTCTCATAAGAATCCAATGCCTCCTCTGATTTGTCTAATTGCAACAAAGCATTTCCTTTATTGTTCCAAGCAGAAGCAAATGTGGGGTTTAGTTCAATTGCTTTGTTTGAAGATTCTAAAGCCTCATCGCCTTTATTAGATTTCCAAAGAGCTTCACTTCTTTTATCCCAAGCTTCAGCTAAACCAGGATTCTGGCTAATCATTTCATCATAAAATTTTATGGCTTCATCATATTTCTTGGCAGTTAATAGTTCACTCCCCTGTTCAAGAGAAACATTGTGACTAGGTATATTTGCTAAATAAAGATTGATCGGAATACCCCATTTAAAAGTCCCGATCCTAACACCTTGAGGAGCTTCTTTCTCGTCTAAGGCTTGTAACTCAGGTTTAGAAAAACCTTTGATTTCAGCTATTTCCGCAACTTCTGTATCACTACGACCGTGTACCGCAACTACCTTACCTGCAATATTCAGGACAGGACTACCACTCATTCCTTTTGTTGTTAGAGATTGATAAGCGATACCATAGCCTTCTGGTAAACTATCAATTGTCGTAACTACTCCAGGAACAACATGGTTAAATATACGACCAGCATTACCATAAAATCCAGAGATATATAGGGGATGTAATCTTTTTACCGTATCTGAATCTTGTAATGACAAGTCTGGGTAAGAACATTTTTGCTGATCAGCAGCAAAAGTCAACAAGGCTAAATCTTGATTTTGAAACGGCAGAATATTGCTAACCTCTCTGGTCTGCTCATCATTAGTTTTAACCTTTACAACTTCTTGATCTGTAACTACATGACGGGCGGTAAGTATCGTACATTGCTCTGCATCTCCAGAGACAAAAAACCCTGTACCATGACCCCCTTTGTCGGGATAGCTAATCAACACCAGGCTGTCGTCTAATTTTTCGGCAATCTCTGAAGGGGACTTTGCAGATGAGCAACCGCTAAATAAAATCGCCAATAGTCCCAGAAATGAAAGATGATACCAATTTCTCACTACTCTTGCTCCCATCTACTAGCCAACCAAAAAAGTAAGCAGCAATGTCATATATTACTTACGTTGAGTATACAGAAATCAAAGTTGCTAGGAATCTTAGGAAAGATAACTTATATTAACAATTAAAAACTAAAAAAAATATTTTCAACAATCGCAGTTAAAGTTCCCTCAACTACATATCAGACAACCAAAGGAGATTATTTAAGATGGGTTCGTTACACTTGAGAATCCCAGATGATAAGCATCAACGACTGAAAGAACTAGCTAACTAAAGGATATCAACTAGCCAATCGGAGAATCTGAGAGATGATTTCAAACGAGCAAGCTCAAAGAGTCTGTATTCTATGCGAATTTTTAACTTCTAAAGGATTGCCGATGAGAGTGTTTAAATATCTTGAAGAAGAAAAATTAATTCGGATAGAAGCGGGATTTAAAGACAAACAAATTAGAATAGTTATTAATGAATGAGGAAAATTTAAATATGTCTAAAACTCTTAAAGATATGACTGTCAAAGAACTAAGTCAATACATGAAAGACAATAAAGACAATCGCCAGGAGTGGCAAAAAGCTTATGAGTTGTTTGTTAAACAGTCTGATTGGCAAGAAGTACCAGAAGGATCAACCTGGGAAGAACAGAAGCAATACATTGAGGCATTTATTTCTCAGGTTGTGTAATTTTTCTGATCATTCTTGACTCAAGTTAAATAAGCATTAGAAATACAATAAAAGAGGTAAATAATGCTTATTAAATAACAGGATCTTGAGCATAGTTCAGACGTATCTGCTCAAGCTGCCTAATCTTTTCCACAGCGGTTTGAATCTCTTGATAATAATATTCCATCAGTTTAAGATCCTGGGCAGGATTAAGATCTTGTAACTGCTGAGTACAGTAAATTTGGCGTTTCTGATAGTTCACCTGTTCTAAAGAAGCGATCGCCTCGGCAATACGAACCTCCGCCCGAAAGATATCTTCCTGGGTTTTCTCATCAAGATGAAACAGTTTTGTTATCACCATCATCTCTTGTGGGAAACTAGGACTAAGGTTATGGAGTTCAGTTAACAGAGGATTGCGATCGCTTGCTGAAGGCTTTACTAGATGTTCTTCGATAGTGATAATCTGTTGCCAGAGAAAGCGATGAGTGGCGATGTTGAATAGTAAATCTTTATCTTCAAGCTGCTCAATAATTTGCTCACGATAACGGTGGTAGTGGATGTAGATTCTTAATAGTAAGGCTTCGGCTTGCTCTAGTAGTTCACTTTCAGGGTCGGTAGCAATGACAAAAGCAGGTTTGGCAATAGACTTGCTTTGTTTTTGTTGATTATAGTCGTTTTGATATCTGGGACGCGCCGACTTTATTTGCGATTTTAAGGTAGCTAGATTTTGCAAGACTAATCTGGCATCTCCCAGACTTAACAATTCGGCGCAGTGAGTTAAATAATGATTGCGTTGGTTGGCATCCTGAAGTTTATTTAGCAGCTTAATCATCCCTGCGGCTACCTGTTGAAACTCATCGGCAGCTTTGAGATTTTTATCGGTTAATAAACGATTAATTAGCCAATCGAGCCATAATGGGGCAGTTTCGAGAGCCTGGTAGTAAAGAACTACCCCATCGTCGCGACCTTTGATAAATTCATCAGCATCCTTACCATTTGGTAGATTGAGAATCCTTAACTGCACTTGACCACTATAAACCAGATCCTCAACTTCGCCGATCGCTCTTTCTGTAGCCTTATTGCCCGCATTATCGGCATCAAAATTAAGAATCACCTGTTTTGAAGGGGTAAAGCGCAGTAACTGCTTAAGCTGATCTTGGGTAAATGCCGTCCCCAAAGAAGCCACCACATGATTAATTCCCGCCTCATGGAGAGCGATCGCATCAAAGTAACCTTCCACTACTACCGCACAGTCAGCCTGAGAGATATTACTACGGGCTTTATCCAAGGCAAACAAGGTTTTACTCTTATCAAATAGCGGCGTTTCAGGAGAGTTAAGATACTTCGGCTGATCCTCATCTCGCAGACTCCGACTACCAAAGCCAATAATGCGACCTTGAAGATCCATGATGGGAATGATCAGGCGATCGCGAAATACGTCATAATAGCCGTTACCAGTCTTCCTCGGCTTAATTAAACCTGCTTGCTCAACTAAGTTAACAGGATAACGTTTTTGTTCGACTAAATAACGATAAAGAGTTTCCCAACCCCCAGGGGCATAACCAAGCTGAAAACTACTAATAGTTGTCTCTTCAATATTTCTTTGTTGCCGCAGATAAGTTAAGGCTACTTCTCCCTGAGACTGATGCAAAGCATGCTGAAAAAAGCTCGATGCTAAAGCAACAACTTCATATAGCTGCTCTTTTAAAGTAACTTGGCGCTGAATTTCCTGTCGTTGTTCAGGTTCAACCGTCTTAATTTCCACCTGATAACGCCGCGCTAAATCCAGCACAACTTCGGCAAAAGACTGCTTGCCAATTTCCATCAGAAACTTATAGGTGTTGCCCCCTTCTCCACAGCCAAAGCAATAATAAAGCTGCTTATCCTGACTGACGCTAAAGCTGGGTGTTTTTTCATTGTGAAAAGGACACAAACCTAAAAAGTCTTTACCTCGTTTGCGTAACACAATATGCTCGGAGATGACATCGACAATATCAACCCGTTGCTGTACTTCTTCAATGGTATCGGGATGCAGACGAGGAATCACTTATGAATCTGATATATGGCTTTACTGGTAACTCACATCATAATCAATTTTGAGTTCAGCAGTTGCTTGTAACTTCTCAAGAAAAAGCAATTGCGATTTTCTTCAAGTGTTTTACCCAATTGAATAGTGAATTTTGAGAAAACTTATAAATCGCCTCAACTGCTTACAGAATTAACCAATGAGGTATTGAAGGCTTATAAAAAACTCCAAGACTATTCATATACCTTACTGCGATGAGCAATAATAATTACGGTGACCATAACTAATTCATCTTCAATAGAATAAACAACTCGATAATCCCCGACTCTGTAACGATAATAGCCAGAATAAGAGCCTTTTAATGGTTTGATGTTGGGATGAGAGCGAGGACTATTTTCTAAGTTGTTGAAACATCTTGCTAGTTTTTTAGCTAGAGCTTTATCACTGGTAGCAAAAACTTTCTCAGCTTCTAAAGACAACCGAACTTTATACATCGTCTCTAATCATACGCCAATCCTTAGTTTTTCCTGATTCAACTTGTCGATTGGCTTTTTTAAAAGCAGACTCAAAACCAGCAATACCTAGTAACTCTTCTGTGGCATCGATATTATTCTCACTAGTTAACTCTTCCCACACTTCAATTGGAACTATAACGGCAATCCGATCGCCTTTTTCATCGGATATGTATTTGAGATCGGGTATATTCACATCTAGTATTAGTTGAATATTTAGTTTGGTTTATTTTATCAAATTGCTATTGATAGAAATATTGATTTGGTTTTATTTAGCTCACTGAGGATCAAACACATTACCCATAAAGAGAATGCTTTCAGTCGCGTCATCGCGGATCGCAAAAAAGAATGGTCGATTAACATTAAAATCAAAAGGTTGTGTTTCGGGTATAGCTGAAGTAATCCGCACCCCAATTGAAGTGACCCCTGCGGCTTCGCTTCCCTCTTCGTTAACTTCAATGACTGTTTTATGCTTGACCGTATCTATTGCCACTGAGCTATCCGTCAACCGTGAGAAATCTGCCTGAAGGGGAATAAACACCTGCTGCATGCCCAAAGCCTGGAGAACATCATTGAGTTCAGTATCATATTCGAGAGTAAACTTTGGTAGAGAAATATTGCCTGGTTGCGATCGCATATTTCCAATCCATTCTTGCCAGTTATCCAGGTTTAACTGTTGCTGAAATTGTTCTAAACTACTGCTGGTTTGGGGTAAAAAAATATACATTCCTAGTTTGCCTTCACCATAGGGTAAACGTACCGCCTGAAACTGTTCGTTTTCGTAATAGCTATAATTCCCCGTTTGACTCATCATAGCTACCTGTTTGCTGGCTTCAGGTTGGAGATAAAAAGGCTGTTGGCTAGTGGCATCAGCATCAAATTTCTGACTCCAGCTACCTTTAAAATAAATAGCGTTAACTAAATACATCGCATCATCAGGATTAACCGCATCAACAATTTGCGTAATCTTATTGTTAGTGTTGTCTGCAACCCATTGATTAATTGTATTTGTGACCGCAGCATTAGCAAAATCAAGGTTGCTTACCTGTGCGTCGTAAAACTCCTGGGCAGTATTTAAATACTGATCTTTGAGCGTAATATTTTGATTAACCCACAAAGAATTAGCGATCGCCAACTCCACATCATTAGCATTAGTCAGAGTTTCACTCAGTTGAGCATAACTCGGATCAATATTCTGAGTATCGATAGCATCCAAATTCAAAACCCGATCAATCTCAGCTAAAGTATCCCCCGCAGTACCATTGCGAACCATCGCTAGAGCGATCGCCACACTCGGGGGAGAAATCATCATATTTTGATTTTGCTCTGACTGTGTCTCAAGTTGGGTCAATAAATCAAATCCGAAGCGATTGTTAGCATTTGCTAGCTGATTGATATTGCTCTTTGCTGCTGGAGAACTTGCCATTATGGGTAAGTTAACTTGATCAAATATTGCCATTTGCAAGTGTGGAGGCTGATCAAATTCAGTTTCTACGCTGCTTGAATCAAAGATGACAGCTTCCTGTTGGGATACTAATAAACCCAAGACTAAAAGTAACCCCAAAGCACAGGTTCCCAAAACAGTATTACGATTCATTAGCCACAAAAATAAGAGGTGCAGGTTATGGTAGTTTAAGACGCACAAAATCTGCCACAAGTTTCGCTTACATAACCATTAAATTAATTGGTTCTAGACATCAATGAAAACCCATGTTAGAAAAATTTTATTACCCAGGATTTTTCGTAAACCTATGGTATTTATAGTTATGGACATAGACTGAAATAACTTAAACTGTTCGAGAACTGATTTTAACTAAAAATAATATTAGAGGTAATTAGCTAGAATGAATCTGATCGAAATTATTGAAAAAGGCGGAATTGCGATGTATCCGCTGTTATTTCTTTCAATACTCTCCATCTCAACTATCTTAGAACGGCTTTGGTTTTGGTCACGAGTAGTTTTTAAAGAGAAAAAAATCTTTAATCAGATCATGGAAGCTGCTGAACGCAATTGGGATTTGGTCGGTAAAATTGCCCAAGAACATATTAATCATCCTTTGGGTAAATTTGTCTATTCTCCCTTTAGATTATCCGACCCTGACCCCGATGTATTCCATATCGCCTTAGAATCGGCAGCAGAAGAACAGCTAGCAAGCATGCGGAAGGGAGACAAGGTTTTAGAGGCAATCATTGCACTTTCCCCCTTGTTAGGCTTATTTGGTACCGTGTGGGGGCTAATTCAAGCCTTAAGCTCGATTCAAATTAGCGATCTGGGTACTGCCGACTCTTCTGGTGTAACTTTGGGTATTGGTGAATCCTTAATCTCCACCGCAGTTGGACTATTAGTAGCAATTATTAGTCTCAGTTTTTATCGACTATTTCAGGCTTTTTGGTCAAACCAAATCAGAATTTTACGCCGTACAGGAAGCCGTTTAGAAGTTCTATATCGCGATCGCTGGATGCAGTCGGAACCAGAATCTGATGTAGTTACCAGTAAAGATGATTATTCATATGTAGAGTTCAAACCACCGACTCAGTAATCAGTCAACAGTCAACAGTCAACAGTCAACAGTCAACAGTCAACAGTCAACAGTCAACAAAAGTTTAATTTCTAAGATTGTTTGTAAATAGCATCCCCAAGCAGAATTTAAGATTAATAGTAAATGAGTTCCAAAAGAAAGTACACACCAAAGCCTTTTAAACCCTTGAATCTTTGGCAGGATGATAGTCAATCCAGCGGTGCTAATATTGAAATTTTGCCCCTAATTGACGTTATTTTCTGTATTTTGACCTTTTTTATCTTGGCGGCGGTCAATTTCTCTCGTCAACAGGCAATTAGCCTCGATTTACCCCAGGCGAAAACTGGCGCACCCCAGATGCAAAATATTTTGATCGTGACCATTGACGATATTGGTCAGTTGTATGTGGATCAAAATTTGGTCAGTCGTAGTGATTTGACCTGGGAAATAAAGAAATATAAGCAGCAGAATCCTGATGGTTTGATGACTCTCTATGCGGCAAAAAACTCCACTTACCGAGAGGTAGTTGAGGTATTGGATATTCTGCGGGAAGTAGGAGGAAATCGCGTGGCACTAGCTACTCTACCTGAAGGTTCTCAGCCATCTCAAGTTCCCGCAACTCCTGGGGTAAATCCTGCTTTACCAGGTTTACCAGGCAGTATTGATCCTCTAAGCAATCCCTCTCCGCCTGCCCCTTAAACAAGATTCTAAGATGATTTTTAAAACTAGCTAAAATTAAACTCTAAACTAGACCTTTGATAGGATAATCGTATTTTCAACTGACCTATATCTAATTATGATGGTCGAGAAAACACGCCTTAACATAACCTAAATTAGCAGAGCAACTTGCCTCGAAATCTAATGCAGTGGATACCTGGACACAAATTAAAGAATCGTCCTTACAGAATCGAGCAAGAATTGGGGCAAGGTGGGTTTGGCATTACCTACAAAGCCAGAGACTTAACCTTAGATGTTTCTGTAGTCATCAAAACTCCCAATCGCAAATTACAACGGGATCATAATTATCAAAAATATGTCAAAAATTTTATTAGAGAAGCAAAACAATTAGCCAAACTGGGACTTAATCCCCACCCGAATATAGTTCGTGTCATTAGCCTGTTTGAAGAGGACAATCTTCCCTGCATTGTCATGGACTTGATCCCTGGACAAAGTTTATATGATCTGGTTTTGAATCAGGGAAAGCTATCTCAAACACAAGCTCTAAAATATATTAGGCAAATTGGTTCAGCCTTAGTAGTTTGTCATCATGCAGGAATAATTCACCGCGATGTCCATCCCAACAATATTCTGATTCATGCCAATAATGGTCAGGCAATACTAATCGATTTTGGGATTTCAGGAACTACCCAAACTAGCCGTAATACCCATTCAGGAAACCGTTGCTTTGCACCCTGGGAACAAATGGCATATTGGGAAAGACAAGATAGTAAAACTCCCCAGGTTGATATTTATACTTTAGCTGCTAGTTTATATTTTCTCGTTACAGGACAAGAACCTACTGAATGTCTGGCAAGAAAGTACAACCAAAGTGAGTTAATCGCACCGAAACAATTTAACTCAGAACTCAGCGACAAAGTTAATCAAGCTATCTTAAAAGGTCTAGAAATAGAGCCAAGCGATCGCCCTAGTTCGATGCAAGAATGGTTAGAGTTACTATTAGCTACTTCTCAAACCTCAGTAACTCCTTCAGAAGTTATTAGTAAAGTTCCAATAGTTCAAACTGCAACGGAAAATCAATATAAAAACTATCAGATAGAAAATAAAGCCAATAATAGCGATCGCCTGGCTGATGTAGAAGTAGCTCAGCCAAGGGGTAAAACTAATATAAATGCTGAAGAAAAAGAAGATCTCTCTTCAGTAAATAATAAAGCTGTCAGTACGATAAAAAATACCTCCAAAATATCTGCGTCACAACCAAAAAACAAAGCATTGATAGTGGGTAGTTTTGTTTTTTTAACTGCAATCTTTGGCATTTATGCTGCTTATAATTCTATATTTAACGTAACCGAAATACCTGAAGCAGAAGAACCTATTTCTCAAATTCCGACTGAAAACCAAGAGGACATTTCCGAGTCACCTAGATCACCTGAAGCAGAAGAACCTACTTCCGAAATTGAGACTAACAACAAAGAGGACATTTCCGAGTCATCTCAAATACCTGAACCAGAAATATCTGAAGCAGAAGAATCTACTTCCGAAATTGAGACTAACAACAAAGAGGACATTTCTGGGTCATCTCAACTACCTAAACCAGAAATACTTGAAGCAGAAGAATCTACTTCTCAAATTGAGACTGAAAGCCAAGAAGACATTTCTGAACCTGAAACAGAAGAGGCTACTTCCGAGATTGAGACTGACAGCGCAGAGGATATTCCCGAAGAATCTCAACTATCTGAAGCAGAAGAACCTACTTCTCAAATTGAGACTGAAAGCCAAGATGATATTCCCGAGGAACCTCAACTACCTGAAACAGAAGAACCTACTTCCGAAATTGAGACTGAAAGCACAGGGGATATTTCCGAGTCATCTAAATTTGAGCTAATAGCCACTTTAGATAGTCATTCAGGTCAAGTTGATTCTATAGCCTTCAGTCCCGACGGCAGAATCCTAGCTAGCGGTAGTGGGGATCGTACGATTAAGCTGTGGGATGTAGCTAGTCAGCAAGAAATCGCAACTTTAGAAGGTCATTCAGAAATTGTCTATTCAGTAGCATTTAATTCAGACGGTAAAATTTTAGCTAGTGGTAGCGGTGATGATACTGTCAAACTATGGAATGTTAATACACAACAAGAAATTGTTACTTTGACTAATAATGATAATGATATTGATATTCACTCAGTAGCATTTAGTCCCGACGGTAAAACTTTAGCCAGTGGTGGCGATTTTATTAGTCTATGGGATATTAATACTCAACAAGAAATTGCTTCTTTACCTGGTTCTTCTTTGGGTGTTTCTTCAATAGCATTTAGCCCCGATGGTAGAGTCTTAGCTAATGGTGGCTATTACAATGATAGCTCTGACGATACACTAAAGCTATGGAATCTGGAGACTCAACAAGAAATTACTACTTTAACTGATCATAACAGCGCTGTTTCTTCAGTAGCATTTAGTTCCGACGGTAAAGTTTTAGCCAGTGGTAGCTATGACAGCACTATTAAAGTTTGGAATTTAGAGACTCAAGAGGAAATTGTAACTTTAACTGGTCATTCAGATGTTGTCAGTTCAGTAGCATTTAGTCCTGATGGCAAAATGTTAGCTAGTGGTAGCCGCGACAACACTATTAAAGTTTGGAATCTGGAGACTCAACAAGAAATTGCAACTTTAACTGGTAATTCCCCAAATTCAGGTGTTATTTCGGTAGCATTTAGTCCTGACGGCAAAATTTTAGCAAGTGGTGATTATGAATACACGATCAAACTGTGGAAGATGCCGCCAAATTTGGAATGAATTGCTTTTATACGCTTGATGTCAGTTAGCTTCGCTCTAATTTAATAGTTGTTAGCTATAAGCTTTTAGCTTTAAGAAAATCGGTGAGATTTGATTATAGTTGTTTTAAATAAAAATTGTAAGAATATGATTTGTAGATAAACCTTCCCTAGTCCCCAATTCCCAGCCCCCAGTCCCCCGAACCAACTACTCTAAGAGTACAAAGATTAATTAAAACGACTATATTAATGTCTGCTAAAGTTACTCTCACCGTTACTGAAGGACAGTTAACAGGAACAGAATATCTTTTTGATTCTCGCAATACTTGTATTGTGGGACGACACCCAGACTGCACCATACAGCTACCCAATGATCAATATCATGGTGGTATTTCCCGCTATCATTGCTTGCTGGATATCAATCCTCCAGATATTCGGATTCGTGACTTTGGCAGTCTTCACGGGACTTTTGTTAACGGCGAGTGTATTGGTAAGCGCAACGAGAAGCAAACGCCATCAGCAGGGAGAAACATAGAGTTAGCCGAATATAATCTGCAAGATGGTGATGAAATTAGATTAGCCAACACAACCTTTAAAGTCAGTGTGGAAAACAAATCCTTAGTCACTTCTACTTGGATTATTCCGCCAGAAATCGATCCTAATCTTCCGTCGCGAGTCGTGTCCAATTTAGATGGCGATTTGGGTTCAATCAAAGGCTATAGCAAAATCAGACTACTAGGCAAAGGTGGCTTTGGCAAAGTCTATTTAGCATGCTTTCAAGACAAAACAGGTACCAAATTAGTCGCCCTAAAAATCCTGTTGCCTCAAGTAGCAGTAATGCCTCAGATGAAAGCCAGATTTTTGGGTGAGGTTGAAAGGACTAAAATGCTCGATCACCCTAATTTAATTAGCTTTGATGACTATGGTGAAGCTGACGGGATCTTCTTTTTTACTATGGAATATTGCGATCGCGGTTCGGTAGCTGACTTGCTTAAAAAACGAGGTGGTAAGCTAGCTGCAACAGAGGCTATAGATATCATACTCCAAGTGTTAGATGGCTTACACTATGCTCATATAGCAAAAGGTTTGGTTCATCGAGATATTAAACCTGCCAATATATTTCTCACCGTTAACAAAGGCAAAATTGTCGCCAAGCTAGGGGACTATGGATTAGCCAAGGCATTCGACATGGCGGGCTTAAGCGGTCAAACCGTGACGGGGACAGCAATGGGTACGCCCCATTTTATGCCTCGACAACAGGTACTTGAGTTTAAATATGCTAAACCTGATGTGGATATTTGGGCAGTAGCGGCAACCCTTTATTTTATGCTCACTGGCACCCATCCCAGAAATTTAACCAACAAAGCCAATCCTATGCTGGAAATTTTAACTCAACCTTCAGTCCCCATTAGAGAAAGAGAGTCATCTATTCCAGTCTCATTAGCAAAACTAATCGATTATGCACTAATTGATAAACCAGAGCTGAATTTCAAAAGTGCGATCGCCTTCAAACAGGCTCTATTAACAATAAGTAAATCAATTTTAAATGTTTAATTAATTTTAGAATCGCTGGTTTTATTGACGAGAAATTTATTCGCAATATTTAATTAAATATTTTCCTTCATCTATGTCGAGAAACTAGTAAGCATAGTGTTTCAAGGACGCGGTAAGCTGGAAATAGCTATCTCCAAATTAATAGAGTAGTAAAACTATAGATTCCAATATAAATAGCGAGGGTATGGCTTATGGCGATCGCAACTATCAACCCCGCCACAGGGGAAACATTAAAAACTTTTACGCCTCTAACCGATGCCGAGATCGAAACCAAGCTGGCATTGGCAGAGTCAACTTTTAAACAGTATCGTCAAACTACTTACACCCAGCGTAGCCAATGGTTAAACCATGCGGCAGCTATTTTAGAACAAGATACGCATCAATTTGCCCAAATTATGACGACAGAGATGGGCAAGACGCTGCAAAGTGCGATCGCCGAAGCCGAAAAATGCGCTAAGGTTTGTCGTTTTTATGCCGATAAAGCCCCCGAGTTTTTAGCGGATGTGGCGATAAAGAGTGATGCTAGCCAAAGCTATGTGGCATATCAGCCTTTGGGTACAATCTTGGCTGTAATGCCCTGGAATTTTCCTTTTTGGCAGGTATTTCGCTTTGCTGCCCCTGCTTTAATGGCAGGAAATGTGGCAATCCTCAAACACGCCTCAAACGTGCCTCAATGTGCTTTAGCGATCGCCGATATTTTTGCCCAGGCTGGTTTTCCTGAAGGGGCATTTCAAACGTTGTTAATTGGTGCCAGTCAGGTTAAAGCTATCATTGAAGATGAGCGGGTCAAAGCAGCAACTCTGACAGGAAGTGAACCTGCGGGGGCGGCATTAGCCTCAGCAGCAGGACAACAAATTAAAAAGGTGGTTTTAGAATTAGGCGGTAGTGATCCATTTATTGTTTTGCCCAGTTCCAATCTAGAAGATGCTCTATCTACCGCCGTCAAAGCCAGAATGCTCAATAACGGACAATCTTGTATTGCTGCCAAACGATTTATTGTGGCAGAAAGTATTGCTGAACAGTTTAAACAGCAGTTAATAACTAAATTCAAGGCACTCAAGATTGGAGATCCGATGTTGCCCGATACAGATATTGGACCCTTGGCAACCGATAGTATTCGCGCAGAATTAGATCAACAGGTGCAGGCTGCGGTAAAGGATGGGGCAAAGATCTTACTTGGTGGCAAGCCAATTACAGATCGCCCAGGAAACTACTATCCTCCCACAATCTTGACCAATATTCCTGTCGAGTCTCCTACCGCCCAAACAGAGTTTTTCGGTCCTGTGGCATTACTATTTACCGTTAAAGATCTCGATCAGGCGATCGCTTTGGCAAATCAGATTCCCTTTGGTTTAGGCGCTAGTGCGTGGACAACTGACGTTCAAGAAGCCAAGCGCTTAATTGATGAGATCGAAGCTGGGGCTGTATTTATCAACGGCATGGTTAAATCAGATCCTCGTTTACCCTTCGGTGGTATCAAGCGCTCTGGTTATGGGCGAGAATTGAGTAAAGAGGGTATTCATGAATTTGTCAATATCAAGACAGTTTGGATCAAGTAAAGATTGATAATGCTTCTCTCTCAAGCCGAACAATTGATCATATAGCCGTACAAAGTTAGGTTAGCAATACGACTTTATCTGAAATGATTCAGGTTGATCCAGCATAATCTTAATTAATTTTTGTAAAGTATAATTGCAACCGCTTTACTTTTCTGGCTTGATAAGAAATAGTCAAGATCTTAGTAAACTATATTTTATAACTTCTGCTAAATCACAGAAGTAAAAAATGAACAGAATTTAATCGCTGTTTTTTTATTAGTGGATTAAAAGTTAATTCTGGTTAGAGATTATCTTGCTTTTACTTAAGGTAATTCCATGGTGATTCACAAGATAAGTCCTTTGAATTACTAAGCAATAGATGCTTTTGATGTTAGATCAAGTTGGTATTGTGGAGATTTGCTTCAGGCAGTTCATGATTCGGCTAGCAAGAAATTAATTATTTGGGATTGATTGTTGTAAGTCTGGATGAGACTATTAAGGAATACTTACCTTCGCTCAACGCTAATCTTTAAAATTTTATAGATAGGAGTAACAATTAAGCTATGCAAATGTTGAAAAATCTGTTTGGTTCAGGTAAAAAATATTATCTAGAATTAGATGAATCTGAACAACCTGATGTGGTAGAGGCTGCCAGCAAGGCTGCTGATACCGTTAAAGAAAAAGCGACAGAATTGGCACAATCTAAGCCTGTAAAACAAGCAGTTGAGACGGTTTCTGAAGTAAGTACAACAGTAACCACTGCCACTCAAGAAAAGCTATCTAAAGTTCTTCCAGGGGAAGAGGTTGCTGAGAATAAGCCAGCAGCAGCAAAAACAGCAAAGAAACTAGCGAAAGCGCAAGCTAAGACTGAACAAAATGGTAAAGCTGTCACAGCTAAGGAAAAAACCCCCAAAGCTAAAACAACTCCCAAAAATTCTGGCGCATCCTCTTTTGAGCCGCCATTCTGGGTAGCAGCGATGTATAACAATAAAGGTACTACTAACAGTAACGGGAAGGTCGCAGAAGAAACTTTTGCCACAGACAATTTGATGCCTATAGTTACTAAATATCGTCGTCGTCCAGGAGGCAGCCTGAGCAAATTCAAAGATATGGCAAAACAAGCCAAAACTCCTAGAGGTTAAATCTTTAATTCCCCTAATTGAGGTCTCTCTGACTGAGCCAATTATCAATAATCAAGCCTTATTTTGTAGACGGAAGAATTACCTGCATAAAGGTAGGCTTCCGTCTTCGTTTTTTTAGTTTATAATTTTAAAGCTAAATCTAAAATATGGAGTCAGGCAGTTACAGATTGGCAATTAACCAATTAACATTGTCCCTCTTTCCGATAAGATGGAAATTGCCGCTTTTTGATTTAAGTCAGCAGTACCCTGCCGCGTCCGACATAAATGACATGCCGAACCCACTGAAGGGTTCCTTTGTGAACAAAGCGCACCGCCCTGTCTGAGGAAACCTCAGACGTAAGGACGGAGCAAGAAGGGCTTGCCCGCATGTAATCCCAGGCAGCGAGGACTCGTAAAGCCCTCGATGTCGCCACCTGCGGGCGACATTTAAAAGGGGCGTAAAACAACAGGACTTGCGTTGACTTCTTCAAGATTGAGTTTGATTAGGGAAAATCCTATCTAATTTTCGTAAGCATATTTTTTTGTTAGAACGATTTATTGAGTGAGAAAAAATTAATGAACCAAGAAAAAACTATTAAACCAGAAGTCTTTGAGGATTTTTTAGGCAAGGTAAAAACTGTTGTAGTAGACCAGCTAGATGTAGAAGCTGATCAGGTTACAGCAGAGGCAAGTTTTGCTAACGACTTGGGTGCTGATTCTCTAGACACAGTAGAATTGGTTATGGCTTTAGAAGAAGAATTTGATATTGAAATTCCTGATGAGGCAGCGGAAAAGATCGATACTGTTGGGAAGGCGGTAGACCATATTGTTACAGATCTTGGTAATCCTGAATATTTTACTAATTGATTTCTTAAAATTTTAGACATATCTAATGTTAACCAAGGCTGCCAATTCGGCTAATGACAGATAGGCAAAATTAACCGTTAGAAACACAAGGGTATGCAGGGAAAACGACTAGCCTAGTTACTTATCTGCACCCCAAAGTAATTAAATATATAGTAGTAGCAAGTGCCACACATCAGCCTTGGAAAAAACTGTGCCATATTAAAAGCGAAAGAAGGGCAAAAATGACAAATAGGCAAAACAAGCGAGTTGTAATTACAGGCTTGGGTGCAATCACTCCCATCGGCAACAATTTAGCAGACTATTGGGATGGTTTATTGCAAGGGCGTAACGGAGTAGGTTCAATAACCCTATTTGATGCTTCAGAACATGCTTGTCAAATTGCTGCGGAAGTTAAAAATTTTGACCCTCACGAGTATTTAGATAAGAAAGATGCCAAGCGGATGGATAGATTCGCTCAGTTTGGTGTCTGTGCTAGTAAGCAGGCTCTTACTGATGCCAATTTTGAGATCAATGAACTCAATGCCGATCAGGTGGGAGTTTTAATTGGAACTGGAGTTGGCGGGTTGAGAGTAATGGAGACTCAAAACGAAAACCTGATCACCAAAGGACCAAGGAAAGTTAGTCCGTTCACTATTCCGATGATGATCGCCAACATGGCAGCGGGATTAACAGCAATTCATACAGGAGCAAAAGGTCCTAATTCTTGTACGGTGACAGCTTGCGCCGCAGGTTCTCATGCTATTGGAGATGCTTTCCGCATTGTTCAAAGTGGCTATGCCAAAGCCATGATTTGTGGCGGTGCTGAAGCAGCGGTGACTCCACTGTCTTTTGCTGGTTTTTGTTCAGCGAGAGCGCTTTCAACTCGCAATGAAGATCCGCTCCATGCCAGTAGACCTTTTGATTGCGATCGCGATGGGTTTGTCATGGGAGAAGGCTCAGGGATTTTATTGCTTGAGGAACTAGATCATGCTTTAGATCGCGAGGCGAAAATATACGCTGAGATTGTCGGCTATGGCATGACCTGTGATGCTTATCATATGACTTCTCCTGTGCCTGGGGGTCAAGGAGCGGCTAAAGCCATCGAACTAGCTTTAAGCGACGGCAATTTAACTCCAGAGCAGATAGATTATATCAATGCTCATGGTACCAGTACCCAAGCCAACGATTCTAATGAAACCAAAGCAATCAAGAAGGCTCTAGGTAAACGCGCCCAAGAAATTGTCATTAGTTCTACCAAGTCGATGACTGGTCACTTATTAGGTGGTTCAGGGGGCATTGAAGCGGTAGCAACGGTAATGGCGATCGCGAATGATAAAGTACCCCCGACAATTAACTTGGCAAATCCAGATCCAGAGTGTGATTTAGACTATATTGCTAATTCTAGCCGCGAACATCAAGTCAATGGGGCATTGTCTAACTCTTTCGGTTTTGGTGGTCATAATGTTACCCTAGCTTTTAAAAAGTATAGCTAGCGTTAACTTGAGTATTGAGAGATCCTCTATTTATAAAATTGTTTAGTTGAACCTTAAAGACGTTTAAACTTGCTAGTCGTTCCAATGGGATGAGAAGATAAGACAAAGACTTGATACAACATTTTTTAATCAAGCTCTAGGTTGATAACTTCTCCTAGAACACGTTCAGCAAGCTCAAATTTTTTGTTTTATCGTAGTTTATTTAAATAACAAATATGGTAGTTGCCACTCCATCGACAAAAGCAGTGGAAAATCTGTGTATCAACTCGATTCGCTTTCTAGCAATCGATGCCATCGAAAAAGCCAGTTCGGGACATCCAGGATTACCGATGGGCGCAGCACCGATGTCATATGTGCTGTGGAATAAATTCCTGCGCTTTAATCCCAAAAACCCTAACTGGTTCAATCGTGATCGCTTTGTACTATCAGCAGGTCACGGTTCGATGCTACAGTACGCCCTAATGTATTTAGTGGGCTACGACAGCGTTAGTATCGAAGACATCAAGCAGTTTCGTCAATGGGGTTCTGCTACTCCAGGGCACCCTGAAAACTTTGTCACCCCAGGAGTGGAAGTAACCACTGGACCATTAGGACAAGGAATCGCCAACGCCGTAGGTTTAGCCGCAGCAGAAGCACATCTAGCTGCCAAGTTTAATCAGGATGATGCTACCTTAGTCGATCACTACACCTACACCATTATGGGTGATGGTTGCAACATGGAAGGGATCTCAGGAGAAGCCTGTTCCTTTGCAGGACACCAAGGATTAGGCAAACTAATCGCTTTGTATGATGATAACCACATCTCCATTGACGGTTCGACTGATGTGGCATTCACCGAAGACGTGTCCAAACGATTTGAAGCCTATGGTTGGCACGTACTCCACGTCGAAGATGGCAACACCGATTTAGAAGGCATCGCCAAAGCAATTGAAGAGGCTAAGTCAGTTAAAGATAAGCCTTCAATGATCAAGGTAACTACGACCATTGGTTATGGAGCGCCCAACAAGCAGGGGACAGCAGGGATTCATGGTTCCAAACTAGGTACAGATGAAATCAAGCTGACTCGTGAAGGATTAGGCTGGACATCAGGAGACTTTGAAGTACCAGAAGAGGCATTAAACCACATGCGCCAAGCAGTGGATAAAGGTGCTGATGCCGAGCAAGAATGGAATCAGGTAATGTCTGATTATAAATCAAAGTATCCTGAATTAGCAGCAGAGTTTGAGCGTTTTATCAGCGGCAAACTACCCGAT
>JBCDDK010000001.1:0-137286 GCA_039180345.1 Cyanobacteria bacterium P01_G01_bin.39 | reverse complement strand
TTTTTTCACAGTATTTTAGGATTGTGAGTGGTATCTGATCTTAGAATGCTGACTCCCTCTCCCCTTTGTCAACTCTCCAATCGTTTTACCTCTCAAGCTTTCGATGCCTTCTACTCAATCTTTTGTCAGTCAATCAGGGTTGATTGTTCATAGCTGATGATTAATTGATAAGATGAAGGACTATGTTTATCCTAAACAGCCTTGATTAAATTCCTATAGTTTATTTGCCAAGTTTGCCCTCCTTAGGGGCTTTTATTTTCGTTTTTCATATGAAAGATACCTATTCTTATATTGAATTTAAGTTTGATAATTCAGCAATATTTGAGAATTTACAGCAATTTTTTATCAAGCTAAAAGAAGTTAAAGCTAATTGTAATCAGGACATTGATTTAATAGACAAAAAAAGTAATATCTTTTATGAAGATCCTGTTGACAGTTATCAATGGAAAGACTACTTAGATCAAGAGGCGATCGCCTATTTTGAAAATACATTTGATTTTAATAGTGAGGAAGGAATAATCTATTGGAAACTGTGGGAGTTAACTGATTCTGAAATCCGCTTGCAACATCCATTTTTCAAGACTCCTGGTAATTGGTATTTTGAATCAATGCTGGATGCAATCTTTAGTGGCTATTTTAAATTGATAGATTTGGTTAAAGAGAAAGATAATCAAGGTTGTCTGTATTATCAACCGACGGCATATCCTTTTGGTGGTTCAGATTGTTTAGTCGAATTAATTAAATCATTTGGTAATCAGATTATTTATGATTCTCGGCATAAGTATAGTAAGCCAGTTATTAAATCAGCCTGGAATTATGAATTGGCAAAAAAGTTAGTTAAGCAAGGAGTGGGTTTTACTCCTGAAATATTACATAATTAGTAATTATTGAACTAAGATTATTGAGATTAGCTGCGTTGATACAATTTAACTAGCTTATGATAATTATTTAACTCATGAAATGAATGATTATTTATGCTTTTCAAGCAATTGTAATAAATTAACTTGATAACTTGTAGGCGACCGATACTCTTTAATACAATTATATTTGTTGCCATAATTTGCATCTGCATAGCATTGGCGAGCGAAAGTGTATTTTTTGTTAGCATTAATATTTTTTATCTCTGAAGTAACTAATGCTGCTAATACATTTTGGTCAACTATTGAAGGTTGTTCATCTCCCAGTGCCATAGAAAATAACTCTTCTGTACAATCTTTATTATTTGCAATATCATTAGCGCAAATAACGGCAAAGTTGTCTCTTGCAATTCCGATAAATTCAAACATATTCGCTCTATTAACTCGTTCAGAAATAAAATTATTTAATTTTTCGGAAACGGCATGACAAAATAATAAAAGAAGCGGTTAAAATTCTCTTGCTGCTTTTATATATCTTCATAAATATCAGGATATCGGCAAAGGCAATTCCCGATATTGCTGTTAATAATCGAAATTTATCGTGTTTAAGCTGTAGCCAACCTAAAGGAATACGGTTTCTTAGTGCTTTTAACATTTTTGTTTATGATTAGTTGTTGCTAGTTTAATAAAAATAAAATTAATGTATTTTGTTGTTTCTGAAAATAATTATTACGCAAAGTATTACAATTTCAAGATTCGCAATTGTTTATAAGATAGAAACTGTTTGAGCAATTGTTTCAATAAATGTATTCGTAAGACCTCGATAAGATTGAAGATTTCGACTCAATCCTATAACTTTTATTTTGTTGTATGGATATCCATAATATATTTCACAAGTAAGTTTTCTATGATTATTACTCTCTTCTAATTCAGTATATTTATTAAGGTGGTAATCAAAAGTTTCTTGAAACTCATTAATAACTGTTCTTCCATTTAGTAGTAAAATTTAAAAGTTTTCATTTTCTATTTGCTTTCTTAAAAAAATTCTGTCCTTTTCAATAAGTCTATGTTTTATTATTTTGTTATTAATCTTTCCCCACACAGGATCTGTTGCCCATTGAACAAGATCAAGATGACAAGCTGTATTTTTGTCATAA
Source organism: Cyanobacteria bacterium P01_G01_bin.39 (assembly GCA_039180345.1). Taxonomy (GTDB): domain Bacteria; phylum Cyanobacteriota; class Cyanobacteriia; order Cyanobacteriales; family Xenococcaceae; genus Waterburya. Next base: position 135,272 of record JBCDDK010000001.1, on the reverse strand, counting down.
GACACTTCAAAATATGTAAGAACTTTCTGTAATTTGTTAAACCAATAATATGGATTTTTATGAAAATAATTATTACAAGCTGACCAAATTTGCCCAACTTGAAGTTTATTTGTACTATCTATACTTTTTATTCCTAAAGAGTTAAGCGTTTCGAGACGGCGTTTATCTTCTGTTAGCTCTTGTCCAAACCTGTCTGAAAATTCGTTTTTGCTAGGATTAATTCCAATAGTTGCCACACGACAATTGTGTGGATTGCCAAAAGCTACGATTGGGGTAAAACCACTAACAATATTCATATTAGCTGGTGGTATTTCTCGTATACGCTGTTCGACGTAGAAAGGAATTTTCTAGTTCATTATTTGATAAACAATAAAAGACTGTAAGTATTATTTTTTCGACTTGCTTTATTTATATGCTCTTTTTGCTTTCCAGATTAATCCTCACATTTACTAACAAATTAGTTAATCCCGCCACTTTCTGACTCGACTCTGGATCTAACTTGACTTTGACTTCAACGACTTTGGCATCGATGTTGGCAGTAGGATCGGTATTAACGACTTCTTGTCTTTCAATTTCTAAACCGATACTGGCTACTTCCCCCATCAATTTTTCAGCAAGGGCGCTACTAGTAATTGTTACCTGTTGTCCCAGTTGAACTTTAGTAATGTCGCTTTCATAAACTTCCGCCACGGCATACATTTGACTGGTTTCCCCAATTCGAGCAATACCTTCATTACTAGAAACAGTTTCCCCTGGGCGAGTCAGAACTTTAATTACTCTTCCTGCTTGAGATGACTTAATGTACGCCCGATCTAATTCTGCTTGAGCAGTTTTTACTGCGGCTTGGGCTTGTCTAACTTCCGCCTCTGCTACTGCTACGTCTACAGGACGCACCTCGGCAATTTTCTTTAAAGTGGCTTTGGCTTCGGAAATTTGTTCTTGTTGACTCGATTCAATCCGTTTTAGGTTTGCTTTAGCTTCGACTAACTGTTCTTTTGCTGTAGCTAAAGTGAGATACTTGCTGTCTTTCTCCGAAGCTGATACCGCACCATCTTGGTACAGGGTTTGATAGCGTTGGTATTCTAACTCTGCATTGCGTAATTCAGCCGACATGCGAGACACCATCGCACTTTGAGCCAGAATATTGTTGCTTCTTTCTGCTTCAATACGAGCGATCGCTGCTTGCTGTGCCTGAATTTCTCCTGTTTTTGCCCCTGCTTTGACTTTTGCCAAATTTGCTTGAGCTACTGTTACTTGCTCTTGTGCCTGATTTAAAGCTGCCTCCAAGCGATCGCGACTATCTAAAATGGCAATTACATCACCCTGCTGAACTTGATCACCTTCCTTGACCAACAACTCTTCCAGGCGATCGCCCTCTGCCGCAGCCGAAACTGAGATCTGGATTATTTCTCCTTGGGGTTCGAGTCTACCTAGCGCCGTTACGGTAGTTATTTTTGGTGCTGCTATTTTTGGCACTTCAGACTCGGAAACATTTACTTGCTGCCACCTGTAAACTGTAATCCCACCCAGAATTAAAACCATCCCCACAATATATACAGGTAGTTTTTTGATCAGGGGTTTGGATGATTTTGTATTGTTTCCTGTTATAAAGTTCATCATGATCAGATTTACTTGCGACTAAACCGTTTAGTTTAATTATAAATCTGATTTTACTAAACTGGGTAGTTTAAAACCTAAAGATTGAATCAAGATCTAACAGAAAATGAGCTATAACTAATCTACGTTTATCAAGCCCTGAGTAGATAGTTGAAAGCTGAACGAGATATAGTCACTTCGGCATTTCAAACAAAAATTATATGAATAAAATTGCGATAAATACGCCCTAATCCCTAGCCCCTAATCCCCTGAACAAATAACTTGGAAAGTACAGAAATTAATTAGAACGACTATATGAATGTTCAACGTTGGATTGCCCGTAGAGAGTCGAACTGGAAGCGTTTAGACCAGTTACTAGAACAAGCAGAAAAGAAAGGAATAAAATCTCTAAAAGCTGATGAGATCAAAGATTTAGCCAGCCTCTATCGTTCTGTTTCTGCCGACTTAGCTAGAGCGCGTACTCGCAAAGTTAGCAATACACTGACTCAAGATTTACAAAAGCTAACCTCAAGGGGTTATAACCAGATTTATCAGGGTTCACAACGGCAAGAATGGCATCAGGTAAAAGAATTTTATCTATGGGGATTTCCCCAAGTAGTTCAAGAAACTTGGATTTATATTGCGATCGCCACAGGGATCTTTATGTTACTAGGTATAATTGCCTGGTGGTATGGCTGGCGCGATCCAGTCTTTATCGCTTTAACCGTTCCCAGACACATTATTGAAATTGTCGAAGAAGACGGCGAATTGTGGATGGGTTCAATTGTGGGAATGGAACCATTAGCCTCCAGTGGCATCACAATCAATAACCTTTCAGTCTGCTTTGGAGCGATCGCTGGTGGCATTAGCGCAGGACTATATACCCTATTTATCATGGCAAACAATGGCTTGCATATCGGCGCAGTAGCAACCCTGGTAGGTAAAAACAACTTGGCATATCCCTTCTGGGCATTTGTGTTTCCCCATGGTTCCTTAGAATTGCCTGCAATCTTTTTAGCGGGGGGTGCGGGTTTATTGATTGGTAAAGCGATAGTTTTTCCAGGTAGATTAAAACGAATTGAGGCTTTAAAAGCCAACAGTATTAAAGCAGCACAGCTGTTGTTTGGTATTATTCCGATGTTGATTATTGCGGGGACAATTGAAGGCTTTTTCTCTCCCAGTCCGATCATTCCCAGCCCAATTAAATATTTAGTGGGAACAAGTTTGTTTTGTTTATTAGTTTGGTATTGTTCACGGAAAAAGGAGATGGAGTGATAGCGGAGACAAGGGAGATAAGGGAGACAAGGAGGCAAGGGAGACAGGGGAGACAGGGGAGACAAGGAGGCAAGGGAGACAAGGAGGCAAGGGAGACAAGGGAGACAAGGAGACAAGGGAGACAAGGGAGACAACGGGGACAAGGAGGCAAGGGAGACAAGGGAGACAAGGGAGACAAGGGAGACAAGGGAGACAAGGGAGACAGGGGAGACAGGGGAGACAAGGAGGCAAGGGAGACAAGGAGATATGTGTGTAGCGATAATTTATAGAATTGGGATAAGGGGTAACGAGTGTTGATGAGCAGTCAATTTTGGTTTAGGTTTGTTGGGGCTATGGCGATCGCTATATGTTTGCAGTCAAGCACAACAGCACAGATTAAATCTCCTGAGAGGGAAAGTTCAGGGATTAATCTGAGGGAGCAATTAGCGTCAGATTGGTCAAATGCAGTAATTACTAATACTTTGTTATCACCTCATGAAGTAAAAGCAATTCAGTTTAGTCCTGATGGTCAACTATTGGCTGTGGTGGGTGCCAGCCAGATCGCAATTTGGAATCTTCAGCAGGGACAGATCCAGCGCATCTTACCAGGACATCATGCCACCGAAGTAAATATGGAAATTGCGCCGACTGCGATCGCTTTTAGTCCTGACAGTCGTTTTATAGCAACTGGTTCTTGGAGTCAGGGATTATTAAGTCCAGACCAAGCAATTATAGTGCGGGACATTACTACAGGAGAATCAGTTTTAGGGATATCCGAATCAGATGGTTGTCGGCAAGTTCTATTTGACGAGTCGGGAGAGATAATTTATGGTGCCTGTGGCTTGGGGGTAACGGCTTGGAGTGTTAGTGAGGGCAAGAAACTATTTAATTTTGCTGGGTCACATCCTGTAGAAGCGATCGCTCTTAGTCCTGATGGTCAAATGATGGCAACGGTAAATGCTAGTGTTTTTGAGGGACAGGAAAAAGAAGGGGATAATCAGATTCAACTGTGGCAACTGGAAGCAGAGTCAGCAACTTTAGTTAGTACTTTGGATGGTTTGGAGAATGATATTGCGAACCTGGAGTTTACTGGCGATGGAAAACGTTTAGTTAGCAGTAGTTACGATGGTAAGGTTCAGGTTTGGAACTGGCAGCAGGTTAATATAGAGCGTCAGACTAATAATCTCTACAGTAATAATGGTGTATTTAGTATTAGTGCCGATAGCAAGATTATCGCAGGTAGTTTTCATAACAACACCATGATTGATTTGAGAACAGGATTACCTTTAATCAATTTGCATAGTATTCCTCCTCGTAAACAGAGTAATATTATTGCCTTTAGTCCCCAAGAGCAGTTGTTTGCTAGGGTGGAAAAAGATTCCGATTCCAGCAACTATTTAGTTAAGCTTTGGCAGGTTGGCAATTCACAGTCCGAAACTTTGCCTAACCATAGAGACAATTATCGCTCGATTCCTCTAGCTGAATCTTGGAGTAATCAAGAGCAATCAGTATTAGTAGCTAATAAAGCTCAGAAAACTTTAGCTATTGGTCAAGATATACAGGTGATCGCCCTCCAGGGATTAGGATTTAATAATATTGAAGATGTGCCGAGCGATCGCCTAGAGATAAAGCAAGACTACCCTCAAGATAATCTGGCAACTGTAACTATCACCCAAACCAAATTAGAAGATGACTCTGTAGAAGGTCATCGCTACTTACTTGAGTTTGCACCCTACGGCGACCAAAGAGAGGAAAAATGGCAGCTAATCTGGGCTGGAGAGCAATTTAGATGCTGGTCAGGTCGAGGTCATCAAGACTGGGGGACGAATTTATGTCATTAATAGAAACAATCAAGTTATCTAAAAAATTATGCCGAAATACATTATGTGGGGTAGCTATTGCGAAAATGCCCTCGAAAAACGTCAGCCTCACCGTGAAGCACATTTAGCTGGTCTTGCTAGTCAAAAAGAAAGTGGAGTTTTAATTACTTTGGGTCCCACCAAAGACAATACTCAGGTTTTTGGGATTTACGAAGCAGATTCAGAAGATAAGATACGGCAGCTAGTAGAAGCCGACCCCTATTGGCAAAACGGCATTTGGACTGAATATCAGATCAAAGAATGGATTCAGGCGTTTTAAATGAGAGAGATAAACATGTCAATCAGCGCCATTATCACATTTAATAAGATAACTATTTTTTGATTAATGACTTATGAAGTAAATTTGATTAGTTCATCTCCAGCAATGTTTATTTTTTCGCAAACAGAATCAAATTTTTCCTTATTAATTATTTTTTGCCGATAAGCTTCAATTAATAAGCTTCCAATTTCCCATAAAGAGTTTAATTCTAAGGTGTTGATTTTATCTGTAGTTAATTTCGAGTCTCGTAAATTGATAACTTTTAAAAAGTCGATACCTTCTTTTTTTTTCTGTATTAGCTCTTCTAGCTCTTTACGCGAAACGTAATTTAGGTCATTCATTTTATATGCAGTTGACTGATAGCTAGTTTTAAACCTATGTGCAATTAGAGCAATATCACGGCTCGATATTTTTAATAAAGATGCTTTAGATCTTTTTTCTCCATAAAAAGCACTATCGTTACTCACATCATATATAAAATAGCTTTTTCTACTTTTAGCACCTTTACTAAATCGAGATAACATTTCTTCAACTCCTTGTCTTGGAAGTAAAAATTCGCTAGCAAAAGAATTGGCTCTTTTTTCGATAAGCTCATCTGAATTTTTACGACTAGTAATTTTAGCTTTATTCTTTCTATCTACTAAAGCATGACAATATTCGTGAGCTAAAGAGAATCTTCTCCTTTCATAAGTATGTTTTTCATTAATTATAATTACCATATTTGTATCAGGATGATTTAAAAATAAACCTGAAAAATTGTCTCTCAATTTGATAAGTGTTGTCCAGATGCCTTGATTAATAATAATTTCTCCAATATCGCCGATAGGCAAAGCTCCCAAATTTAGTCTTTTTCTCTCTTCCATGGCTAGTTTTACACCTTGTTCTATTGCTTCCGAGTAATTTTGAGGAGAGGGGAATTCGTAGAAAGGTAGAATTGGATTTGAATATATTTCTAATTTCTGTCTGAGATAAGTTCCTTCTTTAAAAATCTCTATAGTCTTTCAAAAAAATGAGATTATGTCATCACCAATGCCTGGTTGTGTAATAACATGGGTTTTAAGTAGAATCTTAGCAGGCTAAAAATTAATGCGATCGCTTTAATCTAATTTAAATTTAGTCACCTTGACATAAAAAAACAGATCATCGTACTACCTTGCTGTTCTAATAATAAAGGAAGTCTCTCTCTCCATACCTTACTTTTGTTATCAATAGAAACTCAAATCGTAATGGTATAAGATCTAAAAGTCTAATTCGATGATAAATATTTAAGAGTTATAAATACCCAATACCAGGGTAATCACACCTAATTTTAAAATCTATACAAGATAAGGATTTCAGCAATCGGTTCACAAAAGTATATAAATTAAAAACCCTTACTATCTAAGCATTCTCAGATTTTGATGCGATTACCCTGTACCCAATACCACTTCACAACAATTGGTTCAACTACAAGACTTTATCTGTGAATAGATCTATCAAATCAAGTCAGAAGATAGTTATCACTTTCTATGCAAGATTCGAGACGTTTATTTATATGTTTTCTACTATTGTCATCTCTACGCTGAAGGAAGCACAAAGTAGTTAAACATGCTGATGTAGTTCGCTCTATTCCCAAATATTTAAGGCTGCAAGTAATTTGAGCGTGCAAATTGCATATAAAACTAACACCATCCATATAGAAATATATGCTCAAGCAAAAACTGTAGTCTTCTCAACAATAGAACTCTTTTTTGACCAAAAAGGAATACAGACTACGGAAAATCATTCAAGCCAAATTTGCAGAAGCACCTCTTAATCAAGATTTTTATGGAGATTTACCGAAAATGACAGATTTAAACATTGAATTCGAGCAAATCAATTTACCCACTACCCTAGAAATGGGAGATATAGGTAGTGTCGAGGTTACTATAACTAACGAAGGTTCTCAGATAGCTTCTGGTCTGACAGACATTAACCTTTATACTTCTTCCGACCGAGAGATTAACCAGAGATTGCTAGCTGATACTGGGCAGTTAGTTAATGATGGATTATTAACCACTGAAGAAGTTGATATTACGGGACTAAAACCAGGAGAATCTCAAACTGTTACTTTTGAATATGCTAACAACACTTCCTATGTTTCCCCAGCCGCTTACACTCTAATTGCCGAAGCGGTTCCCGAAAAAGACACCGATCCCAATCTGGTCAACAATCAGACTTTTGAGCTAGTTTCTGCCCCTGGTACTGACGTTGTTCTAGATTGGAATGCAATAGCAATCAATGCCGCCGCTAATCATTTTAGATATGACTCAGTGCCTGAAGTTGGAGCAGCACCTCCACAAACAACTCGCACCGCAGCAATGCTACATGCAGCTATTTATGATGCTGTCAACGGAATTGAGGGAACATATAGTCCTTATGCTATAGACATAGAAGCACCAGAAGGCGCGTCAACTGAAGCGGCAGTAGTTGGGGCTGGTTACACCGTACTCTCAGAGCTTTTCCCTGAACAAACAGAGATGTTTGATCTGCAAAAGGATAAATCTTTAGCAGAGATTGCCGATGGTGTTTCCGAAGATGTTGGCTATGTTTATGGGCAGGCTGTGGCAAAAGCATTACTAGCTTCTAGAGCCAATGAACTTGATGTAGAAGATCCAGACAATTATCCTTATAATCCCCCAGAAGGAGAAAACGTGTGGCGACCTGGTGAAGATGGTATTGCAGTAGGTGCTGGATATGGTAATGATGCTATCACCTGGGGTATCCCTAGTTCTGATGAGTTCCTACCAGACGGTCCTTCAGAGTTAGGTAGTGAGGAATATGCCCAACAACTGGAAGAAGTCCGAGTGCTGGGGGGAAAAGAAGACACTGCCCTAACCACAATTATCCGTACCGAAGAACAATCCGAAATTGCTGAGTTCTGGCTCAATGACCGAGGAGACTCCTACAAACCAGGTAAACACTGGAATCATATTGCCCAAGAAATTGCTGTTAATGAAGGCAATAGCTTAGTCGAAAATGCTCGCCTGTTTTTACACCTAAACACTGCTGTAGCTGATGCGGTGATCGTTGCTTGGGATGCTAAGTATACCTATTTAGACCCCAGACCAGTAACTGATATTACAGGACTGTATGGAGTTGATGGTAATCCAGTTACAACTATCGATCCAGAATGGGAATCATTTGTGGAGACACCACCTTTCCCCGACTATATTTCGGGACATGCCACCATTGGGGGGGCTGCCGCTTCGGTACTATCAGATTTCTATGGAGAAGAATTCGAGTTTACAGCCGTGTCACCAGATTTACCTGGTGTAGTTCGCTCTTACGAAAGTTTTGACGAGGCAGCACTTGAAAATGCTAATAGTCGTCTTTATGGTGGAGTACATCCCTTTGAAGCAGGGGCTGGAGAAGCATTACCCACAGGGGATGCCATCGGTGACTTTGTGGTAGCAAACATTGCTCAGTCGATTATTTAAATCTCTTTCCTTCTTGGTCGAAATCATTTGACTTCATCAACTAGCTATAAGCCCTAAGCCATAAGCTCAAGCCAACTTAGGGTATTGCTACTGTAATCCTCAGTGGGCAATTGTAACTCAACACTAAATAACTGACCTTAATCAGTACGTACCAAAAATTATTGTTGTCAGTCGTTAGTCGTTAGTTGTTGGTTGTTTGTTTACTCGTTAGTTAAATATCTACTACCTGCTACCTTTACCTGCCAATCATAAATCAATGCTAAGATTAGCAGGAAAATATTCTAAGCACTCTGCCAGTTAACATAAGGTAGCTTAAGCGCGGTAACTTTCACCTGTTCGGCATTACGAACTAACTGACCACAGTTATCCCAAGTACCGTTAGCAAACATCTGTCTAGAACCTTCGTTCATGGTTACGGGAATAGCCAAATCCATACTGTTGACGGTCATCGCTTCTAGATTAACCGTAATGACAGTTTCAGGACGAGACTTAATCAATGTCTGTAGCTGCTTGATTTCCGCAGGGGGAGCGATTACACAGGGAACACCGATCGCAACACAGTTACCAAAAAAGATCTCGGCAAAACTCTGACCAACAATGGCATTAATGCCCCACTTAGCCATAGCTTGGGGTGCGTGTTCACGGGATGAACCACAGCCAAAGTTATTATTAACTACAAGTATATTTGCTCCTTGGTATTGAGGTTGATCGAAAGGATGTTGTCCCTTAGCTTGGGCGCGATCATCTTTAAAAGCATGTTCTCCCAACCCATCGAAGGTAACGCAACGCAAAAACCGTGCAGGAATAATGCGATCCGTATCGATGTCATTGCCCTCAACGGCGATCGCTTTACCTGATATCTGCTTAACTTCACTCATAACTTGATTGCCTACTCATCAAATAGAGACTAACTGTTCAATGCTAAATGTTTAATGATCAATGATTCAAGATCCTGATTCTAATCTTTCTTGCCAATCGCGATCAATGCGATCAGCATTTCTGATGTCTTGATCTAAGAGATCATCTTCAGTGGTGTAGGTAACATCTCCCTCTTTTATCACTTTCTGTTGAGCAAACTGACTAGCATATGTCAGCTTTTGTCGCAGAGATGAGTCTGCTTGTTTTAGGGCGATCGCTCTTTGCTTACGATCCTCATTACGCTTAATTATCTTAGGATTGCGTCCCTGTATCCAAAAGTAGCGCACTAAAGGAATTAATAAATATGCCACCCCATAACCAAACAGCAGAACTAAAATTGAGTCAGCAAAAGCGACGACACCACCTAATTGGGCGGCAACTGTTCCATCCTGTAAAAGAGTACCTAAAACCAACGCCAGAATAATATTTAATGCTCCCAAACCAGCAGCCATCGTAATTTGACCACTATCAGCCTGACTAAAACGCCAGCGCTTTTCTTGGAGGTAGCCAGCATCAGCTATAGGTGCAGAGGATCTCTGGCTTGCCATTACCTGAATTTCTGGGAAATAGTAGACAATTTCACCTTGAGGAGAAACTTCAGGATAGCCGTTGAAGCGACTTAAGACAGGAATCATATAGTCTTCATCTTGATCCATTTCGTCTACATAGGGGGCGATTTGTTCTGCTATCACCGCACCCTTATTACTACGTATTACACTAGCAATAGACTGCCAACGAGAGGATTCGAGATCGGCATTAGGATTACCATCACCAAACAGGAAGGAAAATACCGACTCCAAGAAATTCATCTTATAATTTCCTGTAGCCTGTTTGCGCCGTTGTCGACGACGACTATTGTAGCCAGGATCAAACCACCAAAAAATATCCCCTAGCCAAAAGTGGGGCATAAAAAATCCGCCTCGATAGCCACCACCGTAGCTACGATTACCCTCGCGATCGTCATTAGCCGAATTCATGGCAATTACAATCGCCACAATTGCCACTACCATCAGTAAAATTGAGGCAATTAAGATAATTCCAAAAGAGATCCGAATCAAATAAAATAAAACTCGCCAGACTTTCTCCCAGGTTTGTTGCCAGCGCAACTGCCAATACTTGTTCCGTAGAATCGAGCGAAAGTTTTTGGGAAACAGATAAACCACATCACCAGATTCTGCTACCTGAAGATGTCCTCCCGCCTCACTTGCCAAAGCTAACAAACCTTGTTGCGCAAAATTTAGCTCTAACCCCGCCTGCGCCGCGACATCGCCCACGGTGACACGATAATCTAGCGTTTCAATTGATTTTACAATTTTAGGATCAGGAGTCATTTAGGGTAACAAAAAAGTGATACTTGCTTATTTACTATTTTATCGTTTTCGATCTCGTCATTATGGGTAATTTCACTAATTTAATTTGCTTCTGCTATATTCTTCCTTCAATATACAGCTGCAATAGCGGGGTAACGCGGTTATGGGTTATATATGACTTATAAGTTGGTTATCAAGCCACATTGTCTTAAGCCGAACTCGCGTTATGTTATTAGCTGTAATTTCAATCCTGTTATTAATTGGCAATTGGTTTTTTAGCGAATCTTTGGTGCTGATTCCGATAGATTTAATCATTCGCTTTAGTCATGGGATCGGATGGGGACTAGGTTTTGTGATTGTGGTCTTTCTTGCCTGGTGTGTCAGTGATGATTAATCATGATCCAGTACTTGCTCCAGAAATTTGATTATCTTTGAGTAATAAATAAAACAACTTACCATTACCGTTAATTAATCCTGCTCTTTTTCCTGCAACCTCACCAGTACCCAAGAATATATCTACCCTACCTGCGCCTTTAATAGCACTTCCCGTATCTTGATCTAAAACATAACGACTAACAATCTCGGTATTAATTTCTCCTGTTGGTTGGATATCAGGAATGGGTGCCATAATCAAAGCCAATGCCCCAGGAGGCATCAAAGATTTATCGGTAGCGATTGAACGATCGCCTGTAACGGGAACCCCTAAGCTACCTGTGGGCGGCTTACCAGCGGTTTCTCGAAAGAAGATAAAACGATTGTTACGGGGCAGATATTGGTCTAGCAGTTGCGGATTGGCGGTAAAGTAATCCAGTAGCTTCGGCAGAGTTAATTCTTCTTTATTAAATACTCCATCTTTGACTAATTCTTTGCCCAGACTGACATAGGGATAGTCCGTGGTACCACCATAACCCACGGTCATGGTTGAGCCATCGGTCATTTGCAGTCTGGCAGAACCCTGCACCTGCACTAAAAAAGCTTCTAGGCGATCGCTTAACCAGACTAGCTCTTCACCTTTTAAAATGCTCTGCTGACTCCCTAATCCATCTTTACCCTCTAGCTCTGCCCGAGTAGGGTGGGGAGTTGACCAGCCCTCAAAACCTGCTGGTTTACGATACAAAGGATAGCGATATTCGGCGGTACGAACCCGACTGGCAGTATAGCTGGGTTCAAAGTAGCCCGTAAACTCCACTGTCCCCTGACGGTCAGTACCTAGCGACTGATAAAAAACAAATTCTGACTCAACTGCCTGTTGTAATGCCGCGGGAGAATCACTAGTTAATAATAACTCTTTAAATCGCAAGAGCGATCGCCGCACTCGGTCTAAATTAAATTCTTGAGTTGCTGAGGATCGATAGGTAGCAATGGCTTTGGGAGTACTTAAATAGTAAAGACTATGATCGATTGCCTGTAATAAGTTATCCCGTTGCCTAGTATTCCAACCCGACAAAGATGGTTTAGATTTAGCATTAGGCTCTCGATCAGTTTGCCAATGATCAACGGTCTGGTGGGACGGTGTGCGATCGTTGTTACTTAGTTTGTCATCTAGTCCTACATTAGTTAGATCTTGGGGTGATACTGGTTGCAGCGGAAAGGCATTAGCTACCTGTTGCCATGGGGTAATAGCCACCAGACTCAATCCTAGTCCAAAACCAAAAATCGATTTTCTCATTATTGTCTAATTTACTTAGCTGCGGAAATCAAGTAATCTGCGGGGAAGATTTTGCTGTTCGGTGAGTTTCAGATGATGTCTAATACCCGACTAAGTTATAAATCAATAAGTTCCAAATGGCATTATCTTGAGCAAAACAAATCTTGCCTTAAGACATTGAACATTGACATGTTGAAATTGGGATTTGAATCCCTAATAAATACTAAAAGACTAAATGGTAAATGTTGGTTGATAAATGATAAATGATAAATGTTAAGTGTAAAGACTAGCGACATATTCACCGTAGCCGTTGTAAGGCAAAGTCTCTTTAATGTCCCAGGATAAGCCAGGTCCAGTACTAATAAACTTCTCTGTAGCTTGAGACCATCGTGGATGAGGTACTTCGGGATTGACGTTGGCTTCAAATTTATACTCATTAGAATCAAGAGTATTCCAATAAGTAGCTGGTTGTTCGGCTACAAACTCAATCTTAACGATGGATTTTGCGCCTTTAAAGCCATATTTCCAAGGAATTACCATTCGTATTGGTGCGCCATGCTGTTTTGGCAAATCATGACCGTAAATACCCACCGCAAAGAAAGCCAAATCGTTCGCCATCTCTTCAATTCTCAATCCTTCAGTGTAGGGCCAAGGCAAGGAACCGATATGAAAACCTGGTCCAGTAGTAATTTCAGGGTCATAAAATGAGGTAAAACTAACGTACTTAGCCTTAGATGTTGGTTCCACATCATCTAGTAATGCTTTCATCGGAAAACCTAACCAGGGTAAAACCATTGACCAAGCTTCTACGCACCGAAATCTGTAGATTCTTTCTTCCAAGGGAAATTTTTGTTTGAGATCGTCAATGTCATAAGTACGGGGATTTTTAACTAATCCTGTCACTTCAACCTTCCAGTTTTCCGTAGGAAGTTTTTGGGCATCTAGCCAAATTCTTTTGTTGCCGCCAAATTCGTAGAAGTTATTATACTGTGCCGCTATTTTTTCTTCAGTAACAGGTCGTCCCACCTCGCGAAAATTGGGATTTTTGCTAAAGGATTTGATTTCTGGCAGGTTAATACTTTTTTCTAATTCTGTGAGAGAGGCAGATTTACCCAGTCCTGAAGCTTGATTTTGACATCCAGCCAAAGGTAATAAGCTAGCACCAATACCAGCACCAATAAGAGTTTTAATAAAGCTACGACGGTTGTAGTAAAGTCTGGCAGGGGTGATCTGGTTTTCTGATATTTCCCAGGATTCTGGAGTCCGAATCAAAGTCATTAGAGATAAATAGTAAATTAATAAGTCACAGGCAAGTCAAGCAAACATTATCAATTGTAAACAACTATGATCGAGATCTCACAATCTAGTCTTCATACTCTTTACTTATTCTTCGTACATGCGGCATAACACCATGGGACAAGAGCTGTCGCCCCAAGTCGCGTCGAAGCGTTGCTGTGCCCTGTGTTTGTTCATTTCTTTTTCAAATGTCAATAAATGCTAAGTTTTTTTTAACTCTTTGAAGATGGTATTAAAAGTACAAATTGCTAAAGATAGCTAAAAATAACCTTAAGCATCAGTCATCGTAACTCTACAAATTTTAAGATAGTTAAGGCACTACAGTTATTTTCCCTAGAATAATTGAAGTTATCCACCAATGAACTAAGCTGGATTGATCCGAACCTAATTTTGCTTCAGCCAGGTTATTTTACTTATTTGCTTATTGCCTATCTCCCTTAAATTGAAATCAATTTGACCATTAACTATGACCGATACTGGTTTAGAGAAACTCTTACATCGTTTAGCTGATCATCTCGCCGAAGATAAATTAGTTCAAAAGGTAGCTGATGACCTGAGAGAGAAATTGCAGGTTGATCGCGTTGTCCTATACTATTTTTATCGTCACTGGGAGGGTAGAGTTACCTTTGAATCTTTAAGCTCAATTAGATATTCAATCTTAGGCTCGACAGGACCAGATGAATGCTTTAATGGCGAATATGCCACACTTTATCAAAATGGCAGAGTAAATGCGATCGCAAATATTGAAACTGCCCCTATTGCCGAATGTCATCGAGATTTTTTACAGCAGATACAGGTAAAAGCTAATCTGGTTGTCCCAGTTTTATTGCCTACAGGACTATGGGGCTTGTTAGTTGCCCATCATTGTCAAAGCCCTGTGGCTTGGTCTCAAGAACAGATGGATGCAATGGTTGAAGGTGCAACTACTCTGGCACAATCTCCAGCAATTCGCGCCAACGGTTAAAAATATCAAAAAAAGATTTTAAAATCCTACACCATTAGCATCAACCCCAATTAATTGGTCTAACTCACTCTCAGAGAGAGGATCGCCACCCAAGTTCTCATACTGCTGAACCGCTGCTCCTGCAAACGGAGCATTGTAACTAGTTCCCACTTCATTAGTTACCCAGTCATTGCGACGATCATTGTAGGAGAAATCATCTGCTGATCCAGGACCACCAACCACAGCGCCATAGAGAATGTGGTCGTTAACCTGAGAACTGCCATCTAAAGGTGCTGAACCCGCAGAACCTCGATGGTGAGTACGCTCAGGATACTTGTCACCAAAGCCAACCACATAACTCAGGTTGGCAGGGTTATCTCCCAGTACATAATCCACCTGATTGTTAGCAAAATCACTGTATCCTGAATTAGCCTCGACATGATCGTTATACCATTCAGCAGCAAAAGCGGTGGACATGGTTAAAGGAACTGATGCCCAGTTGGCGCGATGGGCAAAACCACCATTAGTATAGTTAACGCTACCGCCTCCTTGAACCCAGGTATCAAGCCAGCCTTTTGTTTGATTTTTAAAGAAGGGGTCGCTACTTTCTTTAGCCAACAAAGTTGCCGCACCATAAGAATGATCGTCCGTAGCATAAGACCAATCTCCTAATCCACCTACATTATTTTTAAAGTAGTTTTCTGCTTTACTAAGATATTTGGCATCTCCTGTAGCACGGTATAGCCAAGCACCACCAAGGGCTAACTCATCTCCATAACCACTCCAGCTTGTGTAGAAGGGAGAAGCTTGAGGAACAGAATCAGAATACTTGCCTTTATAAGTTTCAGCAAATTCATATAGCGCTTCGGCATTTTTAAGTAACTCATCGGCATAGGCATCATCGACACCACGAAATAGCATGGAAGCGGAAGCTAGTGCTGAAGCTGTTCCTGCCGCTGCATCACTTCCTGGACGGTTGCGGTCAATCGCAAAAGAAGGACGGGCAGTTTTATTGGCAATTTCTTCTGGGGGAACCCAGTGATAGTGATCGGTTTTATCTCCCACCTGTACCCAGAGACGTTCAGTATTGCCTGCGCTATCCATTTCATGAGCTTTCAGGAACCAATCAGTACCCCACTTGACTGCATCTCTTAGTTCGTCAAGCTGTCCTGATTGAGCATAGGCTTGCTCGTAATCCACACCACCCCAAGCCAGCATCGTGTTGCTAAATGCCATGGGCTGAATAAATTTGATATGGTCTCCCGCATCAAAGTAACCTCCTGTGAGATCGCGACCGACATCACTACCATCTTCAGTGGTGGAATCTTGTCGCCATTCAAGACGATTATCCGCTCCTAAAGCTCCTGAGCGATTGGCTTCAAGGAAGAGAAAATTTTTCTGAAGTGCTTCTCCGTAGGCAAATTTTCCTGTTTGTGCGGTAGATTGTAGTGGTGTCTCAACTTCTGATTCTGGAGTTTTTGGGGTTTTCTGCTGCTTCTTATTTAAGTCACTATCAATTGTCGGAACAACTTTTGGCTCCCCCTCAACATTTTCGCTCCCATAGTTGAACTCAGGTTTTAAAGCTTTTTCACCCTGATCGTCAATAATAAAGATTGGTTTAATAGACTGACCTTCTCGCAGATTTACCTGATCGTTTTCACCCGAAATTGTATAGCTACCATCATTATTATTAATTAAATTTATGCCATAGGATGCGGTAATTTCATAGGGAAGATTGAAATCTAACTCCCAATTATTAGCATCAGACTCTGCGGTTAAATTTAATTCTAATTTATATCCATTTCGCCAATCTTCAGAGATTGAAGAGTTGGTTTTAATTTTTCTTTGATTAGTAGCCATGTTGAGTAACTTTTAAAACTGTATAAAGGTAAGGACGTGACACTGCCCTTTTAAGGCGTTGCTTGTATCGTCCTTGAGGTATTTAACTAAATTGATTGGGATTCAAAAAAGTTGGCTCATGAATAATGAAATGATCATGATTAACTTAATTACCTTTATAAAATCTTTACAATAGCTTTACAGTGACTTCATACACTGTGATATTGTGATCTAGATCACAGATGAGGATATATGCAAATTGTCCCAATCTGACAAACATCACTATAGTTGCGATCAAGGATTTTTTTTCTGCGTAAGACAATCTTGTAGCAAGTGTAAAGCGTAAATAGTTTGCTTCGTATACGAAGTAAAATCTAATATAGTTACGTCAGTATGTAGCAGATGGCGTTCTTTATAACTTAGTAGGTGTCATGAAAGTTAAACAATTGCAAATAGATTCTTTTAGAGGAATTAAAAGTTTGACACTAGACTTTGATTTAAAAGAACCTACTGTATTTCTTGGAGTTAACGGATCTGGCAAGTCTAGTATTCTTGATTGTCTTGCTATCTTGTTATCTTGGTTCAATACAGGTGTTCAAGATATACATAGGCAGGGTAATGATTTTAGCGATTCTGATATTAACAATCAGAGTGAAAAAACCGAAAATGAAATAATGGTTTACACTAATGAATCAGAATTAATTTCTTGGACTTTAAAAAAAATAAGAGATAAGTGGAGAGTACAGGAAAAACGAAGAGAACGAATTGTTGCTGGAGTTTATGACTTAGTGCAACAAGCATATAAAAGTTATGAAAACAATAGCTATCTGCCAATAGCCATTTATTATCCTACTCAGAGATTTGTCCTAAATGTTCCTTTGGAAACAAAAGATAATTTGTTTGATACTTTAAATGCTTATAATCTCGCATTAGATAATAAAAATATTGATTTCAAGGACTTCTTTGAATGGTTTAGAAATCGAGAGGATTTAGAAAACGAAAACTTTAAGTACAATCCAGATTCGGGAAAAGACAGGGAGTTAGAAGCAGTTAGAACAGCTATCTACCAGATGTTAGAAGGATTTTCTAATCTGAGAGTAGAGCGTTATCCTTTACAAATGACTTTAGAAAAAAATGGACAAAAATTAGTTGTAAATCAATTATCTGATGGTGAAAAAGGTTTACTGGCAATGGTAGGAGATATAGCTAGAAGACTGGCAATGGTAAGTTCGTTTAATAAAGATGCACTTCAAGGAGAAGCAATTGTTCTGATTGATCAAATAGAATTACACCTTCATCCCTTATGGCAAAGAGAAATTATTTCTGAACTTAAAAGGACTTTTCCTAACTGTCAATTTATTATTACAACCCATTCCCCACAAGTAGTCAGCAATATTAAACCTGAAAATATTTATGTTTTAGAAACAACGGCGGAAGGCGTTACGGCTAGACATCCACAAAGTTCTTATGGACGAGATAGTAATAGTATTTTAGAAGATGTCATGGGAGTGTCAGAACGTCCGCTAGAAATTAAACAGGATTTGCTTAAATTATTTCAAATTATTGAAGAAGGTAATCTGGAGGCTGCACAAGAATTACGTCAAGAAATTGCTGATAAAATTGGCGCTGATGAACCAGAATTGATAAAGGCTGCTACTTCAATTAGACGCAGGGAGATTCTAAATCGTTGAAGTATATTCAAAAAAGTCAACCTCCACAGGATTTTATTGATTGGAAAAATTCAGCAAATAAAGATTGGCAACCTAGTTGGGGCAACTTTCAAAAACCAGAAAAAACTTTAGTTCATAAGTCGTTATTACAAGAACAAGGTTTTATATGTTGTTATTGTGGGCGAAGAATCATCTTAGCAGATAGTCATATCGAGCATTTCAGACCAAGAAATAAATATCCAGATTTACAGTTAGATTATGGAAATCTAATAGCCTCTTGTGAAATAGATACAGATGAACCTCCGCCTATTCCAGTTCATTGCGGACATAGGAAGGGAGCATGGCATGAAGAAAATTTGACGGTATCGCCTCTTGAAAGTAATTGCGCTAATTTTTTTCGCTATACAGAAGACGGTCAAATCATAGCAAATAAAGAGATAGACAAGAAAGAAGCAGCTAAAACTACTATTGAAAAATTAGACCTCAATATTCATAAGCTTAGAAAAATGCGGAAAGCTGCAATAGAGGGAATTTTAGATGGTTTGGATTTAACAGATAGTCAAACTGTTCAAAAGTTAATTCAAGGTTTCTCAAAACCAGATCTTGACGGAGGATATGAAGAGTTTTGTCAAGTAATTATTTATATCCTCAAACAATATTCAAGATAAATTACTACTACTAAATAGAAAAAAAACTTTAAATTGAGCATTATAAGAGTAAGTGGGCAGAATTAAATATAAAACAGAAACAAGTTGAATTTTTGGTTAAGTACTCGCTACTCATCAAGTTAACTATCTTCTAATTAATTAACACCTACCTACTTAAGTTTTACCCCTTATGCTTGGTTTTCATCCTTCTTCGGGCGATCGCTCTAGTTTCTAACTGATGATACTTTTCTGCTTCTGTCATTTTGAACTGCAATAACTCAGTTTGTACTAAATCAAACTGCTGTTGAGGTTTGATCGGCACTATCTCCAAAGCCTGCAAGATTTCAGTAGCGATCGCCTGTGCCAATAAAGGAGGAACAGAATTACCAATCTGACGAAAACCATGCCATTTAGTCGCATGAAATCGAAACCAGTCGGGATAAGAGTGGAGACGAGCCGCTTCTCTGACGGTAATACAGCGGGGTGTAACAGGGTGAATAGGACGAGGAGAGGTAAATGCCCCACGATTACTAGCGGTACCTGCCCTCAGGGTAATACATAAACCGTTGAGATCTAGTCGATAGAAATGGGAAATGCGATCGCTCTTACCAGGAATTGTCGTGGCAAATCTCGCGATCGTTTCCTCAGTATGTTTGGTGCGGCGACTACAGGTCAATAACTGTCGATTATAGACTCTACCGTAGGCATAATTATCTTCAACCAGGGCGGGATGACGCAGTTTGCTGGCATACTCACTTGGTTGACCATGGTTGGCGACTACCCAGTCTCTTATTTTTAATTCAGGATAATGATTGACTTCGGGAATATCGCCAATTGCTTCAGCTACGGTAGGAGTAGTAGATAAATTTTTTCTGAGGGACTCTTTGATGACAGGAGCAGTTTGTGGTCGGGGATAACCAGGCAACTTTAAACCTTGACGACAGCCTAGCAAAAAAAGCCGCTGACGATTTTGCGGGACACCATAATGAGCCGCATTGAGAACTTGAGGATTCTGAACTACCTGATAACCTGAAGCACGAAACTTTTTGATAATCTGATTTAAAATTTGCTTTTGTTTACCGATGGTAATACCCCGTACATTTTCCATCACAAAATATTTGGGGCGTAAATCTAAGACCAAGCGTAAAAAATTAAATACCAAAGAATTACGATCATCTTTGAGGTCGCGTTTACCCATCAGAGAGAAACCCTGGCAGGGAGGTCCGCCAAAAACAACATCAATATCGCGATCGCCAATTGCTGATTTGGCTCTAATTTCTTGAGCGCTAGTATCGCTGACGCTTTTACAGATAGTTGTCCAGAAAGGAAAGTTATACTCATGAACACTAGCGTGGATGGGGTCTAACTCCACGGCTGCCAATACATCAAATCCAGCCTGTTCAAAACCGAGGGTCATTCCCCCAGCACCAGCAAATAGATCAACAGCGATCGGTCTTGAACGGTTATTTAGCTTATCAAAAGCCGACTTTGAGACATTTCGATGTTGATCACTCTTCACCATTAATAACCTCTACAGGGATTCAACATAGTTCACGCTCAACAGACAAGCAAAAATTCGATACTGGTTACAAGCAAGATCAATCCCCCCGCCTCTCGCGTTCGTGCTTGACATCAAAGATACACGGAGTCGCTCATCAATTTTTTGACAAACTTAAATAGCCTTGATTCTACTCAATCTAAGATTTTAATCTGATTGGTTAATAATTGCCTAGCCTCACAAGCGCATTTCAATTAGAAGTTACATAGTTTGAGCATTTGGATTGAGACTGCCGAGGGGTCAAAAATCTTGAGCCTTCTAACCGTAAATTCTGTCGCACGTTCTTAAATTTATGAGATGATTAAGAGTTATTAATAGATTGTATAAATATGGGAGTGGAAGCGTGGCAGAAATTCAATTTTCTAGAGGTGTAACGGAAGAAGTAGTTCCTGATGTCAAGGTTACTAAATCTAAAACAGGAAACAGCGGTACTGCTACTTTTTATTTTGAAGACCCCAAAATTCTCAGCAAAGAAAGTAGTGATGAAATAACTGGGATGTATCTAGTTGACGATGAAGGAGAAATCGTTAGTCGAGAAGTCAAGGGGAAATTTATCAATGGTGAGGCGAGAGCTATTGAAGCCGTACTAATTATGAAATCAAGTG
Source organism: Cyanobacteria bacterium P01_G01_bin.39 (assembly GCA_039180345.1). GTDB lineage: Bacteria > Cyanobacteriota > Cyanobacteriia > Cyanobacteriales > Xenococcaceae > Waterburya. Next base: position 114,391 of record JBCDDK010000001.1, on the reverse strand, counting down.
ATGAGTTTGAACGGTTTGTTCGTTTTATGAATAAATATGCTGAACAGCATGGTCTAGGCAAATCCTAATTAATTTTAATACATCAATATATAGATAAAAAATTCAGGATATACCATCAAGTTGAGGAAATTTCGTTACCCGTTACTCAAAGAACGGGCGTGGAACATGGTCGACAAAGGGGTTTCCCACATGTGACCCGACCGTTTCCGCCCGATGAAATTTCCTGCTCATACAATTAGCTTAATGATTCCTCATCCAGATTCCTCACCTACTGCGATTAAATGCGCCATCATTACCGTCAGTGATACTCGTACCCTCAATACTGACAAAAGCGGTCAACTTATTAAGCAACTACTTCAAGATCAAGGACATCAGGTAATATTTCATACCGTAGTCAAAGACGAACCCCCAGAGATTCAGAACTTACTCGAATATTGCGATTATCAATTTGAATTAGAAGCGGTAATCATTAACGGTGGAACAGGAATTGCCCCCAGAGACACAACCTATGACGTAGTTAGTAACTGGTTGAGCAAAACCATACCTGGTTTTGGTGAAATATTTCGTTATCTCAGCTATCAAGAAATTGGCTCTAGAGCGATCGCTTCTCGCGCTGTAGCAGGGGTAAAAAACCACAAGCTAATCTTTTCCCTTCCTGGTTCTACTAACGCCGTTCAGCTGGCAATAGAGCAGCTTATTCTTCCCGAACTGAATCATTTGGTTAAACAGGTTCAAGGTAAATAAAAAAGCCCTCGTGTTGAGAGCTTAGAAATATAAAATTATAAGTTGATAAATTAATCTTAACGTACAGTGTTAGCCAAATTATCAACGCGAATCGGCTTAATCAGGTACATTTTGATTAATTCCACACCATTAGAAACATAGTGAGGTAGTTTTTGCAGCAGCTTAACTGGTGCAGGAGCATTAGAATTAGCGATCGCTGTTAGTTTCTCGTTATTAACTACGCACTTTTCTAAACGCTGATAAAAATCAGGGTGTTCTACATCTAACACTACAGGGAATACTCTACCTGCGGTGGCATTAGTTTCCTTAATGACGAGCTTGTCGTACTCACGGGCATCTAAACCGAGAGATTCGTAGAAACCTGAACGCTGCACATCATTGAGGTACATTGTCGCAAACACGGATAGCAAAAAGAAGCGACTCCAAAGTCTTGCTTTCCAGTCATTCAAAAACTGAGGCTGAGACTTCATAATTGCATCGAAAAAGTCACCATGGCGATTTTCATCCTGACACCAGTTTTCAAAGAAATTGAAGATAGGATAAATTTCGTTCTCAGGATGCTGCTGTAAGTGGCGGAAAATTGTAATATAACGCCAGTAGCCAATCTTTTCAGAAAGGTAAGTCGCATAGAAGATAAACTTTGGTTTAAAAAAGGTGTATTTACGACTTTTAGTCAAAAATCCCAAATCTAAAGATAAATTGAAATCAGACAAAGCCTTGTTTAGAAAACCTGCATGACGGGCTTCATCTCTAGACATAAGCGTAAAGATTTCCGCCAACACAGGGCTGCGATCTTTTAAACGTCGGCCCAATTCCTTGTAAAGTAGAAAACCAGAAAACTCGGCGGTACAGGAACGTTCTAAAAATTCAATAAATAACTTGCGAGTCTCGCCACTAATGCTATCCCAAGATTTCTGGAACTGTTCATCTCGGACAAAATGATGGCGATTATAGTCAACACGGAACTCTTCTAAAATTGCCTGCAATTCTTCTTCATTAAGAGAGATGTCCATGTTAGCCATCTCTTCAAAATCAGTTGTGTAAAAGCGAGGAGTAAGGATCGTCTCTTGGGCAGGAGACTTAACTCCTGGGCGAACTTCTTCAAACTGTGGTTTTTTAAGGCTATCTACCATTATTTCTAATATTTAACTTTTCTATTGAACAAACCGACTTCAATTGCCATCATCAGCAGTTACTAGATTCTCATTCTCTAACAGTTGCGAGTCATTATGGCAACTTGTTAACGAATATTAATCCCCGTCTCGATTTTGTATAGTTAGGCAGAGGCGAAAAGCTGATTTATGATCAGTGGTGTAGTGCAGGTAGGCACATAGCAATATTTTTCTACACCACAGTAATAAATTTAAAGTTGCAAGTAATAGCATAAACACTATTAACTGTTGCCAACAATTGATTACCATTACTCGTATCACGGATCACAGCCGCATCTTGGTTAGCATTATCAGAGATACTTAAATCACTAAAACCAAGAGAATTCAATAATCTAAAAGAATCAATACCATCACTAAAATCATTGATCACATCTGTGCCTGCAACCGATTCGAGAATTTAGTCGCTATTTCTCCGACATTTTATTTTTTGTAACCAATTTGCGAGAGTTAAACCGATTAGGATCTTCATCAATTTGCCAGCGGTCTAGAATATCTTTGACTAGTACTTCTTTGATCCATACCTGGGCTACTACAGTAATTGGCAGGGCTAAAAATAAGCCGAGAATGCCAAAAAATACGGCAAAAGATACCTGTGCAAGTAAGGTAAAAGCAGGTAATAATGATACTTGTTTTTCCATCACTATGGGAGTGAGAATATTGCTTTCAACCTGCTGGATCAGGATGTAAAGTATAATCACAGCTAGGGCTTTCCAGGGTGCATCTAATAGCGCCATTGCTGCTGGGGGAACTACGCTCAAGACAGGACCCAAATTGGGGATAAAAGTTAAAATGCCAGCTAACAAGGAATTAGCTAGAGGCAGCCTAACACCTAATATCAGCAACCCAATACCGCTGAGAACGGCAATAACTGCCATATTAAACAAAATTCCAATTGCCCAACCACCCAAATTACGTTCACATTTTTTAAGAATAGTTTGGACTCGCTGACGATAAAAAGCAGGGAACATTAGCAAGAACATTTGACGATAAGGAGTCGGATCAGACAAAAACATAATTGTCACCACAATCACCAAGACGGAATTGAGAACTACCCCTAAAGTGATCGAAAATAAGCCAAAGAAATTACCAATTATTCTGTCTGTAACCGATTGAATATTCTGGGTCAGTGACTCAAATCCTCTTACCTCATTCATGAGACTGTTTGGTAATAAATTACGTAGCCATTCACTCCAGCTACTAAGCTGTTCCAAACCAATAGGAACCAGGGTTACTAACTCTTGAAATTGGTCGATAAAAGGCGGTATTACCAAAGCAATAAAGCCCACGATAAAGATTAAAACTCCTGTAACAGCAATTGCGATCGCAAGTTTACGTTTTAGGTGTAATTTGCGCTGCATTAGTTTGACCAGTTGGTTCATGGCAGTAGCAAAAACAACTGAAGCAAAAGCTAATAATAATACCTGTTTGATTTGCCACAGAATATACAGGGCAATAACAATAGCTAAAAATCCAATTAATGTCCCCAGGCGCACGATGGTTCTCTCCGATGCTAACTATCTTAATTTAGTAGTTTGTGATCCTAATATTTCTTTTCTCTAAAAAAATACTTTATTGATGGACAAATCATCATTGACCATCGATAATTCGTTTATTTTGAGTCTTTTCTGAAGCTAAACAGTAAAGATGAAAATAGTTTAGATACTACCTGACTACTAACACAATACCCATAAGATAGAATCTGGTTGATTTATGAAGTTTGATTTTTTATCCCAGAAGTTTTTGAGCAACACAGTAAATGACTATTTAATAGCAGCGATCATCTTGGGCGGCTGCATTATTCTAGTGAAGATGCTGCGACGTTTGGCATTTAAAAGTCTTAAAAAGTGGACAGCTAAAACAGATAATATTTATGATGATGCCATTATCAGTATTCTTGAACGAGATTCGGTACCGCTGGCATATATAACTGCTTTCTACATTACAATCGGTAATCTGACTTTACATCCGATAGTAGAGCGAGTTTTCAGCGTTATTGTCACCATCATAGCGACCCTGTTGACAATCAGACTTTTGTCCGATGCAGTGGAATATATCATTAAAATTTACTGGATTAACTACCACCGAGATAATGTTAATCTTGAGCAAAGCATCAATGCTTTAATCCCTGCTATCAGAGTCTTGATTTGGCTGATTGGTATCGCGTTTTTACTGGATAACCTGGGGTTCGATATTTCAGCGGTAGTCGCCAGCTTGGGAATTGGCGGTGTAGCGATCGCTCTAGCTTCTCAAGGGGTGTTACAGGATTTGTTTAGCTATTTTGCCATTTTACTAGATCGTCCTTTTGAATTGGGTGATTTTATCATTGTGGGTGATTATCTGGGAACAGTGGAATATGTGGGTATTAAAACCACTAGACTGAGAAGCATCAACGGCGAAGAAATTGTGATTGCCAATACAGACTTAATTGATTCGCGAATACGCAACTATAAAAGAATGGGTCAGCGGCGAATTGTCTTTAAGTTTGGGGTAGTGTATCAAACAACCGCCGAACAATTAGCGCAAATTCCTGTATTGGTTCGAGAAATTATCGATCAGACCCCACATGCTATCTATGATCGCGCTCACTTTGCTGGTTATGGTGAGTATAGTTTAGATTTTGAAGTGGTCTATTTGATTGATACTAGTGACTACAATATTTATATGAATGCTCAACAAGAAATTAATTTAGCAGTCAAGACTAGTTTTGCCCAACACGGTATTGAGTTTGCTTATCCCACTCAGATTAATTATCTAACTAAGGTGTCAGCAGATGCTTCCTCTAACGGCAAACTAGCGGTAGAAGTAAATTCTTAAATGCTTAATTCAGTATTAGATTGTAAATAATATTAGCTGGCTAGATTAAATAGCCAGTAATTTCTGTTTATTTATCATAAATCTTCTTACCAATTTTGTTCTAGCAACTCACCGAACCTGTAATCAAAAAGTTCATTATTTCGATTTTGTCTATCTAATCGTTCTTTTTGCTTGTGTTCTTCAATTTGTTGAATAGCGGTCATTGATACACCAGCCCCAATTAAAACTGCGCCAGCATCTTTTCCTTTTAATAAAATATATCCACCTGAACCCATTAAGAATAAAGCTAGTAACAAATAAATCTGCCGCATATACAAGTTATTACATTAGTATTTATAGCTCTTCTGAGAATATCACCATTTCATTTTTAAAGAAAAGCTACACTCGACTGGTTGCATTAGTAAATTTAAACTTATCAATGACTAGTAGACGTGGGCGTAAATCGAGTAACCATTTATTTCAGCTAAAATCCTGACTGTATATAACTACATGCGGCGATGCGGGCGGTCAACAATGTGAGGAGAACATGCGGCGAACTATGCGCCTTTGTCACATTTACGCCCTTAGAACTAGAACTAAGCGCCTTTGTTACTACATGCGGGCATAGCCCTTTGTTACTTAAGCGAAGCGGTACTAGTTTCGCTAGAGAAAGGAATTTTGACTTACTAAAGCTTGTACTTTTGCTTGTTGTTGATCATCAATAGTTTTATAATTTTAAGTACATAAACAAGTACTTAATTCCATGGAATCAATAAACTATACTGAATTTCGCAAAAACTTAGCAGATTATCTCAACAAAGTTGAAGATGATCGCATTCCTTTAGTAGTTACAAGATCTAATGGACGAAGGGTTATTGTCATGAACTTTGATGATTATCAGACTAATGAAGCGACCTTACATTTAATGTCGAGTCAAGAAAACATCAGAGTGTTGGATGAGGCGATTGCAGAATTGGAAAATGGTGGAGGAACAGAGGTAGAAATTGAAGTTGGAGGATGCTGAACTAAGTTCAGTATATTCAACAGACTTGTTGAAAGTAATTTTTGCTGATTCTGCTTTAAAAGATTATCGTGAATTTAAGCAGAAAAATCCTAAAGTTTTTAAAAGAATAAATCGTTTGCTACAAGATATCAAAGAAACACCCTTTTCTGGAATTGGTAAACCCGAACCTTTAAAGCATAACTGGACGGGATGCGCGACTTTTTCAAAGTCGCCAGTCGTCGAAGACGACGAACTGCGCGTATGCGCTGCGTCGAGACGAATTACTCAAGAACATCGCTTAGTTTATAAGATAACTGAGGGCAAAATACTCGTGGCTCAGTGCAAGTTTCATTATTAAAGTCATGGTGAATAAATATTTTGAACTAAGTATAATCCACAATTTTAGTTATAATGAGACAATTGTGATCGCTTACTTGGGCTTGCCAGTTGGGTTCAACCACTACAGTACTAATCGGTTCGACGATAATCGCGGCACCTAAGATACAGTCTCCTGGCTGTAGGTCTTCTCGGCGGTATACCTGAGCATTTTGCCAGCAATTAAGAGCAAACATTTTTGTCGTTGACAAAGGTTCAGGTGAAATATCAAAAGGTCGCTGACGAGCGATTATTGCTTCGGTGGGAGTATCCATTTGTTGTACTAATTCTACTGATGCCGACTCAATAATTAATGCTTTTTCTGGTTGTTTGAAACCATAGCGAATTTGATGTTCGTCAGCAAAATCCTGTTGCATACTTGCTAAGTCGGGATTGAAGTCGATGGCAAAAGTAGAATTAGACCCTGCATATTTTATATTTAATTTTTTGATGATCAATCCAGGATGATTGATTGTTTGTTCTTGCTCAACCTCTTTAACCAACGATATAAATAAAGACTCCAATTGAGGTACAGTTTCAGGAGTTAAAGTCATTGCCACTGACTTGACCTTAGTTGTGCGAATATCTGCCAAGCCAATGCCATAGGCTGACAACACCCCTGCATAGGGATGAATAAATATTTGCTTGATGCCTAGAGTATCAGCAACCAAACAAGCTACTTGCGCCCCCGCCCCCCCAAAGCAACAAAGTGTATAGTGCGTCAGATCGTAACCTCGTTGGAGACTAATTTTTTTAATCGCATTTGCCATATTGTTTACAGCGATCGCCATAAAGCCAGATGCCACTGCTTCGGGGGTTGACTCAATGCCTGTACTAAGCTTTATTTGATCTGCAAGCTGCTGAAACTGATCAATTACGATCTGACGATCCAAAGGTTGATTGCCATCTCTGCCAAAGATAGCAGGGAAGTATTGCGGCTGTATCTTGCCCAACATAACGTTGGCATCGGTAACAGTCAATTCCCCACCTCGACGATAGCAAGCAGGACCAGGATTAGAACCCCCAGATTCGGGCCCAACGCGGTAACAACTGCCATCAAACCTCAGAATTGAACCACCTCCTGCGGCAATAGTATGAATCGCTAAGACTGGTACCCGCATCCGTATCCCTGCGATCTCTGAATCTAATTCCCGTTCGTATTCCCCCGCATAGTGTGCTACATCAGTACTAGTACCACCCATATCGAAGGTGACAATTTGCCCATAACCTGCTCTTTGACTAGTTCTAACTGCCCCAACAATTCCTCCCGCAGGACCACTAAGAATACTGTCTTTACCCTGAAAATCAGCAGCCTTTGCTAAACCTCCATCTGATTTCATAAACATCAATTGGGTATCGGGCAATTGATTAGCAATATGCTCAACATAGCGGCGTAATATGGGAGTCAGATAAGCGTCTACTACGGTGGTGTCTCCGCGGCTAATCAATTTGATTAAAGGACTTACCTGATGAGAAATTGAGATCTGAGTAAATCCCACTGCTTCGGCTATTTGAGCCACCTGTAGTTCATGTTGCCGATAGCGATAACCATGGATCAAAACGATCGCACAACTGCGAATCCCCTGGGCATAAATTGCTGCTAAATCTTGTTTTACCTGTCTTTGATCTACTGGTTTTAATTCATTTCCCTGGGCATCATGTCTAGCATCAATCTCTACCACAGATTCATAAAGCATCTGGGGCAAAATAATTTCACGGGCAAAAATATCAGGACGATTTTGATAGCCGATGCGCAAAGCATCCTTAAAGCCTTTTGTAATTAATAATACGACGCGATCGCCTTTTCTTTCTAATAGGGCATTGGTGGCTACTGTTGTTCCCATTTTGACAACTTCTATTTGCTCTTTGGGAATAGGTTGCGATTGAGGGATCCCCATAATGTCTCGAATCCCCTGAATCGCTGCATCTTGATACTGTTCAGGATTTTCTGACAGTAATTTGTAAACGATAATTTTATTATTTGGGTTTCTGGCAACGATGTCGGTAAAAGTTCCACCGCGATCAATATAAAATTGCCAAGGTTGCCTAGAGTTCATTTTTATTCCTCATTCCTTGTTCCTTGTTCCTCATTCCTTGTAACAGCCAATGCTGTATGTCTGCTAAAACTTGCTGAGGAATTTCCCAGGGAAAAAGATGCGCCACCTGGGGATAATTAATATACTGGCAACTTTTAAGATTTTGGGCGGTTTGTTGACTAGCCTCAGCGGTAATATGGCGATCACATTCTCCTGATAACATGAGACAGGGAATATCAATTTGCGCTAAATCTGACACACGGTTATATCCCGCTTTTATGGCTGAAAATAAGGCGTTATTGGCTGCTTTGGATGTTTGCAGATATGCTGGGACTCCTTCCTTTGCCAAATAGTAATAAGATTCTGGTTGATGGTGGCTAATTAAATAACGAAATAGCGATCGCTTGCCAAAGGTATCAATATTCCATTGCCAAGCTGGTTTAATGTAATTGACTATGCCGCTAATAGCTGTAAATACAAGATCTTGCCAAGTCTCTTTTGGATGGCTACTACGAGGATGTGCCGCAGTGGCAATTAATATCATTCCTTTAAATCTTTCGGGCTGTTTGAGGGCTAATTCCATGGCGATAATCCCACCCAGCGACCAGCCCAATACCAAACATTGTTCGATCTGATGTTTATCTAATAAGGCAATAATATCAGTCAGATGATCCTGCATTTGAAATGTCTTCTGGTATTGGCTTTTACCGTAACCTCGAAGATCAGGGGTAATAGTTTGATATTGACGAGATAGATAATCTGTAAATACAGACATACTAGCAGCGCAACCAGGATGACCATGTAGGCAGAGTATCGGATAACCTTGTCCTCTAATTTCGGTTTTTAATTCCATAAGTTTTAAAGTAGAACTCCTACCGAAAGATGAGAGTTATAGATAACGGGGCTTCGCCTCAGCTATAAGCCGTAAGCGGTAAGCTTTAAGCCAATTAGAAGAAGTTTTGAACCTCTCCTAATACAGAGGCTATAGCCTCAAAGCCTCCTACAGAGGCGATGGCGCGTTAGCGCCGTGACTACAAAACTAAGTTTGGTAGGGGTCTTAGACCCTTTAGCTTAGAGCTTTTAGATAAATTACTAGAGTACAGCAGTCCTAGGTTATTGATGATAACGACTGATGACAAAAGACTGATATTTTTCACAACTCAGAATAGGATTGCTGTATATAGTCTAGATTCTTTATTTATTGTATTTGCTAAAATCTAGCTGCAATACATCAAGATACTCCAGTAAATGACAGATAAGACAACCTCCGCTGGTCAACTTCATGCAATTCTCGACCAGGCTTATAGTATGACTACCAATAAAACAGCATTTGATATATGGTCTGGAATCTTAAAAACAGAAGATACTAATAAGCATACAGTAACCAGAAAATTGTGCGAATTAATAACTCTGTTTGAGATTGTGAGAAGAGACTTCGATTTTTTAGATAATTCTCTGAGCCAAATAGGTCTAGATGCACTGTCCAATATTCAGACTTGTATTATCAATCATGGTTTAAAAACGTCTTGGTATCAGATTAAAAAAGAAATAAATAAGTCAGATATAGATATCATTAAAATGTGTGATGCATTATTAACTAGTCAAGGGATTGGTCAAAATTCTCTCAATCAAGATCAAATTGCTGAACTAATTAAACAAGTCAATGATTTAATTGCTGAGTTTCGCGCCTCTGAACTTCCTAGTGAATTAAAATTTGAGCTAATTCAAGAATTGATCAAGATCCAGACTGCTTTATATAATTTTGATGTCACTGGAGAATCAAAACTGCAACAAGTATGCCAAGAAGTTTATGGGGATATTATTGCTAAATCATCTCAAAACCCCAAACTGTATCAGAAGTTTATTCAACCTGTTCAAAAACTTATTAACACGGCAGTTATGATCGGCGGATTAATGACTACTGCCGATCTTTCCCTGAAATACCAACCAATATTGACAGCCCAAATTGTAAATTTTATCAAGAGTCTTCCCGATGAAACCGTTGACCAACCCTTGTTAGAAGGAGTCTCAGATCTTCAATCAATGAATGCAAAAATAGAGGAAGAAGCGAACCATAAAATATTGACCGCTAGTGAAGATGAATAAAAAAATGCTAACCTCAACCCTTTTTTATCTCTTGCTTTTTAAAATTTGTCTATATAAATCTATGTTTCATCAAATTACAATATAAATCTATGAACTAATTAGCAATTACTACTTAATAACTGACTATTAAAACAGAACAATAAAACCCTTTACCCTTTACCCCTTAACCATTACCCAGTCTTAACTGATCATTTAGAGCCAAACGTCCTCAACCCGCGATCGCTCTTAATTAAGAAATATTAAGTTTTAAAAAATTTTCACCTCAGCCTCAGATAGCAATTTTAAATTGGAATTCATTAACAAATTTAATTTTAAGAGCATGAATCTTCAGTTTGGGCGGGAAGTCTTAAGTGATTTTGATATTGCCGAATCAAGAGAATGGTTGGTTACTAACGGGATTGGTGGTTTTGCTTCAGGCACGGTCGCTGGAGTTTTGACCAGACATTATCATGGTCTACTTGTTGCTGCTCTCAAACCTCCAGTTGCCCGAACTTTACTGTTAACAAAATTGGATGAAATTGTTGAGTATAACAATCAAACCTACGAATTGTTTGCTAACCGTTGGGCATTTGGGGCTGTGGAGGCACCTGGACGTCTCAATTTAGAGAGCTTTCATCTGTCAGGAACAACTCCAGTCTGGAATTTTGCCTTTGCTGATGGTCTGCTAGAAAAGAGTATTTGGATGCAGCAGGGGGAAAATACTACCTATATCCGCTATCGCTATTTGCGGGGTAGTCAGCCCATAACTTTGTCTCTTAAAGCACTAGTAAATTATCGCAGCTATCACGGCAGTACTCATAGTGATGTTGCGGTTAAAGCTAAGATTACGCAAACAGGCGAGAAGGGTTTGCAGATTCAAGTTTTTCCCGAGGCAGAAAGTCTTTATTTAGGGGCAACTTTAAGTAATCAAACCAATGATTTCAACTGGGAAATTATTAATACCTGGAATCAAAATTTTGCTTTGGCGATTGAGCAATATCGAGGTATAGATGATACTGAAGATCATCTTCATGCTGTGACTGGTAAAGTTACTCTTCAGCCAGGGGATACGATAGATCTTGTTGCTAGTACGGCTACTCCGCAATTTGACAGCCAAACTAGCTGGTCACAGAAACAAACGCGAGAGAGTGATTTACTCAATCTTTGGTCTGAATCTAATTCCCTGACTTTAAATGCTAACTCTAATGACTGTCCTAACTGGATTGAGCAATTAGTTTTAGCGGCAGATCAATTTGTTGTAGCCCGCCCCCTAACAGATAATCCCGAAGGAAAAACCGTGATTGCGGGATACCCTTGGTTTACCGACTGGGGTAGAGATACCATGATTTCTTTACCAGGATTAACTATTGCCACAGGACGTTATGACATTGCCAAAACTATCCTACGCACCTTTGCTCAATATCTCGATCAGGGGATGCTACCAAATGTCTTTCCCGATGCGGGAGAAACTCCTGAATACAACACCGTAGACGCAACCCTCTGGTATTTTGAAGCGATTCGCTCTTATTATGTCGCTACTTCAGATCAAGAATTTCTCAGAGAACTATTCCCCTTGCTCAAAGAAGTTATTGACTGGCATATCAAAGGTACTCGCTATAACATCAAAATGGATAGTGATGGCTTGCTTTATGCAGGTAGAAGAGGGGTACAGCTTACCTGGATGGATGCAAAGGTAGGAGATTGGGTTGTTACCCCACGCATTGGTAAACCAGTAGAGGTCAATGCCTTATGGTATAACGCCTTAGTCTCAATGACATATTTTGCTCAGGTATTGGGTAAATCAACAGCAGAATATCAGCAGCTAGCAGATAAAACACGATCGCACTTTAACAAATTCTGGAACGAAGCAGGGGATTATTGTTACGATGTGATTGATTCTCCCGATGGGAATGATGCTAGCTTTCGTCCCAATCAAATCTTTGCCGTCTCCTTACCCTCCACAGTAGATGATTGGGGAGGCAATAGCCCAAAACCCCTACTACAACCAGAACAGCAAAAAATGGTGGTCAATCAGGTGGGTCAAAAGCTCTTAACTTCCTACGGATTGCGATCGCTTGCCCCCGATAATAATGGTTATGCTGGGGTTTATGGTGGCAATCAACTCCAGCGAGATGGCACCTATCATCAGGGTACTACCTGGGGATGGCTAATTGGACACTATGTTCAAGCTCATCGCGAGGTATATCAAAATCCCCAACTTGCCAGTAGCTTGATTGAACCCATGGCAGATCATCTCTACAATGGCTGTATCGGCAGCATTAGCGAGATTTTTGATGGGAACCCTCCTTTTACCCCTAGAGGTTGCTTTGCCCAGGCTTGGAGTGTGGCTGAAGTGCTGAGAGTTTGGCTGATGCTTAATAAATAAGTTTTAGCTCCCATTTTCCTAGGTTATTACGGGTTATCGCGATCCCTTCGCGTAAGGGTCGCGTAATCGCAACGCTGAATTAATGTAATTAATGTAATTTATGTCTTAATCTGGCAGCGGCGTAATAACCTAGTAAGCATCAACATTTAAACTGTAGGGGTAAAGTTTTACCACGAGCTATCGCTTTAATTTACAATCATTTGTTACAATTACGTTCGTTAAGATTATCTAGATAATAGACATTATATTCATTGAGCCAACAATCATTAGACACCATAAACGCCAGCGACGTAAGCCTCAATACTTTAACTCAAGAACTAGCCGCGATTCAGCAAACTGGTTCCAAGCGAATCGCTTTATTAGGTTCTCGTCATGTACCATTGATACACCAACAGCTCATTGAGATGATGAGTTATGCTTTGGTCTTAGGTGGCAACCGCTTAGTAACTTCTGGAGCTATTGGAACTAACTCTGCTGCTATTAAAGGTGCAATGCGTGCAGACTCAAACTTATTGACGGTGATTTTACCCCAAAGCCTATCCCGCCAGCCAAAAGAATCTAAGCACCAATTAGAAAAAGTCGTTCATTTGATTGAAAATTCTAAAAACGATCATTTGTCTTTGGGAGAAGCTAGTGCAATGTGCAATAGCGAAATTATTTCTCGTTGTCAGCAACTAATTTGTTTCGCTTTTCATGATAGTGATACTCTTCTAAAAACTTGTCAAGAAGCAGAAGACCAGCGAAAAATAGTGACTCTGTTTTACTTTGACTAGTCAGTAATTATCTCATTGAGCAATTTTGTGGAGTTAGCTTCAGCTTGATAAATTAAGCATTGAGCTGACAAACATCACAAAATAAGCACAAACTAAATCTATCAAGCTTCTATAATCGCTGACTTATCAAGACTGACATAAAATCATCGGCATCAGAATCAAACTACAATTAAGCCGCTTTTAATTCTTATTCACTGTTGTGATCTGCAAGGTAGTTAAAGCTAGTTAAAATAACTTGGGGATTCCAAATTTATCTTATGACTGCAAAACCTGCCAAACATCGTGAAGAACACATTTTAATTGTTACCGATGGTAAAGGACATCGAGAAATCAATCTCCAAAATCAGACTTATTCTGTGGGGAGAGGGAAACAATGCAATATTGTCTTGCAATCTCAATTTGTATCCCGCCATCACGCAACTTTAATTAAAAGGGAAGAAGACAATAATAATTATTATCGGATAGTTGATGGAAATTCTGAAGGGAAAACTAGCGTCAATGGTTTACTAATTAATGGTCAGAAAGTTAGGTTTCACGATCTAAAAAATGGAGATAAGGTTATTTTTGGTCCTCAAGTAGAAGCAATATATCAATATCGCGAATATGACGTTTTTCCGACTATTCCTCCCGATGATCCTTACGACATTACTCTTATAGATCCTGCAATGATTGAGGATGAAGATAATCACAGTTAACTAGAAGTGTTGAATGGTAAGAAGCAAGGCGATCAACAGGCAAAAATAATAGTAAAATCGACCTGATTTATCACCTGAAAATATCTATTGATGTTTATCTTAAATTTTTCTAAAGTTATCAAGAGTCTCTTAGAGACTATTTATAAAAAGAAAAGAGTCTAATCGGAGTAAATGAGTAGAGATAATTTGAAAAGCTTATCCTTTTGATGTAAGCGATCATACTTAAAATTGGAAAGGTCATATTCCCGCAGGAGTAGTTTCTAACGAAATCATGTCCCACACAGATTGGATACCTACTCTGATGGCTGCCGTTGGGGTGGATAATATTCAAGGGCAACTTCTTAAAGATGGCGATCAAGAAAAGGTTGAGACCTTGGTTGATGAATATGATCAATATGATGTTCATCTTTGAAGACGATGGATCGGGAAGAAAGCTAGTTCGTCAAGCAATGCTAGCTCAATATAATGACAAGCAAGGTAAACCAGTAGGTATTCAACGTCAAATTGGCAGAAAACCTATTTTAGCGGTAAGGAACTCTACTGGCGATTTACAAATGTTCCAGTACACCGATGATGGTCAGGGAGCTAGTTCTAATTCTTTGATCGTGTTGATTAATCATGATGATTGCAAGCGTGAATATCAATACAATGAGGGAGAAAGTGATGATAATCTGTCTTTCGACACTGCTCAAGATCGCGATAATTGGATAGTGGTTAGTATGGAAGAGGATTTCACGACTATTTTTGCTAAAGAATTAACACGAGATAAAAATGTTGAATATTGTCAAAGAAACGAATCATAGCAACAAATAAACAAGCAGTAATAGTTTAGTAGGATGGGCAAGGCGAAGCTAGTACGACACGAGGTTATATGCGAAGCGATATCCTTTAGTGCTTTAGTGCATTGTTTACCTGTAATTATCTAGTGTTATCAAAGTTTTTTCGGGCTTGAATAATATAGTTGCAGCGATTTTTAGAGCGAATCTTCAATTTAATTTAAGTATAAAGAAATATGAAGTTGCTATTGAGAATCACTAACGATTTTATGTTGGTTGAGACTCCGCCATCTTTTAATGAGAATGCTATATTATTAGTGATAGATATGGTGGCTTATTATTAACCTTTTTCAGGATTTCACTTTGGCGCTACTTTCTCAAAACTAGTCTTGATATGACTTTGATGCGATCTGGTTCAAAAGACAAAGGCGATCACTTTATTTAACTTAACAAATTCTTATTGACTAAGTATAAATACTTGATTGACAAAAGTAGCTCAAGTTTTTAGAGATTTTCCCTGTCTGATATGCATCAGGGATTAACTAACATTGCGGGTTTTTAAAAGCAAGAATTTGCACCTCAAATAATTGATAGTTTATCTTGTCGAAAATGAAAATTTCTTATTTAAAAACTCTGATCCTCAGTCTGCTTGTAACCTGTCTGTTCTTCGCCTCTCCCATTGAAGCCCAAGCATCGTCCAGCAATACAACTACTTAGCATGCCATCATAATTGGAGTGAAGTTGATCTTACAACCGAGCAACTGGCAGCAGTAAATGAGAAAAATTATATTGTCTTTGCCAAGGGTAAACAAATTAAGTGGTTAGGGCAGAAAATCACCATCTCCCAAACAGTACAAAACTATCCAATATCGGGGTTCTGTTTGCGGTTGGGATTAACTTGGTGGGCAGAAAATGCTCAAATTTTTATTAACGGCAAGTTAGTGCAGCAAGGAGATCTATTTGATTCTTCAGCGCGGGTTCTAATTACAGACAACGTTCAACCAGGACAAGAGTATTTAGTTACTATCAGGCTGGTTAGCCCTGGTCATGATATTGGGGCATTGATGCGATCGCATTTGGTTTATGAACAGCCCCATCAACCCCAGCAGATCGATCCAGGTTTAGTTGCTGATGAATTAACTGTCTTGCTGCAATATTTAACTCAGTTTGAATCTGAACAGGTAAATGTTTTGGCAAGTATATTAGACGTCTAGTGTGAATTAAGATTGTTCTCTAAATAGCCTAAATCGAACAGAAAATAAAGCTTTTATAGTTTTAAGCAGCCGAATAAAGACTTAATTTTCTTGAAATAGCCTTAAAAAATTAGCTTTCACGAAGTCAGAGGAAGCCCCCTGCTTTTAGCGCAGGGTCTCTCTGACCCTTTCTTAAAGCTAAAGGCTAAAGGCTAAAGGCTAAAGGCTAAAAGCTACGAACTAATAACTTTTCAGCTAAGCTAATTCACACTAAGCGTATTAGCCAAATTTGATAGCAGTAATGTTAGCAACCAGTTCAACCTAGAGTTGGCAAAGTTGCGATCGCATTTATTACCACTGGCACAAAATATTAAACAGCGTCGCTTTAATCTTCTGGGTCATGCTCATCTGGATATAGCATGGCTGTGAACTACTGCTGAAACTTACGAGGTAGCAGAGCGAACTTTTAAATCGGTACTTAGTTTACAGTAGGATTTTCCTGCACTATATCAGTGGATTGAAGTTAATCGCCCTGAGTTATTTAAGGATATTCAGCATCAAGTTAAGTCAAATAACTGGGGAAATCTGGATTAAACCTGAAACTAACTTAGTTAGTGGGGAATCTTTAATTCGGCAATTACTTTGTGGTCAACTTTCGCAACTTTGCTTTGTAGAGACAAGTTTGATAGCCATACACTATCTTTACATTATAAATATAATAATCGAAAAAGAAGATATTTGTCAAGCAGATTGGCAAACCCTACTCGAAGTTGCCTGGAAAAAAGTTTTATTTAATCAGTTTCACGACATTCCACCTGGGACATCAATCCCCGAAATCTTTACTGAGGCTAATCACGATTGGCAGAATGCGATCGCCTTTAGTATCGAGCTACCTAAACCACCTCAAGCAGAGGCAATACCAGTAGTGGTCTTTAATTCTCTTAACTGGGAGAGATCAGAAGCTGTCACTCTATCAGGTGAGCAATTTGAGACAAATAAAGGTTCTTTTTAGAAAGCCTATTTTGACCAGACATTAGGTTTGAATTGTCTATCTAAAGGAGTTTTAGCAATGTGATTGGTGTAATTGTGCATAACTTTAACCGCAATACCCAAAATTACTTCTAATACCTGTTGTTTACTATATCCTGCCGTTAAAAATGCTTCTATTTCACTGTCTTCTACCCAGCCGCGAGACTGCACCATTCTTTGGGTAAAATGACGTAATGCTTGTAACTTAGCATCTGCTATTGGTGTTCCATTTCTTAAATCTGCGATATTTTCTTGACTCATTCCAATCATTTTTGCCAATCCTGAATGGGCTGCCATACAATAATCGCAAGAGTTTTCATAGTTTACCGTTAGATAAATTATCTGCTGTTCGATCTTTGTAAAACTGGTAGTTTCAAATAAATCCCATAACGTCATCGAACCTTTTAATAAAGCTGGGGCTTCCGCCGCAATTCCTTCTAGATTAGGTATAAAGCCAAAAGTTTGTCTAGCGTGAATTAAAGCTGACCTGGAGTCTGCTGGTGCTGTCTCTAAAGTATGAACAGTAAATTCCATTTATTTAATCTTTACCTCCAATATAAAAGAGACAAGTCTGTCTCCATTAATTAATTGATAGTATAACCATGTGAGACAACTTTGTCTACTTTAATTACCATGAAATCTTCAAACAAATCTCAGCAACAAATTTTAGAAACAGCTTCTCAACTCTTCTATCAAAAAGGGATTCAAAATGTAGGTATTAACGAGATTATTGCTACTAGCGGGGTAGCTAAAAGAACTTTGTATCGACACTTCGCTTCCAAAGATGACTTAATAGAAGCAGTAATGAAACATCGGGCTACAGAATGGTTGCGCTGGTTTGAAACAGCAGTACAAGATCGTGGTAATAATGCCAAGGAAAGATTGTTAGCTACATTTGACATACTAAGAGAATGGTATGGGAGTCCAGATTTTCGAGGATGTCCTTTTATCAATGCTGTACTAGAAATAGCCGACGCATCTCATCCCGCCCATGAAGTTTCAATTAGCGTTAGAGAATCAATTCGGATACAGATTAAGCAGTTAGCAGAACAAGCAGGAGTAAATGATTCAGAATCATTTTCTCAACAATACTTACTTTTAATTGGTGGGGCAAGTCTGATGGCTACTATAGAGGGAGTTTCTGGAGGTGCTAATTACGCTCAACAGGCGTTATTAACTTTGATTAATAGTGCGATTAATTAAAACAAAAAACGGCGTTGCTGATTTAAGGTATGAAAGCGATAGCAATACTGTTCGTAGCCATTAGCCATTAGCCATTAGATTCTGATAGATTTTACATACTTGAAATATTAAAGTAATTAATTTACTATCATATTCCGATTCAGCAACCCCTAAAAAACTAACTTGATCTATCCAGAAGTTCTCAACCCACAGTTCTTAGTCTTTAGCGAAACATTATTCAATTTTGTACAGCTGTTTAAGTAGATTCACGGATTTTTTTTGATCTGCTGCTACTGTGATAAATATTTAAAAAAACTGTGTTATTTTAAACGGTCGTATAACTGCCTATTAATTTGCAGTTAACCTATTAACCAAAGTAATTAATAAGTAACCCAAAATTACAAAAAAGCTTCATGGAAGTTATTAAAACAGCGATTCCCGATGTCTTAATTATTGAGCCAAAAGTATTTGGTGATCAACGAGGTTTTTTTATGGAAAGCTTCAACGAACACAAATTTAAAGAAAAAACGGGGGTTACGCCGCATTTTGTTCAGGATAATCACTCTCGTTCTGCCCGTAATGTCTTGCGAGGACTGCATTACCAGATTAAACAGCCTCAAGGCAAGCTTGTCAGAGTCGTATCGGGAGAGGTTTATGATGTAGTGGTAGATATCCGTAAAAGTTCTCCCACCTTTGGACAGTGGATTGGTTGTGTGCTGACCGCATCCAATCATCGACAGCTTTGGGTTCCTCCTGGTTTCGCCCATGGCTTTGTCGTTTTGTCAGATACTGCCGACTTTCTATATAAAACCACCGACTACTATGCCCCAGAATACGAACGTGCCATACTATGGAACGATCCCAACCTAGGTATAGACTGGAAGTTAAAGGGTGAGCCAGTTTTATCGGCAAAAGATCAGGCTGCTTTACCTTTGACAGATGCCGAGGTGTTCCAATGACGAAAATATTGTTGACAGGAATTTCAGGACAGGTAGGACAAGAATTACAGCACACATTAACCTCTTTGGGAGAGGTAGTTGGTGTCACTCGTCAAGATTTAGATCTCACTCAGCCTGAACAGATTCAGCAGCAAATTATAGAGATTAAGCCAGATCTAATCGTCAATGCGGCGGCATATACTGCCGTGGATAAATCCGAAAGTGAACCCGAACTAGCCATGGCGATTAATGCCGAAGCGCCTAAAGCGATCGCTATTGCCGCTCAAGACATTGGTGCTAAGGTACTACATATTTCCACTGACTATGTTTTCAATGGCACAAATCATACTCCCTATTTAGAAACTGAGCAAACAGATCCTCTAGGAATCTATGGTAAGTCCAAGTTATTAGGAGAAATAGGAGTAAGGGAAAATTGCGATCGCCATCTAATTCTGCGTACGGCTTGGGTATATGGCAGTCGTGGTCATGGCAACTTTGTCAAAACGATGCTGAGATTAGGTGCAAGTAGAGAAGAATTAAAGGTAGTGTCAGATCAAATAGGTAGTCCCACCTGGTCTTATGATATCGCTCAGGCAATTACTCAATTGCTAGCCAAATCTTTAGCTGATGAAGGTATTAAAGGAATTTATCATTTTACCAATAGTGGGGTTGCTAGCTGGTATGACTTAGCAGTAGCCACCTTTGCCGATGCCAGGGAATTAGGGATGAGTCTTAAAGTCAAGCAAGTTTTACCTATTAGTACTGCTGAATTTCCCACCCCTACTCAGCGACCAGCCTATTCAGTACTGTCTAAAGCTAAATTTACTGATGCCACAGGGATAGTTCCTCCTTACTGGCGTGACTCCCTGAAAAAGATGCTCAGAGAATGGCAGGCACTTCAAAGCTAATTCAACGCCAATTTGGGTTATGACAATGAAATGATAGGGCTGTAACCTACAACCCATAATTTATACTAAATCACGGTAATATAACTATGAAAGCAATTATTTTGTCTGGGGGGAAAGGTACCAGATTACGCCCTCTAACCTATACGGGAGCCAAACAGTTGGTTCCCGTCGCTAACAAACCGATTCTCTGGTACGGGATTGAGTCGATTGTGGCAGCAGGAATTACCGAAATTGGCATTATCATTAGTCCTGAAACTGGAGGCGAAGTACAGACAAAAACAGGAAATGGCGATCGCTTTGGCGCTAATATTAGCTACATTAGACAGGATCAACCTTTAGGATTAGCCCATGCTGTCAAGGTGGCACAGCCATTTTTGGGTGATTCTCCCTTTGTGATGTACTTGGGGGATAATCTAGTTCAAAGTGAACTTGATCAATTTATTGATCGATTCAAAAGTCAGCAGCTAGATGCTTTAACTCTGTTGTGTGAAGTTGATAATCCCAGTGCCTTTGGGGTGGCAAAAGTAGACGAAACGGGGAAGGTACTACAACTGATTGAAAAGCCCAAAAATCCTCCTTCAAATTTAGCTTTAGTTGGAGTATATTTATTTTCAAACGAAATACATAGAGCGATCGCCAATATTAAACCATCTGCCAGAGGTGAGTTAGAAATTACCGATGCGATTCAGTATCTAATTGACCAAAAAGAACAGGTGGCGTCATTCCAGTTATCTGGCTGGTGGCTGGATACAGGTAAAAAAGACGATCTTTTAGCAGCAAATCAGATTATTTTAGATACCTGCTTAGAATCGACTCATGAAGGGGTTATAGACGAGCAGAGTAAGATTAGCGGTCGAGTTCATGTGGGAGAAGGTTCGCAAGTCACCAATTCGATGATTCGTGGACCAGTAACCATTGGTAAAAACTGTCAGATTCAAAATTGCTATATCGGTCCCTATAGCAGTATTGCTGATGATACAACTTTAATTGATATTGATATTGAGCATAGTGTAATTCTCAAAGGAGCAACCTTAGAAGGGATTAGCTCAAGAATAGTTGATAGCCTCATCGGAGAAAGAGCGCACCTCAAAGTTGCACCCCAGCGACCTAAAGCCTTAAGGTTTATGATTGGGGACGATTCCAAAATTGAATTGACATAATCTTCAGAGAGAATTAGAAATAAGTAGGTAAGATATATGCAGCAAGATAGTAATCAACCCCGTAGACTATTAGTTACAGGGGGCGCAGGATTCATCGGTTCTAACTTTGTGCATCACTGGTGTCAAAGCTATCCCCAGGATCATGTTGTCGTTTTAGATGCTTTAACCTATGCAGGTAATAGAAAAACTTTAGCTAGTTTAGAAGCCACATCTGCGATTAAATTTGTCCAGGGGGATATATGCGATCGCTCTTTAATCGATCAGCTTTTGGAGTCAGAAGATGTTGATACTGTGGCTCACTTTGCTGCCGAGTCTCATGTCGACCGTTCGATCCTCGGTCCTGGAGCATTTGTGCAAACTAATGTTGTGGGTACTTTTACCCTCTTAGAAGCTTTTCGTCAGCGTTGGTATCAAAGAAATCAGCCTCAAAGCAATTGCTTCTTGCATGTCTCTACCGATGAAGTCTATGGCAGTTTAGCCCCAGACGAACCAGCCTTTAGCGAAACCACCCCCTATACTCCTAACAGTCCCTATTCCGCATCCAAAGCAGGTAGCGATCATCTAGCGCGGGCATATTTCCATACTTACGGTATGCCTACTATGATTACTAACTGTTCTAACAACTATGGACCCTATCATTTCCCAGAAAAGTTAATTCCCTTGATGTGTATTAATATTCTGTTAGGGAAACCGCTACCTGTATATGGTGATGGTCAAAACATCCGCGATTGGCTTTACGTCGAAGATCACTGTCGGGCTTTAGATACAGTAATTCAGCGTGGTGTACCAGGGGAAACCTACAATATCGGCGGTAATAATGAAGTCAAAAACCTAGATCTGGTAGAACAACTATGTGAGCTAATGGACGAATTAGCACCAGAACTCCCTGTACGCCCTTCCAAACAGCTAATCACCTTTGTTCAAGATCGCGCAGGACATGATCGCCGTTATGCAATTGATGCCAGCAAAATTGAGCGTGAGTTAGGCTGGAGTCCCCAATCAACAGTAGAGGGAGGATTGCGCCGTACTGTTCAGTGGTATTTGGATAATCAGGATTGGTGGCAACCTTTACTTAGTGCTGAATATCAAGATTATTATAAAAAAGTCTATGCTTGATTAGGTTTAAGCTTGAGTCTGATTATAAATCGTTAGCTTCTACGTGTTTGGACAAGCTGCGTCCAACGCAGTTTTTCTCACACGCTTTTATAGAACCCATTTGGTATCTTTTTCTACGAAAAATTAGTTATTTCAGAGTTCCTTGTTTTGATTTGTTGAACGATAAAATGAGGTTTGAGTCAGCTATTTTGAAACATCTTAGGTGACAATGTTTCCATGGTGCTTGTGGTTATAGACAGAGATCTCAAATGGATTCTGTATCATGTCCTGTTGAATAGTTACAATACGATTTTTGATTCTTACTAGCCGAAGCATCCAAATTGATAGCAATACTTCTACTTGATAACCCATTTCTAGAATAAGGCGATCGCAGTTAATACCCGACAGTTAAGCGCGATCGCTTTTAAACTAATTTCTGTTTTTAGTCACCTAATTAGATTTCATTAAATTAAAAACTTTATTTCGATAGTAGACAAGGTATAGCATTACGTCTTCTGGTTAGGACATTTACTCCTAATACATGCGGCGATGCGGGCGGTCAACATCTGGAGGAACACATGCGGGCAAGCCCTTTGTCCAGATTATGCCCTTAGAACTAAGCGCCTTTGTTACTTCCTACTTACGAACCGTCAACTTTTGTATTGTCCTAACGTAACTTTGTACGGCCATACAGGATCAATCAAGCAAATAGAGACGTAAGATAGACTAAGACTCAGGTTCGATATCAAAAAGCAAACTATGAAAACCCAACGTACCCGTTCTCAAGCGAGAATTATGACACTGCTTCAAAGTCTTCAGCGTTCTATTTCGGCTCAAGATCTTTATATCGAACTTCGTAACCGAGAACAGAATATGGGTTTGGCTACCGTTTATCGTTCCCTAGAAGCTTTGAAACTACAGGGAGAAGTTCAAGTTCGTACATTGGCTAATGGCGAGTCGGTTTATAGTTCCATCAAAAGCGATCGTCATCATCTAACCTGTGTTCAATGTGGAACCTCAATCCCTATTGATGAATGTCCTGTTCATGACTTGGAACAACAGTTAGAAAAGTCCCACACTTTCAAGGTTTACTATCATACCCTGGAGTTCTTTGGTTTATGTCAAAGGTGCCATTCCCTTAATGTATGATCAAATCGATAATATAGTCATTCTAAATAGAAACCGTATGAATCAATATAGATAGAAATCTAGAAAGTTATGAGGTTAATTCTTGACCAATCCCTAATCCCCCGAACCAGGAATTGAGAGCATAAGGAAATTAATTAGAACGACTATACATTAAACCTGAGTCATGGCTTTAGTACATTTAAACTGTGATTTAAGGTTGAAAGCAAAGCCAGCTACCAAAATAGTTAACACGCCTGTAATCCACAGTGGGGAGGTGTAGTTGAGGCTAACCAGTAATCCTGAAATTACAGGACCGATGGCATTAGACATGCTGAGGAATGATGAATTAATTCCTAAAATTTCGCCTTGTTCAAGAGCATCAGAATTAAGAGATAGTACTGTATCAATCAACGGCATGGGAAAAGAATTAACCAAGCCAAATGCCACCATAATCACTATAAATGCACCATAGGTAGGGAAGGTAGGTATCAGTAAAAAAGTCACTCCCCGCAAGGCTAAAGTTACGGCAATAATATTGATCAAGTTAAATTTTTTACTCAAAGATTCTAAAGCAAAGACCTGTGAGATAAAGCCTAAGATTCCCACTAAGGCAAACATCATTGCCAAACCCTTAGCATCTTGATTCAAAATATTGAGAAAAAATGGCTGAAAAGCAAAGGTAAAAATAGTAAAGGTACTGCCACTCAAAAAGGTTAGAACAAATAAGCTTCCCAGTTTTGGTCTAGTTAACGATTGAGCAATCTTGCCAAAGGCAAAATCATTCCAGCTTAATTTAAAATTGCTCTGTTTCCCTGATGCGGTTTCAGGCAGAAACAACAAAGTTAACAAAGCGGCAATAGCGGCAATTACTGCACTAACAATAAAACTCATGCCCAATGGAGAAATCCCAGGCAAAGTGGGTAGTTGTTGGGCTAGATAACTTAGGACAGGACCAATGACAAAACCGAGACGAAAAGTTGCGCCAAAGATGCCAAAAGCTTGGGGGCGCTGTTGAGGAGTCGTAATGTCGCTAATTACGGCACTGGCTACAGAAGTATTGCCCCCCGTCAAACCGTCTAACATCCGTGCAAAATATAGTAACCAAGCAACCCCCGCTACACTAGCGAGCAAGTTGGCTACTACCGTTCCTGCCAAGCTAAATATTAGGATATATTTGCGCCCCAAGCGGTCTGATATTTTGCCCAGAATTGGCGTACCGACAAACTGTGATAAGGCAAAAGCAGTAGTTAACAGGCTGGCTTGAAAGTCACTTAACCCAAACTGTTTGGCATAGGGATAAATTAGAGGAATAATAATCGTAAAGCTGATTGCATTAATTAAGGCAATTAAAGCAATTAGCCAAAATAGAGGAGGTAAATCGAATTGCTGGCGCCATTTACTGCTTTTCATTAAGGGGGTGGGATTGAATAATTCTAGAATATATATATCTGTACAATCATAAGGCGTTAATAGCCAGCATAAAACCTATAACCATGCTCACATAAAGCTTACCTAAGCTATCTGACTTTGTAGTAAAGCAATAAGACTCCGTTGTCGCAAATCTGACTCTTGGTAAGTTCTAAAGCAGATTGCTGAATTACTCCAGAAAAGAGAGGAATACCTGAACCCATTAAAAATGGATTTACCTTCAGAATTAATCGATCAATTAAATTGTTAGTAAACAAGGTTGTGGCTAGATTTGCCCCACCACAAAGCCAAATATCTTTACCTGGTTCTTGTTTTAAATTGGTAACTAATTCAACAGCATTTTCTGACGCAAGTGAAACATTGTCATCTGGACTGGCTGAGATGGTACGGGAAAAAACATACTGCTTCAGATGTGAGTAGGGACTGGTTACACCATCTTTTAAACCAACCTCATAGGTCTTGCGTCCCATAAGAACGACATCAAACCACTGATTCTCGGCATTCACACCCATTACATCTCGGAGATGAGATGGCACAGTTTCAGGAAAAATGGCGAACAAATTGGCAAAATATTCTTGATCTTGGCAGAATCCATCATGTGAGCCGTCACTGTGGGCAATAAATCCATCAACACTACAAGCCACATAATAAGTTAATTCCTTCATGGTTTAATTTTCAAGGTATTTTAAACTAATCATGGTGATTTGTATGCTCAGAACTCCCATGGTGCTTAGATTTAGTATGGCTCAGATGTAGTAAATATTGACTGATAGAAATCAATAAGATAGATAGAGAAATATAAATTACATCGCTCAGTTTGCCAATCTCAATACTCAGCATTTGCTTGAATAAACTAACAATTAGAGCTACTACAATTACATTGACCAGTTTCCCTTTTAATTCTTCTAAACTATTGCTTTGTAGAATACTAGAATCATCTTGATGTTTGAGGGTGATTTCAGAGATAAATAATTCATAAATACCAAAGGCAAAAATCAATAAGACGATGCCAATGAGATAGTAATCTACACCGCCAATAATGTATGCTACCGTTTTAATCGTTAATTCACCTTCAGGATCTTGAGGATCGATCGCAATGGTCAATCCTGCCCAAATATCGATAGTGCCAATAACGATTAGTCTTAGAGCGCTGAGTAAGCTAAAAATGACGGGGGCGAGAATAAAAAAGCGGAAGTTCCAGATCAAAGCTTCAAAGAATAATTCAATTTTGTTAAATCTAGTTTTGGTTTTATTGTTCATTGACGATTATCCGCCATAGGTTATTAGTCACTACTAACAATCTACTAGTTTATGGTTAACCACTTCATTTATCTGCTAGTAACTGAATCATAAACCCACTCCAAATGTTGAGGAAGTAGGGTGGCTAAATCGTATTTTTCGATGATAGTTGCTCTTGCTTGTTGCCGAATTGCCTCCATTCCCTGGGGATTATCTAATGCTTCGATAGTGCGATCGCATATTTGTTGGGGATCGAAGAAGTCTACTAATAAACCATTAACATTATCTTCAATAACTTCTGTTACAGGTGCCGTATCTGAAGCCACGATTAAACAACCTGTAGCCAAGGCTTCGAGCATTGACCAAGATAGAACAAAGGGGCGAGTTAAATAGATATGCACTGATGAAGCCTGCAATACCTGAAGGTATTCATCATAGGGTAATAAATCAGTAAAGTGGACTCGATTTAAATCCAAGGGGAATTTCTCCAGCATGGCATCTTTATAGGTTTTACCATCAGGCAGACTTTTGCCATATGCCACCCGATTTTTGCCAACGATTACAAAGTGACACTGGGGTCGTTTTTTTTGCAAGAGGGCAATAGTTTCAATCAACTGAGGAAACCCACGATAGGGTTCCATGCCCCGTGCTACATAAGTTACAATCTCTGATGCATCGCTCAGATCGAGGTTGATCCGTGGTAAAAATAATTTAGCGCCCTGAATCGGCTTAAAATAGCTGGTATCAATGCCGTCATGATGCACCTTAATTTTACCTTGAAACTCTTGGGGAAACTGCGCCCTTTGCCAGCCTGTGGGGGATAAACCGTGATCGCAACTTGCTAAATCTAACAAAATTGGTGCGTTTTTAACTCTAATACGAGCTTCATCATCAGCATTTATGGGATCGCTGGGATCAAAGCTAGCATCTGAGCCATAGGCATTGTAATACCATTCAAAATAACAGAGGAGAGTTGACCGAGAAAATATATCTTTCATAAACAAAGTTGGTCCCCAACCCGAGTGACCATAAACCACATCGGGATAAAATCCCTGATCTTTTAATTTTTGAGCAACTCGATATACTCCCTGTGCTTCTAACACAGCGCTTTCTAATGGTCTAACGTAATGGTGAGTTTCAGGGCGAACATTACGAGATTTTTCATACAATACCTTATTAACACCAGTAATTTGACCTTCTTGACGGTTGGTGGCATAAACCACGGTATTTTGCGGATCTTTGCCTAAAACTGATGCTAGATGACGAAATTGAGCAGGAAAATTAGGATGTAAAAATAAAATCTTCATTATTACTCGTTAAGATAACAGGCTAATTCGCTCTAATTTTAGCTGCTGTCAAACAGACTGTCGTAATAGTGCTGGGTAATACTCCAGTTTTAGCAAGCATATATACTCAGATATAGAGGTATTTGGGGTAGTGGGGTATGGTCAAAAAGCTTATTTGATATTTAATTACACCCAGCTACTTAGATCATTTCTAAATGACTTATAAATATCAAAGAGTTTCTTGATAATCGACTTGCTTCTATTTGACAATGGTTCGGACAAAATGTAATTGCTAACGAAAAAATGAACATTTGAGCCTTATTTTAGACTAGGATAACTAACGATAAATTAGGCTTTCCGAGCAGTTTTTAAAAACTGCCCGAACTATTGATTTGATATAGTTTTAAAAATATTTTTTGCAATGAACTATCAAAAAAATTTCTATTATTATGAATGACAATAAGAGACACAAATTTTTCAATTATTTTTTAAAACCTTACTATAAATACTCACTAATTTATAGTTACCATTGAGCTTCAGGTAAATATCTATATTCATAAATGCCTGGTAAGCCATAAAGATCTATTTCCGCATCTTATTCGCTGACAAAGGTGAACAGTACCCCGCCCTCAAAACAAAGGCAAAAGTTTTAAGGGCGTAGATGTCGAGGCTTGCGTTCACTTCGTTAAGAGAGAACAAACAGACTAAAACTTAATTAGATGCCTCGAATAAACTATGAAATTATATTTGAAAAATTAGCCTCTTTGGTTCAAATATTAAATTGTCCACCAAAACTTCATCTACTGCTGGATAACTTACTATCATTTATTTAATTCTAGGTGAACAGTACCCCGCCCAAGACACAAAGGGCTTGCCCGCATGTCAGGGCTTGCGTTCACTTCGTCAAGAGAGTATAGATAACCATGAACACAGCACAAGGCGCGGTCGCAGATTCAACAGCTAAAAATATTAATTTTGACTATATTCATCTTCAGTCAATGCCTGAAATCTGGCGTATTGCCGCAGATAGGTTTAATGACACCATCGCCCTCAAAGATCCTCATGCCAAACCA
Source organism: Cyanobacteria bacterium P01_G01_bin.39 (assembly GCA_039180345.1). GTDB lineage: Bacteria > Cyanobacteriota > Cyanobacteriia > Cyanobacteriales > Xenococcaceae > Waterburya. The sequence continues at coordinate 85,894 of JBCDDK010000001.1, read as the reverse complement.
GAAGTAGCTATTAGCTATCGAGAGTTGCAGACTCAAATTCAACAGTTTGCGGCGGGATTACAGGCTTTAGGTATTAAAACACAGGATAAAGTAGCACTGTTTTCTGACAATAGCCCTCGTTGGTTTATCGCCGATCAAGGCATCATCACATCTGGGGCAGTTGATGTGGTGCGCTCATCAGGGGCAGAGCAACAAGAACTGGCTTATATTCTGGAAAATAGTGATAGCACTGCTCTGGTAGTAGAAAATTTAGCTACCCTAGATAAATTAAGTGTTGCATTACTAAACTTACCGATTAACCCTGTAATTTTGCTCAGCGACGAGACTCCGCCCGCAGATAGCACCATGAGAACTCTGAATTTTTCACAGCTCATGAAGCTTGGTCAACAGAAGCAATTGGAGCCTATTGCGCAAACTAAAGACACATTAGCTACACTGCTCTACACTTCTGGTACTACTGGTAAACCTAAGGGAGTAATGCTTTCTCATGGCAACTTGCTACATCAGGTAAATTACGTCAAAACTATTTTTCAGCCTCAACCAGGAGACGTAATTCTTTCAATTCTTCCCAGTTGGCATGCTTATGAGCGAGCAGCAGAGTATTTCTTTCTCTCACAGGGAGTAACCCAAGTTTACACTTCGATTCGTCACTTCAAGCAAGACTTAAAGCAATTTCAGCCAACCTATATGGTAGGTGTGCCTCGTCTCTGGGAATCTCTTTATGATGGTGTGCAAAAGCTCCTTTGTAGCCAATCACCGACACAACAAAAACTAGTCCAGTTTTTTCTCAAACAGTCAGAGCGTTACATTACCGCACAACGAGTTGCTAACAATACTTGTATCAACAAATTTAGTGCCTCTGCTACAGAAAGAGCGATCGCTAGATTGAAGGCAATGCTGCTTTATCCCATTCATGCTCTGGCAGATAAACTGGTGTATCACAAAATTCGCAGTGGTGTGGGCAATATTCAAGCAGTTTGTAGCGGTGGTGGCTCTCTAGCTAAGTATTTAGATGACTTTTATCAAACTGTAGGTGTTGATGTTTTTGTGGGCTATGGGCTTACCGAAACTTCTCCGATCACCAATGGACGTAGTCCTTACCACAATATTCGCGGGACAGCAGGAAGACCTTTTCCTGAAACAGAAATTAAAATTGTCGATCCTCAAAGCCGCCAAGAACTTGCTCAGGGCAACACAGGACTGGTTTTGATCCGAGGTAGCCAGGTAATGCAGGGTTATTATAAGAACCCTGAAGCCACAGCTAAAGCCATTGACCAAGAGGGCTGGTTTGATAGTGGCGACCTAGGTTGGTTGACCCCCGACGGTGATTTAGTGCTTACTGGTAGGGCAAAAGACACGATTGTGTTAACCAACGGGGAAAATATTGAACCTCAACCAGTTGAAGATGCTTGCGTTCGCAGTTGTTACATTGAGCAAATTATGCTGGTGGGTCAGGATCAAAGAGCATTAGGAGCTTTAATTGTGCCTAATTTGGACAATTTGCAAAAGTGGCTAGACGAACAAAATTTGGATCTGAAGCTACCTGAATTGAATACTCCTCCTGAGTCTATAGCTCAAAGCGATCTCTATAATCAGGCAATTGTTAAATTATATCGTCAGGAATTAAAACGCGAAGTACAAAATCGTCCTGGCTATCGTCCAGATGACCGCATTGCTGATTTTCGCTTTATCACAGAGCTTTTCTCTCAAGAAAATGGCACTATGACCCAAACCTTTAAAATTAAACGCCCTCAAGTCAGAACCAAATATCAACAACTAATCAACGAGATGTTTGCTAGTTAACTCTTGTGCTGCTGTTTTTCCGCCCAGGCAGATTTACGAACTACAGCTAAAAAGATTAAAAATTCAGGGAATAATCTAGCCAGATCAGAAAAGAAACTGTAACCTTTAAGCTGAATCGCGCAATTTAACATTAACCGAGAAATCAAAATCATGGATTATTCTAACGCCAGTCTCCTTCTAAAACGTCCAGTAACCATCAAAGCGATCGTAACTGCTCAATGGAAAGATGAAGCTACTCAACAGCTACAGAAGCAGGTAGCACAGCTAGATAAGCAAATGCAGCAGCTAGAGATGCAAGGCAAAAGAACTATTGATGAAATTACCAAGCAAGCGGGAGGGGAAAATCCACAGGTAAAAAAACAAAGTGAAAATATTCAGGGTCAAGTAACCCAAAAGAAAGCCGAAATGCTAGAAAAGAAAAATCAATTTTTGCAGCAACTTCAGCAAATTCAGCTTTTAGACCTAGATCAAGAGGTAGTTCAGGCGCAGATGGAAAGTTTCTTTCGCTTAGAACAAGGCGATAATTTGGTTAAGAAACTGAATGTGGAGGTTGTCTTGCGTGATGGAGTTGTGGAAGAAATCCGTGGCGAAGTTTAAACTTCGTAGCAAAAATTTACTTTAGTAAACAATTATTAAAGTGAGACAATCAATAAATATAAATCTTCTTAAACATGGTTGTTTTCGGTCAGAGATACCCTGAAAATTAAAAATATATGAAGCGGTACCTACTGAGGGAGCAAGTTGAACACTAAAGCGATCGCCCGTCGCCCTGCTAAAGTTATTTGCCTGGGGGAAATATTATTTGATTGTCTTGCTGATGAATTGGGCAAGTCTGTATCAGAAGTTACATCTTGGACTGACTATCCAGGGGGCGCACCAGCCAATGTTGCTTGCGCTCTCAGCAAACTGGGAACTCCTGCGGCATTTATTGGTTGTGTCGGACGAGATCAGCCAGGAAAAGAATTGGTTGCACTGCTAGATTCGATTGGTGTCGACATCTCTGGGGTTCAATACCATGAACAACACCCTACTAGGCAAGTATATGTAACACGCACTAAACAAGGCGATCGCACTTTTGCTGGCTTTGGCAATCAACCAGCCGATCAGTTTGCTGATGCCTATCTGCAAGCTGATTTTTTGCCAACAGATCTATTTTTAGATGCCGAGTATTTGGTTTTAGGAACTCTTGAATTAGCATACCCTCAAACTAGAGCGGCTATTGAAAGAGCATTAGATTTAGCCCTTGAGTATCACCTGAAAATAGTTTTAGACGTTAACTGGCGACCTATGTTTTGGTTGGATCAGCAGCAGGCATTGCCTTTAATCAAAGATTTGTGGCAATATGTTGATTTTCTCAAGCTAGCTGAATCAGAAGCTCAGTGGTTATTTAATACTGCTGATGCAGGAGCTATTTCCTACCGCTTAGGATCTGTAGAAGGTGTTTTGGTCAGTAACGGTGATGCTCAGGTGAGCTATTGTCTCAGCGACAATGAAGGCAAAGTCAATCCTATACAGTTAGCTGTTAAAGACACCACTGGAGCAGGAGATGCATTCATCGCAGGTTTTATTCATCAAGTATGTCAGCAAGGAGTCAATAAATTGAGCGATCCCCAAACAGCTCAAGACATCGTTAAATATGCTTGTGCAGTAGGTGGTTTAACTACAACTAAATTAGGGGCAATATCGGCTCAACCCAGCCCCCAGGAAGTTTTTACTTTACTTGATACCATTTAATCTCTAAAAAAAAAGAGCCTTAGACTATGTTGCATCGCGTCTAGGCTCTTGAATTTTGTTCCCTCCTCACACGTCAGCAATATTAATTAAGCTAGTTAAGTTTGTCAACACCTCGATTATTCTCAGTTGTTGTGTTGCCTAATACCAATTTTTCAAATTTCAGATACAGCAATGCGAAATGGGGCAAAGACATGTTATGCCAAATCCGATTGACAAAAGATATTAATAGATTTAAGGTGCCGAATCAACTTAAACCCTTCTAACTACATGCGTGCAAGCCCTTATATACGGCGTGGAACCTAGCGCCTTTGTGCCTCAAAATGATCAACTTTGTATCTTACCAAAATGAGAACTGATATATGATAACCAGATAGTTGCTACCCAACCCCAATCTATTCCCTGTTGATTCGGGTGACGTGGTAGATACTCATCAATCAGTTCTGGCAGTTTCATCTGTTTCATCACAGAAAGTAACAACACAACATCATCAATCCTTTCTGTAATAATTTGGTAATTCTGTTTTTTGTTTATTTACCAGAACTACCATTATTTGACCCCTATTAGTTCTATATGATTCTAAGTATTTTTTAGTGCGCGAACGATGAGTAACTTAATCTGGATTTATTGCTGTTGAATGACATTTCGTAATTGTTGTTCTAATGTTTGGCAGTCAAATCCAAGGTCTTTCAAAACTTGTATTCCCAATCCTTTCCCCTCACGGAGCAACGCCAACAGTAGATGCTCTGTGCCAATTTCTCTCTGCTTCAATTTTTGGGCTTGCTTAAGCGCAATTTCAATAACCCTCTTGGTTCTGGGAGTGAAGCAAATTTGTTCCTCCCTATCTTTGCCATATCCAATATAGTCTTCTATTGCCTGTTTAATAGGGTCTAATTTAACCCCTGCTCTCCTCAAAACCTGAGACGCTATTCCATGTTCTTCCATCAGCAATCCCAGGAGTAATTGCTCTGTTCCCACATGGGGATAACATAACCTTCGTGATTCTTGTTTAGCAAATACAATGGACTGAACTGCTTCAGAGTTAAATTCTAAAATTTCCAGCAGTTTTTCAATTTGTTTTCCAGCTTTCCAAAATTTTAGAGAATCGAAGAAGTTTTTAAACATAAGTCGTCCTAAATTCCAAATTAGGTAGTTATAATCTCAAAATATCTTGCTAATCAAATCAGGAAGTTGATTACAGATAGTAACCATTGCTGCTCCTTGAGGCAAAGCACCAACAACATCTTGAATAATTCCCAATGCAGCTTTAGCTTTTCTTTTCATTTTCTAAATTAGACATTTATTTTTCCAGAATTAAATTTCTTAAATAAAAATTTACAAAAAAACAGATTATATTGAGAAAGTTCTAGATACAGCGATTTGCAGGTTTACAAGGGACAGTAACAACAGTGGGCAAACCAGTTACGCAAATGCTGAGGATTTATGAGATACATCGCTATTTTTATCAGCAGATCGACCTTTGTGGAATTCTTTAGAGAGAACTGTCTCAGAAAAGCCTTAAGCGCGGACGCGAATGCGTCCCAACAGTTATGAGCATTTTAATTTTAAATAAGTTCTAGAGACTGCAAACTACAATTCCAGTCAGAATCTTCTCTTTGGACAAAGTTTTTACTCACTCCAAAACGCTGTGCCACTTTTCTTATAGAGCTAATCACCTTTCTTGATCGCATCAATTATCTTTTCTCGTCAATCTAAGGAATAAGGCTTTATGTCGCAACTTATTTGTACAGTCCACCATTGCCACCTATGTTAGATGCAAACCGCTGTATCTTATTGTCAAGTAATTTTTGTTATTTTACGTCGTATGCAACTCTGGATCGCTTAGTTTCATTTGTGCTGATAACTTAACGAGATTCTTGCTCATTCCTTTTACATGAATCTAATTATTGACATCTGAGAATAAAATGTTATAACGAGATGTCAGAGATAAAATCAACTTTTAATGGACAGATTAAATAAGATCATAATAGAGCTTTGATAATATTATTTTTGCTTTTTTAATTTTAATTACCAAAACCTAATATCTATCTATCAAGCAACCTGAATTTGAAACTATATTGAGATGTATTAGTTTTTAAATATTTTTAATCCAATAATATTTCATTTTCTTATTTATAAATTTATTAACTTTCTGATATATCCAATTATTACTCCACAATAACTATATTAAAATTTGTAAAGTGCTTGCATAGCAAGAATTACAAGGCAACCCTTCGGGGTATTTTTTTGGTTAAAAATCTAAGTATTTTTGACTAAAGGCTAGCATGTATTTAAAAAAACTTGGTTAGATTTACCTAGAAAAAATCTATTGAAGTTTGAAAAAAATATGATAGAAATAAATAGATTAAGACAATAAAAAAACTGATTTTTGTTTTTGTATTCTGTCTTACCAGAATCATAAAAAAACTGATTTAAAATAGTTTTTGATGATTTCATTATCAGGTTGTCAACGACGTATTTAGGTCGAGTAAAAGTTATTAATACAGAGGAGTAATTAATTCATGTCAAGTATCGTTACCTTGGAAACAGTAGGTTCAGATTTTGATACCACAATTGTTGGAGAAAATTTAGAAATTGTTGCTCAACAGGGCGAAGAAAACATCATTGAAGTAAAAGGAGATTCTCCAATTACGATTTTTGGTGGTTCTCTTAGTGATGACATTAAAACTGGAGCAGGAGATGCTTCCATTTTTGGAGGGGATGGAAATGATTCAATTATGGGTGGTATTGGCGACGATATTATTCAAGGTGGTGAAGGTGCCGACATTATTAATTCGAGCATAGGAGCTGATTTTGTTTTCGGTGGTGCTGGCAACGACACCATCATAGGCGGAATGTCTGGAGGTACAGAAGGAGATCCTATGGGAGATGTCCTTAGTGGTGGTGATGGAGCAGATCTATTTGAATTTGTTGCCAAAGAATTTGATTCAGGAGCAGTCGATAAGATTGTAGATTTCCAAGCCGATGGTTTTGCCGATTCTGTTAAGATTTTCGGAGTGACTGAAGGAGCAGTTACTTACGATCCTCAAACAGGATTAGTATCTATCAATGGTCAAGAAGCGATCGATATTGGTACTGGTTTAGACGTTGATGTTAACAAAAAAGGTGATAGCAATACTTGGGAATTATTCTAAGTAGGTTATTTGATTGATTTTAATCGTTGCGCAGTTACCCAAACGAGTCTTAGTTGCTCAAGCTGGGTACTGTTACTTTCGTAAAATTTAAGTAAGATTCACTAGACCCATGACGAAAAGTTGTGGGTCTAGTAGTATATGTGGGTACCTAGATTAAAATCTTAATTACATAAAAATTGAGCGAAGATGAGTTATTTTGGTTATGCCTAAATTTGTGTTTGAGGTTAGATCGAGTTCTAATTTGTTCGAGTCCGATCATATATTTTGTAATTTGAGCTAGGGTCATTCCCTGTACCGTCAATGATTAGAGGAGAATCCTCAATTAGAAATATCAAGTCTCACTTTGCACAGGGAGAATGGAAGCGGGTTATTGAACTCTGTCAACAAGAGATAAATAGCGCCGATGATGCAACGAGTCATCAAATAATTAATTGCTATACCTATTTAGCTAGAGCATACGTTCAGCAGGGTAAAATAGCCCAAGCTATGGATGCATACTCGAAAATTCTCCGCATCTCAAATAATCAGGCAGAAATCTATGCCGAATTAGGGTTACTTCACAGCAAGCAAAAAAACCCCAGTCAAGCTGTCTGGCATTATCGAGAGGCTTTAAAGCTCAAGCCAGACTGGGCTGAATTACAATATAACTTAGGAGTTATACTACATCAGCTAGGTAATTGGTCTGAAGCGATCGCTTCTTACCGTCAAGCTCTTACCATCAAGCCTGATTATGCAGCGGCATACTTTAATTTAGGAGTACTTTACGACCAAAAAGGCGAGTTAAAAGAGGCAGTCACCGCTTATCAACAGGCAATTGCCATTGATCCTCATCTGATCAGAGCTTATAGCAACTTAGGCAGCACTTTTGCCAGACAACAAGAGTATGAGCAGGCGATCGCTTTTTTCAAGCAGGGTTTGGCACTTAATCCGACTTGGGCGACTTTACATAATAATTTGGGTCAGGTGTACTGGTTTAATCGTCAGCCAGGTCTGGCGCTTGAGAGTTTTGAGACGGCAATTATTCTTGATCCCGAAATGTCGTTGGCTCATCATAACCTGGGCCGGCTGTGGCAACAGCAAGGAAACTATCAGCAAGCAATTCAATGTTTTGAAAGGGTCATAGAATTAGAACCCGATAATCTTTTGGCACACAGTAGCTATGGGGATCTCCAACATCGCTTAGGTAATCTAGAATCTACTTTGGATTCTTGGCGTACCATAATTCAGCAGCAGCCAGATTTTGTCGAGGCATATTGTCAGCGGAAGTTAGCCAGCAGTCCTCAAGATTTGCTAGAAACAGCTAAGTTAACCTGCGCTCAATTTCTTCAGGCTCTCAAGGAGAATAAGAAAAGCGAGGCATACCATTATTTAGGGCAAACCTATAGCTATATGGGAGATGTCTTGTTTGAGTTTGGAGGAGTCAAGCAAGCCGAAATTTATTATCAACGGGCATTACAAATAGAATCAGCAGCAAAACTCTATCTTAAACTAGGGAACTGTCTAGTGAGACAAAACAGATTAGATGCTGCCATGGCAATTTATCAGATCGGATTATCTCTAGAACCTGAGCAGACTCAAATTTGTTTTCAGCTAGGTAAAATTTTAGAGCGGACTCAATCAGCTCAACAGACAGTTAGTCACTATGAAACGGTTTTAAATTGCGAACTACAGCAAGCTGATGATGGTCAGAATCTACCTAAGTTATCGACCACAGAAGACAACTCCGACTTACCCAGCAAAATTTATCATCATACTCAGGATTGGGTTCGAGACTGTAGCCTGCAAGATTTTGATTACGTTCAAATAGCATGGTCACAGGAGCAAGCAGAAACAATTCAGGTTAAATCTGCCCGACAATCGCAAATTATTAAGATTAATGCTGGATCAACATCTTATCCCGACTGTGGTGGAGTCAACTGCAACAAATGTATGGGTAAGCTAATTCAGCACTTCAAACCCATGCAAATTGGGCGTAATGCCTTTAAATGCTCTTTATCACAGGCAACTCCGATCCAGACAGGATTACCTTTTGTGGTCACTATTCCTGAAGGAAGGGCTTGGGTGGCACCACAAAAAAATTCCTGGGTAATTTGTAATGCGATCGCCGTTATTACTCCTGATAATTATTTGCTGGGGGATCTATCACGACACTATCCTTGGTTTTTACCAGGATGCCCTTATCAAGAAAAAGCCGAACATGCCATCTTTAACCAAGAAGATATTGCTCCCGTAACCAAGATTGAGGGTAAAGTAGCTTTGTTATCTGGCTTGGCGGGTCATGTTTATTACCACTGGATGTTTGATATTCTGCCACGACTGGAGTTGCTGCGGCTCAGTGAAATTGAACTCAAAGACATTGATTGGTTTGTGGTTAATAGTCTGAGCAAACCTTTTCAGCAAGAGACATTGAGTTTACTGGGCATTCCCCCAGAAAAAATCATTGAAAGCGATCGCCAAACTCATTTGCAGGCAACAGAGCTAATTGTTCCCTCTTTTCCAGGTTATCTTGACTGGGTTTCACAAGGGACGATCAAATTTCTGCGACAAACTTTTATCCCCCAAGTCAGTGTGGCGAATACAGGGGGGCAGAAAATTTATATTAGTCGTGCTAGAGCTAAGAATAGACATTTGGTTAATGAGTCAGAAGTTAGTGAGTTGTTAACTGAGCAAGGATTTAAAACTGTTTTCTTGGAAGAATTATCAGTCTTAGAGCAAGTGGCAATCTTTATCAATGCCAAAATCATTGTGACCCCCCACGGCTCAGGATTAACTAATTTGGTATTTTGCGCTCCTAAAACCAAGGTTGTAGAGCTTTTTTCTCCCAACTATCTGAGAACAGATTATTGGATGATCTCTCAACAGCTCCAGTTACAGCACTATTATCTAGTAGGGGAAAGCTTCGACTGCACATCTCTACGCAACTTAATGTATCAAAATGCCCTAACCGAAGATATTTTAGTTAGTATTGATGCTCTAAAACTAATTTTGCAGCACTTACAGCAGGGCTAAAGTTATTTTTCGATTAACAAGGACATAATTTATTAGTCATTCCAGATAAAAACCGCATGAATCAGATAGATCGAAATTCAGACAAGCTATAGAGTTTACTCTTGCCCAATCCCCAATCCCTAATCCCTAATCCCTAATCCCTCGAAAAAATAACTCATGCACTCAAAAATTAATTAGAACGACTATAACTATCAACAGTAAACCCTAACAGTTATTATTTTTATCCGTGGACTCTAGCTATTTAGCTCAAGCAATTATTCACTGTGAGCAGACAATCAAATCAGAAACAGATGATCCTCAGCCATGGCAATCTGCCTTTAAAAACTTGGGTAATCTGCTACAGGGTCAAGGAGAATTTGACCGAGCGATTGTTTGGCATTCTTTGGCGTTAGAAAGCAAGTTAAATTTGGCAGAAGCATACTCCCAATTAGGAGAGCTACATATTATTGAGAAAAACTGGACGGCAGCATTGAACTCCTTTGAAAAGGCATTAGAGTATTTGCCCAATTCTGCCCGAATTTACTCAGCTTTGGCTCAAATTAATAGCCAACTTGAGCGCAAGGAAGCCGAGATGGAGTGTTGGTATAAAGCAACTCAACTCAGCCCTGATCTAGTCAATCATCAAGGTTATTACAAATTAGCCAAAGCGTTTGAACAACGGGGTAAAATCCCTGAAGCGATCGCCTGTTATCAAAAGGCTACGGCCCAAGGAAGGGGGGCTGTAGCGGCATTTTTTGACTTGGGGGAGCTTTATCAACGACAGCGCAAACTAGACCAGGCAGAGCAGATTTATCAACAGATTCTAGCCGCCGATCCCGATGAAGCTAGGGCGCAATATAAGTTGGGGACGGTATATCTGCAACAACATTCTTTTGAGCAAGCGATCGCTTATTTTCGTCTGGCAATAAAAAACGCGCCAGATTTTCAATGGGCTTATCGTGATTTGGTTAAAACTTTTTTGATTACTAAAAAATGGGATGAGGCAATTTCAACCTGTTATGCCATCATTAATTTGGTAGAAGAGTTCCCTTGGGTCTATAGTCACTTAGGCAATGCTTTGCGGGAAAAAGGTCGATTACCTGAAGCAGCAAGTAGTTTTCAGAAAGCTTGCGAGCAAAGAGGATGGCAGCAGTGTGTAACCAAGGACTATTTTTTTACTGTTGATATTTTTAGCCACCGTATTTCCATTTGGTCAGAACACCTCAAGTCTTTGAAGGAAACTAAGGCTAAAGTCTTAGAGGTTGGCTGTTATCAAGGTATGTCAAGCTGTTGGCTCTTAGATTTCATTTTAACTAATCCCGAGAGTAAACTGACCTGTCTTGATAGCAATTTTGAGCAGAAGTTTAAGGAAAATATCGCTAAAACTGGTGCCGAGTCTCAAGTAACCTTCTTGGAAGGAGATGTTCATCAGCTTATGGCACAGTGTACTCCTGATTTTGAGCTGATTAATCTTCAGGATCGCAACAAATTGAGCCAACACGCCGAAACCAATACTCAGTTAGCGTGGAAACTACTACAGCCAGGAGGATTTATTATTTTTAGCTATTATGGCTGGCGTAATCCCCGAGATCCTCAGCAAGATCCTAAAGCAGGAATTGATCGCTTTCTCACCTCTGTCAAAGATCAATGGCAACCAGTTCACTTATCTCCCAGTACATTTCAACTGATTATACGCAAACTTTAGTTCAGTCAACAGTAATGATATCCGAGATCGCTTTGATCTAGTTGTGTGCAATCTAGTAATAATTAAATAGATCAATTGGCTTAAATGAAACAGAGTACCTTGTCTGAGTTAGATTCGAGCAAAATTGAACAGGCGATCGCCAATTGTGTTCAACAAATAGCAATAAATCCCCAGGCTTTAGAGTTATATATAGTGCTGGGACACCTTTATGCTCAACAAAAACGGTGGCAACAGGCAATTAAAAATTTTCAACAGGCACTTACCCTTAAGCCAGATAATGCTGAAATACATCACTGTCTAGCCGCAGTTTTGAACCAAAATGGCAATGAGCATGTGGCGGCTAATCATTTATTTAAGGCAGCTCAACTCCAGCCAAATTCGCTAACTCCACAACAGTATTTTAAGTTTGCTCAAACCTTACAAAAGCAAGCTAAACCTGCCAGGGCGATCGCCTGTTATCGTTCAGCGATCGCTGCTAAGCCTGACTTTTGGCACGCCTATATCAATCTAGCCAGTCTGCTAACTCAACAGGGCAAAGATAAACGGGCGCTGGAGGTTTATCGTCAGGGAGTACGTAATAATCCGCAAAATTCTGATTATTATTTTATTTTGGCATCGGCATTGGCAGCCAGGCAAAAATGGGTGCGTGCCAGTAATAATTTTCAAAAAGCAGCAGAGTTATCACCCTCGGCGAAGATTTATTACCATTGGGGTTTAGTGCAGTATCAACTGGAAGCTTATCCTGAAGCGCGATCGCATTTCCAGCAGGCGGCAGAGTTGGCACCATCGGCTGAGATTTACTATCAGTTAGGTTTGACCCTAATTAAGCTTCAGCAACCCGAAGCTCATTCTTGTTTCCAACAGGCGATCGACCTAAAGGTAGACTATGCTCCTGCTTATTATCAACTAGGGTTACTTTGGCAACAGCAACAGCAATGGCATCAGGCAATTTCAGCTTATAAGCGGTTTCTTGCTCTTAGTTCGCAACCTAAACTGGCTTTAGCTAACATTGCTTTAGCATATCGACATTTGCAGCAATATGATTTATCTATTGCCTGTTATCAAGAGGCAATTAAGCGTATTTCCCAGGCATCAGCTTTAGAAACTGAGGTGTTTGCGGCATATCAGCAGACTTTAGCCGCATATTCCCAGGTAACACCCCAGCAATATTATCAGTTCGGCAAATTATTAAGGTCACGCGGTAGATTTGATCAGGCAATTACTGCTTACTCAAGATCGATTGAACTTGATCCTCAATTTAAAAATGTTTATATTGACCTGCAATATACTCCTGTTGCCCCGCAACAAGCAGCAAAACTGATTGATCTCTATCGTAAAACAGTCACAGAACATCCTGAAATGACTATTGCCTGGGGTAATTTAGGTGATGTCCTAACTCAGCAAAATCAGTTAACAGAGGCGATTAATTGTTATCGTACAGGCAGTTATCAACAAGCAATTAAAATCAATCCTGAGTTAAAAAACTTAGATTGGCCGACTGCTAAAAAATCTGCCCCCGACTTTATTGTTGCAGGAGCATCAAAAAGCGGTACTTCCTCAATTTATTATTATCTTGGTCGTCATCCTCAAATCTTATTGCCCCATAAAAAAGAAATCGATTTCTGGTGGACAAACTATCAACGAGGCACTGAATGGTATTTGGCACATTTTCCCACAATTACCGACCGTCAAGATTTTCTTACAGGAGAAGCCACTCCTAATTATCTACGCTTTCCTCAAGTGGCACAGCGAATTAAAGATAATTTTCCTCAGACAAAAATCATTATTTTGCTAAGAAATCCCGTAGATCGGGCTATTTCCTGGCATTACCATAAACTTAATACAGGCTTGACTAAAGTTGATTTAAAAACTGCGATCGCAACTGAGATTGAACGATTAGCCAGCGTCACTGAGGCAGAAATTACCAATACAGGATTTCATGAGCCAGATAATATTATGAGTAGTCTCTATATTTATAAGCTCAAGCCCTGGATCGAGTTGTTAGGAAGGGAACAATTTTTAATTCTTAAAAGCGAAGATTTTTATCTCAATCCTTTACAAAAGATGGAAGCAGTATTTGAGTTTTTGGATTTGCCTAACTGCACTTTAGAACATTATCCTCAAGTCAATGCAGGTGCCTATAGTCAGGTTGAACCTGACTTGATCAAGACATTATCAGACTATTTTGCTCCTTATAATCAACAGCTAGAGGATTATTTGGGAATTAATTTTGAGTGGGAATAAGTCAAGATATTAGGCAAGCGAGTATCTTGATTCAGTTCTCCTTTTTCGGGATCTAAAGCTATGTGAAACTGTTTTAATCTTTCGTGAATACTCTGATCATCAGCATCTATCATTACTATGATGGCTAAGTCTTGATTATTCTTTCTACTGCGATAACTCGTGACTATTTTTTTATAGTTCTTGATCACAAAGACATTATTATTGTTAACTCTTTTACCTTTCAGGTTAGGAAAAGTCAATATATCACGATCAGCAAAACCCCTGCATAGCAAATATTCTCTAATAAATCTTTCGTGAGTATTATCCTCACAAAGATTTGTCCCATGAGCGACACAGAGCCTATCGGCTCAAAGCTGCGGAGCAGCGCTGGCGCGTTAGCGCCGTTCAACAAAGGCGCATAGTGAGTACATGCGGCTAAAGCCTTTGTTCGGACTTGCTTCGCAACCGCCGCATGTAGCGAGCATCTTACTAAAAAAGCGATCACTTTAAATTAAATCAAGATTATAATCATAGATCTGATTGAGGATTAACCACAAACTCACTGACAACCATAGGATTTCGATTAATAATATCGTTAGGATTAGCTAATAACTCCTCTTCCGAATACGGTTCGATGCCAAAAGTTGTTACCCGCAGTTGTTGAGTCTCAGCATCGATATCAAATTCAGTCCAGCCAAAGGTATTAACTGCAACATAATCTCCCTGGATTAATTCTGCGTCGATCTCTCCTTCAGCAATCTCCAGGTTATTGTTCAAGCCCACGGGATCGAAGCCAAACAATTCAGTTTGTGCCTGAAGTAGATTCTTGACGAAATCATCGCGGTCGTCAACATCGCTGTCAACGTCGTTAGCTACTGGAAGAGAGTCGAAAAGGGCTGCTTCTTCTGAAGTAATTGCTCCTACAGCCCCAGATATATCGACTACAGTAGGACCAAATAAACCATCATTAAATGCCGCAGGTCCCGTGACAATCTCAAAAGCGCTAGTTGGAATTTGTTCGCTACCAGGAGCAGTTTGATAGGTTAAATTATTAACAATCGTGCCATGAAAGTCTCCTGCCATGAAGACAACATTCTCGATCGCATTTTCATTAATGAACTGCAAGATCTCATTTCTCTCTGCGGCATAACCTTCAAATCGATCTTCGGCATTTAGAGTACCAAAGTTCTGAATTGGTTCGGGAATCGTTACAAATTTCCAGGTGATGCCCGCTTCCTGTGCTGATAAAAGATCGGCTTTTAAGTCTTCTACCTGCGCTCTACCTAAAAGGGTTCGACTGGGGTCAAAAGCCTCACCCAAAAATCTAGCTGTATCGTCAGGATCGTCCAAATCTACTGGCTCTAGCTGATCGTCGCGGAAAGAGCGGCTGTCAAGCATGATAACTGAGGCATCGCTACCATAGGTATTAAAGCGATACAGCTGGCGTTCGTTGGCAGTACGTTCGTCTCCAGTTTCGCTATAAAATTTCTCTTCTAGGGGATGATACTCTTGATAAGCCTGGAGAGCATCTTCATAGACCTGGGTGTCGTTGACAAACTCAACATCATCAGTGAATAGAGGTTGGTTACTAGAGCCAATATCTGGGGCATCGGGAGATTCTCCTGGTGCTGCACCACCAGCAAAGTTATCAACAATCTCGTGGTCGTCAATAGTCGCCAGAATCGAAGTGGAGGCATAAAGTTCGGGAACGGTATTTAGACCGACACGGGAGGTAAGAACTTCACCCTGTTTAACTCGAAACTCAGACAATTCTTTCGCTTGTGTAACTCCTGGCAGTGCGGGGGTTTCAATATCTGCGTAGATAGTATCTCCTAGTTTGACAAATAAGTCTAAATCGCTCTCGGCAACATTAACTAGAGAGGGATATGGTGGTGCCTGTTGCCAGTCTCCAGTGGCACCGAAGCGAAAGCCATTTTGAGTACCAATTTCTGCTGAAGTGCTAAACTCGCCAACTTCGATATCTCCTCCAGCATCAGTGACACGATAAAAGTAATCTGTACCTGAATCTAAATCTTTCAGTTCTACCCTGACAGGAATAGTGGTGTCGGTAACTTCTGTCTCAACTGTGCCGACAATGCTATTAAATTCGGCATCGGTGGCATACTCAAAGGTGACGTTACCTAAAACATTGCTTCTTGTCCACAACACTGTCGAATCCTGAGTCGTATCCCCACTGGCGACTCCGTTGATCAGAGTTTTTGCTTCGGGTTCACGGGGGTCAAATGCCGTAGGATCATAGGGAGGTAAGTTGGCAAAAGTCTCAGAAAAATCTGCCAAACTAACAAACTTAAAGTTGGTGTTGAAGTTTTGAATCTCACCATCTTCAGGATCTCGAAAAACTACCTCTGGTTCATTACTGCCATCTTGCACCACTAACAAACCTGCGGGGTATTTATCTCCCAAAGGTAGATTGGTAACATCGGCACCATCAGATTCTTCTACCTCCTCAATAGCAAAACTTTCTAAGAAAGAATTACTATCAGCGCGGTCATAAATCGCAAAGGTATTATCTCCCTGACTTGAAGCGATTAAATAGCCGTTACCATCTTCACCGTAATAGATGGTTAAACCTTCAACATCTGCGGTAATATCACCCTGTTCCACTGAATCAACTAAGGTTAGTTCATTAGAACTATTTGGTTCAGCGCCAACTTTCCAGATGCCAAATTCTTCCTGCGCCAAATATAAATCGCCAGTTTCGCGATCAACTACCATTCCCTCTACTTGGGCATCTTCTAGTTCCCCTCCTTCGGGAATAGGTACCTCAAAAGTACGAACTACCTCGGCGCTAACGGTTAGTTCATCCGCTGCACCCAAACTCGGCAACAACTCTAGTTGAGCAATTTTGTTACCGTCGGCTTGGGAAACAAAAACATAGGTTTTACCATCCACCAGACTGGTATAGGTTGCCAAGCCATATGCCGTAGCTTCTCCATCATCCACCCCAAAGATTGATTCAGGAATATCGACAGAGGTAACATCAGTTAAAATTGCACTTCCAGGAAGTTCACCACCAGCAGCATTAGGATCAATTGCAAATATAGCTAGAGTATCATTTTCCCTGTCAGATGCGATCGCCAGATCGACAGTGCTAGTCTCTCCTGCTAGCTGGGAAGAGAATTCTACACCGTAAGCAATATCGACATTGTTGTAGCGGATATCATCAGGAGTGAGGCTTTCTAGTTCTTCTCCCTCCAAGTTATAAACTCGTAAGCCATCGTCTTTAAAGGTACTGATTACTAGACTGTCGGCGGGATCTTCAGGGTCGATATAGATCGCAGGATCGTCGGCATCTGGTGCAGTATCGGGGTCGGGATTTTCAGGGTCGCTAAAGCGGATTTCATCGGGGGTTTCTACTGTAAAGGGAACAGTAGGAGTAGTCTCTGTGTCAATGGCAAAAGCTAAAAACTGGGTAATCTGACTATCACTGAAGTTATTATCGCTGGTAACAATAAGTGACTGTCTACCATCGGTCAGTACTTCGCCAAAAGCTATCCCTTCGCTATTATCTAAGGTAATCCCGAGATCGCTAAAGTCGAGGATTAATTCTTTTTCTACTATGGCATCAACCTCAATTAGTTCCCCATTTTCATCTAGCAGACTATCTACTCCGCTAATATCAGTGGCACCTTTGATACTCGCTTCATAAAGACGAATATCATTACCTGCACCAACCGAAAAAGAACGCTCTAAAGCCAAGAACGTTCCCTGATTGTCAATTGCTAATAATTCCACCAAACCATTGACAGCAAAAGCATCTTCAGGATCGGGAGCATCGATAATCGGATCGATTTCATAGAGAAATTCCCCTACTACTTCTTTCGTCTCTAAATCGTACTGCACGATCCTCACAGGACTACCAGAGTCCAAAGTAGCAACTTCACCATCTTGGAATAATGCACTCTCCGTAGCGGTAAATAACTGCTTGCCATCGGGAGTAATCGTTAAACTTTCAAATGCTAAATTATCCTGCACCCCGCTACTTTGATCTGCTGTGGGTAAAAAGATCTCGTCGACGGGTAACTCGTTAAATACCTGTCCATCTAAAGTAAATTCATTGATAAAGGGGTCAATCAAATTATCAGAGTCACCTTCAGAAGAGATAAATAAAGTCCCCTCCTCTGTCAACGTAATACTTTCAGGATCTAGGCTACCAGTAGCAAAAGGATCTCCTGCTGCATTAAGTAAAGTCGTAACTTCTTTAAATTCAACATCCCCTTCATCTAAACTACCATCGCTTAAATCAATCGCCACATCGTAATAGCGGGCATCATTAATCGAACTTTGGTCATCGGAAATCGCGTGAAAAATATTACTGGCTTCGTCAAAAATTAGTCCTGAAAGTCCCCCAACTTCTGTTTCATCAAACATAAAACCCGTTTCAAAACTAACTTCACCAATAAATTCAATATCCGTTACGTTTTTAATATCCATATCAAGTTTTTCAAGACTAACGTCTGCATAAACTAAACGATGATCCGAAGCAGGAAAGCCGTTGAATATTTCACTATCAGGATCAAAATCCCCAATTAAACGAAATAACTCATCTGATTCTGTTGTCAAAAATACTCCCGCGTCGGTAATTGCTAAATCTTGTGACGGCAAAACATAATCGACTCGTAAGTTACCAGGCATCTCGTCATTAAAATCGGCAGTATCAAAAGCAGGATTACCCTTATGGGTATCGTTGATTTCGTTCTGGCGAATTGCCGCCGCCACACCTCCCTCGCTATCAGGAGTAACGGAAGTATTAACCAAAGGATTATCTAACACCTGTTGAATCGCACCATCGATGCTATCGCCATCAAAAGGATCGGCATTTTGGTCGCCAGCAATAATAAAGCTTGACCCTTCCCCTAAACTGCCAAAGTTACCCCCATCGTCATAGATATAGTCTCCCTCCCCTGGAGTAACATAATCTGACCAAAAGCGAATCTCATCATGGTTGCGTCTGCCGTTGCGGTCTTCCTCCCCATCGAATACTGGTGGTGTGGGATGACTAGCAAGTACATGGATTACCTCGCCATTAACCTCAATGGGTATATCCCAATGACTTTTAGAAGATAAACGAAAAGCCTCTAATTCTTCTGGTGAATAAAAATCTGCTGGTTCAGGAGTTGTAGGGTCATCGGGTAATAATGCCCCAGGCATATCCTGCCAGATAAAGTTTTGAAAGGTGCGAACTTCCTCTTCGACAATAGGATATTTAGATAACAACACCATGGCAAATTGACCTGGATAAACACCAAAGCCAAAGGCATCCCCAGGACCATCGGTACTACCATCATTATCTAGATCGAAACCAGAAGGAATCCCCGTATTAGAAGGTGCTAAGTAAACGTAAGGATACTCTACAGGGTCGACTCCATTCTGACTGACTCCCAAGTAATTCTCTTGAAACAGTTTGATCGCTTCTCCTGCTGAATCGAAATCAAACTCATTGAGTAATAAAACATCAGGATTGTTACGCTGAATTACCTCCGCTACGTTTTGTGCCTGTTCGCTATCGGGATTAGATAAGTCGGTAATTAATTCTCCCTCAGCACTTCGATTGAGAGAAACATTATATGTAGCGAAGCGAATATTCTCTGAATTAGTCATCAATGTAATTGCAACTATAAAATCGATAAATTATCTGCGTTTTGCCATCTTTTCTGGTGTGGCATTAGAGTAGAATACCGAAGTTAAGTTAAGTAAGTTAAACCTTAAGTTTAAAATATTACTATGTTTGGGTTAAAATTTTTTTCCAGAAAACTTTTACTGATTAATAAAAAGTTATCAGATTTACGGGCGATCGCTATTAGAATTGCTGTTTAGTCTACTCGCGTTGAACTTGGCATTGATTCAACTACCAAAGCATTAATAGCATTAAAGACCACTTATGACAAAGTTACTAAGCTTCTAAAATCAATTCCAATTACTAACTTTTAGATTGAAATTTAAATCGTTTTTTTACTCTAAGATTGTTTTTGAATTATGAATTAGATACAATAAAATTCAGTTCGATTATCTTCGCGCTAACTCAGGTTGGGAAAATCTTCGAGATTGCAAAATCAAAGCAGTTCATCACAGCAAGTCTATATTAGTTAGAGAATTTAGGTGAATAGAACCACTAGCCGACAAACAACCAAGCCCTCGTTAGCTCGTGCGGCTGTCAAATGTATCTCTTTAATAGACCGCTTTCGTCAGGATGGTGGGAGGCAAAATACTGGTATAAATATATCAATCCTAATTACTCTTCTTTTAGGTTTTTCGGCTAGCGCTGCGACTCAAACTCCCTCGGGCTGGACGGTGAAGACCAAACCCAATGGCTCAGTCGTCTACACCTCTCCTCAAAGTCAGGCTATCATCATAATCCGCCCCGCGCCTTCTGACATCTCCTCTATGAATGCCCGCGATTTGCTAACAAAGCTCGTTCCAGTTATGGCAAATAATCCTATGTGCGCTGGTCTAGCTCAGGGACAATTAGACCAGGATGGCATAGTATTTACGACTAAAGTACAGAATGAGTTAGCATTATGCTCAGTTTCTACGGTGGAAGGACGTAACGGGCCTTTTTTGGCAATGGCTACCGAGCCACCTGGAGCTAATATAGGTACTGTTAATATAGCCAGAAAGCTTCTTGCCAATAGAGCTGCTGTAGCTACAAATTTAATAGCCCCACGATGATATAAATTTCTGGCTACTTATTTGATATATTACTTGGCGTATTCTGAAACTCAGTCTTGTTATTGTTATTTAAATCAAGCTTTTTGGCGTAATTAGTATCAAGTTACTATTTCAGGTTCGGTTTTCCTCAGGTATTAAAATAGCTACAATTAGACCAATATACTTATCGGGCATAGCTGAATGATTCCAACCGTTATAGAAAGTTCTGGTCGCGGCGATCGCGCTTTTGATATATACTCTAGATTACTTAGAGAAAGAATTGTCTTTTTAGGACAGCAGGTTACAGATGAGATTGCTAACCTAGTGGTGGCGCAATTATTGTTCTTGGAGGCAGAAGATCCTGAAAAGGATATTTATCTTTATATTAATTCCCCTGGTGGTTCGGTTTCCGCTGGCATGGGCATGTTTGATACGATGAATCAGATTCGTCCTGATGTCTGCACCATCTGTATTGGTTTAGCAGCTAGCATGGGGGCATTCTTGCTTAGTGCGGGGGAAAAAGGAAAACGGATGAGTTTACCTAATTCTCGGATTATGATTCACCAACCTTTAGGTGGCGCACAGGGACAGGCAACTGATATTGAGATTCAGGCAAAAGAGATTTTATATCTCAAGCAAAAGCTAAATGGACATTTAGCGGATCATACTGGTCAGCCTCTATCTAAAATCGAGGAAGATACAGAAAGAGACTTCTTCATGTCTGCTGAGGAATCTAAAGAATATGGTCTGATCGATCAGGTTATTGCTCGTCGCCCTTCGGCTAGTAATCCGCCTCAGCCTGTTGGTTAATTTTTCGTTACTGTAAAAAAAATAATTATTAATATGGCGTTGCTAATTTAACGTATGACGTACAGAGTGCTTCTGTTCGTAGCTTTAGGCTCTAAGCTCTAAGCTCTAAGCTTTTTAAATTTGTTCAATATCCGATAAATTTAAAAAATCATCTCTCGATTGTGCAACGCCATTAATATTTATGTAGGGATGTTTTGCAGAATTCCCTACACTTTTTTTGGCGTTTTATCATTTTGTTCTTGATTTAAACTCGTCGTTTTCTCTGCTAGTGAGACATCTGATTTTGTTTGACAACTCAATGTTTAGTCAAAATTTCGGATTAAAAGTTTTATTTTTAAAGCTTTCTAGCAATTCTCAAAAGTATTAATCCATCTTGACTAATACTTTCAATACTCCTCGCTGTTGAGCATGATCAAAAGCAGCTAATCCTTGTTCTAGGGGATAGGTAGTTTCAATCAAAGAAGTAACATCTACTTGATCCTTAGCCAATAACTCTAAGGCTTTAACAAAAGGACCACAACGAGAACCAATCATCGTAATCTCATCCACTACTAAAGCAGAAGCATCTAAAGTTAGATTACCGGCATAGGTACTTTTCAGAACTAGAGTTCCTCTGGGGCGTAAACCTTGTAAAGCGAGGGTAAAGCCCTGAGGATTTCCCGTGCATTCGACTGCAATATCAAAACTCTTTGGTTTTACCAAATCGGCAAAACCTACTTTAATTCCTTTACGTTCTAACTTTTCTAACTTTTCAGTATGACGACCAACTGCTAATAAATCACAACCTGTCAAAGCTAAAGTTTGCGCCACTAATTGCCCTAGTTTGCCATCTCCTACAACTAACACTCGCGCCTCTGGTGCTATTGCAACTTGTTCTTGAATTTCTAATGCGGCTGCCAGAGGTTCGGTAAAGGTTGCCGCATCGGTAGTAATATTATCTGGTATGGGATGTAAATTAGCTTCAGGTATAGTCAAGTATTCGGCTAAGGCACCACTACGGTTGACAATACCCAAGACTGAACGTTTCTCACAATGGGTCGGTTGCCCGCTGAGGCAGAAACGGCACTGACCACAAACGGCATTAATTTCGCCGACTACTCGCTTATTAATGAGATTATCTGATCCTTGCTCGACAATACCCACAAATTCATGACCAATGATGCCTGTATAAGGATAGTAACCTCGGAGTAATTCTAGATCCGTATTGCAAATTCCCGCCCGTACAACTCGCACCAAGCTTTCTCCCAGCGGCGGCTTAGGAATAGGCAGATCAGTTTTTAACTCCAGTTGTTTATCTTCTAACCAAATACCTTTCATCATCTGTTAGTGGTAAAGTATCTTGAAGTTATTAATCTCGCAAACGATACAATATTTGCTCGATAATCGCTCAGTTGCCCGACTAAAAGTTGCTAAAGCAAACAATAATATTAGCGAATGTATTTTTATTTTACTGGGAATTAGCCAAACAAAGAATCTAAGCTGAACACCTTATACTAAATCCTGTTCACATACACTACTTAAAGGCTAGGTTTGGGTACAAAGGGGAGGACACGGGTACGCGGGACAACCGCGTACCGTGAGTTGTCCGACATGCGGCGGTTGCGAAGCAAGTCCGAAGGACTCACCGAATCGTCTTTGTTGCACGCATGTAGATAGAAGGTAGAAAGTAGAAGGGTTTGAGTTGATTTCACGCTTTTAATCTATAGTCCCTTTTGTCAATCAGATTTGGTATCAAGCCTAATTTGAGGCATTAGAAAAAGTCCACAGACATAGTTGTTTTAAACAAGAATTGTAGAAATAAATTCCTCTTAATCCCTAATACCCTATCCCTAGTCACCCGAACAGAATAATTAGAAGGTATAAAAGTTAATTAAAACGACTATAAACACAGATGATTGATCTTTTTGTCCTCAATTTATTGCACTATTTTAAGCTTGGCGCGCTATTATAAAAGCGATCGCTTTTCACCCCTTTTGTCTTTAATAAGGTAAATCTTCAAACGGTAACAACAAAGTATTCTCAATCTCTTGCCTCACTTCTCGGCTGATATAAGACTCGCTATTCAAACAGTTTACTAACAGTTGATTGGCAGCTATATATTGATTGAGTAGGTCAATTTGCTCTTGTTTAAAGTTCCATTGATGACCAAGATTGCGATATTTTATCATTGCTTGTCTTAGTTCATCACTCCAAGCTGTGCCATGATTTCTCCACCATTGTTGACAATATTCTAGATCTTGATTGTGCTGTGGCAATTGCTGCTGTAATCTTTCCAAGACTCTGGTTAATTCTCTACTTTGAGAGTTTTTTATAGCTTGGTCGAGGTCGAGGTCGAGAAAGAAGGAGAGGTCGCGGTCGCGGTCGAGGGAGCTGGAGAGGTCGAGGGAGCTGGAGAGGTAGTGGTCGAGGTCGAGGTAGCGGTCGAGGTCGAGGTCGAGGGCGAGGGCGAGGTCGAGGGCGAGGGCGAGGGAGGGGTTAGATCTGAAATGAAGAAATAAATAAAATGCTCTAATTGCGGCAATTTTACTATCTGCTTCCACTGAATTACTTTTATCTCTTACCCAAACTAGTAATTTTTGCAGGTCGGCATCTTGAGCGATTAACTCATCTATTTGCCGCTTGATCAGTAATAGTAAGCCATCTGCGGGTTCGAGCATCCCTGCGGTGAGCAGAAACACTTCTCGCCATCGTTTTTCTGTGACATGACTGGCTAAGTCCGCTAATGCTGTTGCCAAAAGCTGGGGATTAGAAATATTGGCTATTTTACGGGCGGTAAAGTATTCCTGAAAAGTGAGGTGGGAAAAAGAATAAATACCTCTTGCTCTTTCTACTAATAAGCCGTGTTGTCCTTCAATGGATTTGAGGACAGCATGACTATCAATATCTAATGCCGTTTGCTCTTGGGGTGAATTGGGTAAATTGCAGATATATTCGCTGATGTATCCCTCGATTGTTCTTTGTTTGAAGAAGTATTGCTTGTTAGCAAAGGTCTGGAAAGCAACCTGACTCAGTAAACCTTCCTTGCGTTTTACATTTAGCTCTTGATAAACTTGCTGGCGATAGATATGGCGTTTATCGTCCCATTTACGCAGTAGAGTATTAGTCGCTCTAGCGTACAAATCGGCTCTATCTGAGGGAAAACTACCAGAATCTTCAAACTCTAAACAAAGAAGAGTCAAGAGCAAGGGATTATTCGCTAATTCTTTGATTGTGGCATTAGCCTGTATTTGCTCTAAGAAATATTGGGGATAGTCTGGTAACTGTTTAATCTCAAACCAGCTAGTGACAAAAGTCTCAATCTGTTGATTATCAAAATCCGCTACTTCTACTTCGGTAAACTGAGTAAAAGTATATTCTTTGGCTGCAATACGACAGGTAACAGCAAATTGATTATCGCCGCAAGATTGATAAAAGTCTTCAATATTTCTAATTACTCTGGCGTTATCCTCTTCTCTGACCTCATCTAAACCATCGAGGAGAATCAATCCTCTGCCTGATGCTAAAATCTTCTTTAACTTCTCATTAGCTTGAGTTACCTTGCAATCTTTAAGCCACTGAGTAATATAGCCTGGTATGTCTGGTTGACCTTTAGTTTCTGCATATTTTTTGAGGGTCATGAAAATAGGTATTTTAGTCTCGGCAAATTCACCTCGATTACACTGGATTGCTAGATACTTGAGAAAAGTAGTCTTGCCTACTCCAGGCTTACCCAAAATCATCAGCTTGTTATATTCTTTTACCGCATCTAAACCAGGGACTCTTTTTTGCTTAATCCGACTTAAGCCAAGACGATCAAAATCTTCTAGATTGCAGTCTTGTAATAGCTGGTCAAGATTAAATCCTCTGCGACCAATGATTTTCTCTAAAATATTGACCTGAGTATAAATATCATTTAATTCGATTGGTCGGGACATATCCAGCACCCGCATCGTACCGCATTCTTGTTCTACACTGGCATGAATTGCTGCTCTAATTTCCGCTACAAGTTCGCTTATGGCAATATCTTCTATCTGGACTTGATCTGATGTATCTAATTCAGCAATATCCGTCCACTCAAGCTTTAAGGCTTCGCAAATACCAATAAATTTCTGCTTATCAATCGCTTCCCCTTTAAAGAAATTACTAACTACAGGACGAGAACAATCTGCTAAGTCAGCCAAAAGTTGCTGCGTCCAACCTTTCTTCGTAAATGCTTGTTTGGCTAACTGTAGTCCTGTCTCCGAAGCAATATAAGACCTTTCCATGAATTATCTGTCATTCACTATCAGTTTCAAGCTTAATACAATTCTTGGTTTTAAATCTTAAATATGCGAGATTGACACAAGTTTTACACAAGTCTATGCAGTAGCTTTACATCTTAAACAGGTTTTACAGGGATTATTGAAGAGTAAACAAGCAAATAATCAATTAAAACTCTTAATTATGCTTTACTCAATTAATTTACGAAGACTCAAGCCTATTTTTAGGCAAGGCGATCGCACAATTGCTCCCCAGGAACAAGAACGCTTGCGTAACTCTAGTCATCAACGCTACCGTACTGATATTTTATTTGTCTTTACTATATTTACCTTGACCTTTACTTTGTATTTCTGCTGGGGAATTGTCAATAATCCTGAATCCAATCCCGAAAATGTTAAGTCGGCTTTTGCCTTGATTTTAGCGATAGTAAGCGGTTTAGTAGGCTTCGTGACTGGTAAAGCTGTTGGTTAGGGATCATGTAAATAACTCCTAAGAAACAAATTAGTCTGCTGAGGCTGGGTAAAGGGTAAGGGGTAAGGCGCCCTACATGCAGTAAACTCTTGCCTTTGTCAAATTAATGAGGTACGCTTCAAGATTTGATTAAAACACTTCAAACCCCTATTCCTCATTCCCTAACTGCACCAAAGTGTATCTCAATAAACCGAGAATTGCTATGCTAATTTAGCTTACATGCTTGCAAGTCCTTGGTGCTGCCTAACATTAGTAAATAAGTAATCATTGCTCAAGATAGGCTCAAATAATATCTTGATAAGATTCACGCTTATGCTTCTGAATTAGAAGCAATAATTGATATTCTGGTGCAATTAACTGGCAGTAGTTGTAAAAGAATTACTACTTAGTACCACTACCGCTTATATCTTGTTGTAAAGTGATTATAAAATTGGTAACTATTCGTGTTTCAGCAGTACGGTTGACGGTAATATTATTAGCTAGACTAATAGAAATTTAGCTTTTGAAAATCAACTATATCTCTAAAGAATCAATTTTATTGATGGAATTATTATGACTAGTTTATTTATTATTCTATTCCGCTTTACTTCGTTAATGCAAATAAGAAAAACTCGTTAATGATTTAATCTTGGGTCAATTTATGGAGGTTTACTCACCATATAAAACCAGCAAAATATCACTGCATTGGTATTTGCTTAGTAACTATAGTAATCCTATTTGAGTAATAGAAATTATCAATCCTTGGTTATTTATTGTTTTTATGAATGATTTATGATTGCTATAGTTCGTTAAAAGTTTGATTACTTGATCAAATAAAAATATTTCCCAATTTATATATATGTACTTTTGTAATTTTATCAAACTTGGTTGTTAATAATTTATATAGCATTACGTATTGAAATTAAGACACTACTTACTACTTACTACCTACTACTTACTACTTACTACTTACTACTTACGAGCTGATAACTTAACTTGTACTAATATAATTTTGTACGGCTATAAATGCAGCATTCAAATAAATTCATTGCTACCGATATTTTAGATCTAAAAGGAGAGACAGGAGAGAAATTAGTTTGGGATAGTATTCAAAGAACCTTTGCTAATAGAAAATGTCTTGCTTATTTGCATTATCCAATTTTTTCTCAGTCAGAATTTAGAAAAGAGCCTGATATTTTAATAGCTGACTATCAATTAGGCTTAATTATAATAGAAGTAAAAGCAATTAAAATTGAGCAATTACTTGCTATTAACGGTCATCAATGGCAGTATCAGAATTTTTATACCCAATCAGGAAATCCTTATCAACAGGCAGAAAATCAACTATTTGCTTTATTAAAATATAGCGATCGCGAACCTTTATTAAAACGAAAAGTAACTGCTAGAGCATTAGTAGCTTTACCATATATTACTCAGCAGCAATGGCAGCTTAAAGGCTTTGATCGCTTGCCCAATTCACCGCCGATCTTATTTACCGAACAGCTTGCTCAACCAGGTTTAATTGTTCAATCAATTACTAATACTCATCCTGTAATTTTGGGTGAAAGTTTAACTACAACTCAATGGGATTTATTGCTGGCTGTATTGGGAGGGACATCACTTTATAAATCATCTCAAACTATAGTTAAGTCTACAACACAAAATCGACGCAAGTATCTTCAACAAGTGCGATCGCGTTTAAACCAGCTTGATTTGCAACAGGAACAAATTGCCAAGCAAATACCCCCAGGAATGCAAAGAATTAGGGGCATTGCTGGTTCAGGTAAAACAGTCATTTTGTGTCAAAAAGCGGCTTTGATGGCGGTGAAGCACCCCGAATGGCAAGTGGCATTAGTCTTCTTTTCCCGTAGTTTATATGATTCGATTACCCAACAGGTTGATCGCTGGATGCGCTACTTTACTCAAGATCGAGTTAGTTATGATGCGGCATCTAATCTGAAAATTCTTCATGCTTGGGGAAGTAAGGAACAACCTGGTTTTTATAGCACTATTTGTCAGGCGACGGGAACAATGCCCTTATCGGTACCCTTCACCCAATCTCATCAGCCTCAAGAAGCTTTAGCTGAAGCCTGTGTGCAGTTGCTAGAGACTAGAACCATTCCCCCAATCTTTGATGCGGTATTAATTGATGAAGGACAAGACTTGATCGCTAATAACTGGCATTATCGAGATAAACAGCCTTTCTATTGGTTAGCCTATCAAGCTTTACGCCCTGTCAATCCCATCTCAACTGAACAAAGAAGACTGATCTGGGCTTATGATGAACTGCAAAGTTTATCCAATATGCGTATACCCGAACCTGTGGAACTATTTGGCGAAGACTTAGGACATCTAGTAACAGGTACCTATAGTCAGCAGGTTAACAAGACCGAAATTATCTCTCGTTGTTATCGTACTCCTAAACAGATTATCACCATTGCCCAAGCGATCGCCACAGGATTATATCGCCCCCAAGGAATGCTGACGGGTTCGGTTTATGCCGAGGAATGGCAGGCTTTAGGTTTCAAAACAGACGGTACTTGGCAACCAGGAAATAAGGTTACTCTTAGCCGAGATCAATTGAACTCGCCCAATCTGATGGGGGAACTTTGGTCAGGAGATTTAATTAACTTTGAGTGCTATACTTCCCGTCAGCAAGAACTAACTAACCTGGCACAAAAGCTCAAGTACAACTTAACCCAGGATCAGCTTCAGCCAGATCGCGATCTGTTAGTTATTGTCTTGGGTTCTACCTATGATGCCCCATCACTAGCCAAACAAACGGCAATTTTTCTGCTCAATCAAGGTATTAATATCTATCTCCCTAGTCAACGCACCTTTAATGACATAGATACCAAAACTCAAGATTGTCCCAATCAGTTTTGGTATCCAGGGGCAATTACCATTTCCACAATCCACCGCGCTAAAGGTCAAGAAGCAGATTTTGTCTATTTAGTGGGCTTAGATCAAATTGCCCAAGCAGAAGCAAACTTATATCTGCGTAACCAACTCTATGTAGCATTAACTCGCACTAGGGCTTGGGTAAACATCAGCGGCATTGGTAATTACACCCTTTATCAAGAACTAACCAATCTAATCAACAATTATCCCCAGCTAGCCTTCAATCTTGACCTCCCTTTACTTAAAGAATTGTCTATCAGCGATCGCGCCAGCCTAATCCGAGGGTATGCTTTAGGGAGAAGAAACTTTCGTGCTGCTAATTTAAGTTACGCTAATTTATCTCAGCTCAATCTCGCTAATATTAATCTAATTGAAGCTGACTTAAGCTATGCCAACCTGCAAGGAACAAATCTAACTAACGCTAAGTTAATTGCCGCTAACCTGACTCATAGTAACCTCAGCAATGCCAACTTAACTAATGCTAAGTTAATCGGTGCTGATTTAACCGATACTAATCTAACTAATACTAATTTAACGAGAGCTAATCTAACTAATACAATCTTGGGTTAATTTGTTAAGTTTCAAAAGCTAAAGACTCACAAAACAAATGTCAACACCGCGATTGGAGAGCTTCTATTGCGGTTAATTCAGGTATTTAGACAGCTGTATTGTATCAAAAGAGAAAATCAGCAGCAGCAAGCTCATCAGCACTCACACCTCCAATCGTTGGCAAAAGTTGATTATTATTAATCAGATCACGAATCAAAGCAGCAGTCCTATTAGCATCATTATTAATTAGCAAAAATCAGAGAATTTAATAACTTAATAAAAAGCCATATCTATATATCAATTTGTTTTTACAAATGAAAATCAGCAATGCTAGATAATAATAAAAAGGACAACAAATAGACTGGAACAATAGTAAAATCAACCCGATCTGTTTTATTTTTTTAATCTAAGATGACAATCTAATTCTTAAATAGGTAAAATATCAAAGCAAATATATTTATAGTTTGTTATGATTTTTATGGATAATTTTGAAATACAGGAATTGTTGAAAGCAACGCTAATTTGCTCTTTTATTCTGATAAGTTACTTTATGGTATATCTTGTATCAAACAAGATAATTAATAGGAGAATATTAAAAGCTATCCTACTTGGAGTGGTCACTCCATTCTTCTTTTACTATTCAACTGCATATTTGATTCATCCTTTCGCTATATTATTATATATTTTAGAAATAGATCCTATTGGCTTGACTGCTGGTATAATAATTGGTTTGCTGAAGCCTTTATCTTTGATATCAGGAACATTCGCTATATTTTATTCGCTCAAAAAAAATAAGTAGAAAATGGTGATAACGTTAATTTAATCGCCATTACCGACAATCATAATTCAAACTATTATCATTTGAACTAGAAATCATATTAATAATATTATTAGGCAATTGCTTAATTTGTTGATTGAAGCGATTAGCTATATAACCTATTTTAAAGCTAATTAATTGCGATTACCTTGAGTCCAAGAAAATAAAGTTTGGCTTTAGTAGTCATAGGAGTTTAAATATGAAAGTTAATCTTGCAGTAGATCAACCTAATTGCAGCCATTTTTTAGCTGAGGGAAATATTATCTAAAATTTTTATATTACTCTGGTTAGAGGATTTAGTTCACTTTTTATTCGGCAACAGTAGCTTAATGATCTCCTATCTTTGATTGGTTAACTGCTGGAATATCTGGTTTTGCTCTATCAGCTTTTTTATGAAGATACCAAATGAGTTTGTCTATCATAAATAATACAAGGTTGTCAGGCTACAAATGTTTTAAATTGATATTTTTGGTAAATTAAAACATAAAAATACCTGTAAAAAAGCTATGCCAACCTATACCGAGTATCATCTAAATCCGCAACAATTTCCCTTTCTCCAGACATTTCAAGATTGTTGGCAAGATATACAACGAGAGTTTAGTTATTTTATAAATAAAGCATCCCTCTCCGAATTAACTTTAGCAGCGGAGGTAATGGGACCTAAAAGTAAAACCATCAAAACCAAAGGAGCAAAAAAATATAGTGCCTTTGGAATATTATTTCAAGGCAAGTTTATTGAAGAGTATATACAAGAGTATCAAATAGCTTACCCCGATCGCGAGCCTGAAGCAACAGCAGAAAAAGTACTGGCATTGAGAACAAAATACTTTCCCAAATTAGCTCAGGCGATCGCCCAAGTCAACTCAAGCAATGATGATATAGTGCGAAACGTTTATTTTGGCACCTTCCATCCAGGTTTGGATATCAAGCTGCACGTAAACCATAATCCTCATATGAATCGTGGCTATTTGGGATTAATTGTGCCAGAAGGAGATATTGCTATGAAAATCTGTCACGACAAGCTTTATTGGCAGGAGGGGGAATTTATGATTCTTGATCATAGCTATCCTCATTGTCCCCACAATTACACCGATTTTGACCGCACGGTTTTGATTGTTGACTTTTTTAAACCCGATCAGCCTAGAGAGGAAGTAATACGCTTTGAAAGGGAGCAAGTTACCCAAAGAATGCAGTCAAATCCCTATAGCTTGGGGGTTTTTGGTCAAAATGATCACGCCAAACCTGAAGATTTTATCAAATATGGTTTGGCGCATCAGCTAGAGTGGGACAAAGCTTTGGGAACTTCTTAAATATTTAACTAATGTTACGCACTGAATAAATCTTCTGAGATAGGGATTGGGAATTGGGAATTGGGAATTTACTCTTTATGCTCTCATAGTCTATTAAAACTATTACTTTTCCGTACATGCGGGCAAGCCCTTTGTTTTGCGTAACCTCAGATATTTAAGATGTTTAGGCTATGGGTAAGGGAAATCTTGCGCCAGCTAAATAATCGTCAAAGTTTTGTTTAAAATATTTCCAAGAGGTGATATTCTGCGCATCAAGTTTCTCTGGGGCTGCATCTTTATATAAGGGAACTCGGTTATTGATTTCTGCTTGCAACCATTCAGGTAACTCACCAAAATTGTTTATTTTGCAACCATGGGCGCTGTAAATTAGTTGTCCAGGCTTGTTACCCATTTTCATCCAAGGTAGCCAAGGTCCAATGCGATCCCAGCTTAGAATTACCTGAGACACTTCAGGTAGATTAGGGTCGTGAAGTTCAGCCGTAGGCACTGTTAGCTTAAATAACTCTGTGGCTTGATATGTAGCCTGGGGACTATACTCGATAAACTTGGCATCTCCTGCTAAAGGATTGGGATAGTCAGTAAATAGATCGAAGACAAAAGTGGTAGTTTCGCCATTAACTTGTGCAGGAAACTTACCTTTGAATAGACCTTGAACTTGTTGATTGGCAACATGAACTACAGGCAAGGTTTCTGCTGTCCAGGGATTGAGCCACTGATGTACTACTTGCTCTGTTTTGGGATCGAGATAATAGGTTAATTCCCGAGATGTAAAATCCCAACTCTTGTCCTCGTTGGGCAAACAGCGGCTAACACTCATCCCCACAATTTTAAACAGGTGTTTCTTTGGTTCATTGGGGACAAAAGCGTAAAGTGAACCCGTCCACAAAAGAAAAGTTGAGTTGGTAGCAAGAGAGTTGCGTGTTTTAACCCAACAGGAAACATCTAACTCTTCCTTCGCATTGATCTTGAGTAAATTAACCATGAGCTTAATTATTGGGTTCTAAGGTTCAGGTTGCTAATCGCAAATTTGCTTTAAGGTAGCAATTTTGTTACTAAATCTACAACTGGCTAAAGATTTAATTTCCGATCTAAATTGTATTAAAACTTAGAAAATTCTCAGCATTCCGTAATAATTAACTCAGGTTTTCCCCTGATTGTGTTAATCAAGCTTAAATGTTTGATTTCAATCAGGGGGAAAATCATGAAACATATAGTAATCTCGTCATTATCGGCAATTACTTTTTCTACCTTGGCGACTCCTGCTTTTGCTATGCAGCCTGTTTCTTTTAATCCAACTCCCAAACCTAATCAGGTTACTCCATTAGGTTTAGTTACCGCTAGTTATCAAGGTCGCTTAGCGGTTCAAGGTATTCCTGGCAATGATGCCTTCTTGTCTGCCATCAGTAGCAATAAAATTGATGCTCAAGATTTGATTCAAGGTGCGATCGCATCTGGTAGATTAAGTCAGGATACTCTTGACAACCAGGATTATCTGGATTCGGTTGCATCTTTGCTCGATGATTTGGACTTTAAATAGCAACCTGTTTAATTTTAAAATGGTTTTTTAATTGACAGACAGACCTGTCTGTATTAAAGTGAATTATCAAGCAAGCCTACAAAGCAGCTTTTCAAAAACCCGATACTTATTTAAAAGCAAAGTCATGAAAACTTATCTCCAAGCCAGTTTAGTAATTTATAGTCTGAGTATCTTTGCCACACCAGCATTAGGAATGGAAAGGTTATCAGATGCCAATACAAACATTTCCGCGTTGTCCTCTGAGAAAGTGATTAGCTTTAACTCGACCTCCAGGCTCAATCCTGTTGAACCAGAAACCAACGAATCTCAGGAAGAATACAGGAGATATCTCTTATCAAAAACTAATAATTTGTCCCTAGAAAGTAATGTAAGCTCAAGATCTGATTTAAACACCAGCAGCCAAATTTCAGGAGGTTATTCGACAGCAGTTACGCTAATTCGATTTTAAATCAAGCATTGATGTGAATTGATGCTTGATTGGATTACCAAAAATAGTCAATAAAAGCAGTGTGTTCCATCAAAAAAATAAGCAGCTATTTAAAATTTACCTGCATAACCTGTATCACTTGTTTATTAATAGTTGTACCTACCGCCGTCTATGGTCAACAAACCAATACTACTCCCCAAAAAGCACCTATCGTTTTAGATGGACAAGTTTTATTTAGCGTTGGTTCTTTTGGCAATTTCTCAGCACAGGAAAGAGCTGCACAAATCAATCAGGCATTAATTAAGACCGTCAAATCTTCTATGCCAATTAGGATTGGTTTAGTAAAAGTAGATGAGCAAATTACAATTCAAAATACGGCTACGAAGAAGCATTTACTAACAGTAACCAAATCAGACGTAATTACTGCTGCCACTCCCCACAATCAGGCGCTATTGTGGGTTAACAATATTCAAAAAGTAGTAAAACGAGGACAAAAGGAACGAACTGCTGCTTATCAAAGTAAGGCTTTTTTAACTACTTTCCTAGTAATTTTTATAGCAATCGCAGCTCACTTAATCGTCCAATTTTTACGTAGTCTCAGTTCTCAGCGCCCAGCTAAAATATCCCAGAAGCCGAATAGATTAAGTTTCTGGGATAGGTTTATTGCCCAATGGTGCCAGTTTATTTTGCTTCCTGTTCAGTTGGGCATTTGGATTTATGCAGTTATTTATATTACCGATTTATTTCCCCAGACTCGTAGTTGGCAATATCGGCTTAATTCACCCTTAATAAGTTTAGGCACCGAAACCTATTCTGCCCTAGAAATACTGCTGTTATTAGGCTTAACTGTTGTCACCTGGTTTGTGATCAGGGCTGTTATTAATTTATTAAAATATTACATTTTAAAAAAGACAATTAGCGAGCCAGCAATTCAAGATGTAATTGCGATTTGCTTACAGTATATTTTTACAGCATTAGGGTTAATTATCTTATGGCAAAGTTGGGGAATTGATGTTGCAGCATTAGCGATCGCAGCTAGTGTTTTGGGGGTAGGAATTGGCTTTGGCTTACAAAATATTGCCAATAACTTTATTAGTGGTTTAATTCTGACTTTAGAACGACCAATAAAAGTAGGTGATTTAATTAAAGTTGATGATTTGATCGGTACCGTTAAAAATATAGGTTCTCGTAGCACAGAAATTCTTACTCAAGACCACTTAAGCATTATTATTCCTAATTCTCAGTTGCTAGATAATCAGTTGATTAACTGGAATCATCGAGATTCCATTTCTCGTCTGAGGATTCCTATTGGAGTTGCTTACAATAGTGACCCGCGCAAGGTTAGGGCAGCTTTACTTTCAGCAGCAAAAAATCACTCAGAAGTCCTACGTTCTCCTCGTCCACAAATATTGTTTCAAAAGTTTAATGATAGTTCTCTTGATTTTGAGCTATTAGTTTGGATCAAAGATCCCAAAAAACAATTTAGGATTGTTAGCGATCTCAATTATTTAATCATGATGAGTTTACGTCGTCTTGATATCGAAATTCCTTTTCCTCAAACTGACGTTAACTTTAATTCTCCTCGACTCGAAAAATTGCTTAGTACTTGGTTAAGTTATCAAGGCATTAATCTTGATTTATCAGCAGATTCTAAATCAGATAACAATCATCACCATGCTGACAATTATCACAAGATAATTAGTCATAAGACAGCATTATTACTCAATACCTTTGAAGAAAAACTAACTGAAATAGATCTCGAACAGTTAGTTAGCGAAATGCGAGGCGAAGATGGTCTGATAATAGCTGATCGTCGTTATCGCTTTAATCTATATTCTAAGTGTTTTGTTGGCTCCGAGGCTGTAGATTGGATTGTTAAGCATCAGGGTTTTTCTAGAGAAGAAGCGATCGAATTGGGTCAAATACTAATTGAAAGAGAAATTATTCATCATGTAGCAGATGAACATTCTTTCCAAGATCGTTATCTTTTTTATCGTTTTTGTGTGGATGAATAATTAATATGAAATACGATCATGCTTGTTACAAATAATATTGTCTTTGGCTATCAGCTATCAGCCTTAAGCTTTTTCTAGTTTTTTTATTTCATATAAGCTGTTTTCTAAAAGCGATCGCGCAGTGTTCCATAATTGCCGATAATTACGATTTATTGGCAGTTAAATTACTTGATCTTTAGACTGAATCGTGAAAATTTCAATCAAACTCTAGAAAACTCTTAAGATGTTAACAAGAAAGGTAGTAATAGCTATTGCTGCTGGGAGCATGTCAAATATGTCATTTTTTTAATTAGCAACGCCGAAATTATATGAAATACTTAATTGTTTGCTACAGATGAGAAAAGTCTAAAAAGACGATTAATTTCTTCTGCCCTCTGCCCTCTGCCTTACCAAACCTATGTGTTGCATTCTTTTTTAGATTTCATATTACTTGTAACTTCTTTGAGTCAATTTAACATTATCAAATTCTAGCTGTTCCTTATGCAACGCAGGAGTTTGCTCATCACCCTGGTATCGCCAAGCAGCAACATAAGCATAGTCATGATCATTGCGCTGTGCCTCCCCATCTGGTGTTTGGCATTCTTCGCGGAAGTGGGCACCACAGGATTCCTGACGATCTAAAGCATCACGCGCCATTAATTCTCCCAATTCCAAAAAGTCAGCTACTCTCCCTGCAAATTCCAGATTTTTGTTAAAAGTATGCTTATCTCCAGGAATCGTCACATTTTGCCAAAATTCCCCTCTTAATAACTGAATTTCAGCGATCGCACTTGCTAAACCTGCCTGATCACGAGACATGCCCACATTATCCCAGAGAATCTTACCTAGTTGACGATGAAATTCGGTAACGGTTTTGTTTCCTTGGATATTTAATAGCTTATTGACTTTAGTATTGACCGTGGCTTCCGCTTCTTCAAAAGCAGGATTGTTTATATCTACAGGCGGTAAATCAGTAGTAGCAATGTAGTTGCCTAGAGTGTAGGGAATTACAAAATAGCCATCAGATAGCCCCTGCATCAAGGCACTAGCACCCAGGCGATTAGCACCATGATCAGAAAAATTGGCTTCCCCTAAAACATGTAAACCAGGAATAGTACTCATCAAATTGTAATCCACCCACAAGCCACCCATAATATAGTGAACGGCAGGATAAATTCGCATCGGCACTTCATAGGGATTTTCCCCCGTAATGCGCTGATACATGTCAAATAGATTACCATAGCGATCGCTAATTGTCTCTTGTCCTAGTTTTTTAATCGCATCGCGGAAGTCTAAATAAACTGCTAGTCCAGTTTCTCCCACACCTCGACCTTCATCGGTAATTTGCTTGGCATTGCGGGAAGCCACATCGCGGGGTACCAAATTACCAAAGCTAGGATAGCGAGTTTCTAAGTAATAATCTCGTTCCGTTTCAGGAATTTGCTCTGGACGACGATTATCTCCTGGTTTTTTTGGCACCCAAACCCGTCCATCATTGCGTAAGCCCTCACTCATCAAAGTCAATTTAGACTGATAGGAACCCGACACTGGAATGCAGGTAGGATGAATCTGCGTATAACAAGGATTAGCAAACAAAGCCCCCCGTTTATAACAGCGCCAAGCAGCGGTTACGTTGGAGTTACGGGCATTGGTAGATAAATAATAAACATTACTATAACCGCCAGTACACAAAAGTACCGCATCCCCTGCATAGCGTTCAATCTCTCCCGTAATCAAATTGCGGACAATAATGCCTCTGGCTTTGCCCTCAACTAACACCAAGTCCAGCATTTCCCGTCGAGAAAACATAGTAATTTTACCTTCAGCAATCTGGCGGGACATGGCACTATATGCCCCGAGTAATAACTGTTGTCCCGTTTGACCCTTAGCGTAAAATGTACGGGATACTTGCGCCCCACCAAAAGAACGATTAGCCAATAAACCACCATACTCCCTGGCAAAAGGAACTCCCTGCGCCACACAGTGATCGATAATCTGATTGCTAATCTGTGCCAAGCGATGCACATTAGCCTCACGGGAACGATAGTCACCACCTTTAATCGTGTCGTAAAACAAACGCCAGACCGTATCCCCATCATTAGGATAATTCTTCGCCCCATTAATCCCTCCCTGTGCCGCAATACTATGCGCCCTTCGGGGAGAATCTTGGATACAAAAACTTTTAACGTTATAACCCAACTCCGCCAGGGTCGCTGCTGCCGATGCCCCTGCCAATCCAGTACCAACAACTAAGACAGTATGTTTTTTCTTATTAGCGGGACTAACTAATTTACAGTGGTCTTTATAGTAGTCCCATTTGTCTTGTAGTTTACCTGGGGGAATTTTGGGGTCAAGCATTTTTAAAGGATGGGGGATAAGGGATGAACAAAGGCGTAAGCCGCATGTAAGAATAAGCAAATTTATTCTTTTAGTATACTAACTGCCTGAAAATGCACTTTATTTTCAACCACTTCAAGTGTTACCGTAGAAATCACAACCTTACCACTTAGAAAAAATGCTAGTAGTTGTATTTGTTCTAGTTATAGTTTTAGCTTTATTTTTTGTCGGTGCTGCGAATGAGAAAACTGCTAAACCCAGAAAGAAGTCTCGCAGTAAGGATACTGGTTATTATGGCTTCTACGATAGTGGTCACAGCAGTCATGATTCTTCTAGTAGTAGTGACTATTCAGGCAGCGGTGATTGTGGTGGCGGTGATGCTGGTGGTGGTTGCGATGGTGGGTTTTGATGCAAGGTGGAGCAGTAATTACAGGCAACTATCGCTATTTACTCTGACGTGAGTGGAACAGCAGCAGCAAAACTATTTCCTTCATCATGCTCAATCCTTCCCGTGCCGATGCGTCCTTTAACGATCTAACTATTACTCGCTGCATTAACTTCGCTCTTTCCTGGCAGGGCTATTTCATTCTGGAATGACATAGCCCTGTATCCAATGCGTTGATGACTCTACAGTATTACATGATGCTAGTCGCAAAAGTTTAACTGATATGGTGCCGATCCTTGTATTTGTCATGTAGGTAAAAAAAGCTGTTTTGAAACTGCCTCAAATTTTCCTAAAATTTTGCAATTATTTGAACCATATATAGTCGTTCTAATTAATTTCCTTATACTCTCAATCATTGGTTCGAGGGACTGGGGATTGGGGATTGGTCAAGAATTAACTCTATAACTTGTCTGAATTTCCATCTGTTTAATTCATACGGTTTCTATTTGGAATGACTATAAACATAATTTAAAGCCAGTTTTAGAAGTACAAGATAGTCCCGAAAAATTAATTGAAAGACTACTGGCAATTGGTTTTGTTGAGCGATCGCAATTTCAACCATTATAAAAGTAGATGATGGTTAAAATATGATTTTTGAGTGTTCGTAGTTTACAACCTTATAGTTAACCACCACCACCACATCCTGAACTACAGCCACCACTGCAACCGCCCCAGCCGCCGCTACTATTAGACTTGCCTTTTGGTAAATTGCCAGTAATAGCACTAACAAAAAGAAAGAGAAATAAGATTACCATACCAGCAAAAATCATGAATATTACCCCAACTATAAAGTAACCTACAACATTCTCTGAAAAGTCTGGCATCGTCTTAAGGGCAAGGGAAAGATCAAAAGGCTCAAAATTCAAAGAATTACCAGGGAAAATTAGTTTTATGCTTGCAGATTCTCCAGGTGATAGAGATTGAAGAGAAGTAAATTTAATAGCTGAATTATCTATCAAATCGCTTTTAAAATTACCTCCAGCAGCGTAATAAGTTTTGAGCTTACCTACTAAAGATTTAGGAAAATTAACCGTGATTTCCGAATTATTGATGACGCTTTGCCGTTTAGGAAATATAGCTTTCCAATCAAGTCTATCTGCTCCATATTTATTAACTACAGCTCCAATAGCACGGTATTTTAATACAAAGGTGTGAACATTATGATTATCTAAATAATCTTGCCACTCAATCCAGAATTTATTACCTTTAATCGCAGTTTCTATCGGCAAAAGATGATTATCTTCAAATACCTGTACATCTTTAATTGCCTTGATTGAATCTAAATTAATAAATCGATAACGCTGAGGCGAATGTGAGTCCTTGAAAACATACTTTTGCTCTTCAGTTACTAATAAATCTCCGTTCTCCTGGATATCAAGATTAATATTCAAGAAGTCCCAATAGAAAGGAGTATTTTCAGCTAATCCTGGTAGAGTGTTTCCCAGAGTTATCAGGATGATTAAAAATATTGAAACAACCAGTGTCGTTGTTTTATTAAATTTAGCTGTCTTATGGATGATGCTCTCAATAATAAAAGAGATATTGGGTTTGGGAATAATCCAGTTTTCTTGAGTATTGATTCGTTTAAAGTCTAAATCTTTTCCGAAACGGATATGTGGAGACGACCAGATATCTTGAGGTGCGCTATTGGCAAAGAACTTTTGGTAACTATTTAATGTTTGACGATATAAATCATCATATTTTACATTTTCTGATTGTCCCCCTTCAGTTGGGCGATGATGTAATGTTTGTTGTAAAACTTTAAGACAAAACTCATCCCAATAAGAACGAGTGTAAGTTAGATGTAAATGCCAAACTTGATCTATTTGTTCTGAGGGAGTAACAACATGTCCTGCAACAACAGCCAAAAAAATAAACTTTTTATATTCTTTAATAACTTTATGGGTATAGTCAATACTCCAGTTATTTTCTCTAGCCAAACGTTGACTAAAAGTTAAATTGACATCTGGTTTATCCAGAGAAAATTCCTCAATTCGCTTAAGTAACTGTTTTTGCTCATTATTCATGACTCTAATTGTCAGATAATTCGTCATGTTTGACGCTAAATTGCATTTCAAAGTGCAATCTAAACATTACAAACTTAGAAAAATATTATTTTATTTTCTAACTTTAATTATTTAAGATAGGTCAATTTATTAAGTGACCATATAAATTAAAAATAATTAATACAGCAAGTACAGCTAAATTTTTGTGGTGAACGAATTAAATATTGTTGACAAATTATGATGTTTTGATAGTCTTATTTCAAGTTAAACTCTGATACCCAACTTAAGTAAGCAAGAGTTCTTATTGAAAATTTTAAATCCAATAATCATTTGTCAGTTAATTCATCTCGGTTGTGATAATAGCTCGATTTAAAGTTGATGTTAGCAAAATATAACTGAAGCGATTATGAGTTCCATGAAAAATGATCTTAGGATAGCCTTGGGCATTTCTAAGCAAGGCTAAAATACCTGAGATATAAAATTAACTTTTAATATTAAATGTACTATTCAATTGTTAAAAATAGAGAAAATATAAATTACTCTACTAATCTACATCGATCATTATCAGCATAAATCATAATAAATTCTAGGTTTTAATCTTTTGATTGCCGATTGGCAACTGTTTTTGGTTATATTGATGTTAGATAGACAAAGCTAACTGTAACTGCTAAATGCTTAAGCTATCAGCAAAGATGAAACTTATTGATCCAGTGCTGAATAGATTATTAAGATAATTGAACTTACGATTAATCTTTAATTTTACGAGATACTAAGAAGAGACTTAATTAGTGTTTCACAATTTTCTGAGCGGCAAATGTCTCCCACACCAGATCAATACCTATCTCCCGAAGAATCAGCCGATGTTGAGGCGGCTTTACTTTCCTCCAGCGAAAAGTTTCTCACTCGCTTAACTATTTCCTCACAAAGGCTGTTGCAAGTGATTGCCCAAGATCAACAGACCTCAATTGAAGAACTAACTCACGACCAAATCATTCAATGGTTTGAAAACGACAGCAAAGTTAAACGAGAACAAGGAAATGATGCAGGTAGATTAAAGTGGTGACAGATTAAACAAGTCATAACCCCTTGGCTCTACAATAGTTAAAACTAAAGATAGAATTTTTGTTCTAAGTATATAGTCAGTCGTTATGCAAACTCTGGATAATCCCAACCTTACTAATAAAGAAGCTTTTGATACCACCATCCATAGACGGAAAACACGGGGGGTAAAAGTTGGTGACATCACTATTGGCGGTGGAAATCCAGTAGTGGTACAGTCGATGATCAATGAAGATACTCTAGACATTGATGGTTCTGTTGCCGCCATCCGCCGTTTACACGAGATTGGCTGCGAAATTGTTCGAGTAACCGTGCCTAGTATGGGTCACGCCAAAGCTTTAGCCACAATCAAGCAAAAACTAGCTGAGACATACCAAGCAGTTCCCTTAGTGGCGGATGTGCATCATAACGGCATGAAAATTGCCCTAGAGGTGGCAAAGCATGTTGATAAGGTGCGGATTAATCCAGGATTATATGTCTTTGAAAAACCAAAAAGCGATCGCACTGAATACACTCCCACGGAATTTGCCGAGATTGGCGACAAAATTCGTAAAACATTGGAACCACTGGTAATTTCCTTGCGCGATCAGGGAAAAGCGATGCGAATCGGGGTTAATCATGGTTCTCTTTCCGAAAGAATGCTGTTTACCTATGGCGATACTCCTGAAGGGATGGTGGAGTCGGCATTAGAATTTATTAAAATCTGTGAGTCTTTAGATTTTTATAATATTGTGTTGTCCCTCAAAGCCTCTCGGGTGCCTGTAATGTTGGCAGCTTATCGCCTGATGGTGCAGCGCATGAATGAATTAGGTATGGAATATCCGTTGCATCTTGGGGTTACGGAAGCGGGAGATGGGGAGTATGGCAGAATTAAATCCACTGCGGGTATTGGTACTTTATTAGCGCAGGGAATTGGCGATACCATTCGCGTTTCTCTAACCGAAGCCCCCGAAAAAGAAATCCCCGTCTGCTATAGCATTCTGCAAGCTTTAGGATTGCGCAAAACTATGGTGGAGTATGTGGCATGTCCTTCCTGTGGTCGTACCCTGTTTAATTTAGAAGATGTGCTGCACAATGTGCGGGAAGCAACCAAACACTTAACAGGTTTGGATATCGCCGTGATGGGCTGTATCGTTAATGGTCCTGGAGAAATGGCAGATGCTGACTATGGTTACGTCGGTAAACAACCAGGCTATATCTCCCTTTATCGTGGTCGCGAAGAAATTAAGAAAGTTCCTGAAGAACAAGGAGTAGAAGAGTTAATTAATTTGATTAAAGCTGACGGGCGCTGGGTAGAACCTGAATAAGGAACGAGGAATGAGGGATGAAGGATGAGGAAGGAAAAAACAGTAATCAACTATTGGTTTGGGTTTGTTATGTCAATACTCATTCTTCAATCTCGTGAGACTAAAAGCTATCTAAACTAGTCAATTTAATTCCCTTGAACCGAGATCTATCTAATTAATGTTATGTACTAATCGATCTGTTCTGCGGTTAGCAGGTAGTGGTCAATAGTTAGTGAATGTAAGTATTCAACTAACAGCTAATAACTAATGACTAATAACCAATAACTAACAACAAACAACAGTAGTTTTCGGTAGTTATTACATAAGGTCGGTTAATCAAAACAATTCCGTTTGCTTCGGTTCGTTAGCTTGATAACCCAAATGCTGACAAGCTTTAGCTGTAGCCATTCTCCCCCGATGGGTGCGGCTAAGATAACCATTTTGCAACAGGAAGGGTTCATAAACCTCCTCAATGGTTTTGCGGTCTTCTCCCGTGGCAGCAGCGATCGCTTCTAAGCCCACAGGACCCCCATTAAATTGCTCAATAATAGTTGTCAGTACCAGGCGATCTGTCCAGTCCAAGCCGTGGGTATCAACATCAAATAAGTCCATTGCCTCGGCTGCTAGTGCTTGAGTGATGGTCTCTACTTTCTGGACTTGAACAAAATCTCTTACTCTTCGTAATAAACGATTGGCAATACGAGGAGTACCACGGGAACGACGGGCAATCTCAATTGCTCCCTCTTCAGCGATCGCAATATTGATAATTGAGGCGGTACGATTAACAATTTCCGTTAGTTCATCCAGTTCATAAAACCGCAGTCGCTGAATAATGCCAAAGCGATCGCGTAATGGCGAAGACAGTGAACCCGCTTTGGTTGTAGCGCCTACTAAAGTAAAGGGAGGTAGGGGAATACTACGAGTTTTAGCAGTTTGACCCTTACCGATGGTGACATCTAAACGATAATCCTCCATGGCAGGATAGAGTAATTCTTCCGTCATGCGGTTAAGACGGTGAATCTCATCAATA
The DNA here is from genome assembly GCA_039180345.1 of Cyanobacteria bacterium P01_G01_bin.39. GTDB lineage: Bacteria > Cyanobacteriota > Cyanobacteriia > Cyanobacteriales > Xenococcaceae > Waterburya. Next base: position 42,423 of record JBCDDK010000001.1, on the reverse strand, counting down.
AAGATAATATCCCCTGGGTTTAATCCCACCAGCAGCCCTGTAATGTCCCTGGGACGCTCTAAAGCTGGGGCAGAAGTGATTTTACAGTTAACCCCCATTTCTGCTGCCAAGATCAAAGACATAGTAGTCTTACCCAAACCTGGGGGCCCATAAAGCAATAAATGATCCAATGGTTCTTGTCTACCTTTAGCAGCAGCGATCGCAATATTTAAAATTCCCTTAAGATCCTTTTGCCCAATATAGTCATCTAGCTTCTGGGGACGAATTTTCTCTTCGTTATTCTCTGTCTCCTGGCTATTTGCTTGGGGAGACAGCAAAGTAACTTCATAGGTCTTGTCCTTGGCTATCTTTGTTTTGCGGGGCTGTTTGGGGGTTTGGGGCGAATCGTGACGAGTTCTTTTAATTGCCATATTGGATGGTAATAGCGATCGCAATTTTGACTGAGATTTTACCTGTACTTTTATTGTGACATGTGATCTTTAATACTGTAATTATGGAAGCTATTAGCCGTTAGCTTTTGAAAGATCTGTATTGGTATGTGCGATCGCTTTTTTAAATTAAAACCTTAAGCAAAGGGTTTTACGCTGGTTTTCGATAAATCAAGTATCTAACAACAAGAAACGTTATTGAAGCTAGACTATACTGGATTTCCCATATTTAATATAGCAATGAGGCAACAGTCAGCAACTAAAGTTATCGTAACCTATTTACTATTATGCGCGATCGCCTTACTGATGTTGTTTCCGCTGTTGTGGTTGCTGGGAACTTCATTTAAGTCACCAACAGAAGATATCTTTACTTTTCCACCGCAAATATTGCCCAGCCAGCCTACTTTTGATAATTTTGTCACTGTCTGGAATAGCTATCCTTTTGGGCTATATCTTTACAATAGTGGATTAGTTGCTTTGCTGGCAGTGGGTTTAAACTTGCTTTTGTGTGCTTTAGCAGCTTATCCTCTAGCGCGGCTTAATTTTAAGGGTAGAGAGTTTATTTTTGCCCTAGTTTTGGCAACAATTATGATTCCCTTCCAGATCGTAATGATTCCGCTATACATTATGGCGGTCAATTTAGGATTGCGGAATACTTATTTAGGTATAGTGTTACCCAATCTGACCTCTGCATTTGGCATTTTTTTACTGAGACAAGCTTTAAAGACTGTTCCCAAAGAATTAGAAGAAGCTGCCCGTATTGATGGTTGTTCGGAACTAGGTATTTGGTGGAATATTATGATCCCTGCGATTCGCCCAGCATTATTTACCCTAGCGATTTTTGTCTTTATTGGTTCTTGGAGTGATTTTCTCTGGCCTTTAATCGTTTTAGACGACCCCAATTACTACACCTTGCCTTTAGCTGTAGCTAACCTGGCAGATTCATTCTCTCTAGACTGGAGATTAGTCGCCGCAGGTTCTATTATCTCCATTGCCCCAATCCTGTTACTATTTCTGCTGTTGCAGCGCTATATTGTGCCGACGGATGTGGGGAGTGGGGTAAAAGGGTAAAGGGTAAGGGGTAAAGATATGCTATTGGTACAAGAAGTCCAATCAAGAGTGCCAAACTTATTCAGAACAGACGTAAAAGCGATCGCGATAGCCGCTATCTGATAAGTCTATGTCTTTGTCTCGTTTGCATCCTATTTGTTCAAGATTACTATCGCTGATATCTAAATTGACCCCGAATAAATTAACAGGCTGTTGATTGGTTGGCAGAATTTCAGTAATAGTTTGTTGCTGACTGACCAACAGAAACTGAGGGATTTTTGATGAGTCAATTTGCTCTGGTTCAAGACGTTTAAAAGAAACCCCCAAGGCAACTAACTCCCTTATTTCCGAGTGGGTATAGTGAGTCATTGCCACAACTGTAGGCAGGTTGGAATTTTGCCTAACATAAGCCGCCATACGATCTGAATGTCTTGATTTTTGAAACCCAAAATCATTAATCACAGTCGCAGAACCCAGCAATCCCATGATTAACACATACGCAAAAACTCTAGTCTGAGTATTAGTAATTAATCGAGACATAATTGATTTCTTGCCTGCCAATCTTAGTCCCTGATGCCAGCAGGCAGCTAAAGCGATCGCCATTAGCAAAATAACCACAGGGAAATAGACAAAGTGATATCTAGCCGCTAAGGATAAATCTTTTTCCATGGCATAAATAAGCAGCATAAATATGAGCAATGAACCTCCAAGATAACCAATAATGATGGTCATAGTTGAACGAGTATGAGGCAGCCTCAACTGGATACGCCACTGCCTGACTAAAGTCGGCGCAATTGCTACTAAAACAGCTAAAATAGCAACTCCAGAGCCAATTGTGGCAATTTTGGAGGTACCCTCAATTGGCAGTAGCATCACCATTGTCAGCATCCAGGCGATTAACCGAGGAATGGGCAGTAAAATTTCAGGCAGATTATAATCAGTTGCGATCCAGGTAGTCATTTGATTACCAGAAACGCCATCAATCATCGGCAACCAAACCAAAGCACTAGCAATAGTACCAATTACTGCCAGATATAAACCCCGTCCGTATTTAACGACAGACTGGTGACGATTAAACCACCAATAGACTAATATAGCGATCGCTTCGGCACCTAATGCCAGCACAAAGAAATAGTGTGTGGCAATTGCCAGGGCATTAATCACGATCCAAACTAACCCCAACCAAATCGGCACAGTAATTTTTTGCTCGATCAATTTAAGAGATTTAACTAAACAAATTAAAGATACGATGACCCACAGCAACGTCAAAGTATAGTGTCGTGCTGACTGTGCTAAATAAATCCCATAGGGAGAAATTGCCATCAGTAATGCCGCCAGATGTGCCACCAAACGAGAAGGAAATGATATTCTAGCCAGTAAATAACTAGCAGGAATAGCCAGGATCCCAAAACAGGCACTAAGCGACCGCGCTATTTCTAATGAGACTAAATCACCTTTATTAAGCCACAGCTTAAACCACCAGTGACTTAACCAAAAATAAAGTGGCGGGTGTGTACTTTCTAAGGTTAGCCGATTAAGCACCTCCCAAAAGCCAATACCAGGATCTAAACTCAGGGGAGCAAGCAAAGTCTCCAGAGGGATAAGCTGATCCAAAGGAATCTGGTTAAAGCCGTGACCCAAACTATAGCCAATAGTAGCAATTTCAATCGAAGAAGCAGGTTTAAGAGCTAAATTAGTCCAGCGGAGGATTACGCCCAAAATTACCCAGATTAGGAGTAATAAAAGACTATTAGTGCTAGATTTTGTGATAGAGCGATCGCTCGGGTTATTGTTGTGAGGTATCAAGTAGCTGCCAGAAAAACACTTCGACTATTCTGCCTGATCTCTGAGAAAAAAAGAGCAACATCACAGCTTATTTATTCTAAAGTTGCTGTTTAAAAAACTAAATTTCAAATTCATAGTTACAAATGCGCCAAATTACAGAGTCATTATCTTAAAATTTAAATATCACGTAGAATATGCAAATTATTCGTCAAATTTTCGACCAAGTAAAAAAAATTAGGGCAAATAACCAATAATGGCAATTAACTTAAGCAAGGGAGAACGAATTTCTCTAGAAAAAGTAGCACCAGGTTTAGTGCAAATTTTTATCGGCTTAGGCTGGGACATTAACCTAACTGATACTGGAGGAGATTTTGATATTGACGCTTCAGTGTTTCTCTTAGGTAGCAACGAAAAGCTAATTTCCGATCAACACTTCATCTTCTACAACAATAGAATTAGTCCCGACTCCAACCAATCGATTCAACAGCGAGGAGATAATCGAACAGGCGCAGGAGAAGGTGATGATGAGATTATTGACGTTAATCTCAAAACTGTTCCCAATGATATAGAAAAAATTGTACTTACCGTAACGATTCACGAAGCTGATAAGCGCCAGCAAAACTTTGGTCAGGTAAGCAATGCTTTTGTGCGAATTGTTAACTGCGAAAATGAAGAGGAGATAATTCGCTACGATTTAACTGAAGACTTTTCCGTGGAAACGGCACTAATTATGGCAGAACTCTATCGTAAGGATGGAGAATGGCGGATGAATGCTGTTGGTGCAGGTTATGAGGGTGGATTACCAGCTTTAGTCGAGCGATATCAGTAACAGTCAAAAGTTAGAGACAAGGCATGCCTTGTCTGTACAGTCAACAAAAATTTTATGAGTTTTAGATTTATCTAGCAACATCAATAATTTTGGAAATGTTCACTCGCAATTGATGATCTACGACTGTTAATTGACTAAAGATATCGTCAGAAATTAAATATATTAGGCAATTGTTATAAATCAAGAATAATGGCAGTTAATCTTAGTAAAGGACAACGCATCTCTCTCGAAAAAGTCGCTCCTGGGTTGAGCGAAGCCTTTGTCGGCTTAGGTTGGGACACCAATGTTACCGATACTGGAGGAGATTTTGATATCGATGCCTCAGTGTTTCTCTTAAATGGCAGTGAGAAATTAATTTCTGACAATCACTTTATTTTTTACAACAATCTTACTAGTCCAGATCCCAATAAGTCTGTAGAACACTTGGGAGATAATCGCACAGGTGCAGGGGAAGGAGATGACGAAGTTATTAAGGTCAATTTGAAACAGGTTCCTGATGATGTCAATAAGATCGTTATGGTAGTGACAATCCATGAGGCAGAACAACGACAGCAAAATTTTGGTCAGGTGCAAAATGCTTTTGTACGCATAGTCGATGCTCAAGATCAAAAAGAAGTCGTACGTTACGATCTTACCGAAGATTTCTCCATCGAAACGGCATTGATTATGGCAGAACTCTATCGTAAAGATGGCGAGTGGCGAGTTAATGCTGTTGGTGCAGGCTATCAGGGTGGTTTAGCAGCATTGCTAAATCGTTATCAATAGCAAGTTGGACAAGCCAGAAAACTTCTAATTTTTACTATAGATAATAGTTTAACTGAGGGAATAGGAAAATAGGCAACTATTGTATCCATTTGCAAAATGTCTTTTTAGTTCGACATCATAATCGCAAACAGATAAAGTTCACCCCCTTAGAGTGATGCGAGCAATAGTTGGTTAATTAAAAGAAGATTAATATTAATCTTCATACCAACTAGAACGCCAGGCAGCTTGAGCTTCAATTACCGCTATTTCTTGTTGAATTGATTCATACTTGCTATTCAATTTAGTTATTTTGCCTAGCAAGTTACGAATTTCTCTGCGTTTTGCGCTTAGTATATGGTCGGAAAATTCTAGTTCGGCAAGTCGTAAACGCAGTAAGCTAATTTGAATTGATTTTGGCGAAGGTTGAGGCTTCTTCTTCTTGTCCGTTTCTATCGCTAGATGCATGATATGAGGGAAACCAGAAGATTTTGAATTATTTGCTCCACCCCTGCTCCCCTCTGCCTGCATTGCCACTTCAATAACTTTGCGGGGAATGGGTTCGGCAATCACCCTCGAATCTTGAAGACATCTGTTGACTTTACTTGAGGTTGCATCCAGAGTTTTCTTTATGATGCGCTCAATCTGTTTATGCCACAAAACCAGATGTTTAGGGTTTTCAAAGTCAACTGTTTCTGTGGGTAATGCCTCTGTTTCTTCTTCAGAAGACTCAATAGCGCTGCCTATTTCAATAAATTCGATATTTTCTAATTCAGCCTTAACTAGTTCCAGGTTGATTTCAGGCTCTTCTTCGATTGATTCACCATTATTTTTCTTAGGCTTAGGCAAATTTTTGAGTAGCTCTGCCATTAAGTTAACTTCTAGTGGCTCAGGCTCTAATTCTTTGTAATTGATAATTTCAGTCAATTCAGACTTTAATTGAGTCCCCATCCCTCTCAGGCTTTGCTGTAGCTCCTGTTTCTCACTCAAAGATAAGTTTAAAAACTCTTGAGGATAAATCTCGGTGCAAATTTGATAGCAGGCAAAAATTAGCTGCTGTTGCAATGAGTGACTTAATAAATCTAGATAGTTTGAATATAACTTTTCTAGTTCAACTGCCGTGTTCGCCACCGTTGATTTTAAATTGTCGAGGTCTTGTTTAACTTGCTGAATCGATTTGGTCATCCTATGTTCAGTTGTTGCCACAAAAAGTCGCTCAAGACATAACGGACGGCTAGAAGTGTTGAGACAACCTCAACACTCGCGTCCTCGTAAAAATCTCTTGATACGCAGCTAATTCATCTTATTCTATCTACTCGCAAATGCAAAAGCCGCAAATGCACGAATGGAACCCAAATTTAGGTTCCATCATCTTAAATAAATCAATTAAACGCAGTCTTTAAAGCAAATTTAGACAATTATAAACTTCTGTTTAACTTTATTTCTGTCCAGTTTGAGCGGCTACTTCGTCGGCAAAATTGCTTTCTTCTTTCTCAATACCTTCTCCAAGGACAAACCGAACAAAACGGCGAACCTGAATATTTTCTCCTAACTGAGCGATACTCTGCTTGACTAGCTCTTCTACAGTAATGCTTTGATCGCGAATATAGGGTTGAGGCAAGAGAGAAATTTCGTTGAGTCGTTTGCCGATTCTACCAGAAACAATCTTTTCCTTGATATTGTCTGGTTTACCATCGAGGTCATCTCGACCCATTTCAATTTCTTTTTCCTTAGTAACGGTTTCTTCAGGAATATCCTCTACTTTGACAAATTCTACGTTAGGACAAGCTGCAATTTGCATTGCAATATTCTTGACTAACTCTTGGAATTCTTCGCGGCGAGCCACAAAGTCGGTTTCGCAGTTAACTTCAACCAGAACGCCAATACGTCCTCCAGTATGAATGTAGCTTTCAACTAAACCCTCAGCCGCCACGCGACCTTGTTTTTTATCAGCAGAAATAGTTCCTTTTTGGCGCAGCCACTCAATGGATTTGGTCATGTCGCCATCATTTTCTGCCAATGCTTTTTTGCAATCCATCATCCCCGCGCCAGTTTTTTCACGGAGTTCTTTGACTACTTTGGCTGATATGCTTGCCATATTCTCTTTGATTTAATTTTAAGTGAGGACAAAATAATTTTAAATTATGTTTGCAGAGGCTCAAAGCTTTGCCTCTGCATATAGTTAGTGAGACAATGATTAGAAACTACTCTTCTTCGCTACTGGCTTCAGCAGTTTCAATAGTTTCAGCAGCTTCAGTCTCTGGAGTTTCTTCGTACTCTACTTCTTCCTCTGCGTCTGGATAGTCTTCTTGAGCCTCTAACCCGTCTTGTAGTTCATCATAATCATCTTGATTATCAGGTTGACCATGACGACCTTCGTAGATAGCATCGGCTAACTTACCCACAATTAGCTTGATAGAGCGAATGGCATCATCGTTAGCAGGAATCGGGACATCTGCCACCAAAGGATCGCAATTAGTATCCAAAATAGAGACCACAGGAATGTTTAACTTCTGACATTCAGCGATCGCATTATGTTCCCGCTTTTGATCGATAATAACTACAATATCTGGTACTTTGCGCATCATTTTGATCCCGCCCAGATATTTTTGTAGCTTGCTCATCTCACGGCGCAATACTGAACCTTCTTTCTTGGGTCTTTTTTCTAGACCACCACTTTCTTCGAGATATTCTAGTTCTTTGAGTCGTTCAACTCTGGTTTTAATTGTTTCCCAGTTGGTTAGCATTCCCCCTAACCATCTTTGGTTGACGTAAAACGCGCCGCAACGAGATGCTTCCTGGGCAATAATCCCTGCTGCTTGGCGTTTGGTACCAACAAATAAAACTCTTTGACCACGCTCTGAAGAGGAACGCATGTATTCATAAGCTGATTCCATCAACTGTGCTGTCTGCACTAGGTCGATAATATGTACACCATTACGAGCGGTATAGATGTACTGAGACATTCTGGGATTCCAACGGCGAGTTTGATGACCGAAGTGAACCCCAGACTCTAAAAGTTCTGCGAGAGAAACTACTGGCATATTATTTTTTACTCCTGTTTCGGGTTAATCCTCCATTCAGAGACATTCTCGCCATAGTAAATCTATGAGAAAACACCCGAATTTCTGAATGTGTGAATTTTTACTGCGTTTATTAGTCTAACACTATCGGCTCAGTGTGCAGTAGCAGGATATAACAGAAGTATGTGGTGTTGATGAATCAGGGTATGATTTTTCAACATCATCACCTGATATTGAATTAAAAAAGCTAAGAATTGAAGCTGTCAAAGAAGTGAAATCTTCCTGTTCCAAGATACAGACCACGTGATTTTTCTCCTCTAGGAAAAGCGGTAACACCAAATAAATATACTCCACCGATATCTGGATTTTCTTTGGGCTTGATGCCGATGGATAGCTCACTACCTATGGGAATTGGTTCGTTAAACTCAACTACTATCTCTCCCGTCTCCTCATTAAAAGTTGTGGTTAATTCTATTAGGTCTTCTTTATCCCGACTTCTGTTCAAGTAAGCTTTAGTTTTTTCGGGTTTAAACTTGATTTCATCTGCCCCAGTCCGTTGCTGGAATACCACCCTTTTTAAAGGTTCGCCAATGCCCTCGGGAAGCTTTAGGTCAAAATAATAGCGTGCTTGCCTAACTCGAACGGCGTTAAAAGTTGCGTAGGCATCTAATAGATCTAACCCTGACTCAAAAGAAACTGTACCGTCAGGGGCTTCTATGGCTTGAGTAGGAACACTATCAATAATATTGACAGTTAGAGTAGCTGAACAAAATAGTAAAGAACCGACTGTAGTTATAAGCTTAGACATTGATCGTCAATATTTAATATAAGGAATACTTTGATTAAACAAAAATTTGCTTAGATATTTATGAGACTGATAATTGTCTACTTAACTGATGTTATGCATTTATCGATCTGTGAATACTGGGTAGTGGGGTAATTGGGGTAGTGAAGTTTTTATTTCTCCACTATCTCCACCATCTTCTATACTCCTTACTCCCTACTCCATGAACCCATGCTGCGTAATATCAGTACTTAACTGTTGGATAACAATTATGTTTTTATTTCTATCCAAGCTACTACCTCTGTTTGTTTTTCCTCTGGGATTATCTTGTTTACTACTGTTGTTAGCTCTCTGGTTGAACTTCAAGCGCTCTCGTCGAGCTTGGATTCCGACTTCCTTAGCTTTGATTATCTTATTAACCGCTGGCAATTCACGAGTAGCTAGTAATCTGTTGGCATCCTTAGAACATCAATATCGACCTTTAGTAACTATGCCCACAGCAGAGGCAATTGTAATTTTAGGCGGTGCAACCCGAAACCAAGAACCACCAAGAGTTTTACCCGATCTCAACGAAAGTGGCGATCTCCTTTTATACGGTGCCAAGCTATATCAAGATGGTGCGGCACCCCTGATTATTCTTTCAGGAGGAAGATTTGACTGGTATGGAGGTGATACTTCTGAAGCCAGCAGTATGGCAGAGGTTTTAAAGTTAATGGGGGTGCCGAGAAATGCCATGATTTTGGAATCTCAGTCTTTAAATACTCACGAAAATGCCTCATACACCAAAAAAATACTGGAACGAGAAAACATCAAGCGCATCTTATTAGTTACCTCTGCCGCCCATATGCCCCGCTCCTTGGCAATTTTTAACAAACAAGGCATCGATGCCATTCCTGCCCCAGCAGACTATATTATGAGCGATCGCGATCTAGTTAAACATCAGTTTAGTCGCGAATCACTGCTGTTAAGCTTGTTACCTAATTCGGGAAATCTGGAAAATACCAGCAATGCTTTAAGAGAATATCTAGGTATGTTTATTTATCGCTTACGTGGGTGGCTTTAGTATAGTTGCTGTTTAGTTATAGCCGTACAAAGCTAGATTATGATTTGTTTAGGTAGCAAGCGGCAATACAATACTAATCAGGGGGTGACCCTTCGACTTAGTTCAACTTAACCCCTAAAAGCAGTTAAAAAGTAAAATCAAAACGTAAGCAAATTTTATAGATTTTATAAATTGAGTGAAAGATTGTATACAAACACTTTTGTAAAATTCATTTTTAGTACAATAGCTGTGAATTGTATGAAGATGCATATTATTCTGGACAAAACGTTATGCGCTATGTAGACAATCCAGAATTTTTTGGAATAAAAAAAGGTGATTTAAGTTAATTTTCTATTTTTAAAAAGCTAGAAAATATTTATTCTTTAGCACCCAAACTTTTGAGAGAGTTAAAATGATGATTATCTTAAAGGGGATAAAGGCAATGATAGGCTGCTTGGTGGTAGTGGTACTGATGTCTTTGCCCTTAAACCTGCTTCGGGTTCAGATGTAATTGCTGATTTTGTAGATGGTCTTGATTCGTTTAAGTTATTGAATTCTCTTGGTTTTAGTGATTTAAGTATCACTGATAATGCTAACCAGACTGCTGCTTTGATCCGAGATCTGAGCAATGGCAATCAACTGCTGGCAACGGTTGGTGGTGTGAGCGCTGTCGAGCTTACTGCTGCTGATTTTTTTGAGGTTTGATTGTAGTTGTTTTAATTTAACAGCCATATATATTGATAGTCATTTCGATTAATTTCTATTGTGAGGTTGCGTTGAAAATATAATTACTTTTGGTGAAGTCCTTTTCTCCTCTAATCATTAACCGTTTGGTATCATTAGAAAAACCGCACCTCTTGCACCCATTGCAGACTAACCTTTTTTCCCTATGTGGTTAATTAAGATTCGTGCAAGAAGTCTATTAATTGATTTGGGATTGGTAATCGGTAATCATCAAAAACTAAAAGCTCTAAGCTTTAAGCTAAAAACCGATTGACAACAGGCTTAATTAACTAATTTAATTCAACCAACCTTTTAAACGACGAGCCACTTGAGGACGACGTAGTTTGCGCATTGCCTTACTTTGAATTTGGCGTACTCTTTCTCGGGATAAACTAAACATGCCGCCAACCTCTTCCAAGGTATAGGGCTGGCTAGTGGACAAACCATAGCGTAAACAGATTACGTCTTTCTCGCGCTGAGTTAAAACATCATCCAGGACATCAGTTATTTCTTGACGCATCATTGTCTCGTTCATGCGCTCTTCTGGAAGCTGTAGATCACTATCTTCTAAGAGATCGACTAACTCTGTGTCTTCTGCCTTGCCAACGCGATGATTAAGAGACAAAGACTGACGACGTAACTCTAGTAATTGGCGTAGTTGCACCACAGATGTTTGTAGCTCTTGTGCCAATTCTGTTTCACTAGGATTGCGCTGTAGCTTCTGCTTCAAATTACGTTGTGCCTTTTTAAGCTTGTTGAGCTTTTCGACAATATGAATTGGTAAGCGAATTGTACGAGCATCGTTGGCAATAGTACGAGTAATTGCCTGGCGAATCCACCAATAAGCGTAGGTAGAGAACTTATAACCCTTGTTGGGATCAAACTTTTCTGTAGCCCGATTCAAGCCAATCGCTCCCTCTTGAATTAAATCCAGGAAGGGTACTCCACGGTTAAGATATCTTTTGGCAATAGACACTACTAATCGTAAATTGGAGCGAATCATTTTACGCTTAGCTACTTTTCCCCGATATAGCAGCAGCTCTAGTTGTCGTTGAGACTCTAGACCCATCGCTGACGCTAATTCCGCCTTGGTTGGCTTTTGCTGGTTTGCTTTGATTAACTTTTGTCTAGTGCTTTCCACCTCTAGCATCACTTTGACATCATTAGCCAAAACAACTTCTTCTTCGGCGGTTAACAGAGGATAACGCGCCATCTCTTTGAAAAATGCCCCAATGTTATCTTCCAAAGGCACTTTACGGCGACTCTTGCTACTACCAACCCCTAAATTTTCTTCAGAATATTCTGCTTCTACTAATTTTAAATCTTCGTTTATATCTTCGGCAGCCTCAGTTACAGAAAGATCAATGGTATAGCTACTGTTTTCTGTCAAGTTTAATGTAGTCATGGGCTTAGTTCCTATTTATCTTAAAGAAGTATTTGCGATTTTTGGCAGAAAATCTATAAATCAGTTTTGAATGAAAAAAAGAATTATTATTTTTGTTGCTAACTCTAAACTAACAAATTAAAATTTTGCTAACAAAAAAGTATTAGCGGGTAACATAACTTTTCTTTAAATAAAAAAAATTAGATTTTGATGTAAGTCAGATTACGTATTGATTAATAAAATCTCACGCCTGAGGATATTTATTAAAAAAATACATTTTTTCTTAATATAATTCTTACTTATATTAAGGTAGTTATCTGACTTATCTTGTTGGCAATCTCATATTATGTTCGTCCTGTGTTCCTGATGCAGACATCATTAACTAAGAAAATAGTCAATAGTTACTTCCCCAAATTAATTGATTAAGTTCTGGCTTAACATACTGTCATAAAACTTGATTAAAAAATGTAGCTTTGCTTACTAGGTACTAGATTTTGTAATGAAGCCGTGACTCAGATTATTTTGATAGACATTGGGAAAACAATAATTCAGATTCTATCGGTAAGCTCACTACCTAGATGTTATTTACTACACAAAATTAGAATAAAGTTAGATTGAAGTGGAAGTAAAATAGATACTATGTACAATACATAAAAATAATTTGGATAGCTTGATTAAAAAAAACTATTTAATCAAATTCACTTTTGTAATTTCCACCCCTCGCTTCATTTTGGCTGGGAAATTGGATTGCTCAGCTTTTCACCAAAATTGAATCAAATAAAATATAGGATAATATCTTGATACGAATCACAATCTAAAAATTGTAATGCTAACTGGTGCTGACAAAAACGTGTCTTTCAAAGATGCAGGCGATCGCTTGTACGACTCTGCAACTCAATTAAGCTTGTTAGCAGCCGAACCACAATCAACCTATCAGATGCGTTCTCAGCAATGGGTTGATGTGCTAGTAGACTGTCCTGGGGCGCAGGGATTATATACCTATAGTATTCCTAGTGATTTGAGTATCAATGCTGGAGATATTGTTAGCGTCCCTTTCGGGATACAGTTAACGGGAGGGATTGCTATTCGCCTAATAGATCATCCCCCAGAATACTTAACTTCAAAGCAAATTCGCTTAGTCGAAGATGTGATAACTTCAGGATTTTTCCCAGACACTTACTGGCAACTTTTAGCTAAGGTAGCAGATTATTACAGCGCAGAGCTAATTAGTGCGATTAAGGTTGCTCTTCCCCCAGGGTTGCTTGGGCGATCGCAACGTCGAGTAAAATTAAACCAAGATGCAATTCCCCCTGGGGCAGAAAATTTTTGCAGCTTAGTGGCGCAAAGAGTATTAAATCTTTTGCAGAATCAGAAAGATGGCGACTATAGCGTCAATTATCTCAGAAATCAGGTCAAAGGAGCTAGTCGTGGTCTGAGAGAACTAAGTAAGCGGGGTTGGATTGAAAATTACCTAGAACCGCCAAAACGAGTCCAGCCCAAGTTAAAAACAGCAGTTACTCTGGTTAGTAAAAGTTTTCTGGCAGATTTAACTAAACGCCAGCGAGAGATATTACAGCTTCTCAAAAACAGGGGAGGAGAACTCTGGCTTAAAGAATTTATTCAGCTTTGCGGTACCACGCCCGTAACGGTCAAAAAACTAGAGAAGAGGGGCTACGTAATTCTCTCATCCAGGGAAATTCTACGTAAAGAACAGGGAACTGTACAAGAGGCAGATCAGCCCAAGAAACTAAGTCCAGCCCAGACTAATGCTCTAGCTGTAATCAACGCCCAGCAAGACTATGCTCAGATTTTATTGCATGGTGTGACGGGTTCGGGGAAAACCGAAGTTTATCTACAGGCGATCGCACCAATATTAGCCCAAGGTAAATCGGCACTGGTGTTAGTCCCAGAGATCGGCTTAACCCCGCAACTTACAGATCGCTTTCGCGCCCGCTTTGGTTCACAGGTCTGCGTCTACCACAGCAAACTCTCGGCGGGAGAACGTTACGATACTTGGCGACAGACGATCCAGGGAGAACCTCAAGTAGTAATTGGTACCCGATCAGCCATTTTTGCGCCCCTGCCCAATTTAGGCTTAATTATTTTAGATGAAGAACATGATTCTAGCTTTAAGCAGGATCGCCCTACCCCTACTTATCATGCCCGTCAGGTTGCTCAATGGCGAGGAGAATTAGAAAATTGCCCGATTATTTTAGGATCAGCAACACCTTCTTTGGAGAGTCTGGTGGCAGTAAAAGAAGCAGAGTCATTAAATAATATACTTTTAGAGAATTTACAGGGAGAGACCGCATCTAAGTTTTATCTATCCCTACCTGAAAGAATTGCTTCGCGACCACTACCCCAGGTCTCAATTATCGATCTCAGACAAGAATTGAGCCGAGGTAATCGTTCCATCTTTAGCCTGTCTCTGCAAAATGCGATCGCCGAGATGCATGATCAAGGACAGCAGGGTATTTTATTTATCCCCAGAAGAGGACACAGTACCTTTGTTTCTTGTCGCAGTTGTGGCTATGTGATGGAATGTCCAGACTGTGATGTTTCCCTTTCTTATCACCATACCCATGAAGGTGCAGCAAAATTATTACGCTGCCACTATTGCAACCATACTCGGATTCAGCCTGAGATCTGTCCCGAATGCAGTTCTCCCTATCTCAAGTTCTTTGGTAGCGGTACCCAGAAAGTTACCCAGGAGTTAGCCAAACTATTTCCTGAACTAAGATGCATTCGCTATGATAGCGACACCACTAGAAATAAAGGACAACACCGTCAGTTAATTGATCGCTTTATCCATCAAGAAGCTGATATTTTAATTGGCACCCAAATGTTAACCAAGGGTTTAGACATTTCAGGAGTAACTTTAGTAGGAATTGTGGCAGCAGATGGACTGTTACATCGCAGTGACTATCGGGCAGCCGAGAGAGCCTTTCAAACCTTAACTCAGGTGGCAGGAAGGGCAGGAAGAGGAGACACTCCAGGTAAAGTCATCGTCCAGACTTATTCCCCCGAGCATCCTGTAATTCAGGCAGTAAAAACCCATGATTACCAAAACTTTAGTACTGCTGAATTGAGTCATAGAGCAGAATTAAACTATCCTCCCTACGGAAATCTAATCCTAATCAAGCTTAGTAGTATCGATCCCCAAGCAGTAGAACATGCCGCTGAAACCTTGGCAGACCAACTCATCGAGCTATTAAGCACCGAATACGAAATCTTAGGACCCGCACCAGCTAGCGTTATGCGGGTTGCCCGTCGCTATCGTTGGCAGATTTTACTCAAGTTTCCCGCAACAGCCAAAGATAATTTGCCAGATTTAAACTTACTGCGATCGCACTTACCAAAATCTGTCAGCATGACCATTGATGTTGATCCCATTAATATGGATTAACTCACTCAATAATATGGATTAAGCTTTACTAAATCAAGCTTAAAGAGGACTGAGCATAAGTTAGCCTAATTTTTTGCTTCAGGATAATATTATTTTTTCTTCCATGATCAAATTAAAATCATTAGCTAAGTTATAGGTATTTGAAGATAGATTACAGATTTTATAAACAGCCGATATGCGAGATTTTGCTCAAATTCAACGAACAGACTACGACGTAATTATCATTGGTGGCGGGATCAATGGGGCAGGAGTCGCTAGAGATGCCGCTTTGAGAGGGCTCAAAACCATCTTAGTGGAGAAAAATGATTTTGCTAGCGGAAGTTCAAGCTGGTCTAGTCGGCTGATTCACGGTGGATTACGCTACTTAGAGTATTTTGAGTTTCCTTTGGTCAGAGAGTCTTTAAAAGAGCGAGAGGTGCTGCTGCGCAATGCTCCTCATTTGGTTACACCCCTACAGCTAACTATCCCCATTTATGGCGATCGCTCTCGTCCCTATTGGAAGATTTGGGCAGGCATGATTCTTTATGATATTTTTAGCTTTGATAAAACTCTTCCTGTACATCGAATGTTGCCTAAAGCTAAGTTTAAGCAACTATTTCGCTCCTTAGATCGGGAAAATTTATCTGGTGGTTCGCAATATTACGATGGACAGGTAACTTTAGCTGAACGCCTCTGTTTAGAAAATATTATCTCGGCAGAAAATGCTGGGGCAACGGCTTTAAACTATGTTGAGGTGACTGAATTAGCGATTAAAGAAAATCGCATCACCGATGTTGTTTGTAAGGACAAGTTAACAGGAGACAGCTTTACCATCTCTGGTAGTAGCGATGCCATGGTAATTAATACCGCAGGACCTTGGATCGATCACGTATGTAAACAGGGTCGCCAAGATGGACAAAAATCACCCATTGGCGATAAGAACAAGAATGGTAGCACCAAAGGTAGTCATATCGTGGTGGAAGAATTTCCTGGCGCACCAGGCTCAACTCTATATGTAGAAGCAAAATCTGATGGTCGTCCCTTCTTTATTATTCCCTGGTTAGGAAAATATTTGATCGGTACGACTGATCTACCTTATAAAGAGGATTTCGATAATATTAAGGCGGACAACCAAGAAATTGACTATTTATTGCAAGAAACAAACAATATTATTCCTACTGCTAATTTAAAACGAGATGATGTAATCTTTACCTACTCAGGAGTTCGTCCTTTACCTAATTCCGAAGGCAAAAAACCTGGTAGCATTACTCGCAAGCATATTATTTTTGACCACCGCAAAGAAGGAGTCCGCAACTTATTGACTTTAATTGGTGGGAAGCTAACCACATATCGCAACGTTGGTGAAGAAATGGTCGATGCGGTTTTAAAACGAACCAAGCGATCGCCTAAATCTTGCCAAACCGACTCTCTACCCCTTCCTGGATGCATTTTACCCTCTGATAAGCGTATTCAACAGGCAATCACCGAATATAGCTCTACGTTATCTGTAAAAACCATTGATCATTTGTTTTCAGTCTATGGCGCAAGGGCATTAGAGGTCTTAGCTTTAACCCGAGAAACTCCTGAATTATCCGAGCCATTGATGTCCGACTTACTGGATATCAAAGCCCAAATTGTCTATGCTGTAACCAACGAATCAGCCCACACCCTAGTTGATATTCTGCGTCGTCGCACCACTTTAGCCATGAATGGTCACTATGGCATGAATCTTCTACCTATAGTTACCGAAACCCTGACCAAATACTGTGGTTGGACTGAGTCACAATGCGATCGCGCAGTTGCCGATTATCGATTTTACATGGAGCACAACTGCATCCCCGACTTCCAGCTTAATTAAATAAGTTTGCTCGATTTATCTTTTTACAGCTCAATACCTATATAGTGGGCAATCCCACCACAGCCATCTGCTTCAATAGCTGTGGCTTTTTTTTGCCAAAAATTTTGCCGTTAACCCCATATTCCGCTGTTTGGAAGAGCCAAAAATAATTAAAATACTATCAAAGTCAAACTAGAAATAAGCGAGGTTGCCATCAACTCAGCAATAAGCGTAAAGAATCTAGACCATCTAACTAAACTTGTTGAGGTTTAATTTTGTACGACAAATATTAATACTATTACTTTAAACCGATACAGTTGCCTTTGATTGTGCAGGAGATGTTTCAGACTGTTTAGCTCGTTTTATTTCCAACTCTAAAGAAGGCTTCTCGGTAATCAAACGCGCCCCTCTGCCCTGAGTAATATAGTTCCATGCCCACTGGATCATCACGACTAATTTATTATCAAATTCGATTAGATAATAGATATGAGCAAATACCCAAATGATCCAGGCGATGAATCCTGAGAAGCGAGCAAAACTGAGATTAGCTACGGCTTTGTTTTGTCCGATTACTGCCATGCTGCCAAAATCTTGATAGCTGAAAGGCTCAACTTTAAGACCGATCGCTTTTTTGGCAATTAGATCAGCTACATATTCACCCTCTTTCATCGCTACAGGTGCCACACCAGGTAAGGGACGTTCACCCTGATGGGGGAAGTTAGCCAAATCACCAATGACAAATATATCGGCATGTTCTTTCAGGCTTAAATCTGGTTCAACGATAACTCGACCTGCACGATCTAATTCTGCCCCTGCGCGATCAGCAAGAACTTTACCCATAAAGGACGCTCTTACTCCCGCCGCCCAGAGAATTGTATGAGCATTGATGGTCTGTGTCTCATCACCTTGACGATAGGTTACTGTGTGGTCAGCAATGTTAGTCACTAAAGTTTTAGTCTGAACATCAACCTTTAATTCTGCCAAAGACTTTTGCGCCGCTGCCGAACATTCTGGAGGATAGGGTGGTAAGATTCGATCCATTCCTTCAAACAGCAATACTTTTGCTTGGGTGGTATCAATATCACGGAAGTCATCTTTAACTGATTGATGGGCAATTTCGGCGATCGCCCCAGCCAATTCAACTCCAGTAGGACCACCACCAACTACCACGAAGGTTAACAACGCCTGACGCTTTTGAGGATCGGTTTCTTTTTCTGCTGCCTCAAATGCCATAAAAATTCGACGGCGCATTTCCAAGGCATCTTCTACAGTTTTTAATCCTGGTGCATCATCTTGCCACTGATCATTGCCAAAGTAATGATGACTCACTCCAGTTGCCACAATTAAAGCATCGTAACTTAATGCCTCACGCTCTTCTAAATAAACTTTTTTTGCCTCGGGATCAACATCCAGCACCTTATCTAGTAAAACTCTGGTGTTTTTATGTTTACTCAAAATCACTCGCAAAGGTGAAGCGATATCTGCGGGGGACAAGGTACCAGTGGCTACTTGATACAATAGAGGCTGAAACAAATGAAAGTTGCGTTTATCAATCAAGGTTACTTTTACAGGAGCATCTTTTAAAGACTTAGCTGCATAAAGTCCACCGAAACCACCTCCAACAATAACTACATGAGGAAGCGATGCAGCAGGGTTTGAGGGGGCTGTCTTAGTTTGAGTGTTATCCATAGTGCAAAGTTAGGAGATGGTGTTAGATAAATACTGCTTTTAATAAATTTGCGTAAATATAAAAAATTCCTAGAATTATGAATTAATTTCTAGCAATTATATACTAATATTAACTTCTGTAAATCGATATTAACTAAGTCAGCAAGTAAATATACTAATGCACAATATCAGTCTGTTGTCAATATTATATATAGCTCTTATTTATCAATCATGATGTAGCGAGGAAGACAAAAACTTTACTTTAAATTTTAAAAAGACAACAAAGGAGAGATTACTCGCTCTAAGTCCTGACAAGATGTACCAATTTATCGCATCAGAACTTTGTGATGATTTTAATTAAACAACGCTTTGACGATTTTATCTCTAATTGCTGAGATACCTACATTGTTAAAATCGCCATCGCGTTTCTTGGCTTCTTCCTTAAAATGTTCTATATTTCTTTTGGCATCTGTAAAATACTCGCGCAAGTGACCATTAAGACTCTCTTGACCTTCAGTTAAATCTGAGTTTGTTCGACTTCGCTGCTTATCTTCTAATCGCTCAAGTAAAAATTTAATTTTCTCCTTTCTTATCTCCTTTTGCTCCTCTGAATTTTCAGTGTGAAGTAAAATTATCTGGCATGCAGCAGCAAAAACTTTGCCTAAATCAGCAATTTCAGATTGACGATGAGGATATAAATCTAATACTGATTTAACTTCTGGTTCACTATTTTCATATTCATCTTTTTCTTTTTCGTCTTTTAAAAGCGGTCTTTCGATGGTGTATCCTTCTTGTTCTGTTTCAGGTTTAGTAGTAACTTTACATCCGTCTTCAGCTACAGCCCAAGCGTAGTTAAAAAGACGATAAGCTTTCTTTAACCTTGATTGCCATTTTTCTGTGGATTTAGTATCTCTATAATCATTGCCACATAACTGATACATAGCCCTGGCAAACAATATGATTGCTGCTTTAGCACCGAACAAGTATACATGTTCGTTAAGCTTTTCAGAACTATCGTCAAGTTTTTTCATACAAAGAAGATTCATGTCAAGATGAAGAATCTCTTCTGAAGAATCTTCAGTATCAGCCTTGATAAAGTTTTCTTGAATTAAAGGTAAACTTTTGATGCGATAATCACCACATGACTGATCAACATCAACCCCGCTGTTGTCTTTAATTCCCAAATAGCATATGCGACCAAAATCTCCATAGTTTATCAATGCATCATCTAATAGATCTTTACTCCATTTCAAACAATTTTTACGACTGAAATCTACAGTCTTATGAACTTTGTCAATTTTTAAACTGGTTTTTTTGCCAATTACATAGGCATTTTTAATATAGGCGTAGGATTGATATGCTGTATAGCAAGCATAATCCAATGTATTTCCGTTTTTTGCCGCACATATACGAGCACGCTCTAAATAGTAAATTGTTTTATAACAACAAAGCTTTCGATTGATACTATTATCAATGTCTGATGGTATTTCGCTAATTACATTTGCATACCGCGAGAAATACAAGAATATTTTAGCGCGTAGAAAATTAATATTAGCCAAAATTATAAAGTGAGGATGAAACAGACCTTGGGAAATTTCATTAATAACTGCATATTTTTTTAAACGAATATTTAAGTGTTTCTCTGCTTTGTTCAAACTTTCCCAACTTTGAATAACAAGTTCTGCTTTATCATATCTATCTAAATTACTCCATCTATACTCAGGATCTTGCTCTTCATGATCGCAAATATAAAAATAATATGCTTTACATCGCTCATATTTAGCTAAAATAGTACCTGAGAAAATACGAAAGTTATTTTGATGAATGCTTGTTGAGGCATTAGGATTGAAACTTTCTAATTCCTGTATACGTTGCAACTGTTTTAAAGCTTTACGATATAATCCTTCTCTTAAATAAGCAGTAGTGATTAATAGATGGGCATCATAATGTAAATAAAGCAAATAGCCATTAGTATCTTTTTTTGCCTTGCTTAATAAATGCTTGTCTAAATAACTTTCCATTGCCGAAAGAGAAAAAGGATAGTAATTTAAATAGCTTTCAGCTGTTCTTAAAATTTCTCTGCTGGTTACTGCATTACGTAAACTTTCTATATATTTTTTAACCTCAATGTCTGCTTTTTGTAAAGCAGATAATCTAGCTTGTAAAGCAGATTTAATAACTGATTCAGTAAAATTAAACCCACAGTAATCTCCTGTACCAATTTCATCAAAAAGCGAGTATTTGCTATCTTGATTATTTTTATCTTCTGCTTTAGCTAAATCTGCTTGTAAACTTTCACTAGAACATAGCTTTACTAAATTGTGTGACCAAACAGGGCTAGCAATATTATTGGCAACAACTTCTTGATAGATTACTAAATCGTGCGCGATGGGAAAATATTGATCTCGTATACATTCAATATCCCAAAATAATACTCGATTAATAATTTTGATCAATTGCGCTATCTGACCCCCTACACCTGTACTGGATACAGTAAATACTAAACCTCCTTTGTCTTTTTTAACTAAAGTTGGTATAATTTCATCTGGAATTGTAGACTTAATTTCATCTAATAAATTTTTATCTGGAATTTTTAGGTTAAAACTAATAGTTGCTTTATAAGCATGTTGGGAAGCTAATCCAGTATTGTCATGAGTTTTTTCTGGCTCAATTATTTCTGGATTTAATAGACCTTTTTCATATTCATCAGTTGGATAATATATAGGAAGAGACTTTAGCCTAGTTATTTCAAAATACTGAACATAAATAGGTATCTGCTCTCTAAGCATGCAATTTTCGATTGTGGAATAGACTAATCTTTCCAAAAAAGAATCAGTTAAATATGATTTCTCAAAATCTTCGATATAACGTTCATCAATTGAGCTTAATTCATTAATCCCAGCTTGTGACTTTAATCTTTTAATATGTCTTTCAATTGCTTGTTTTAATTTTTGAGCTTTTTCATCTTTCTGAGTCCAAGTATCTAAACCTAAATGGCTAAGATACTGTTCTATAAACATCTCGATCTTATCTGCATTTTCCTCACTATCATTGACTAATAACTTCTTATTATTTGTTTCTATTACTGAAATAATTGATTTGTATAACTCTAAAACTTTAGCTTTATCTATATTCGTATGATAACGATAAAGGTTGAAAATACTTTGCTGTAGTATTAGATTAACTTCTGATTTAGATATCCCTAAAGATTGGCGTTCATCAGCAGACAAGTTAACTAAATAAGTAAGTAAAGTTATGGTGTCTTCTTTTCTTAACAGCTTAGGTATCAAAAAATCTTTTTTCTCAGAGTCTTGATATCCTTGTTCAAGAGATTCTTTAAGATTTTTAATTAGTTCTACTAGTTGTTCTGTGGTTAATTTGGCTGGTAGTTGGTTCGTCCTTCCTTCTATAAGATTAAGTATCTTTTTAGCAGGATCGCTTTTCTTTTGCGAATACAGCTTATCTGAAATTTCACTTAAATTACCAGGCTTATCGAGGGGAAGTAGATTGAGTATGTATTGATAAATATTTTTTTCTCGTTCGCGATCGCTCATTACAAATCAAAAATCATTATTTTTCATAATCTTGATGTGATGCAATAGTAATCTTACAGTGATGATGTGATAGTAACTCAATATGAAATAAAAAATTTATATTTTGCAACTTTAATAGATAGCTACCATAAAAACATTCTTGTAGCATTCATGTAAATCTTTCCGCTAAGATAATTTATTTTCAGATTTTACTTAGTAGTAAGTATGTAATTGACTTCGAGATGTATTTAAAACTACAAAAAATATTGATTGGATCAAAATATAGTAGCCAGTTTAAAAAAGGCGTTAGTTATTTAAGTAAGAATGCCATTGTAGGAAATCAGAGTATTCAGTCATTAATTTCACGTTCATACTTACATCAAAAACATTACCCATTTACAAACGCTAAAAAAATTTAATTTTGCTTTAAAAGTACACTTATTACTTAGTAGAAATACTGAAAAACAGAGAAAGGCTTTAAGTATCTCGATTAGTCTATCATTAGAAAGTCCATTAAATTAGGCTGAAACCACTGGCACCTGGTAAGTACACGGTTTCAGCCTAATATGCCATGAAATCTCAAGGTGATTCCTATGCACTACTATAATAACTCTATTGCTTCGACTAAAGATCAAAATGAGAATCAACTAAGTTCTTCTCAACTTTGTCTTAAAACCCCACGACTGGAAATCGTACTTCTTCGAGAATCAGACTGCTCCTTTGTAGTTTCGTTTCTACAATCCTCAGGGATGGTCTATCTTCAAGGCGGTCTATTAACAGAGCAAGAAGCGCATTTAGAATTTGAGCGGATGCTTTTAGCTAATACTCAAAACTCGCTATATTGTCTTGTCGTGGAGCGTGAGTCAAAATCGCCAATTGGTATGGTGAAACTTTATGAATATCTAAATCGTTCTAATTTTTATCAAATAGGATATTGGACTATTGCTGAACGTAAAGGGCGTGGCTTTGCTCCAGAGGCAGCTCAGGCAATGATAGCTTATGCTTTTGAGATCTGCAAACTAAATAGAGTAGAAGCTTACTGTCGTCATGAAAATCTGGCTAGTATGCGTGTTTTATTCAAGATTGGAATGTCTCTTGAATCTAATTCATTTCTGTTTGAAGGTAAACGATATTACCAGTTTGCTGCTCATAATTCTGCTAAAGCGATCGCCGCTTAATTGTAGCTAACTTCTCACTGAAGGAGAGTTGATAAATTCTCCTTCCCAGACTTTTAAACTATTGCCAATCAATTTACATAGGTGGAAATCATGAAAGACCTCAATCAATCTACGCTCAATTTTTCCATACCTTTGGAATTAGAATGCATTCAAAAAAAATATGCTCAATTAAAAAGAAAAAATGACCTTGACAGTCAACAATATCTTTATCAAATGCTGGTCGATATTAATCGTAATATAAGTGATTTAGAGGAAGAATCCGACTATCTCGCTTTGTATAGCTCATTTGACAGATAAAACTAACATTGATCAGCGAGTCCTAAATATCATCAGCTTATTAAAAGCGATCGCACTTTAATAAATATAGCGATCGCTTTTTTTATATGTTTATAGCAACGGATATTTCAACTCTGACAAGGTATCTTAAACTGATCTAGATCTTTAACTAAGATTCAAAGAAAACTGTCTACAAGATCGCTAAGTGACGATCCCTCATACTATGGAAGCAGCAACAGATGCCACTATTAACTCTTCGTTGATCAAGTCACCCCCTAATCCTCCATTGGTACTATCATCAAAGACACCGAAGAAAACACCATCGCCCTGTTCAAAATCTACTAAGTCAAATCCTTGCTCTTGCCGTGCTTCCACTCCTGCCATAAATTCTGCTTCAGTACTAAAGTAAGAATAAGCACTGCTAGCAAAGTAATTTTTGCCAAATACAGCTATCCAAGTTGACTCAGCATACTCAATACCTACAAGATCGAAGCCTTCATCCCATCTATCCTGAATTACTTCTTCAAATCCAGTCAGGCTGTCACTAGTTGAGTAGGCACTGTTGCCAATATTATCTCCAAATATGCTGATCCAGTTGCCGTCGGCATATTCAACATCAACTAAATCATATCCCTCATTCCATCTCTCTTGAGTATCTGCTGCAAATTCAGTCAAGTCCGCGGATAAATCGTAGGCACTACCACCCGAATTATCGCCAAAAACTGCTACCCAATTATCTTCAATATATTCAATGTCGATGATGTCGCGACCGTCGTCCCATTCCTTTTGGATTTCCGCTTGCAAGGTAGCAAAATCAGGGTCTTCATGGAAAGCGTTAGCACCATTATTATCAACAAATACTCCCACATAGGATTCATCGATATACTCAACATCAACTAATCGATATCCAGCCTCTAGCTCCCAGGTTTCGCTAATTTGTTGTTCAAACTCGGCATAAGTATCGCTAGAGATGTAAAGAGACGCCATTTGTTAGCTCCGTCAGAATTTGGCAGAAAATCAATGCAAACTCTCAAATGCTACAAAGTTTTTACAGTGATGGTAAATGACTATTCTAAATATTTAATATTATTCATTAATTCGTTACGATTATATTAAATACTTATATTCATTTGATATCTTAGAAAATCAGTTTTTTGATCTCAATCAAGTTCAATACCATAAGTTAAATTTTATAGAGATCGCACTCTTAATTAAGAAAAAATATATAAGTATTTCTTAGAAGAATAGAGATGTTTTCGCTCATTTTCATCAAAATAGATTGTTATAATGTTTTATAAATTACATTTAAGACTAATGTTTTTCCTAACTTAAGATAGGATTGCTATATTAGTTTGGCTAACAATTAAAAATTGTATTCTTAAAGTATCTTTCTTTGCTCTTAACTAATCCAAATGTACATATGCAATCGCTTAAGTTAAAGCAAGATTCAAATTAGATAACATATATTTGTTGAGCCTAATTACTTAAATCAAAGCCGAAACAAAAGTAAGATCGAACAATGCTCCCTCTAATTCTGATAAAGCAGAATTAGAATGTTCGTAAACTCCAATAAAGAGATTATCATCCCTTTGTTCAAAATCAATCAGATCGTAGCCTTGCGATCGATGCTGCTCAAATTTAGCGAGGAATTCATCAGTATCACTGCTCACAGAGTATGTGGTGTAATTGTCAAAATCTTCAGCGAATACACCAAAAAAAGTTCCCTCAGCATATTCCACTCCAACTAAATCATATCCATCATTACTAAACTTTTCTACATCAGCCTTAAAGTTCAGCAAACTGTCACTGGTTGTATAACCACTACCGCCAATATCATCGCCATATATACCAACCCAGTTGCCATCAGCGTATTCAACGTTAACTAAATCATCGTTTTGATCCCATTTTTCCTGAATATCTGCCTTCAGACTGGCAATATCAGGGCTAAATGAATAGGCACTACCACCGCTTAAAAGACTGTCTTCTTTAAATACCGCTACCCATGAATTATCGATATGTTCCAGGTCAACTATGTCATAACCTTGATCCCAACGTTTTTGGACTTGTTCCTGAAACAAGCCATAGTCAGAATTGATGGTGTAAGCACTACCTCTAAGATTATCCTCAAATACTGCGACCCAAGTCTCATCATTGATATATTCAATATCGACCAAATCTAGCTCAGAATTGGTGTCCCAAATTGACTGAATTTCTGTCTGTAGTTCGCCAAAATCTTCACCGTAGGCGTAGGTAGATGCCATTTTTGTTATTAGTAAAATACATTTTAAGATTGACTCTAATTTTAATTTGGCAACATGATACGGCACGAAGGTATTAGCTTAAATTAACCTAAATTAATAAATAAATTTATTCTGAGTTGTTAGTTTCTACTTGATGCTAATGCTGCGCCAATTATTTTTTCGAGGTTCTGGCGATCGCTCTTGCTCAACACGGGGGATTTTTAGGGCTTTGACAAGGCATCCCAGACTGATGTAGTCTACAATAGACTTTAGCAACACTTTTGTTGTTTTAGTCCTAAAATTTCGCATAAGTTCTCTTCAGTGTATCGCTTGTCCTACCTGAGTCTGAGAGTTTTAAACCTATAGTCAAGAATTGTTTATTTAACAAACAATGAGTGAAACAATTTTATCAGTACGTAATTTAACCGCCAATGTAGATGGTACACCGATTCTTAAAGGTGTGAACTTAGAAATTAAAGCTGGAGAAGTCCACGCCATCATGGGACGTAACGGCTCAGGTAAAAGCACTCTGTCCAAAATTATTGCAGGACATCCAGACTATGAAGTTACTGGAGGAGAGATTGTTTATCAAGATAATAATATTATTGAGCAAGAGCCAAATGAAAGAGCTAATAGCGGAATCTTTTTGGCATTTCAGTATCCCTTGGCAATTCCTGGGGTGAGTAATTTGGACTTCATGCGAGTAGCATACAACGCTAAACGTAAATATCAGGGATTAGAAGAAATCGACACTTTTGATTTTGAGGACTTGATTGAAGAGAAGCTGGAAGTAGTCAAAATGAAGTCCAGCTTTTTAGAAAGAAGCCTTAATGAAGGATTTTCGGGGGGAGAAAAGAAACGCAACGAGATTTTGCAAATGGCACTATTAGATCCGACACTAACGATCTTAGATGAGATCGATTCAGGTCTTGATATTGATGCCTTGAGAATTGTTTCTGATGGTGTGAATCAGTTAAAAACTTCTGATAAGGCTTACTTAGTGATTACTCATTATCAACGGTTATTAGACTATATTGAGCCAGATTTTGTTCATGTGATGCAAGACGGCAAGATAATTACTAGTGGCGGGAAAGAATTAGCATTGGAATTAGAATCTCGCGGTTATGACTTTCTTGATGATCGCTCTAATGCGGAGGTGCAGGTCTAATGGCGGTTCAAATTCCCTTGGCGACAATATCTAAGGTTCAGCAGGATAATGTAGTAGAAGATGTTTTTTTTACAGGTTTATTGCAGCAGTGCCAGGTAAATAAATCAGATCCTCAGTGGTTGCAAGATGTTCGTCAACAGTCCAAAAACTGGTTATCTGGTTCGTCTGTACCAACTCGTAAAGATGAAGACTGGCGTTTTATTGATTTGTCGTCTTTGACAGCAGGAAAATTTGTTACTGTACAAAACCTTCCCAGTAAAAGAGATCTGTACTCGTCCATCCCCGAAACGGAAAATAGCCGTCTGGTATTTTTCAATGGGATTTACGATAGCCAACTATCTAATATTTCTGGATTACCTGAAGGAATATACGTTGGTAGTTTAAATAACTTACCCGCAGAATACAGTGCAGCGGAATATTTTGCCCAGCAACCAGGTGCAGATGCTTTTACGGCATTAAACACCGCAGGCAGCGGAGAAGTGGCGGTAATTTGGGTCAATAAAAACGTGACTGTGGAAACTCCAATTCAGTTAGTATTTGTTGCCGATGGTTCACAGGAAGCCAGCTTTGCCCAACCTCGAACTCTGGTAGTCAGCGAAACAGGCTCTAGTATTTCTTTAATCGAGGAATATGTCGGTACGGGGGAATACTTTACTAACGCTGTTACAGAAGTATTCATCAAAAGCAACGCCAGAGTTATCCACACCCGCCTACAGCAAGAATCAGAAGCTAGCTATCATATCGCTAAAACTGCCGTCTCTCAAGAGAAGGATAGTCACTATACAATTACCGAAATCAACCTCGGTGCCAAACTATTTCGGCACAATCCCGAACTGTGGCAACAGGGAGAGCAAACTGAAACTAACCTCAATGGTTTGACGGTGGCTACGGGAGAGCAAACCTCTGATACCCATAGTATCGTGGCACTAACCAAACCTCATGGCACTACAGAGCAACTCCATAAATGCATTGTAAGCGATCGCGCTCATACTGTGTTTAACGGTAAGGTATACGTACCGAAGGAGGCGCAGCTAACTGATGCCACCCAGCTCAATCGTAATTTAATGCTCTCTAATAAAGCTAGAGTTGACACCAAGCCTGAGTTACAGATCACTGCCGATAACGTTAAATGCGCTCACGGTGCCACGGTTAGCCAACTTGAAGCCGAATCAATTTTTTATCTGCGGAGTCGGGGATTGAGTGAAGCTGATGCCAACCAGCTATTAATCGATGCCTTTGCTGCGGAGATTATTGAGCGTATTCCTTTGTCATCTCTCAGAACTAGAATCACTAAAACTATTGAGCAGAAAGTAAAGCACTAACCAGTAATAAACAATATGACTTTTACCCAAGAAAAGACTTTAGGCGAACGTGTTCGGGGTGACTTTCCCATTCTGCATCAGAAGGTCAACCAGAATCCCTTAATTTATTTTGATAGTGCTGCCAGTTCCCAAAAGCCCCAGGCAGTACTGGATGTTTTGCAACATTATTATCAAAGAGATAATGCTAACGTTCATCGCGGCGCCCATACTCTCAGCGGGAGGGCTACCGATGCCTATGAAAGTGCCAGGGATAAAGTTGCTCAGTTTATCAATGCTGCTTCTCGGGATGAGATTGTCTTTACCCGCAATGCTAGTGAAGCGATTAATTTAGTGGCTTATAGCTGGGGTTTAGCTAATTTAGAACCAGGGGATGAAATTATACTTTCGGTGATGGAGCACCATAGCAATATTGTTCCTTGGCAGTTAATTGCTCAAAAAACTGGTGCCGTAATTAAATATGTAGAGTTGACACCCAGTGAAGAGTTTGATTTTGAGCAGTATCAGTCTTTACTGTCAGACAAAACCAAACTTGTATCTGTGGTTCATGTTTCCAATACTTTGGGCGTAATCAATCCTGTAACCGAGATTACTCAAGAGGCTCATAAGCATGGTGCTAAAGTACTGATCGATGCCTGTCAAAGCGTGCCTCACATGCCTATCGATGTCCAGGGGATCAACTGTGATTGGCTAGTGGCTTCAGGACATAAAATGTGCGCCACTACAGGCATTGGTTTTCTGTATGGGAAAAAAGACATTTTGCTGGCAATGCCTCCCTTTATGGGCGGTGGCGAGATGATTGATGAGGTATTTCTTGATCACTCTACCTATGGCGATTTACCCCACAAGTTTGAAGCGGGGACTCCTGCGATTGGTGAAGCGATCGCATTAGGAGCAGCAGTGGACTATCTTAATAGTATTGAGATGGAGAAGATTCAAGCCTATGAAGCAGAATTGACGGCATATTTATTTAAGCAACTGGAAACTATTCCTGAGTTAAGAATTTATGGTAAGAAGCCAACTCCAGATGGCGAAGGAAGAGCTGCTTTAGCTGCATTTAACATCCCAGGGATTCATGCCAGCGATTTGGCAACTTTGCTCGATCACGAAGGTATTGCTATCCGTTCAGGACATCACTGTACACAACCCCTACATCGCATCTTTAACGCTTCTGGTAGTGCCAGGGCTAGTTTATACTTTTATAATACTCGCCAAGAAATTGATGCCTTTGTTGCCGCATTGAAAAGCACAATTGATTTTTTCAAAAATATGGATGAATAGCTATCATTGGCTTGATTAATGCCACTGTTAACATCAGTTTTATAGTCATGTCCTTATAGAAACCGCAAAAAAATATGTACTGTTTTTTGCTTCCCATTCCCCATTCCCTATACATGCGGGTAAGCCCTTTGTCTCGAAACGATAACTTGTATCGTAGGTCAATTAATTGGAACGGCTATAGTATTAATTAAGATTACTCAAAACGCGGTCGCAGCCTAGAGGATAGTAATCCATGGCTGCAATATCGCCATAAATACTTGAACAGTTTTTCTCCTATACTGGTTTAAAACCTAATTCAGCAATATTTTCTCTTCAGAAACAAAAGCAAGTTTTAGATTTTATCGAAGCTCATCTTGATACCAATGTTTCTTTAGAAGACTTGGGTCGAATTGCAGGAATTAGCAAATTTTATTTTTGTCATTTATTCAAGTAAATTGTGGGTATTCCACCCCATCAATGCATTATTAGGCGCAGGATCGAACGAGCTAAGAAACTGCTCAAATACTCCCAGCTCACGACTCTAGAAATAGCTTTAGCCTGTGGTTTTGCCCATCAAAGTCATCTTACTCGTCATTTCAAGCGTATAGTTGGCATCTCTCCTCATCAGTTTCGTTCCAGTTGAGTGCTTTTGTTAACCATGTTTATGAGACTGTTTGTAAAATCAATATTAAATAAATACAATCAATAAATAGATTCTAATAGAATTTAATTGCTTCTATTCTTTGCTTCTTGATCTTCCTATTTATATCAAATCCAGGGTAATCGCAGCTACTACCTCAACTCAGCCTTTAAATGTTGTAAGTAAACAGGATCTAGCATTACAGCATTCCATAACTAATTTTATCTACCTACATAACCTGAGCTTCATCATCTTAAACAAAAAATTTATAATTGATTGTTATAGCTATAGCAAAGATTAGATGAAGTTGGTGAGAATAGCAAAAACCCATGGAATAATTATAAAAGTAATAACGAATCACCAATTCTGTTATTACTATCAACTCGGTAATATAGTTGAGAGAAGCATGCGGTCATAAGTATGCTTCTTTTTCTTTTTTTGCTCTATAATTCAATTGCTTAAAAACCTTTGTTTTTTAAGTAATCGTTAAACTGTCTTCATCCGTGGTAACTACAACGAAAATATTGGCAGAGATTACAACGAAATAGATAATAATCTTCCAACTTCTAACCCAGAAGCTAAAAAAAACTGACCCTATCGGACTTCTCTTTTAACTCCAGTGGTGCAAACCCATGATGTTACTCTCTCGGATATCATTACCTACCGTTGGCGCGATTATCAGCGTGGAGATGTAATTGAGTTGCGGGGCAATAAATTTTTAGTGGAACAAGGGTTTGATGAAGATCTTCGATACATTATGGGGATTGTGGGCTTGCCTGAAGAAACTTGGGGAATTAAACAAGGACAGGTATATATTAACGGTAAACTCTTGTCAGCAGATTATTTAGATAGTTTGCCCATAAAGGATTACGACCAAATAAAGATAGAAGTCCCTGCTAATCAGTATTTAGTTATTCTGTCATTATTTAAGTCCAAAAATCTTCATGTTGCGATCGCCTTTTTTCTGGCTTAACTTATTGCAATGTTTGGCTACCACCTTACATCCTGGATATGGAAAAATAAACTATTAGGCTACACTACCTATTGCCGTTGCCAAATCAGCTAGCAAAAGTTAGTCCAGCCAAACCATTGAACAACATTTGATATTTTTTACCAAACTTCAGAATTGACCATGACGACCTACTATTACGTTGCTGCTAGCCAAAAGTTTTTATTAGAAGAAGAACCTTTTGAAGAGGTAATAGAGGAAAGAATTCGCAACTATCGAGAACGAGGAAAAGAAATTGATTTCTGGTTTATTAAACAACCTGCTTTTTTAGATGCTCCCGAATTAGCCGCTGATAAAGCAAAAGTTCCCCAGCCTGCGGCAGCAATTGTGACCACGAGCAAGCAATTTGCTACCTGGCTCAAGTTAAGATTAGAGTATGTCTCTACAGGAGAATTTGAGGCACCTTCGGCAAGTATTCCTGATCCCTTAGCATCTTTGTCGATGGCTTAGAATCCTATATTTTAGATTTAGGTTCAGATACTTGGGTTAGGAATCTAACTTGTTACTTGGTAAAACTGATTCGGTGGCACCTATTTTTTATACCCATAAAGCCAGATCAACCGCCTCAATTTTATAATTTTAATCACAATAATCTATGAAAATTGCAGTTACAGGAGCAACAGGACTAGTTGGGAGTCGTCTAGTTGAGGTGCTAAACCAGAAAGGACATCAAATATTGGTTTTGACTCGTAATTCAACCAAGGCACAAAAAGTCTTTCCTGCATCAGTCTATTCCAACCTCGAAATAGTCCAGTATTCTCCCCTTGAGTCGGGCAATTGGCAACAAAGTATATCTGGTTGCGATGCGGTGGTTAATTTGGCAGGAGAACCCATCGCTGAACGTTGGAGTCCTCAACAAAAGGATGCCATCATGCAAAGTCGTCAGCTAGGCACCAAAAGACTGGTTGAAGCGATCTCCATGGCAGAATCAAAACCCCAAGTCTTAGTCAGTGGTTCGGCAGTTGGCTATTATGGCACCAGCGAAACTGCTACTTTTGATGAGACTAATAATTCGGGAAATGATTTTCTGGCTCAAGTCTGTAAAAATTGGGAAGCCGAGGCACAAAAGGTAACTGAATCGGGAGTCCGTTTGGTTATTCTGCGAATTGGGATTGTGCTGGCTAACGGTGGTGCTTTGGGTAAAATGATTGGTCCTTTTAAAATGTTTGCTGGAGGTCCAATTGGTAGTGGCAGGCAGTGGTTCTCTTGGATTCACCGCAATGATTTAGTTAGTTTGATCGTTCAGGCAATAGAACAGCCCAGTATGTCTGGAGTTTATAATGCTACTGCCCCCAATCCAGTACGCATGGGTACCCTATGTCAAGTTTTGGGAGAGGTATTGAATCGTCCTTCTTGGCTACCTGTTCCCGATTTTGTCTTGGAATTATTGCTCGGAGATGGTGCGATCGTCGTCTTAGAGGGACAACAGGTACTACCGAATAAAACTGAGTCTTCAGGATTCAATTTTCAGTATGGGCAGCTAAAGCCAGCCTTACAAGAAATAGTTAAGTGAGTGAATATCCCGCACTATAATATTCTGCTTTGAGGGTAGCTTTTGGCATAGATAGAAATTCACTGTAATCTACCAAATCATCAATTCCGATGAGGTTAAATACAGCTTCGGCTAATAGCCAAAAGCAAATCTTACAGATCAGTTTTTGCCATTTAATTTTCATGTGATTTAACTCCTTAATCCTGAAGCGATCGCAACTTAGACAAAATTATGTAATTTTATAAACCATGTAATTTGAATGCCGTCTCGATATTTAGGAAACAGCATAATGTTTGATGGCTGTATAGTCTTTGCAACTATTAATGTTGTGTCGCAGATTTGCTTGAGGTTTTAATAATTGACTATGGTGATTTGTATTGTTGCTTAGTTCCATTTATTGCTTGCTTGTATTACTAAGTTTTCCTGGACTTAGTTTCAAAGTAAAAATTAATCGAGAAGAATTCGAGATAATCTAACTTGCAGCGGAACTTGAGAAAACATTTGTGGGACTGTTTGCACACACACGCAACAGCAAAGAAAGTCTGTAATACCAAAGACTTTGATGCTTTGTATATCCGTTTTATTTGGGAACTTGGGGGAATTAAGATTTTAGGAATATCTATTGGTTTGAGGTGAGCGCCAATCAGACTAGCGGTCATTTAATAACTTTTGACTTTTGACTGATTACTATCCCCATATACGGCAATTAAGATTCAAGTCTTCGACAATCCCAATCATCAACTGTAAATCGAGAAAATACTCTTTAAGGGGAGTAAATGACATCATGCTGCTAAATAGTTTGGGTTCAAAAAGATTGTGGCGATAGGGAATGGCAATGTAAACAAAGCCATCAACAAAAGAAAGAAATACTTTTCTTCTTGCTTTATGGTGAAATTCGACTAGGCGACTCATTAAATTAGTCGAGAGGATATAGCGTGATTCGATCTGACTATCACCATAGATGCGAAATATTTTGTCAAACTCAGGATCTTCTAGCTTGATAACTTCTCCACGCCAGCTATGAAAAGGTGCGATGTGTCTTGCAAGATCATTAGGAAGTACAAAGGTACGACTGCGAAAATTCTTGGCAAACCGCGCCTCAAAAAATAAACCCCGAAATAAAATCGATCTGCTGCGATAGTTTTCTGTCCCAAACTCATCTAGATGAACGCCGCTGCGCTTTTGAGCAATGATTTCGGCAAAAAAGATATCAGTATCGCCAATAGTGCCGTAAACACAATCTTCCTGTTCTAAATAGTCAGGTTCCTGTAGTTCATCCCTCAGGATTTGACTGCGAGTTAGTGCCATTATGGTTTGGCGTTTATTTTCTAGCAGTAGATGTGCCGCATAACTAAGTTGACCCTGGTCGCCAATAAAGTTAACAATGTTTTCAATAATATTGCGCTTAAAACCAATGCCATAAACTTGAATGCAGCCACGACAAAAGATGACCCAAGTACAGGCAGGAATAACTAAGCAGATTAGATAAAAAGCCAGAGAAACACTACTTCCTAGCCAGATAGATATCCCCCAACAAAAACACCAGGTAAAAATTAGGCAAATAATACCTGCAATCAACATAGTTCTTAGGGTATATTTGCGACTTTGTTCTAGGGCTTGGAGTTGTTCTAGTAAATTATCCTGACAATATTGCTTAAACTGAGATAGGGTTTTTAACTTGATACTTGGTGTCGGATTCGGTTGAGGTGTTGTCTCTTCAACTTGAGTAGCAAGTGGCTGATAATTAGGATCGAGGTTAGCCAAGAAACTTTGTCCCCAAAGTGCGGTAGTTGCTGTGTCGCTAGCCGCTAATTGTTGACACAAGGCGATCGCCTGTTCTAGCTGTTGATTATGCTGATAGGCTTTAACTAAGCCCCGCTGAATGTTAAAGTACATTGGTTCAGCGGCAGGAACAATCTCCAGAAGCTGCTCAAAAGTTGCGATCGCTAATTCATACTTACCTTGATGTAACTGGCGATCTCCTTGAATATATAGGCGATCAATTTCTGCGGCTGATAATGGTTGTTCCATTAAATGTTAAGAGTTTTATTACAAGTTTTGCCTGATGATTAATTCAACAATTCACCCACATTGACATTGCCTCTTTCTTCGGTGGGAGTGACAAATAACTCTCTTGATTGATATCTCATATAGTTAGCAACAATATTACTGGGAAACATTTCCAAAGCGTTGTTATATTCCGTAACCGCCGTATTGTAAAAACGTCTCGCAGCAGAAATTTGTTCTTCAGTTTCGTTAAGGGATGCTAATAATTGATTGACGTGTTGATCGGATTTCAACTCGGGATAATTCTCAATCAGCGCCACCACATTATTCATCGAACGTGAAATCTGATTTTCGAGAGTAAGTCTTTGTTCAGGACTTATTTCACCTGACATAACCTGCGATCGCAACCTAGTAATTTCGGCTAAAGTCTTCTGTTCAAATTCCATATGGTGCTTGACTACCGCCACTAAATTTGGAATCAAGTCCCATCTTTTTTTTAATAAGACATCGACACTGGAAAACGACTTATTTACCTGATTTTTTAAGTAAACTAAGCCATTATAAATTCTCACGCCAACCAGAAACACAATACCGCCTAACAACAAGATTACAATTGCTACTGAGAGCAAGGTATAGATAAAAGTGATCGCCATATAGTTTAATTAGCTTCAAATAAGAATGGCTAACTACCAATTGAACTAGTAATCAGCTTGATACTTATAATTCCCAGAATGCTAATTAATTTTTCAGAAGTAACAGGAGCGATCGCTTTTCTTTGACAGTAGATTTCCCTGGACATGTCACAATTGAGATCAAGCCTAACTGAATAAACATCGAAGATGCTCAGGCTGTTGAGAGGATGGGAGACTATGAAAGTAAGAAAGTCGTAATCTTAATAACTACAGAATTGCGGTCGTGATAACCAAATTCGATCAACTTCAAGTTTGGAAGTATAGAAATGAGCCTAAAGAATTTTTTCAAAGGCAATTTCCTCGAACATACAAAAACTTACCACAACTAACGAATCAAGAAAAATGCTCAATTTCTTATTTTTCATGTTCCGCATTTGGAATGCAGGGTGAACCACCTCGACCCAATGCGATAGGAGAGGGGAATGGTAGTTGTTTTGTACTCCCAGATCCTAAGCTATGGCAGCCTTTCGGATTAGTCGCACCAATTTATTGGCTTTGTACAGGTCATATGTCTAATAGGCTTAGAAAATTTTAGACTATTAATTACTCCAAATTTGTTGTAGAGGAAGAGTGAAAAATAATCTCGCGCTTTTAAAAAAATTAGAATTTAGCAGTTCTGGCAAACCAACCTACCACCGCAGCAATAATAATAAACGCTATTTGTCTCCAGTTTTTTAACTCTCCAAACTTCTCGCTTATATCAGGTAATTTACCCTCTACCGTGCCTAGTCGTTTTTCTGATGAATCTACCTTAGTCTCTACTACTATCAGTCTTTTATCAATTAAATCGGCTTTTTCAGTTAATTTATCAACTTTGCCATCTAGTTTTTTAATCTGACTATCTAGATGATCAAAACGATCATTGATTAACTGTTTTAGTTCTTTGATTTCTGTACTTTGTTTGGTTGCCATTGGTATACTTTTATTAGGTTTTTAACTCTAGGAAGCTTCTAGATGTCCAGTCGGGTAGCTTCCTTTGCGTTTTATTATCTTACCTAAACAGGTTTTATGGTTTTATTTATTTGAGGTACATCCAGTAATCTTACTTTTTATTAGAGAGTTTGGCGATCGCTTTCTTATACTGTAAATTTTTTTGAAGATGTCACAAATCGGTGTTGGGGTTAATCAAGGAGAAGTTAAAACTGAAAAGTTAGCAGGTACTATAAACTTAGACTAAAAGCTAAGTCTACAACTCTACTATGTCTGCATCGCAACCACCTGATTTAAATCTAGATCAAGCTTTAAAAGTTTTAAAGTCATACGATTGTGCCGAACCAACAAATACTGAACTGTTAATAGAACCAGAGGAACTCCGCAATAGCCTACTATTGGTAACGAAATTATCCTCATCACAAAATTTGGGAATTTGCGCCGACAATTTTCAGCAAGGCTTCACTGCTTTAGCTAGTTATCTAGAAGCCTTTGGCTATCAGATTAATTTAGAGCAAGAGAACGTTACTCAAAGTTCTAAACCAGTTTATCTCAAATTTTCTACTAAGAAAATGTCATATTACTCAGACAAATATACGGGAGAATATCGAGGGGTTCTTGTTTCTTATTCTAGTGAAGATGAACTAATTGCAGGAACATACGGTCATTTTCCTCTGGATCTCTTTGGTGAATAGTTAGTAACTACTGACTAATTTCAAATTTATTGTCTTACCTAAACAAGTTCGATAATTTTATTTGTTTGAGGCACATCCAGTAATCTTGCTTGTTATTAGAGAGAGTGGCGATCACTTTCTTCGAAAAATATATTTCCTAAAAGATATCAAAATCGCAATTAATCTTTGTGAAACATCTATAAATACTTTGACTAGGAGTAGTTTAAAGTTTCGCTATCTTAGCTATCGTAAATTGGAACGGACTTTATTTTTCTTAAGGATCATTATTGGATAGCAATATTAGAATTGTGATGTAACACATGAGGAACTTTTTATAGAGGCATTTAGCTTTTATCAAAGAAAATACTATTCTGCATTTTGCAGAAATATGGACGCTTCAGTGAAAAATTAAATTCGCATAAATTTTATTCATTATGACAAGAGATAATAATATACACATTTGGGACATACTAGATATTCTAGTGAGCAAAATTATCTTAGTAGCTATTCCTATTGTCATCGGAGTTGTTGGGAATAATATTTCTCAGTCATTACAGAAAGGTCAACTAATAGATTCTTTACTTGATGATCTTACTACCGATAATAGACAAGATATTGCTTTAATTGCTTTGGATGCCGCCATAAAACCACCAAAGAGTGAAGAGGACTCCGATCAAGTTGTAGATATAGCTAAGGTTGTTCTAAAAGGGCGAATTGCCAAAGGAACTTCCTCTGGTCAATCCCAAAATCAAAGAAAACTAGATTCATCAACAGCTTCAATGATTATTCAAAAAAGGAAGCCTCTAGCAGGGAAAGACATTGTTTCTTCTATTGCTATTGAGGCTCTTGATGAATTACCTTCTAATAATAAACGTACTTCTCTAAACACAGAAGAAGTTCAATCGAGTGAAATCAAAATAAAACAAAGTCAAACAGCAGAAGTTATTGCCGACGTTCTTCCTGCTGATGTCAAGTTTACGTATATTCAGTACAAAACAGATCAAAAAATTGCAGAAGAGCTTAGAACTCATCTTAGAAATCAAGATGTTGTGACTCCCAGAATTGAGCAGATAAACAGTATCATACAAGATGATATTCGATTTTCCAGTGAATCAGACAGAAAAAGCGCCGAGGATTTGAAGAAAAATATAGAAAATTTTCTACAAGAAAAAAATATTACCAAAGATTTTAAATTGATAAATCTCTCAAAAAAAGGCTATCAAGTTCCATCTGGACAATTTGAAGTATGGCTCAATAACTAATTAACAAGAGGATAGTCTGCGGCTAGGTTAGAAATCAAAATAGCTCGATAAGTATTCTTAAATAGTATTTATTGTTTCCTAAGCTTAAATCTGATTCTCATCCAACAAATGACTTAATTATCAGAGATTCTTGATATTGGAACATTATTCTCCACCAAAATATCAACAGCATAATTAAGATCATAAGGGAAGATAACTTTAAATTCTGAATCATCAAATAGTTTTGTTCTTCCTTCACCTCCATTCCTTGGCAACCAAAAAAGCTTAACTTTTCGGTTTTCAACTGCTTGAACAAACTCACTAAATGTGACTTCAGGAATCTTGCTCAAGTCTTGTTGCAAAGATTCA
Source organism: Cyanobacteria bacterium P01_G01_bin.39 (assembly GCA_039180345.1). Lineage (GTDB taxonomy): Bacteria > Cyanobacteriota > Cyanobacteriia > Cyanobacteriales > Xenococcaceae > Waterburya. The sequence goes on along the minus strand of JBCDDK010000001.1, from coordinate 3,716 downwards.
GCGACGATCTTTCCTATGTTTGTCGTAGGGTTTTTTTTAGGATATTCAAATGAAATTGAAATATCTTTAGCAGTAAGAAGATTAAGGATATAGCTAACATTACGAGGAATCAAAACTTCTACCTGTTTATTATCGGAAGTTGTGATTTTAGCTTTAGTCACTCTATAATCCAGATTGACATGATCAACCTGGTTACTTTCTATCCCTTGAATAAATTGAGTATATGTCCATTCAGCTAGATTAGATTGGATACTTATATTCTGAGATTTGGTGTTAATCGCAATATTATTTTTAGATAGGGTCTTATAAAGATAACTAGAATCAATCGGAAGATAAACTATAAATTCTGTGCCATTAGTAAATCTAGCTCTACCATCAAAACCGTTGTTCTTAATGGTAATCGACTCGACCTTACTGTTTTCAACTGCTTGAATAAATTCAGTGAATGTAATTTCTGTTAAACTACCTTGATTATCTTTTTCAAACCTTGAAACTAAATCTGCTAAATTGAATGTATTGCTATCTATTAAAGGTGTAAAAGAAAATAAAACTTTCTTATCTATTAAAAACTCGATATTACGATCGCCTGTAGGAAACCAGACTTTAATCTCTTGGTGATTGGAAGTAATAACTTTAGCTTTAACTGATCTAGTATCTAAAGTATCAGTTGTATCGCTTTCCATGATAACTTGTTTAACTCTATTATTTTCAACAGCTTCAGCAAATTCACTATACCTCCATCTAAGCGTCTCAGCTTTTGTATTTTGCTGCTGGCAACTCGAAACAAAAATCATGCTTGTTATTGCGAGGGTAGAAAGTCCGTATCTAATTAAATATGATATTTGTCTTGACATTTAAGTTGATTGATATTTGACTTTATAGGTAAATTAAGAATTATTCAAAGTTTAGAATTATTAACTGTTATTTAAAAGTACTTAAAAGAGTATCTATGGTTTTTTGCTTTAAATTAAATAGTTGATTTAGATTGAAATATATTAGGGTATGCTTTGTTTATAGAATAGCAATTATTGAAAATATATTAGTAATTGTATACATAATATTTAACCTGTCACATAGAGCGATCACTGTATTAATTATTGTCAAAACTTTGAAGACTTAAGACTATTTTATAAAGATAAAGTCTCAGTAATTGTCAGTATAATAGATTGACTTATAAAAATACTCTTTAGTTCATTACAAACAAAGAGATGTAATTACCACAATGGGTTGTTAAACTTGAGGCTTTCTTATATCAAACTATCTCATTTCTTTTTATAAGAATCACTGATTAATAAAATACTTTTTCAATGATAATCTTACAAAGACAAAAATTATTGCATAATCGTAATTGATGAGAAATTAAGCTTTTTTAGAAACTTTAAATTTTGGTAGCGTAATTGTCAATTACTAAGCTCGCTATATGCAAGCATGTTTAAAACGATCGCCATAGTTTATGTGTTGTTAAAGTTTTGAGCGATCGCTAAGTAATTGACCAGAAAATAAATCGAAAACATTAAGCTTGGCATCAGGAAATATTGCGATGCCTTCAACAATATAGCGGCTGTAAATTGAGAGGTCTGACTCCTGTTGTTCAAATGAATACTGAGTAGAAGTCGAAGAAGTCAAAACCGCCCTTCCTTCTCCTCCTAGTTGAGTTTGAATATCTACATAAGCTGTCGTGCATTTAAATTGCACTAACAGCATTGCCTTTATTCTTTAATTTTCTATCCCAATTAATAATTAACTCTCCCTGATTTAGAAGTTGATGTAACAGAGATTCTAGTTGTTCCATAGATTTAAAAAGGCGATGAGCCAAAAATTCCTTGGCTGAATCTGCCATGTATGATTTCCTCTCGACTTTTTCTAAAATTTTAGGCGTAAGTAGAGCTGAGTAATTAATTTATCCTAAAATTTTTCAACTTGTTAATTATATACATATGAAATTGGGCAGATCACCGAGAGTAGTTAGCAGGATTTATTTTGAAGCATCGATAGCATTAACTTATTGAGAATTTACTGTAAAGAAAAATAAAGCAAAGTTAGACTATTTTAGTTGTAGCAGTAATATAGTTGTATCAAAATAAAAATATTATTTTATGTTTAAATGCCAACTGAAAGTAATGTTAAAGCTATCATAGCTCAATTCAATAAGATTATCTCAATTGAGAAAGCCTCCTCAAGGGAGTCTTCACAAATCTACCGTCAATTAATATTTAATGAGATAAAAAATCAACATAAACTTAGTCTAGAAGAATTAGATAGATTATTTCAGAGTTATTATTATCTATATTTAAAGAACACCAAAAATAATATTAACGACAATATACATTTCTGGTATTATTCTGCTTATTTAAAATTCAAAAAAATAGCGACTAAGAGAATTTCCGTATTCCTGACTGCGCTATTAACAATTTTCATTCCCTTATGGACTTTTATTTTTCAAGAAAAAGAAAGAATAGCACTCCAGAAGAAAGATACTATAACATCACGCAGTAGGGCAATTACTGAAGCGCAAAAAGCTCGTTTTGAAGCTTGGAATATTATTAGAGAAAATGAGTATAAAACAGGTTCTTTAGGTAGAATAGAAGCTCTGGAATACTTAAATCAATCTACCTTATATTTTTCTGCTAATCCAGATAAATGTAGAATTCAAAATAATTATGTAGTTAGTAGAGATGATTATACTGAAATAATTGATATTCATCATGTAGTTAAGCTAGATGGTATTCAGCTTAGCAATGCTCACCTAAATCAAATCAAACTTCCTGGTGCGTCTTTAGAAGATTCTCATTTCAATAATACTGATTTAGTTAAAGCCAACTTGTGTGAAGCTTATCTATATCATGCAGAATTCAAGGATGCAGATCTTACCGAAGCAACATTAATTAATACGCATTTTACACGAGCAACCTTAGAAAATGCCCTGCTGAGAAAAGCAGACTTAACTGATGCTAAATTACAAAATGCCAATTTGACAAAAGTTGATTTTCAAGAATCTATATTAACTAATGTAGACTTCACTAATGCTATTTTAGATCAATCAAAAAGTCTATGGAGTGCTAAGTTAGATGGTATGATTATAACAAATGCCTCTTTAAAAGATATTAATTTAGAACAAATTAATTTTAATAAAACTGATATTAAAGGAGTTAAATTAGATAAATCTATTCTACTAGGAACTAATTTATCTCAGGTCACAAATCTTGATGAAAAGCAATTAACGGGAGATAATCCTCCTTTTCTCTGCCTTACTTTGTTACCACAAGATATTCAAATTAATCCTGATAGAGACTGTGATAGGCTCATTAATTATCTTGCTGAATTGAAAAAAGAATCAACAGAAGAAGTGCAACAATATATTGATGGAATAAGAAAGAAACAAAATAATATAATCGAGCCTTAAACTTTAACTTTTATCTCCGATATCCCAAGACTACTCTACAGTAATTACTCCCTAATACTATCGCCTTTGATCACAGCATAGAACTGTTACCACATACAACATTCATAACATTGTCATTTTAAATCCTAGTACAATACCAGCTTATATGAAATATAAAAAAGAATGATATAGATCTGATTGACTGACAAAAGATTGAGTAGAAGGCATCGAAAGCTTGAGAGGTAAAACGATTGGAGAGTTGACAAAGGGGAGAGGGAGTCAGCATTCTAAGATCAGATACCACTCACAATCCTAAAATACTGTGAAAAAAACT